>NZ_CAKKLY010000030.1 GCF_918698095.1 Arthrobacter sp. Bi83
TCCCTGGCCCGGACGAGCTGGAACGGGCCGCTGCGGGCCGGCCGGTCTTCCTGTCCCGCGTCGATGCGCATTCGGCGCTTGTCTCGCCGGCCCTGGCAGCCACGGCACGGCTCGACGAACTCGACGGCTTCGCCGCCAGCGGTCATGTCAAGCGGCAGGCACACGCCGCGGCCCGGCAAGCGGCCCGGAGTCTTCCCGCTGCGGCCCTTCGGGGACATCAGCGGCGTGCATTGAAAGAGGCTGCCGCGAACGGCTATGTCGCACTGGCGGAGATGGGCGCCCCGCACATCGGAAGCGTGCTGGACCTGCAGCTTGCAGCCGGGTGGAATATTGCCGCTGAATCCGACACGCCAATGCCGGAGGTTCTGCCGTATTGGGGGCAGCTGGTCTCATCGAAGGCGGAAGCCGAGGCGCTGCTGGCTGAGCTCGGGGTTCCGGTCCGCGGGCTGGCAGGCGACCTGAACATCGATGGGTCAATCGGCTCTCGCACCGCCTCCCTCCGGGAGCCGTATGCGGATGCACCGGGGGAAAGAGGAACGGCGTACCTCTCCACGGATGAGGCGGCTGCCCATCTGGCGGCCTGTTCCGTTCTGGGGATCCAGGGCGGGTTCCATGTGATCGGCGACGCCGGCCTCGATGCCGCCCTGGACGCGCTGGAGCAGGCCGCCGCGGAGGTAGGAGAACAGCGAATCCGCGCGGCGGGACACCGATTTGAACACGTCGAAATGGCTGACGCGGAGGCAATCGCGAGGCTCGGCAAGTACGCGGTCACAGTGAGCGTCCAGCCCGCCTTCGACGCTGCCTGGGGCGGTCCGGGCAAGCTCTATGAGCAGCGCCTTGGGGCCAGAAGGCGGCATATGAACCCATTCGCGTCCTTCTACTCGGCTGGCGTCCCTGTCTGTTTCGGCAGCGACAGCCCCGTCACCCCGCTGCGGCCCTGGGCCACGGTGAGAGCTTGCCTGGAGCACAACAACCCTGCCGAGCGGATCTCGGCCCGGGCAGCTTTCCTTGGCCACACACGCGCCGGCTGGCGGGCAGCCAGGCACGCCAATCCGATGGCGGGACAGTTAGTGCCAGGCGCACCTGCCACTTTTGCGGTCTGGGATGTCGAGGAGCTCATGGTCCAGGTCGCCGACGGCAGGGTCCAGTCCTGGAGCACCGATCCGCGTGCCCGCACACCCTTGCTTCCGGCCCTCGACACCGGTTCCGATCCGCGCTGCCTCCAGACCGTCCGGGACGGACTGGAACTGCACTCCTCGGCGGGCTTCCGCGGCTGAGGGCTGCAGCGGCGGACGGCACTGCAACAAAGCGCCACGGAGCCGTGAATTTGCGGAGGATTGCCCGCAGTGAAACCGGCCCTGACCTGCGGCTATACATTAAGGGGCAGGTCAGGTGCCGGTTGACAGGGCATCGGCAGTCCGTAGCATTGAGGGTCAACGGACGGATGCATTTGGAGCGGTGTCTGTCTGGCCACCAGCGAGACAAATCGGACGCGCAAGCCACCGGGCGACACGCGGCGGTGGCACCCCGTGGGCGGGTCCATAACGCATCAGAAAACAGTTCCCTTACCGGCAACCGCGTAAACCGGAACTGGCCCGAGGCGTGTGTGGACCTGCCCGTGGCATGTCCGGCACAGGGCGGGCATGGCTGGGCACACTCAGAATAGTTGCAGCGGAGTCCCGGCTGAGGACAAGGTGTGCAGAGAGCGGCGGAAAGACGGTCTGCGTATCGCCCGTATAATGGAGAGTTGCGCTTTGCGAGTCGGCGGCCCCGCCACACTCCACGCGTGCTGACCGCTCCCATCCAGGAAAGGCCTCCCCTGTGCGTGTCCTCACCATCATTCCCACCTACAACGAGCTGGAGTCGCTCCCAATCACCCTGGGACGCCTGCGTGCGGCGGTGCCGGCAGCCGACGTCCTCGTTGTGGACGACAACAGCCCGGACGGCACCGGACAGCTGGCGGACGGTATCGCTGCCGAAGACAACCAGGTCCACGTCCTGCACCGCAAGGGCAAGGAAGGGCTGGGCGCAGCCTACATTGCCGGGTTCAAGTGGGGTCTCGAGGCCGGCTATGACGTCCTGGTCGAAATGGACGCGGACGGATCGCACCAGCCGGAGCAGCTGCCCCTGCTGCTGGACGCTGTGGAACAGGGTGCCGACCTCGCGATGGGCTCACGCTGGGTACGCGGCGGAAGCGTCGTTAACTGGCCGCTGTACCGGCAGGCGATATCCCGCATCGGCAGCACCTATTCCCGGATCATGCTGGGAGTCAAGATCAGGGACGTGACGGGCGGCTACCGCGCCTTCCGACGCACCACCCTGGAGAAGCTGAACCTGGACCAGATCGAGTCTGTGGGCTACGGCTTCCAGGTGGACCTGGCGTGGCGCGTCGCCAAAATGGGCCTGAAAATCGTCGAGTGCCCCATCACGTTCGTGGAGCGTGAACTGGGCGCCTCGAAGATGAGCGGAAACATCGTGGTCGAAGCCATGATCAATGTGACGAAGTGGGGCCTGACGGCCCGCTGGAACAAACTGACGGGAAGGCGGCCGGCGTCCAGCCGGGCATAGCCGCTCCGCCCGGCTGAACCGGCTAAGCTTTCGCCGGCAACACAAAAGGCCGGATCCGCTGCATGTGCGCAGCGGATCCGGCCTTTTGGCGCTTCACTGGGGGCTAGGCTGAGCGCCTTTCGCCCCGCCGTTCACGCAGAATGGTGAGGCGGTCTTCGAGGATCTGCTCAAGTTCGGGAAGCGACCGGCGCTCCAGCAGCATGTCCCAGTGTGTGCGGACAGCCTTTTCATTGCTGGTGTCCGGGCGTTCGCCATCAACGAGCAGCGCTTCTTTGCCGGTTTTGGAAACCCAGACAGGGGGGATCTCGGCTTCGGAGGAGAAGGTTACAAAGACCTGCTCGCCGTCCTCGCACCGGTACTCAACCCGCTGACGCGGAGCCGGCTCCACGCCGGATTCGGTCTCCATGCTTTGGGCGCCAAGACGCATGCCCCGCAGGCTGCGATCGCTCATGATTTCTCCCTCTGGTCGGTTCGCGGAGCGGGCTCCGCGCTAGCCGGAGGTTTCAAAGCTGCCTCCGGACTACGTTGTGCTCTACGTAGCATCACTAATTGAAACGCTCTGCCAAGCAATGTTGTTCCGAACGGAGTGAACCGACCGGACAAATATCCCATTATACGGATTTGCTGCCTCTCCAGCAACGCGGAGGCGGCTCCAAGGGCCTGCCCCCTCTACGCCATGGAAGAGGGAGGCCCGCCCGGCGGCGTGCCTCCCTCGTATTCCGCAATCTAGGATGCAGGCTGTTTGTCGGCGTCGTCACCCGCGCCGAACAGGTCGCCGGAGCGCGGGTCGGGATTGGTGCCGCCCAGCGCGTTGCCGATTCCCTTGAGGGCTTCGCCCACCTCGCTGGGGATGATCCACAGCTTGTTGGAAGAACCTTCGGCGAGTTTGGGAAGCGTCTGCAGGTACTGGTAGGCGAGGAGCTTTTGGTCCGGATTGCCCTTGTGGATGGCATCAAACACCTTTTGGATCGCCTGGGCTTCACCGTCGGCGCGGAGGATGGCCGCCTTGGCGTCACCCTCCGCTTTGAGGATGGCCGCCTGCCGCTGGCCTTCCGCCGTCAGGATGGCCGACTGCTTGGTGCCCTCGGCCGTCAAGATCGCGGCACGGCGGTCACGTTCAGCCCGCATCTGCTTCTCCATCGAATCCTGGATGGAGTGGGGCGGATCGATCGCCTTCAGCTCCACCCGGGAAACCCGGATGCCCCAGCGGCCCGTGGCCTCGTCCAGCACACCGCGGAGCTGGCCGTTGATCTGGTCGCGGGACGTCAGCGCCTCTTCGAGGTTCAGGCCGCCCACCACATTCCGGAGCGTCGTGGTGGTCAGCTGCTCCACAGCCTGGATGTAGTTCGCGATTTCGTACGTTGCAGCGCGGGGGTCCGTCACCTGGAAGTAGACCACGGTGTCGATGGACACCACCAGGTTGTCCTCCGTGATCACGGGCTGGGGCGGGAACGAAACCACCTGCTCGCGAAGATCCAGCAGCGGCAGCAACCGGTCAACGAACGGGATCAGGATGGTCAGGCCAGGGTTCAGGGTCCGCTGGTACTTTCCCAGACGTTCAACAACACCGGCCCGGGCCTGTGGCACGATCCGCACTGAACGAACCAGCACGATGACGACAAAGACGATCAGGACCAGCATCACGATCGTGACGGCGAATCCTCCTGGACTATCCATACTTCTCCTTCATTCCCCAATTTTTCAGTGAAGCTGTACGTTGACGGCTCAGCCGCCATATCTGCTGCCGCCTGCTTGGAAACAGCAGAAATCTTGATGTGTCCGGCGGTTACTGGATGGCGGTTTCCGACTGTGGTGCCACGACCGCCGTCGCGCCTTCAATGGCGGCAACGATCACGCGCTGGCCTTCCGCCAGCACACCGGAGTCGGAGCGTGCACTCCAAATATCGCCGCCGATCTTGACCAGGCCCCCGGTGGAGGACACGGCCTCCATGACAAGCGCCGTCTCGCCGATCAGGCGGTCAATGTTCGTGCGCTGTTCAGCGGGTCCTTTGTGAAGGTGCTTGAGCGTGACCGGCCGGACGAAGGCGATCATCAGCAGGGACACTACGCAGAAGACTACGATTTGAAGCCACAGGTCAGCCCCGGTGAAATCGGCCACAAGCGCGGCCAGGGCGCCTCCGCCAAGCATGATGAAAAACAAATCAAGGGTCAGCATCTCCACGGCTGCGAACGCGAGAAATACCGTGAGCCAGAGTGCCCACCAGTTTTCGCCTAGCCATTCGAACATTCGGTTCCCCCTTGATCCCGGGGGCTGCGGGGCAGACCCTCAGTAACTTTCTTCCATCCTAGATCGAACCGGCAACGCCGGGCAGGTGACCGGCGAGCCCGCGCCAGAACGTGGCCAAGCCGTTATTTATCGGCCGCCCCCGCGGGGAGAAAGACACTGATCCGGAACTTACAGCTGACACCGGTCAGAGCTGGGAAGCGGGCCAGCCGGGCCGCCAATTCGCCGCGGTCGGTGTGGTGGCCGGCAGGGCCCATGAGGGCCAGGTTGGCAACGTCAGCCGGGGAGAGCTCAAGATTTAGGTCGAGGTCCTGCGCGGACAGCAGTTCAAAATGGGCCGCGAGAGCGTCGGCCAGCCGTTCATCCTTTCCAGGCTCTATCCCGAGCATTCCCGTCTGGCTGGCGATTTCGCCGAGGTGCCCACGCCGGGGCGTCACCACAACCAGCCGGCCGGAGGGCTTAAGTACGCGGGAGAATTCAGCGGCGTTGCGCGGCGCAAACACCACCGTCACGACGTCGACGGCGGCGTCCGCCACCGGAAACGGCTGCCACACGTCGCTCACCAGGTTTACGGCCTCGGGGTTGAGCCGTGCCGCGCGCCGGAGCGCGAACTTTGAGATGTCCAGTCCGACGGCGGCAATAGGCACCGCTGTGCCCACGCGGTCGAGTACCGCCCGCAGGTAGTGGCCGGTTCCGGTGCCGGAATCAAGGACTGTTGGTTCCGGGCCGCGCAGGGCAGGTACGGCCGCGGCAGCCACCGAATCTGCAAGCGGCCGATAATGTCCGGCGTCGAGAAAGGCGGTGCGTGCGGCCACCATGTCAGCAGTGTCCGCCTCGAATGCAGTTCCCTTGCCGACCAGCAGGTTGAAGTAGCCCTGTCTGGCGGCGTCGAAGCTGTGGCCGGCTTGGCAGGTGAGGGCACGGGCGAGGGAGGCCGTGCCTCCATCCGCCCCGGCCGGGACGGGAGCGAGGCCGGCGCGGCAGACAGGACACAGCAGGGCAGGCAGGCGGGATGGCATGGGGACAATCCTAGGGCTGTTGACCGGGTGCGCCAGAAGGTAAAGCCGTGGGGAAAGGGAACCGTGAGGTGTTTCACACGCCTCGGCCGAGACGCTAGGCTCACGTGGGTGAAGCCTGAACACCTGCCGCTGCTCAAGTCCGTCTCCGCCCCTGCCGCCCACCCTGACGGCTCACGCGCCGTTGTGTCGGTCACCCGCCCCGACTTCGATGCCGACGCTTACGTGGGCCAACTGTGGAGCGTCCCCCAGGATCCCGAAAAACCGGCGCGCCGAATAACACGCGGCTTCCGGGACACCGCTCCGGCCTTTTCCCCTGACGGCCGGGTCCTAGCCTTCCTGCGGGCCACCCCCGGCGGCAAGCCGCAGCTGCACGTGGTGGAAGCCGCCGGGGGAGAGCCCCAGCTCCTGACGGACAGGCCCCTCGGGGTCTCCTCCTACGCCTGGTCACCGGACTCGCAGCGCATAGTCTTTGGCTCAAGGGAGCCTGACGACGGCCGCTATGGCACCATCGAGGGCGTCAGCGCAGGCGGTGAAGATGCCCGCCTCATCACCGGCTTCAAGTACAGGATGAACGGCGTTGGCTACACGGGCGACAAGCCGTTGCAGCTCTTCATTCTGGATGTTCCGGAACTTGGCGGGGAGCCCGAAATTAGGCCCGCGGGCCGCGCGCTCAGGGACGGTGCGCGCACCGCTGGGGACCGGCCCGGGCAGTCCGCCGGCAACGCAGGAGCGGCCATCGGCCTTCCGGACGCGAGGCAACTCACGACGGCGGCAACGGACCACACCGGTGAATCCTTCAGCAGCGACGGATCATCGGTCTACTTTGTGGCCGAACTGCACGAGGCGAGCGATCAGGACCTGGTCAGCGGCATCTACCGCCTTCCCGCCGGCGGCGGTGATCCGGTGCCGGTCAAGGCCCCAAACGTTGGGCCCCAGACCGTTCTTGACGTCCGCGAGTCGCAGGACGGGAAGTGGCTGTTTTTCACCGCCCAGGACCTTGGCGGCTCCAGCCGGGACTTCGTCGCAAAGAACACCGTTCTCCACGTCATGCCCGCGGCGGGCGGAGAAGCCCGGGCGCTCAGTGACGCCGAAAACATGGACGTTGCCGCCCCTGGTGCTCGGATCGAGCTCCGCGGCAGCGACGCTGCCCTGGCCCTGAACAACGCCCAAGGCACGGTGGAACTGCTTGAGTTCAGCGCCACGGGTAGCCATGCCCTGCTGGTCCACGGCGACAGGGTGGTCACCGGCGCCGGCGCCGCCGGCGCGTCACTGTTCATCAGCTTCACGGACTCCGCCACGGAAGGCGACGTCGCCTTCTTCGGCAACGGCCAGCTGCGGCTACTGACGGATTTCTCGGCCGCCCTGCGGACGGAGGCCGGCATCATCGAGCCCCGGGAGCTGGTCTTCCCGTCGCCGGATGGGTACGAAGTCCACGGCTGGGTGCTGATGCCGCCGGGCAAGGGCCCGCACCCGGTGCTGCTCAACATCCACGGCGGTCCGTTCGCGCAATACACCGTGGCTCTCTTTGACGAAGCGCAGGTCTACGCGGAGGCCGGCTACGCGGTGGTGATGTGCAACCCGCGCGGTTCGGCAGGCTACGGGCAAGCGCACGGCAGGGCCATCAAGGAGCGGATGGGCACTGTGGACATGCAGGACGTTCTCGCCTTCCTGGAGGGTACCCTGGACAAATTCTCCGCGCTGGACGCCAAGGCCCTCGGGATCATGGGAGGTTCCTACGGCGGATATCTCACCGCATGGACCATCAGCCAGGACCACCGCTTCAAGGCCGCGATCGTGGAGCGGGGTTTCCTGGATCCGGTCAGCTTCGCCGGCTCATCCGATATCGGCTGGTTCTTCGGCGGCGAATACACCGGGGAATCACCCGAGCAGGTGGCGGCCCAAAGCCCCATGGCCACGATCGCCGGCGTCCGGACGCCCACCCTGGTCATCCACAGCGAGGACGATCTCCGTTGCCCGGTGGAACAGGGCCAGCGGTATTTCACTGCGTTGAAGCAGCAAGGCGTGGAATCGGCGTTCCTGGTATTCCCCGGCGAAGACCATGAACTGTCCCGGTCCGGCACGCCTCATCACCGCCGTCAGCGCTTTGAGCACATCCTGGCGTGGTGGGCACGGTACCTGCCAACGGAGTCCAACCGTGGTGCGGAAGGCCAAGAGGCGCGGAACGAGGAGGCCGCGGACTAGCGGGTGGGGGACTAGGGGCCGTCCGGGTGGCCCGCACTTGGGAGCCCGGGTATTGAGGAACCCTGCAGAAATCCAAGCTCCTGGCGGGACTTCCCAATGCCCGGTTCGGCCCAGCGCGCCGCGTACTCACTGTTGGTACTGAGCGAGCGGAGCTGGGCCCTGTCGATATACAGCGTTCCGTGGAGGTGGTCAGTCTCGTGCTGGACGATCCTCGCCTGCCAGCCGCTGAAGTCCCGGCTCATCGGATCTCCTGCCGGCGTCAGGTAGTCCAGCCGGACACTTTCCGGCCGTTCCACCACGGCCTGCAGCCCGGAAAGGGACAGGCAGCCTTCGAAAAAGGCAGCAGTCCGGTCTCCCAGCGGCTGGTAGGCCGGGTTGAGGACGGCGAAGAACTCAAGCGGTATCCGGCCCCTCGCTGCCGCCAAGTCGTCATCGACCTCAAACCGGTCTTCGAGAACGGCAAGCTGAAGCGGAATCCCCAGCTGGGGCGCCGCCAGGCCCACACCGGGTGCCGCGTGCATGACCTTCCTCATCACCTCAACCAGCTGATCAAGTTCGGCCGCGCTTAACTGCCCCTCGAACGGAGCGGAGCGTTGCCTCAGGACAGGATGTCCTGCCTGGACTATGGGCGGCAGCGTTTCCAGCGCGAGCAGTTCCTGCACGGTCTCCCGGATGCGGTCAGGGGTGTAGGAGGTTGGCGGAGATGCTTGGTTCATGGGGAAAGCCTAATGGGGCGCGCAGGCCGCCGTGACGAAGTCGTAGATCTTGCCCCTCAAGGCGGTCCCGGCGGCGACTTTCACGAGGCCTGTGCGGTCACCCACGGCAACGCGGAGCGGAACGAGCGTGCCCACCTTGTCCTCGGCAACCGCGTGCGGATCGCAGCGGGCGGGACGGACTCCCAGGTCCAAATTGACGGCCGGGCCGCCGGCTTTCACCATGATGTCCCGAGGCCAGGGTCTGGCGGGATCCTCGGCCAACAGCGTTGTGGTCTCAATGCGCTCGATGACCAGGCTCGTGGCGGCCCCGCCGCGGCCGGGGGCCGGTGCGCCCTCTGCCGGAGAACCGGGAGCCGGCCCGCTGGCGGTTCCGGAGGACTTCGGAACGCCGGGCCGGATGAACAGATGAAGCGCGGCACGCTCGCCGTCGGCGGACACAGTGAGTTCCGGTCCGAGGACGATCCCGGCGACGGCACGTACCTCACTGGCCAGGCACTGCTCCGAATTGTTGCGGGCCAGCACGCCGAAGGGGTCTGTGGCAGGAACGTTCCGCTGTGCGGGGCCCGGCGCAGAGCCGGGCACCAGCGTGACGGTCACGACCGGCAGCGGAATGTCGGCCCCAGGGCTTTTGCTGCCATCCGGAGCAGGGCCGGGGCTGCAGCTGGCAGGCGTCAACTTCGCAGGCAGACTCTTGCCCTGGCCGGGCGGGAGGTCGACTCCGTCCGGGGAGCCGTGCCAGTCAATCCCCGCTGCGAACAACGGGCTGGCGACGCCCGCTGACTGCACCGTCACAGTGTCTTTGCCGTTGTTGGTCAACTGGATCTCGATGATTTGGTTCCCGTAGTTGTCACGGAACTGATTCACCATCGCGGTGAGCGGCGCAGCAGCGGAGGAACCCGCGACTGGGCTCGGTTGCCCGTCGGGCTCAACAGGTTGCGGGGTGCACGCGCCGGCACCGAGCAGCGCAGCAATGGCGAGAACACAGCCGACTGCGGCACTTACCGAGTGGGAAGTCCGGGACATGGGAGCCATGCGGGCGCTCCCCGCCAAGTGGAATTTGTATTGCACGGTCATGGGTCTCTCATTGCATGGTGAACCGTCTGGCCACGTGGGCGTTCAGCGCCGGCGCCGCTCCTATCCGCGCGATCGCGGCGTTCCGCATCCGCAGCAGTCCGTCCGGGAGCGGCCTGCCCAGCGCCATGTTCACCTCGGCCTGGCGTTTCGCCCCTGCGGCGGCCCGGCGCCTCGACGCGTTGAACCGGCGAAGGTCCGCCCCGGATGGCCGGCTGTGCAAGGCGGCCAGGATGACCGGCGCCAGGGATTCCGCGTCCAGCCAGCCAAGGTTCATGCCCTGGCCGCCGATGGGGCTGATCTCGTGGGCGGCATCTCCGATAAGGGCTGTCCTCCCGGCCACCATGCGCGCCGCCAGGCGGGAACGGACGCCGAAGCTGCTGAGCATGCTGTTGCTGCCGGCGTCCAGGGCAATACCGGTTCTGTCGCCCACGAGGCCGGCCAGCAGATGAGGGTCGGGACGGTCCGGCGGCCGGGAAAGCCTGACAACCCAGCGGCGGACTCCGCCCGGCAGCGGAAAGGATTCGACGATCCCGCCGGCCTCGAGAAACAGGGCAGCGTCCTCCCCGTACGGGCTCGAGTCAGGGAAGTCGCCCATCAGATAGTGGTCCGGGTATCGCCGCTCCGCAGCGGGCACGCACAGCAGCCGCCGCACTGTGGAATTTGCGCCGTCCGCCCCCACCGCCAGCGAGGCGGAGAACCTCCGCCGGGTGCCGGCGACCGTGGCGTCGGCAGTGACCCTGCCGCCGTCGTCGTGCATGTCCGTCACCTGCGCTCCGCGAACCAGGGCACCGCCGTCCAATTCCAGGAGCCGGGCCTCGAGGACGGCCTCAGTGACCGGCTGCGGGACGGCCAGGACGAACGGGTAGCGCTCCGACACCGGCGCGAACGGCATGTGCGCGATTTCCTGGCCCAGCCATACGGCGCGTCCACGGCGGATGGGGATCCCCCGGGCGATCAGCGGAGAGGCTGCGCCGATGCGGTCCAGGGCGGACAGGGCCGGGGGATGGATGCCGATGGCCCGTGTATGCGGGTTCCGCCCGGTCCGCTTTTCAAGGATGCGGACGGCCACTCCATGCTGCAGCAGCAGCGCGCCGAGATAGAGGCCCACCGGGCCGCCGCCAACGATCAGGACATCAGTCACGGCCGGCATCCCGCATGTAGGTGAGCAGGCAGTGGAAAGGGGAGTGGGGCTCCGCTGACCACCCAAAAGGCACGACGGCGGCAAGTTCCGTCACGGTGTAGCTGCGCCTGATGGAGGTCAGGCCGTCGCGGCGGATGTACGAGCCGGCCAGTGGCAGCGCGCCCGCCGCAAACAAAGCGTAGGCCAGGGCGCTGCGCCGGAGATCGTTGTGGAGCACGATGCGCCGGGACAGCACCGCGGAATCGCTGAGCAGGTTCTGCAGTTCGGCCGGGGTGAGGTGGTGCAGCACGTGGTTGGAAATGACGATGTCGTAGGCCCTGCCCTCCGCGACGAGCTCGGCACTCGTGGCCTGGCGGAACTGAACCCCCCGCACGGGTTCCCGGCTCGCTGCAAACCGGTAGGCGCGGGCGTCGGGATCTATGCCCGTGATGTTGAGCTGAATCCCGTCCCTGGCCGCCCACTTGGCCAGCATCAGCGCCAGGTCCCCGCCGCCGCAACCGATGTCCAGCAGGGTGGACGGTGCGGCGGGCGTGAGGAGCGGCCGGAGCCTGCTGCGGTACAGGAGGTGCCAGCCCGAGACGGCGCGGTTGACGAGTGCAAACTGGCTGTACGTGCGGTTAAGGCGTTCCGGATCGCAGTCCGGCCGGTCCATGTCCTCGATGGCCTCGGCGTCGCGCGCGCCCAGTAGTCCCATGGCGCGGTCAGGCCAGGGAGGATTCGGCCTCGTCCGCCAGCCGTGGGTCTTGGAGCGGTTGGTTTATCTTCGTGAAAAGTCCGGTTTCGACCGTCAGCCCGGGTCCGAAGGCCATGGAGCAGATGCGTTCGTCGCCTTCCTGCGCCGGAAGATCGAGGATGTGCCTAAGGACGAAGAGCACTGTGGCGCTGCTCATGTTGCCGAAGTTCCGGAGGGTCTCACGGGCCGGGACCAGTTGCTCGTCGGTGAGGTCCAGCCGGGACTGCACCTTGTCCAGGATGCTGCGTCCACCCGGATGGATGGCCCAGTGGGTGATGTCCCGGTAGGGGAGTCCGGTGAGCGAACTTTCGCGGGCCAGCAGCGGTTCCAGGGCGCCCACAATGTGGTCGTCGATGATGTGCGGAACGTAGTTGCCGAGGACCATTTCAAAGCCCTCATCACCGATGTTCCAGGCCATTGAGTCTTCACCTACCGGCGTGAGGACAGTTTCGAAGTGGTCCAGCTGCAGCAGCGGCGTTGATTCGGGTACTTCGCGCGCTGTGACGACGGCGGCTGCCGCGCCGTCCGCAAAGAGAGCTGAGCCCATGATGGCGTCCGGATCGTTGGAGGTGCGGACGTGGAGCGAGCAGAGTTCGGCGCAGACGACGAGGACGACCGCCTCCGGGTCCGCCTCGCAGAAGGACTTCGCGGCCCGGAGCGCCGGGAACGCGGCATAGCAGCCCATAAACCCGAGGTGGTAGCGCTGCACTGCAGGATTGAGACCGAGCGCACGGACGATCTTGTAGTCCGGGCCCGGGTTGAAGAACCCCGTGCACGAAACAGTGATGAGATGAGTTATGTCAACTGGATCGATCCCGGCGCAGCTGGAGACGGCAGCAGAGGCGGCCTCGATGAAGATTTTCGTGGCCTCCCTCGCGAACAGGTCGTTGCGGGCCTTCGTGCTGGGGCTCCGGAGCAGTCCCGTGGCGGGATCGAAAAACTGCGGGTTCTCCGCCTGCGAATCCATGGTCAGTTCCTGGACGGCCGTGTAGCGGGTATCGATGGCGGCTGAGTCGAAGCAGGTGGAAACCAGCCGTGAGCCGAGCCGTGTGAGGCCGGGCTGGGCAGCAAACACGTCGCGTGCTTCCGTCTGGATGAGCAATGTGGGCGGAACAGCTGTTTCGAGTGCTCTCACGTAGACCGTCATTCGTTCATTCTTAGTGAGAGCACGCCTTAAGACAATGGATGGGCCGGCTGGCCGTCGTGCGTCATGGATCAGATGTCCAGACCGGTCAGGAATCGAGAAGCGACGGTCACGTGCCGCGGCTAGACTGAGCCAGATAATCCCGATGCGCGACTTCAGGAGTGACCATGACCGGCTCTTCCACCCAGGGAATCAAGACGGTGCTGCATCCCGTTTCCGACCTGGCGGCTGCCAAAGCGGTGTACTCCGCCCTGCTCGGCGTACCGCCGCAGACCGATGAGTCCTACTACGTCGGGAACGTCCTGGGGCTGCTTCAGGACCGATAAGTGCCGGGCCCCGGAGGGGTGACGCGCCCACGATGGTGAACCGGGCGTACCGCTCGAGGCTGGTTAGATGGAGCCAGTGGACGCCGACGGAGACCGCGAAGGCGGCCCGCTAACAGATGGAGACACGATGATCACGGCCACCCAGACGGACACGCAGTCGCCAGCGCAGCCGATTGCCGACACCCACGACCTGATCCGCGTGCAGGGCGCACGCGAGAACAACCTCAAGGACGTCAGCATCGAGATTCCCAAGCGACGGCTGACGGTGTTTACCGGTGTCTCCGGCTCGGGCAAGAGTTCACTGGTGTTCAGCACCATCGCCGCGGAGTCGCAGCGGATGATCAATGAGACCTACAGCGCGTTCGTGCAGGGCTTCATGCCGAACCTGGCCCGGCCTGACGTCGACCTGCTCGAAGGCCTGACGACGGCGATCATCGTGGACCAGGAGCGGATGGGTGCGAACCCGCGCTCGACGGTGGGCACCGCCACCGACGCCAATGCGATGCTGCGTATTCTCTTCAGCCGGCTCGGGCAGCCGCACGTCGGGCCGCCCACGGCGTTTTCCTTCAACGTCCCGACGCGCAAAGCGAGCGGGGTGATGAGCACCGAGAAAGCCGGTGGCCGGGTCGAGAAGAGTGTGGTGCAGGGTGCCGTGTACCTGGGCGGCATGTGTTCACGCTGCGAGGGCATGGGCTCGGTCTCTGACTTTGACCTCACGGCGCTGTACGACGACAGCAAATCGCTCGCCGGGGGTGCCCTAACGATCCCCGGCTACAGCATGGACGGCTGGTACGGCCGCATCTTCAGCGGGGCCGGCTTCAACATGGACAAGCCCATCGCGAAGTTCACCAAAAAGGAAATGCACGACCTGCTCTACAAGGAGCCGACCAAGATCAAGGTCGAGGGCATCAACCTGACGTACGAGGGGCTGATCCCCAAGATCCAGAAGTCGATGCTCTCCAAGGACGTCGAAGCAATGCAGCCCCACGTCCGGGCCTTCGTGGAGCGCGCCATCACGTTTCAGACCTGCCCCGAGTGCGACGGCACGCGGCTCAGCCCGGAGGCCAGGTCCTCGAAGATCCAGGGCAAGAACATCGCCGAGCTGTGTGAGATGCAGATCAGCGACCTGGCCGCGTGGGTCCGCGGGCTCAACGAGCCTTCGGTCGCGCCGCTCCTCAAAGGCTTGCAGCACCTGCTCGACTCGTTCGCGGAAATCGGGCTGGGTTACCTCTCGCTGGACCGGCCGGCGGGCACGCTGTCCGGGGGAGAGGCCCAGCGCACCAAGATGATCCGACATCTGGGCTCGTCCCTCACGGACATCACCTATGTCTTTGACGAACCGACGATCGGCCTGCACCCGCACGACATCGAGCGGATGAACCAGCTGCTGCTGCAGCTGCGCGACAAGGGCAACACCGTGCTCGTCGTTGAACACAAGCCCGAGACCATCGCCATCGCCGACCACGTGGTCGACCTCGGCCCCGGGGCGGGCACGGCAGGTGGCAGCGTGTGCTTCGAGGGCACCGTCGAGGGCCTGCGCGGGAGCGACACCATCACCGGTCGCCACCTCGACGATCGGGCAAGGCTCAAGGAGTCGGTGCGGACGTTGTCCGGCGCGCTTGAGGTCCGCGGGGCGTCGGCACACAACCTCCGGGGCGTCGACGTCGACATCCCGCTGGGCATGCTCTGTGTGCTCACGGGCGTCGCCGGCTCCGGCAAGAGCTCGCTGATCCAAGGCTCGGTCGCCGGCCGCGACGGTGTCGTGGTGATCGACCAGGGCGCGATCAAGGGTTCGCGTCGGAGCAACCCGGCCACGTACACGGGGCTGCTCGAACCAATCCGCAAGGCGTTCGCCAAGACCAACGGCGTGAAACCCGCACTGTTCAGCTCTAACTCTGAAGGCGCCTGTCCCACATGCAACGGGGCGGGAGTTATCTTCACCGAGCTGGGCGTCATGGCCACCGTCGAATCCACCTGCGAGGACTGCGAGGGCAAGCGGTTCCAGGCGCCGGTGCTGGAGTACACGCTAGGCGGCCGCAACATCGCCGAGGTGCTGGCGATGTCGATGACCGAGGCGGCGGCGTTCTTCGGGGCCGGGGAGGCACGTACTCCGGCCGCCCACAAGATTCTCGACCGGCTCGTGGACGTCGGGCTCGGGTACCTTACCCTTGGCCAGCCGCTCACGACGCTTTCCGGCGGCGAGCGGCAGCGGGTCAAGCTGGCAACCCAAATGGCTGAAAAGGGCGACATCTACGTGCTCGACGAACCGACCACCGGCCTCCACCTCGCCGACGTCGAGAACCTGCTCGGCCTGCTCGACCGGCTCGTCGACTCCGGCAAGTCGGTCATCGTCATCGAGCACCACCAGGCGGTCATGGCGCACGCCGACTGGATCATTGACCTCGGTCCGGGAGCCGGCCACGACGGCGGCCGGATCGTCTTTGAGGGCACACCGGCCGACCTCGTCGCCGCCCGTTCCACCCTGACGGGCGAGCACCTCGCGGCCTACGTCGGCGCGTGAGATACGGGAGATCCACCCGACCCTTGTTGGTTCAGGGTTGGGCCTGGGCCCCGAGGTACTGGCGAAGCCCGGGAATGGCGAAGCCGACGTTGCCGTGGCCGGCTGATTCGATCAGACGGCTGCAATGAGCCGGTTGCGGCACTTGGACACCACGTTGGGCTTGGACTGGATGACGCCATATCAGGTTCGCGCTCAACTCCGGTACAGCCGACGTCGGCAGGTTGGTCACCGGCTGAAGCTAGAGTCGCGCCATCAACGCGTACACGACGCGTGCAACGACGCGACTTGATACTGCGCCGATCAGCCCCTTCCGGCTGATTATAGAAACGCCGATAATCTACATTATGTCAACCTACGGTTCAGAAGGGGCCCGTGGTGCGATGGTCTGGAAGTGCCCGCCGGGGCGGGCCGGCGAAACAGCGAGACCCGCATTGCCTACCCGTGCGATCCCCACTCCTGACGAGGCGCAGACTGAAACCGCACGGGAAACGCATCAATCTTGACTAAGGACGGTTGAAGATCCGAGGAAGGCTCCGGTGCAACTTCACTAGTGCAAAAGTACGGTTTACCTCCGCCAGGATGGAGATAAGCTTCGGGCATGTCAACTCTTGGGGGTAAATGTTGGATCCGCGGTATCGCGATGTTACTGGTTTTAGCCAGTTCTGGAGTGGCTTTATGTTCCTGTGAATACATGAACGAGGAGGCGGCTCCGGCTACCGCACACCCCGGCACCTCCCGGCCAGCACCCCCTCCCCTGCCAAAGGCCGACCCCGACCTCGCCGCCGTCCGGGCAAGAAACCAGGCGCAACTGGAAATCCGCCTGGGCCCTAGACCTGATGGTGTCGTTTTGGGCGGCTCAGGCGGACTGGGCGGCGACGGGTACCGCGCCTCGGTCATTGGCATACCCAAGGGAAGCTACAAGGTAACCGCTGCATGCCTCGGCGTACTCAAGGCATCCCTCACCATCTCGCAGCCCGATCGCCGAGGAGGAACGGGGCACGAGCTGGCCCTCGATTGCGGAAAGGCAAATAGCGTGAATCTGGAGCTTGACGTAGGGCCGGTATCGGCACATGCCTTTCGCATGACCACTGAACCGGGCAGCGCTGCTGTCGCCGGTTTCTGGATGGTCCCCGCCGCCTGACCTGAGTCAGGCCGCGCTACCCGCCGCCCTCACAGTGAGTACCGATAGCGAAGATTACGCCAACCTGAAGTGCTCCGATTGCAGAATCTGCAAGACATGACCTGCTGCCCTCGGCGGCGCCGCATGAACAAGTACGGTAGCTGGACCATGGCGACCACTTCATGCGCCCCAGGGCCGGTATGTCCCCTTCCTGCGCTGTGATCTGCCATGCACTCAGGCGGCTGCTTATTACAGTGGTCGCTCACATGCTCCTTGACACCCCAACCCAACGCGGGATATGTTCTATCTCACACCCACTAACGCGCGTTAGTAACGCGCATCAGTGGATCCAGCTAGACTCTCATCCAAAGTTCAGCCCTAGTTACTAGACATCGGACGGTCAATGAAGACGAACTCACGGCAGGCCAAAGTGACGATGCAGGATGTCGCGGACCATGTCGGGGTCTCCCGGACGACTGTTTCCTTTGTCCTGAATGGTGGAACGGGAAACGGGATTCCACAAGAAACCCGTGACCGCGTCCACCGGGCCGTGACCGAACTGGGCTACCGCCCGAACGCGGGAGCACGAGCGTTGGCGTCCAAGCAGACCAGGCTGTACGGGCTTATTACGGAAATCGTGACCGCGCCTTTTGCCGCCAACATCGTCCGGGGCGCCCAGGAACAGGCCGCGCGGGAGGGTAAGACCCTTCTCATCGCCAGTACTGACTGCAGCATTGACGCCGACCGGCAGGCCATCGAGACGATGCTCGAGCACCGTGTCGAGGGTCTGATCTATGCAACAAGCTGGCATAGGGGTGTGCGGTTGCCTGCTGTTGCGGACGAGGTGCCGACGGTCCTGGTTCACTGTTTTGACGAGGCGGCCAAACTCCATTCCGTCATTCCTGACGAGGCTCAGGGTGGCTACGCCGCCACGATGAGGCTCATCGGGGCCGGACACGACCGGATCGGGCTCATCAACCTTGATCCGGTCATTCCAGCAGCCATCGGCCGCCGGTCCGGTTACATCCGCGCCCTTGAACAGGCAGGTATAGGTCTGGATGAGAAGTTGATCATTAACGAGGACGGCGAGGCAGATCAGGGCTACCGCGCGGCGTCCTCCCTCCTTGACAGCGCTTTGCCGCCTACCGCGATCTTCTGCGCCACTGACCGTATGGCCATGGGCGCTTACGACGCCATCAAAGAACGAGGGCTTCGTATCGGGGACGATATCTCCGTGGTTGGCTTCGACAACCAGGAAATTATCGCCAACTACCTGCGACCGAGCCTGACGACCGTCGCACTGCCGTTCCGGCAAATGGGCGCAACCGGCGTCGCGCTGCTGGCAAAACTGGCAGCGAACCGCGATCTGGCCCCGCTCCAACACGTTATCGAATGCCCTCTGGTGGAGCGTACATCCGCGCGCCTGCCGGTCCCGGCGTCCTGACGTCCACCATCCGCTAACCCCATCTCCATTTCACTGACGAATCGAGTTCCCTCATGCCCAAAATCCATCCCAAAAGGTCGCTGTCGGTTGTTGCAGCCACACTGGCGATCGGCGCGCTGGCTCTGACCGGCTGCAGCGCCGGAAACACATCTGGAGGCGCAGCAAAAGGTGGAGGCTCCTCCAACGGGCTCCTGACAATCCCCCGGGAGGACACCGCAACGTTCACCAGCAACTTCAACCCGTTCTCCCCGAACGCGCTTCCGATGACGCAGCAGTCGGTCTTTGAGCCCCTGCTGATCGTCAACCCTGTCAAGGGCGAACCCGTACCCTGGCTCGGGGCATCGTGGAAAGCAGACAAAGACGGCAAGGGAGTGACATTCACCCTCCGCGACGGGGTTAAGTGGTCAGACGGACAGCCTCTGACCGCCGACGACGTTGTGTACACCTTTGAACTCCAGAAAAAGATCCAAGGCGGATTCGACTACCTGGCCAAGGTCTCCGCCGTCGACGCACACACCGTCCGCTTCGATTTCAATAAGCCCTACGCACCCGGACTTTACGAAGTCGGCCAGCAGGTCATCGCCCCGAAGCATGTCTGGTCCAAGATCGCGGACCCGGCAAAGGCCACCAACGACAACCCGGTGGGCACCGGCCCCTACACACAGGTCTCCCATTTCCAGACACAGTCATTCGAACTTGATAAGAACCCCAATTACTGGCAGCCGGAAAAGCAGCAGCTTACCGGGATCAGGATGCTGGCATTCGCCGGCAACTCCGGGGCCAACCTCGCCCTGCAGAACGGCGACGTGGACTGGAGCGACCAGTTCATCCCCAACGTGCAGAAAACCTTCATCGACAAGGACCAGGCGCACCGCCACTTCTGGTACCCCACCACCGGGGGCACGATCAACTGGCAGCTGAACACCACCAAGGCTCCCTTTAACGATCCAGTCGTACGCAAAGCACTCAGCATGGCCGTGGACCGCGATCAGGTCGCCAGCCTGGGCATGTCAGGCTACACCCACCCGGCCGACTGCACCGGCCTCAGCGACGCCTACAACAGCTGGCGCGACCAGAGCATCGTCGAGAAGTGCGACTGGACGAAGCTGAACGCGGACAAAGCCAACCAGATGCTCGATGCCGCCGGCTACAAAAAGGGAACCGACGGTATCCGCACCCTCAAGGACGGCAAGCCGTTCCAGTTCAAGTTCTCTGTCGGCTCGGCATCTTCGGACTGGCTCTCCGTCGGTCAGATCATCTCCAAGAACATGGAAAAACTCGGTGTGAAGGTCGAGGTCAACTCCCCTGACTGGTCCCAGGTCGTCTCCGGGTACACTGACGGATCCTTCGACAGCGGCATCGTCTGGAGCAACTCCGCCGCGACGCCCTTCGAGTTCTACCGCGGCGTAATGTCACAGAAGGTTGTTGTGCCGGTCGGCAAAAAAGCCAACGAAAACTACCACCGGTTCGGCGACGCGGAAGCGACCGCAACGCTCGACAAGCTGGCGGCAACGGCAGACCCGGCAGCGCAGAAGACCCTCATTGACTCCCTGGAGGCACGCTTCAATGACGTGGCCCCGGTGATCCCGCTGTTTTCCGGTCCGGCGTGGGGCGCCTACACCGACCAGCGATTCACGGGCTGGCCCAGCAACGATAACCCGTATGCAACTCTTTCGGCCCGCTCGGCCACCACAGTGCTGGTTCTGACCTCACTCAAGCCGGCCCAGTAGGCATCACGTGGCTGTTCGGGGCCACCGGCTCCGAACAGCCACCAAAGCCGCTGCACACACGCACCGCACCGTTACCACCTGCCGGACCCGGACCGATCCCCGGGCGGCGCAACAATCATCAAGAAAGAAGCGGAATCATGGTATTCCTCCTCCGCCGCCTGGGGTTCTACGTAATCGCCTTCTGGGCCTGCATCACCCTTAATTTCTTCCTCCCGCGGCTGATGCCCGGGGACCCCGTCAGCAGAATGTTCTCCCAAGTCCAGTCTCAGATGCGCCCGGACCAGGTGGATGCGCTCCGCCGGCTCTTCGGTCTGGACGACCGGCCCCTCTGGGAACAGTACCTCGCCTACATCGGCAACATCTTCCGTGGGGACATGGGCATCTCGCTGTCCCGGTTCCCCTCCCCCGTTTCGGAGGTGATCGGCTCACAGATCGGATGGACCCTCCTGCTCGGCGGCACCTCCCTGGTTATTGCCGTCATTCTGGGCAATTTCCTCGGCGTCCTGGCAGCATGGCGGCGCGGAAAGTTCCTGGATTCCGTCTTTCCTCCGCTGCTGATTTTCGTCGGATCATTTCCCTACTTTTGGCTGGCCATGGCCGCTCTATATCTGTTTGGGATAACCCTGGGCTGGCTGCCTCTGAGCCATGCCTTCTCCACGGGGCTCAGCGCCTCGTTCTCCTTCGAATACATCGGCGACGTAGCCGCTCACCTCATCCTCCCGGCCCTGACCATTGTCCTGGTCTCCATCGGCGGCTGGATGCTGGGGATGCGCAACACGATGATCGCCACCACCGCTGAGGACTACATCACGATGGCTCGGGCCAAGGGACTCCGTCCGGCACGGATCATGTTCCAGTACGCGGCGCGCAACGCCATGCTGCCCTCAGTGACGTCGTTCGGCATGTCCCTTGGCTTCGTCGTCGGCGGCGCTCTCCTCACCGAAACCGTGTTCGCGTACCCGGGCATCGGCTACCAGCTCCTGACCTCCGTCCAGGCGCTGGACTACCCGCTGACCCAAGGCATCTTCCTGACCATCACCGCCGCCGTGCTGGCAGCTAACTTCCTGGTCGACATCATTTACGTACGGCTGGACCCCCGGGTCCGGGTCAGCTAGAAACAGGTCCCCCATGTCACTTACAAACTCAACACCTACCGCCACCACCACGGCCGGCAACCCCACCGTTCAAGTACCGGAACCTCCGGTCCCCGGACGACTTGCCCACGGAGGGTTCGTCCACGGCATCCTCACGAACAAGAAGGCCCTCTTCGGGCTGGCCGTCCTGGTCGTATTTGCCCTCCTGGCACTGCTGGCACCCCTCCTGGCCCCGGGAAACCCCTCCGACTTCGGCCCCGAAGCATCCCTGGCGCCATCCGCGGCCCACCTGCTCGGAACCACCTCCAAAGGCCAGGACGTGCTCGCTTTGACCCTGTGGGGATCGCGAAGCTCACTGACGGTCGGATTCATCGTGGGCATAGCGGCGACCTTCATCGGCTGCCTCGTCGGCATCGCCTCCGCGTACTTCGGCAAGGCCATCGACGAACTA
The DNA here is from genome assembly GCF_918698095.1 of Arthrobacter sp. Bi83. Classification (GTDB taxonomy): domain Bacteria; phylum Actinomycetota; class Actinomycetes; order Actinomycetales; family Micrococcaceae; genus Arthrobacter. The sequence continues at coordinate 21,529 of NZ_CAKKLY010000030.1, forward strand.
CTCTCGCTGCTGACCAACATTTTCCTGCTCATCCCCGGACTTCCACTCCTGGTGGTCCTCGCCGCCTTCCTGCCGCCGGGCCCCGCCACTGTCGTCATCGTCCTGGTCATCACCGGCTGGGCCGGCAGCGCTCGTGTGCTCCGCTCCCAGGCACTGTCTCTGCGCAGCAAGGACTTCGTCGCCGCGGCCGTGGTGACCGGTGAGAAAGCCTGGCGCATCATGTTCCGGGAAATCCTGCCCAACATGGCCTCCATCGTCATGAGCACCCTGCTCGGCTGCGTCATTTACGGCATCGGCGCCCAGGCAGGCCTGGAGTTCCTGGGGCTCGGCGATACCGGCTCGGTCAGCTGGGGAACCAACCTCTATTGGGCAAACAACGACGGCGCCCTGATGACCGGCGACTGGTGGGTGCTCCTGCCCTCGGGCGTAGCCATCGCCGTCGTCGCATTTGCCCTGGCCCTGATCAACTACGCCGTTGATGAAATCACCAACCCCCGCCTGCGCGTGGAAAAGAAAGGCTGACAGATGGAAACCCTAACTGAACAGGACCGGGGAAACATCGGCCGGACCGCCGCCGCTCCCGTGCTGAGCGTGAAAAACCTGCAGGTCCAATACACGGCAGAAATCGGAAACGTTACCGCCGTCGATGGTGTCAGCTTCGACATCGGCGCAGGAGAAGTGTTCGGCCTCGCCGGTGAATCAGGCTGCGGCAAGTCCACCATCGCAAACGCGGTCATGCGGCTCCTGCAGACCCCGGCAAAAATCACAGGCGGCTCCATCGAGCTCAACGGAAAGAATCTCCTGGACCTGGGCGAAGAAGAACTGCGACGCACCCGCTGGCGCGACGTGGCGATGGTCTTCCAAAGCGCGATGAACTCCCTGAACCCCGTCATGACCATCGGAGATCAGATCGTCGACGTCTTCACCACGCATGAAAGGATGCCCAAGAAAGCCGCCCGCGAACGTGCCGCGGAGCTGCTGAAACTTGTCGACATCAGCCCCGACCGCCTCAAGTCCTACCCGCACCAGCTCTCCGGCGGAATGCGCCAGCGGGCAGTGATCGCGATCGCGCTGGCGCTCAAACCCTCCCTTCTCATCATGGACGAACCCACCACGGCCCTGGACGTGGTGGTTCAGCAGGACATCATGCACCAGATCAAAGAACTTCAGCAGCGGCTGGGGTTTTCCATTCTGTTCATCACCCACGACATCTCACTCATGGTCGAGCTCTCCCACCGCATGGCCGTGATGTATGCGGGAAAGCTGGTCGAGGTCGCTCCCTCCAAGGACATGCTGGAGAACCCGCTTCACCCCTACACCAACGCCCTCATGGGAGCGTTTCCGCCGCTGACCGGCCCGAGAGTTGAGTTGACAGGCATCCCGGACGCCCCGCCGAACATGGCCCACCCTCCCACCGGCTGCCGCTTCCACCCCCGGTGCCCGCTCGCTGTCGACGCGTGCCGCACCGTCGCGCCACCGCTCCTTCCAAAAGCCGAAAACCACGACGCAGCGTGCCTACTCCTACCCGAATACGTCGTCCCCCGCGAAAGGTCACGCCGATGAGCCCCGCACACAGCACCTCATCCCGCCCCGAAAGGGCGACCGAGCCCTTGGTCCAGGTACGCAACCTGAGCAAGGACTATCATCTGGGAAGCTTTCCCTTCCGTTCGACCGTACGCGCGGTAAACGACGTCTCCTTTGACATCAACCACGGCGAGATTGTGGCACTTGTCGGGGAATCCGGCAGCGGAAAAAGCACCATCGCCCGCATTCTCGCCCGCCTTGAGCAGCCCACCGGCGGCCAACTCATCATCGACGGACAAGACATCTTTGCCACCGAACGGCGCAAGGCATCAATGAAATACCGGAGCAAGGTCCAGATGGTCTTCCAGGACCCCTTCGGATCCCTCAACCCGGCACACCGCATCGAGCACTTCCTGACACGTCCGCTACAGCTTCACGGAGAAAACGACAGCCCGAAGGCCCTCAAACTCAAATTGCGTGAACTCATGGCAACGGTCGGCCTGGGCGAGCAGATGCTGGACCGCTACCCCCACCAGCTGTCCGGCGGACAACGGCAGCGTGTCGCCATCGCCAGAGCCCTGGCCGTGGAACCGGAAATCATACTGGCCGACGAACCCACCTCAATGCTCGACGTCTCGGTCCGCATCGGAATTCTCAATCTGATGCGCAAACTCCGCGATGAACGGGGCGTGTCCATGCTCTACATCACCCACGACCTCGCATCCGCACGCTACATCGCGGACACAACCCTGGTGATGTGCGCCGGGGATCTGGTCGAGGGCGGTGAGAGCATCGAGCTGATGGCCGCCCCCCATCACCCGTACACACAGTTGCTGCTCTCCGCCGTCCCCGACGCCCGCAGGACCCAGACCGTCCGCCCGCCGAAGAGGGATGCCACGGAACGGAACGCCAACCGGGGAAGCGGCGAACGTGTCACCCTCAGCGAATCCCATTGGGCGCTCAAAGTGCCAGAATCTGCCGCCTGACCGCCCCCAGCCCGCCACCGACCGGCCGCTTTCTCCGCGCAACCAAGACCCAAACAGCTTCGCTGCAGGCTGCCCGAAACCCAGGAAAGAATCCCATGATGAAACCCGCTGCCGCACTCTCCGGCGCACCCGAGGTGATCGTTGTCGGTGAAGCACTCATCGACGCGGTCCACACAGGGGAAGGCGTTACCGAACACCCCGGGGGCTCACCGGCCAATGTGGCCTACGGACCCGCCCGTCTGGATGTTTCGAGCGGGTTCCTGACCTCAACGCGACACGGAAATCAGCGTCCCCTCCGCGTCCGAAGTGCGGGCAAGCCTGGTCAGCTGACCACTAACCACGACTCGGGCCCCAGCACCGCCGCAAACCTGCCGATCACCGCACGATCCAGGCCCTTTCCTTGCCTCATCCCGAACCTGAAACGAGACACCTCCCATGACGGCCGTGACCACCACACACCCTGAAACCTTCCGGCCCGCCCTGCATTACACGGCCCGAAACACCTGGCTCAATGATCCCAACGGGCTGATCCACCATCAAGGCGTGTACCACCTCTACTATCAAAACAATCCCTTCGGAAACACCTGGGGAAACATGTCCTGGGGCCACGCGACCTCGGAAAACCTCTCCGCCTGGACCGAACAGCCTGTCGCGATTGCCTGCGACGAGCAGGAGGACATCTTCTCCGGCAGCATAGTATTCGACAGCCAAAACAGCAGCGGGTTCGGCACCGCAACGGCGCCCCCGCTGGTAGCCGTCTACACCAGCGCCTACAAGAATGCCTCGCCGTTGCACGGCGTCCAGGCGCAGTCACTGGCCTACAGTTTGGACGGCGGCTTCACGTGGGAAAAATACGCGGGCAATCCCGTGCTCACCCGTAACTCGGCCAACTTCCGTGACCCAAAAGTTTTCCGCTACGACGGCGGGGCCGTCTCCTACTGGGTGATGGCGGCCGTCGAAGCCGAAGACTACAAAGTAGTCCTCTACAAGTCCGAGGACCTGAAAACCTGGGAACACCTCAGCGATTTCGGCCCCGCCAACGCCACCGGCGGCATCTGGGAATGTCCGGACCTCTTTGCCCTGCCGGTCGACGGCAATCCACAGGAGCTGAAATGGGTTCTGACGGTGAATCTGAACCCCGGTGGCCCGAACGGCGGTTCAGCCGGGCAGTACTTCACAGGAGACTTCGACGGCGTCACATTCACCTCCGACTCCACCATCACCAGCGGGGCGCAAGACCCCGACCGCCTTCAGGAGTACCACTGGCTGGACTGGGGACGGGACTATTACGCCGCCGTCTCCTTCAGCGACGCCCCCGACGGCAGGCGTATCATGATCGGCTGGATGAACAACTGGGACTATGCCAATCAGATCCCGACGTCACCCTGGCGCAGTCCCATGTCTCTGCCCCGGGAACTCTCCCTGGCCACCGTTGGCGGCCGCACCAGATTAGTCCAGAATGTCGTCGAGGAAGCCGTCTGCCGCGGTGAGGTGCCGGCAGTTCAGTCCGGCCCCATCCATTTGGCCGGGGAAACACGCCCGATCCCCGCCGCCACGGGCACGGTTCAGCTCATCGAAGCCGACTTTACGACCGGGACGGCCGAGGAATTCGGCCTCATCGTTCGTGGGAGCGGCACGGAAGGAACCCGAATCGGCATCAACCCCGCCCAGGGCCGCCTCATCCTTGACCGGACCGCCTCGGGTGACACGGGCTTCCATGATGGATTCCCTTCCGTCGACACCGCGCCCATCAACGCCTTGGACGGCCGATACAGGCTGAAGATCTACGTCGACCACTGCTCTGTTGAGGTCTTCGCCCAACACGGCGAGCTGGTGCTCACCGACCTGATCTTCCCGGACAAAACAAGCACCGGAGTCTCCATCTACGCCCACGGCGGCTCGGCAACACTCGAGAGCCTGACGATCACGCCCTTGATATAGACCCGGCCTGCCGCAGATGGATGACTAGCCGGCCCGAGAATTCACGGTGCCCAGGATTGGAGAAGATCACGGCGATGCCGCGGGTGCCGGAGTAGCTGTACAGGTCGCGCCACCGGCATACGTTTCCTGCCACATCGAGAACAACACTCACGCGCACCGCCACCAGTCGCCCCTGACCTGAACGAGTCCAGTCCCGGTATTGCGTTCCAGTTACGGCGCACCTCAACCGGACGCCAGGTCGGCCAACCAAAGCTGCTCAGAGTAGGGTCTGATTTCTACTTTGCCGCGTTGGACGCCTGGCCGCGGCCGATGCCGTTGAGCGGAATATCGCTGGATCCCTGCAGCCGGCGCTGCGCATTCCTGTCAGTCTGGCCATGGCGGATGAGGGCGAACGTCGTAAGGGTCATGCGGTTCATTCTCGCCTAACAGCCGGCAGGCTCCGGAAACTGCTGTTACGCGAAAGGGCCGATTCGCATCAAACACGGCGTTCTCGCATGAACGACCGTTCCCCAGAGCCAGTCCGCTGAATGGTAACGCCCGATCAGGAGACCTGCGGCTTGGCTTGCCCGCAGATTATGGTCTGCTCGTTCTGCCAACTGCATGCTCACCGGTTCGAGGACGGGCGGTAGACGCCTTTGCTATGCGCATAAGCATGCAACAGGCCATGGCTTAGCGGATGCCGAGGGCGCGACACCTGCCCGAGGGCTGGGCGCCGCTACCCTTGGCTGATGTCGATGCCCGTGATCGGCGCGCCCGCGCGCTCGTATGCGAGCGAGATCGCGCCTTTGGGGAACGCCCGCGGCGGCTGCGCGACGCGGAATGCCGCCGGCACGCCGGTGCCGTCGGCGAACAGCCGCTTACCCGATCCGAAAGTGAGGGGGTAGAGGAAGAGGTTCAGCCGGTCGACGAGGTCGGCCTCGAGCAGCGACCCTGCGAGGCCTCCGCTGCCGATGACGTGGATGTCGTCGAACCGGTCTTTCAGCGCGGCCACCTCCGCGACATCCGACAGCGCTGTGGTTCCGTCCCATGCCGGGTCGGTCAGGGAGCGCGACACGACGAACTTTGGCAAGGCGTTGAACGTCACCGCGATCGGGTCGTCGTTGCCCCGGGTGGGCCAGAACGCCGCGAAGATGTCGTAGGTTTTGCGTCCGAGCAACAGTGCGTCCATGCGGTTGATGCCGGCGACGATCGCCTCGCCGGTCTCGTCGTCGGAATACGCTGCCTGCCAGCCACCGAACTCGAAGCCGCCCTCGCGGTCCTCGTCGGGGCCGCCCGGCGCCTGGTACACGCCGTCGAGGGTGATGAACAGATCGACTGAGAGGATTCCCATGGTGCGCTCCTTCGCGTGAACGGCGACCAGATGCCGCCTCTGCCTGTGCGTCGATCGGGATAGCCCGGAATCGATATCACTGCGTGCCACATTAGCGACGAGCGGACGGCAGGTCGAGAGATGGACGCGGGCGGAGACGCTGAGCAGTCGAAAGCGCGGGGGCACGGAATCCGAACCGTGCGTAGCTATGCCAACAGAAGGGGCGGACACGCCTTCTGTTCATCACAGCTACACTGAACAAAACAAGGCACAGTATGAAAGCATGGCGGACTCAATGATCGAAAAGCTGCACCTCACTCCGGAAGACGAGTTCCCGGAGGATCTGGGCAAGGTCCTGGACCACGAACTACAGGTCCTGGACAGTCAGGTCCAACGCCAGCTCGACCACGAAGTCGTGGTTGACGGCGAACCAGACCCTGAAACGGAATTCCGCCACTACGAACTGGACGAAGAATTCAACGACCGCGACAAGCGCTGACGGCACCGGCTCCCGGTGGACCTCGACTGCGCAAAAGCCCAGGTTGCCGCCGGGGCCATGTGACTTCCAAAAGCGTCCAGAGCCTGTATGACGTGACGAAGCGCGCCAACTTGCTCATGGCTGTATGACCTCGGACCTCGATATGACCCAGGCCCGGATCGGGCCCGTCACGCTGGAAGAACTCCGGACCTGCGCATGGTCTCACCATCTGCCTGCCAGGAAGAGTCTGAGACGAAGCCCAGCCCGAAAATGGAGTCGTTCAGCCAGGAACTCGACTCTTTAGCGACTTTTTTGCACAGGAGCAAAGAGCTCTACGGCCGGCGGTTGGGATATCACATTTACCGCACCGAGAGCTAAGGTCGCGCAAACGACCGCCTTTACCCTTCGCACTCGATGCAGTATGAGTGGCCGTTGCTCTCGCGCGCGAGTTGGGACCGGTGCCGGACCAGGAAACAGGAATAGCAGGTGAACTCGTCCGCGGCCTGAGGAATGACCTGAACGATGAGCTCCTCGGCGACAATCTCTCCGCCCGGGGTCAGGCCCTCGTCCAGTGCATCGGCTTCATCCAGTTCGCTGACGACGCTGCGGGCATCCGGGGCATTCGCGGACTGCAATGCCTCCAGAGAACGGTCCTGAGATTCCTTGACGTCGGAACGGACTTCGTCGTAATCGGTTGCCACTTAAGTGATTCTCATTTCTGACGTTTTCTATGACGTACTTGTCTGACGAGACTGCAACGTATACCACTGCGCCATTGTTCCCGTATCCGGAGGCCCGGATGGATGGAAACGGACGAGGCAGGCCGGCACTTAGTGCACCGATTGGTTCGACAAAGAATATGCCGCGTCGCCAGTAGTAAGTTCGACGGCGCCCGATCTCGACGTGGCGCTCGAGATCGCCGCCGAGGGGTCGAACGCCTGCAACCGTAGGGTCGAGGTGCGGTCGTTCCTGTGAGCGTGGTCGACGTCAGGGAGGCGATCACCCAGGCCCACCGCGACCACGCCCGAGATCGCGCGGGCCTTCCTCGCGCAGGAGAGCACCATGGGGGGCAGCGGATCACCCGCGCGAAGGCCAGGATCCGCCGAGGCGATCCGGCTCACCCGCCTGATCCGCGCCCTCATGCCGGAGGACGGCGAAGTGGCCGGGCTGCTGGCCGTGATGCTCCACCGAGGCCCGCCTTGATTCGATTGCAGAATAGGACACGGAGGCCTCTCCCCGTGCCATGTGTGGCCAGTCGCCTTCGGCGTGCTTGCCTACAATGATCGACGGCACGGAAACCAGCTCGGGATCAGGAGGAAAGGACCCTGCGCCGGACCTCGGCCTTGTCGACGCCCAACTCGCTAAGGAGCGCGGCCGCAGGATCATGTTCTTCGCGGTCCAGAAGTGCCAGCAGAAGATTCGCAGTGGTGATCTGTCGTGACTTCTGCTCGATGGCGTACCGAAGCATGCCCTCCATAACCGACCGCGCACCCGAGCTGAAAGGTGGCTTCTTTCCTCGGCCAGGCGTAATTGCCCGCTCAAAGCCCCGGGCGTCTATTCCGATTGACGCGAGTGCTGCTTGGTCAAGCTTTAAAGCCGCGGCCCTTGCGTCATCGAGAGTAACCCCAAGAATGCCGGCCGGGCCGGAGAACTGAAGCGCTCCCAGCACCAGGTGTTCCGTGCCCAGTCGCTTGTCGCCGCTGGAACGGGCTTCCTCCATTGCAAAGCCAACGATCTGGCGGGCTTCGTCGGCAAACCGTTCAAACATGGTTCATCTCACTCTCGGTATTTGGCGTGTACTGACTGCCGCGAGACGCCCAAGGCGTCACCGATTTGCTCCCAGGTCCACCCCTGTTGTCGGGCAACTCTTACCTGAACGGCTTCGACCTGTTCTGCCAAGCGACGAAGGGCGCCGACGGCGCGTAGTCCGACGACCGGGTCCACTGAATGAATATGAGCGGACAGTTGATCAGCATTCATGCTGTCAGTCTGAATTGACAAGCGTCAGTTGTCAACTCAGACTGACAAGCGCTCGCCGATCTTCCTAACCGCAGCCGATGGTCGGCTCGCCGAGACTCGTGCCGGTTCCTTCCAAGCGCAGGCATTCTCATGCCACGTGGTCACCGCGTTTTCTCAGGAGTGGGCAGCCCTGACCTGCTTCCCCGGTGGGGTCAATTCTGGTTCCGGGCAGCCGGGGGCCTTTTCGGCGACTACCGGGACTGGCCAAGCATGGAGGAGTGGGGCCAGTCCATCGCTCGGGACCTTCACGGTCTGCATCATCGCCACAGATCTGAAGGACCCACCGGCTCCCGGCCCCATGTCATCTGACTTCGCCAACTCCCAGCGCCCGCATTCGCCCTACCAACCGGGCGGCCGCCTTCTGCAGCGATGGATGGTCCGTTCGATGTTTCACCAGCGGCTGGTGAATCTTCTGCTGAGCACCTGCCGGGCTCACCGGCGCCTGTTTACTTCGCCGGGCGGCCAGCTGCGCGAGCTGTTCCAGATCGGTGTGGTGCGGGGCAACATCCCTCTGGGAATCAGCGTGCTTTCCTACTCAGGCCAGCTGAACACCGCCGTTGTCGCCGCCGCGGATGCCATCGCCGACAGCGTATAGTCTCGGGTCCACGGCTGCGAAGTCGGTTCAAGGGCTGAACGTCACATCCTGCGTCTCAGTGACGCCGGCGGTGCGGCCGGGCGCCGTCTGATACTTCCAGTAAAGATTCGTGTGTGCGATGACCTGGTCCGGCGGCGGAGCGCCCCAGGCGCTCTGGTCCTCCGTAGTGTGCGCGTCACCGACCAGCGTCACGTCATAGCCACGCACGAGGGCGCCGTGGATCGTGGACCGGATGCATTCATCCGTCTGCGCACCGGCCACGACCAGGCGGCCGACCCCAGCCTTGGACAACACTTCCTCCAGGTCGGTGTCCTCGAAGGAGTCGCTGAACGTCTTGTGCACCAACGGTTCCGAATCCCGGCGAACCAGTTCAGGAACGCACTCCCAGGCATCACTCCCCTTCGCCAGGTGCTGGTCCGAATGCTGGAGCCACACGATCGTGACGCCCTCCTGGCGGGCCTTGTCTATGAGCGTGCCGATGTTGGCGACTACCGCGTCGCGCTGGTGGGCCTCGGCCACAACGCCCACCTGGACGTCGAGGACCATCAGCGCGGTGTTTGGGCGATCTGACAGCGTTGTCATGGCGATCTCCTGTAGTCGGGCGGCTCCTGCCACGCGAATTATGCTAGGCCGGTCCGCCGCGGATCGCTACTGCTCCCCCGTTTCATGCGCGGCCAACACATCGGAACCAGCTGTCCCGTAAGGTCATGAATTACAGCGCCGCCTGTGGCGAGCGTTACACAAACGAACACTCAGCCGAGAGGAACAGGATGACTCACGCCGAGAACGAGATCACCATCAACCGACCCGCACATGAGGTCTACTCCCTCCTCGCTCGAGTCTGAGGTTGCCCAGCTCCAGAAGCTGATAGAAGTGATCGAAGCGACCTGATGTTTTTTTCTGCCGGTCTGTGCCCACGCCGCGAAGGTGTGTAGCCTCGGCATTATGAACCCGCCGGAGGGCCAGCCTAAAGCCGCAATTGTCGTCGGGGTCGACGGGAGTCCTTCATCCATCCTGGCTTTGCGCTGGGCATCCGCTCTCGCACCCTTGCTCTCGGCCAGGATCGTCGCCGTGGCCGCCTGGCAGTTCCACATTGCCTTCGGAACCTTTGAGCCGATTGTCTGGGAGCCGGATGAGGAAGCGCGGAAGGTCTGTGCGCAGACTGTTACCGAGGCGCTGGGCTCAAAGGCCGCCGTCGATGTTGAAGTGGTGATCAGGCAGGGACCCGCCGCCAAGGTGCTCGCGGAGGAAAGCAGTCGTGCGCAACTGCTCATCCTGGGCAGCCGCGGCCACGGCGGATTTGAAGGCCTCCTGCTCGGCGCCGTCAGCGCCACGGTGGCCGAACACGCAAAGTGCTCGGTGCTGATTGCGCATGGCACGGAACTGCCGCCGGGATTGTTGGCTCAGCCGGCTCCGGCGTCCGGCCCCATCCCTCCAGGGCAAGACGATGCCTAGCACTCAGAGCATCGTGGTCGGCTACGACGGATCCGTTGAAGCAGGCCGGGCCGTGCGCTGGGCTGCACACCAGGCTGACCTGCGCCACTGTGAGCTTCATCTCGTGCATTGTTCCCTGTGGCCACTCCTGACGCATGACCTTGGTCCGGTCGAAGGCATCCCAGACAGCGGGCTGCAGCACTATTCGGAGGCTGTCCTTGCTGAGGGCCTCGATCATGCAACATCTGCCGCCCCGCAGGTGAAGATCCGTACCAGCCTGCTCTACGGCTGGCCCGCGGAGCACCTGCGAAGGGCGGCGGCGGGGGCCACAATGCTGGTGATCGGTAGCCGGGGCATCGGCGGGTTCATGGGACTTCTCGTGGGCTCCGTCAGCCTGGAACTGGCTGCCACTTCAAACTGCCCGGTCGCGGTAATCCGGCCTGAGGACAACCCCGGGGGTCCTGTGGTCGTCGGGGTGGAGCATCCCGGCAACACGGGGGCCCTGGCGGATGCCTGCGCTCTGGCTTCCGCCGCCGGCGTTGGGCTGGTGCTGGTTCATGTGCGCAGAATCCACTTCAGCGTCGGGAAGCCAGGTGGCGCCGCAGGTGAAAGCCTGAGTACATCCAGGGCGTTGCTCGATTCAGCTATTCAGACGGCGCAGGCCCTAGCTCCCGGCTTGGACGTCAGTGACGAACTCGTACAGGACTCGTCCGTTCCGCGCGGTCTGCTCAAAACGGCCACGGATGCGAGCGTTCTGGTGGTGGGAAGCAAGGGCCACGGTCTCATCAGAGGAACCATCGGATCCACAGCGCACGCCGTTCTCCACCACGCCAGGTGTCCGGTGTTTGTTTCGCGGCACGCCGCTGAAGAGCCAAAGGAGGGGCCTGCGCCGCCGCCGTAGACCCCTACCGGGCTTCTCCCTTGCCGGCCGCCCCGCTGCCTGGCAACTGGCTGACAAGTCCCAATGTGTTGCCTTCGCTGTCCCTGATGAAGGCCATCCATTCGTCGGTTCCCGCCGGGCCAAGCCTTGAGTCCCCGTGGCTGAAGATCACCTGCGGAGCAGCAACCACTTCCACTCCCCTGGCCTCCAGTTCGGGCATGAGTGCCCTGATATCGGGGACCTCCAGATAGATCAACGACGGCGGCGCGCCCCTCTCGAGCAGAAGCCGGACGCCACCGAGGTCGAAGAAGAGCAGGCCCGGCGGATCAAAGACCGCCTGCGGCGCGGTGCCGAGCAACACCGAGTAGAACGCAGCCGCCCGGTCAAGGTCCTCGGCGCGCTGCGCGACCTGGATGAGCCTCATTGATCCTCCATATGTAGGTGTTACGCGTTCCTGTCCGCAATCGTCACCGATCGAACCGGCCGGGGCAACACGTTTCCGCGGAACGGCTAGGCTCAAAGGCATGCGTTCCAAAGAAGACCTGACCAAGACCGGGCACTCCGCCCCCGCCGTCATCGCATTCGCGGCAACCGCGGACGCGCTGCTGATCATCACCTTCGCCGCAATCGGCCGCGACGCACACGCACGGGGTGACGTGCTAGCAGGCGCTTTGCTTACAGCATGGCCGTTCCTCGCCGGCGCGGCACTCGCCTGGCTCCTCCTGCGGCTCTGGCACGGCCCGCTGGCACTGTGGCCGGCCGGCGTTGCCGTCTGGCTCGGAACGGTGGGCGTCGGCATGGCATTGCGGGCCCTCACCGGGCAGACAGTGGTGCTGCCGTTCGTCATCGTGGCGCTTATCAGCCTCGCAGTTCTCCTCCTTGGCTACCGCCTGCTCGTCGCCGGATTTCTGCGGTGGCAGAGATCACGGAGGCAAGGCTGATGTACTAGGCTGGCAGCACAGCACGCACCCGCCGGGCACCGCCACGGCACAACAATCCGGAAGGGCTACCAGTGATCACCGCCTTCGTCCTGATCAAGACAGACGCCTCGCGAATACCCGAAACGGCCGAGGAGATTTCTGCCATCCCGGGCATCAGCGAGGTCTACTCCGTCACTGGAGAGTGGGATCTCATCGCCGTTGCCCGCGTATCACAGCACGATGAGCTTGCGGACGTCATTGCGGACAAGCTGTCCAAGGTGCCGGCCGTGGTGCACACCACCACCCATATTGCCTTCCGGGCGTATTCCCAGCACGACCTCGACGCCGCCTTTGCGCTGGGCTTCGAGGAGTAGCCGCTCACCCCGCCAGGACCTACGTGATTAAGAAGCAGTGGCCGGCACAACGGTGCCGGCCACTTCTTTGCTTCTATTTCCTACGCCTGCGTCAGGCTGACCCATTTGTCGAGGACTGCTGCGGCGGATCCTGAATCGATGGACTCGGCGGCGCGGTGCAGGGCCCGGCGCATGCGCTCGGTCAAAGTCCCCTCGGCTTCCAGGTCATAGGCCACCAGGCCGGCGGCGGCATTGAGCAGTACGGCGTCGCGCGCGGGACCGGCTGCACCGGCCAGCACCTGGCGGACGACGGCGGCATTTGCCTGGGCGTCTCCGCCGCGCAGTTCCTCAACAGTCGCCTGACGGATGCCGAGCTCCGCCGGCGAAAAAAGCTGCTCGGTGACCTCGCCGCCGCGGATTTCCCAGACAGTTGACGGACCGGTTGTGGTCAGCTCGTCCAGGCCGTCGCTTCCCCGGAAGACGAGCCCCCGGCTGCCGCGCTTGGCCAGTACCCCGGCCACCAGCGGCGCCATCCGCGCGTTGGCAACTCCAACGGCAGAGGCCTGCACCCGCGCCGGGTTCGTCAGCGGTCCGAGGAAGTTGAACGCCGTCGGGATGGCAAGTTCCCGGCGCGGAACGGCGGTGTGGCGGAACGACGGATGGAAAACTTGGGCAAAGCAGAAAGTGATTCCGGCCTCTTCAGCGTTGCGTGCCACATCCGCGATGGGCAGGTCCAGCCGGACACCAAGGGCTTCCAGCACATCAGCCGAACCCGACGACGACGATGCCGCGCGGTTGCCGTGCTTGACCACTTTCGCCCCGGCTCCGGCGCAGACAAGCGCAGCCATGGTGGAGATGTTCACAGTGTTCAGCTGGTCGCCGCCCGTGCCTACGATGTCGAGCTTCTCGCCCGAGATGGCAATGGGGTTCGCATGGGCGACCATGGCCTCCACCAGGCCGGCAATCTCATCTACCGTCTCCCCTTTGGCACGCAGTGCCACCAGGAATCCGGCGATCTGTGCAGGCGTCGCCTCACCCGACATGATGGTGTCCATGGCCCAGGCCGTGTTGTCCGCAGTCAGGTCGTTGCCGTCCATCAGTGCGGAAATGAGCCGCGGCCAGGTGTTACCTGCCGCCTGTGCCGATACCTGTGAAGTCACCTCCTGATGCTATCGAGGTGCAGGTTCCAAAAACCAATGTGAACCCCTCCGGGAACTTTTCCGCGCGATTTCGCGTCTTTGTAGAAAAAGTCCCCCGAAAAGGCGGTTTGCGTTGGGCAGGACGGAGTTTTACAGACATAATGTCTATGTGACATCTGCGACCCATGCCCCCAGTACCCCGGCGCACCCCACGCTGAACCGCCCCAATATGGTTTCTGTCGGAACCGTAGTTTGGCTGTCCAGCGAGTTGATGTTCTTCGCCGGTCTCTTCGCCATGTACTTCACACTCCGGTCAACTTCCGGACAGATGTGGGCTGAAGAGACGGCCAAGCTCAACTTCCCCTTTGCGCTTGTTAACACGATCGTCCTCGTGGCAAGTTCCTTTACCTGCCAGATGGGCGTCTTCGCCGCAGAACGGCTCCAGCCGCGACGCAGCGGCGGTCCGCTGCAGTTCACCCACTGGGGCATGAACGAGTGGTTCACCCTGACGTTCCTCATGGGCTCGTTCTTCGTGGCCGGCCAGTCGACGGAATACGCGATGCTCGTTTCGGAGCACGTGACCCTTTCGACCAACGCTTACGGTTCGGCCTTCTACATGACCACCGGCTTCCACGGCATGCACGTCATCGGCGGCCTGATCGCCTTCCTCCTCATCATTGGCCGATCCTTCGCCGCGAAGAAGTTTGGTCACTTTGAGGCGACGTCGGCGATTGTCACCTCGTACTACTGGCACTTTGTGGACGTCGTCTGGATTGGCCTCTTCCTGGTCATCTATGTCCTCAAGTAGCCAGGACATGGCTCTTCTTCCACAAGAGACAGAATTTCAAGAAGCGGCTCCTGGAGCCGACGCACGATCGAATAAAGGAACCACCACGTGAAGGCACTCTCGCAGAAGCGACGTCACCCACTGGCAGCCATTGCGCTGTTGTTGATGGGGCTCCTCCTCACTGGTGGGCTGTACGCCGTTGCCACCACCGTCAACCAGGCAAAAGCCAGCACCGCCGAGTTCAGCGCCAGTGATGCGGAGCAAGGCGGAAAGCTCTTCGCCGCCAACTGCGCCACCTGCCATGGCATGGGTGCCAGCGGATCGCAGGCCGGCCCGTCCCTGGTAGGCGTCGGCGCTGCTGCCGTTGACTTCCAGGTAGGCACCGGCCGCATGCCCATGCAGATGAATGGTCCCCAGGCCTACAAGAAGCCCGGCCAGTTCAACGAACAGCAGACCCACCAGCTCGCGGCATACGTCGCCTCACTGGGCCCCGGCCCCTCCATCCCCGAAGCCGGCGTCCTCGACGAGAAGGGTGACGCCGCCAAGGGCGGCGAGCTGTTCCGCACGAACTGTGCGATGTGCCACAACGCTGCTGCAGCAGGCGGCGCCCTGACCCGCGGCAAGTTCGCTCCGGCCCTCGCCGATGTTTCGGGCAAGCACATCTACGAAGCAATGGTCACCGGACCGCAGAACATGCCGGTCTTCAATGACGCGAACATCTCCCCGGAGGGCAAGCGGGACGTCATTACGTTCCTCAAGCAGATCGAGGCCAACGGCTCGCCCGGCGGCGCCGACCTTGGTGCCCTCGGTCCTGTATCGGAAGGCCTGTTCGTCTGGATCGCCGGCCTCGGCGTCATCATCGCCTTCACCATCTGGCTGACGTCCCGCTCGTCCTAGCACGCGCAGATCACAACAAGAATGTCCTGCTGACCGTTCAGCAGGTTTGAAATTGAACATTAACTCGGCATTGCCGAGACGAGAGAAGGATGAGGCGAATCATGGGCAACCATAGTGACGGCAGTCCGAACCACTCGGGCACCGTAGCTACGGCTGGTCAGAATGAGGTGGAGAAATTCCAGGATCCTGGAATTCCCCCGCACCGTTTGCGCCTGGCTGACACGGACCCGAAGGCCGCAAAGCGAGCAGAACGGCAGGTTGCCGTTCTCTTCGGCGCATCGGTCGTAGGCACCGTGATCTTCCTGGTGGCGTACTTCGCTATCGATCTGGGCGATGACTCCTCGATTGCTACCATCAGGCTGCAGAATGCACTGCTCGGCGTAGGTACAGCCTTTGCCATGCTCGGCATCGGCACCGGCATTGTCCACTGGGCCAAGGCCCTCATGCCGGACCACGAAGTCTCCGAGGAACGTCATGCGATCCGCACCGAAGACGACCGCCAGGCCGCGGTGCGCATTGTTGACGACATCGTGGAGGAGACGGGCATCAAGCGCCGTCCCCTGATCCGGAACACCCTGCTCGGCGCCGTTGCTCTCGCACCGCTGCCTGCGCTTGCCGTGTTCGGTGATCTTGGCCCGCGGCCCGATGACAAGCTGTCGCACACGATGTGGGCCCCGCAGGAAGGCAAGCTCAAGCGCCTCACCCGCGACCCCGACGGCACGCCCATCAAGGCGTCGGACGTCACCATCGGATCCGCCTTCCACGTCATCCCGGAAGGCCTGAATGAGCTCCACGAGGGCAAGCTGAACGAGAAGGCCAAGGCCGTCGTCCTGCTCATGCGTCTCGATCCCGCGGCCCTCAACCCTTCTGCGGGCCGCGAGAACTGGGGCTACAACGGCATCGTCGCCTACTCAAAGATCTGCACCCACGTTGGTTGCCCCGTTGCCCTCTATGAGCAGCAGACGCACCACCTGCTGTGCCCGTGCCACCAGTCAACCTTCGACCTGACCCAGGAATGCAAGGTTATCTTTGGCCCGGCCAGCCGTCCTCTCCCCCAGCTGCCCATCGCGGTTGATGACGAGGGCTACCTGGTCGCTACGAGCGACTTCAACGAACCTGTAGGACCAAGTTACTGGGAGCGTGATGAGCATGAGCGCAGCATCAAGAGCTGAAGCCCCCGCCTACGTAGCCACCACCAAGACCGGGCGGTTTACTGATTTTGTCGACGAACGCGTCGGCGGCTCGGGGATTCTCCGTGAGTTTGGCCGCAAGGTCTTCCCGGACCACTGGTCGTTCATGTTCGGCGAAGTGGCGCTGTACTCCTTCGTCATCCTGCTCTTGTCCGGAACGTTCCTGACATTCTTCTTTGACCCCTCCATGGCGGAGACCCATTACGCCGGTTCTTACACTCCGCTGAAGAACGTCGAAATGTCTGTCGCCTACAGTTCGTCGCTGGATATCTCGTTCGACGTCCGCGGCGGCCTCTTCATGCGCCAGGTCCACCACTGGGCGGCGCTGCTGTTCGTGGCCTCCGTGGCCGTGCACATGCTCCGCGTGTTTTTCACGGGTGCCTTCCGCAAGCCCCGTGAAATGAACTGGGTGGTGGGCGGCGTCCTGCTGATCCTGGCCATGGCTGCAGGCTTCACCGGTTACTCGCTTCCCGATGACCTGCTGTCCGGTAACGGCCTGCGGATCATCGACGGCGTCATCAAGTCCATCCCGGTTATCGGCACGTACACCTCCTTCTTCCTTTTCGGCGGCGAGTTCCCCGGAACTGCCATCATCAGCCGCCTGTACACGCTCCACATCCTGCTGGTGCCTGCGCTCATCCTCTTGATGATCGTCCTCCACCTGTTCATGGTGGTTGTGCACAAGCACACCCAGTACCCCGGCCCGGGACGCAACGACCACAACGTTGTCGGCTACCCCCTCGGCCCGGTTTACGCGGCGAAGGCCGGCGGTTTCTTCTTCATCGTCTTCGGTGTGATTGCGCTCATGGCCGGGTTCTTCACCATCAACCCGATCTGGAACTACGGACCCTACGATCCCTCACCCGTGTCCGCAGGCACCCAGCCTGACTGGTACATCGGCTTCGTTGACGGTGCCCTGCGTCTCATGCCTGGTGTCATCGGAAACTTCCATTTCGAGTACATCATCTTCGGCCACGTGCTGACCTTGAACGTCCTGTTGCCTGCGCTTGTTCCGGCAGGCATCATCTTCACCGTGCTGTTCACCTACCCGTGGATCGAGCGCTGGATCACCAAGGACAACCGGGAGCACCACGTGCTGGACCGTCCCCGGAACGCTCCCACGCGCACCGCGATCGGTGTAGCGGGCTTCACCTGGTACTGCGTCATGTGGGCTGCCGCCGGATCGGACCTCATCGCCACGCACTTCCACGTCGCGCTGAACGACGTCACGTACTGGCTGCGGGCGCTGTTCTTCGTCGGCCCGTTCATCGCATTCGCAGTGACGAAGCGTGTCGCCTTGGCGCTGCAGCGCAAGGACCGGGAAATCGCCCTGCACGGGCGTGAAACCGGACGTATTGTGCGCCTGCCGCACGGTGAGTTCATCGAAGTCCACGCTCCTCTCGACGAGTACAAGCGGTTCAAGCTGGTCGGCTTCGAGTCTCTGGCACCGCTCCCCGCGCAGCCTAACGAGCACGGCGTCGTTGACCGCAAGGAAAAGCGCCGCGCGAAGCTTTCGCAGTGGTTCTTCGAGGACCGGGTTGTCCCGGCCACACCGGCTGAGCTGGAAGCCGGCCATGGCCACCACGAGGCCGTCGAAGCAGGCGAGAGCCAGAAGACACTCAGCCACTAGGAGCAATCCCTGCGGTTGGCAGTGAAAGGCCCGGTCCCTTGGGACCGGGCCTTTCTGCATCTGGTGCGGTCCCTTGGGACCGGGCCTTTCTGCATCTGGTGCGGTCGGCGGCAGGGTTGGCGGTGCTGCGTCCGTCCCCTTCCGGCGGGCCTTGCCGGGCGGCCCTGCAAGGGCGGCGTGACTATTGCTGGCGGTACCCAGACGCGTAGTTGCGCGTGGGCCTTACTCCGGGACGCTGCAGCGGCACCCAGAGCTTGTATCTGTCGGCGCGGTAAAAGGACACGGAATAGTCCACCATGGCACGGGCAACGAACGCGTGCCGCTGGATTTTCAGCAGCGGTGACCCGATTTCGACGTTCAGCAGCCGTGCGGTGGACGGCGAGGCGGCGGTGGCCTCGATCATGTCCTCGCCCCACTCCATTACCAGCCCGAACTGTTCGCTCAGAACGTTGTACAGCGAGGTGGGTGGTTCGCCGTCCAGGAGACCGGGCACGCGGTGGGCCGGGATGAAGTTCTCGTCCACGCTCATCGGCTCGTTATCGGCCAGCAGAAGCCGCCGGAAGCGCACCAGGGGCGTGCCTTCCTCCAGCTGGAGTTCGCGCGCGAGGAAGGCACTGGCGGCAATCTGCTCAAAGCTGAGCACCTTGGCGGCCGGCACCATGCCGCGGCGCTGCATTTCCTCGCTGTACGAGGTGAGCTTGACCTGGAGGTCGAGTTTAGGTTTGCGCACGAAGGTACCCAGTCCCACGACGCGCTCAATGACTTCCTCGCCCACAAGCGCATCAATGGCCTGCCGGACGGTCATCCGGGCAAGCCCGAAACGTTCGGCCAGGTCGCGCTCCGACGGGAGGCCGGAGCCTGGCGGGCAGGACGTGGCAATGTACGTCCTGAGGATCTCCCTCAGCTGGACGTAGATAGGGACGCCGCTTTTTCTGTCGATCTCACCGGCGATGCCGGAGGCATTAGCGGCCATGACCGCCGCTCCTAGGATGCATGTTCACATCTCAAGGTTAAGCCCATCCGCCGTCAGGTCTAGACCAGCCACCACCAGCGCTGCCCGGAGCCCTGCCGTACGGATATTCTTAAGGACGAACGTAGAAGACGACGGCGTCATCCGTCCGAATAGAGGAGTCCTGTTGCCAGTTCGTAAGGCAATCGTTTCAGCAGCCATTGGCCTGCATGCCCGCCCTGCCGCGGTATTTGTCCGGGCCGTGACGGAGACCGGTTTGCCGGTGACCATCCGGAAAGACGGCATTGCCGCCGTGGATGCCCGCTCGCTGCTGGAGGTCATGACAGCTGACTTTGACTGTGGCTGCGAAGTGGAACTGGGAGTGACTGAATCCGCGCTGCCAGCAGGCCGCAGCCTCATCGACGCCGAAGACGCCCTCACAGGACTTGCCAGGCTGATTGAGTCGCAGCAGGCCGCTGAGCTCTTGTAGGGCCAAAATGAAAACGAACGACGGCGGGCCCCACCGAGTGGTGGGGCCCGCCGTCGTTAATGGGCTTCTTTACAGCCCGTTACAGAACCTAGTGCGCGTGGTCGCCGCGGCTGTACTCGTAGACCCAGCCGACAAGGGCCACGAGGGCCATGCCGGCCGCGATGAAGACCATCCAGAATCCTACGGCCAGGCCCAGGAAGCCCGTTGCACAGGACAGGCCGAGCACGAGCGGCCACCAGCTCCAGGGGCTGAAGTGCCCCTGCTCGCCGGCGCCCTCGTGGATCTCGGCATCGCTGCGGTCCTCGGGGCGCATGCCAACACGCTTGCCCGTGAATCCTAGGTAGGCGCCGATCATGCCGGCAAGGCCACCCACAAGGAGAATGCCCAGGATGCCTACCCACTCAGACCAGTTGGTGAGGAAACCGTAAATCAGGGACACCGGTACGAAGAAGAAGACTCCGGCTCCAAAAATCCAAGATTCGATCTTCACTGCGCGGTGTCCTTCTGGTCGGCGTTACCGAGCACAGCTGCTGCCGGTGCCGGTGACTCAATGGTGTGTGACTGGGAGAGCTCAGGGTGGTGCAGGTCCAGTGCCGGACGCTCCGAGCGGATGCGCGGCAGGGACGTGAAGTTGTGCCGCGGCGGCGGGCAGGACGTGGCCCACTCCAGTGATGCGCCGAAGCCCCACGGGTCATCGACCATGACTTTTTCGTTGCTGCGGGCGGTGATGTAGACGTTCCAGAAGAACGGGATCAGCGACGCACCGAGCACGAACGAGGAAATGGTGGAGAACTGGTTCATCCAGGTGAAGTTGTCCTGCGGCATGTAGTCCGCGTAGCGCCGGGGCATGCCTTCGACGCCGAGCCAGTGCTGGATCAGGAACGTGCCGTGGAAGCCGAGGAACAGCATCCAGAAGTGGATCTTGCCGAGCCGTTCGTTGAGCATCTTCCCTGTCCACTTCGGCCACCAGAAGTAGAAGCCGGCGAACATCGCGAACACCACGGTGCCGAACACCACGTAGTGGAAGTGCGCCACCACAAAGTAGGAGTCCGAGACGTGGAAGTCCAGCGGCGGCGAGGCCAGGATGATGCCGGTGAGGCCGCCGAAGAGGAACGTGATGAGGAAGCCGATGCTCCACAGCATGGGGGTCTCAAAGGTGATCGATCCGCGCCACATGGTGCCGATCCAGTTGAAGAACTTCACGCCGGTGGGTACCGCGATGAGCATGGTCATGAAGGAGAAGAACGGCAGCAGCACGGAGCCGGTGACGTACATGTGGTGCGCCCACACGGTCACGGAGAGAGCAGCGATGGCGATCGTGGCGTAGACCAAGCCTTTGTAGCCGAAGATCGGTTTGCGGCTGAATACCGGGAAGATCTCGGAGACGATGCCAAAGAACGGCAGCGCGATGATGTACACCTCGGGGTGGCCGAAGAACCAGAACAGGTGCTGCCACAGAACGGCCCCGCCGTTGTCCGGATCGAAGATGTGCGCACCGAACCGGCGGTCGGCGCCGAGGGCGAACAGTGCTGCGGCCAGCGGCGGGAACGCCATCAGAACCAGGATCGCTGTGACCAGCGTGTTCCAGGTGAAGATCGGCATGCGCCACATGGTCATGCCCGGGGCGCGCATGCAGATGATGGTGGTGATGAAGTTGACCGCGCCAAGGATGGTGCCGAAACCGGACAGCGCCAGGCCGAACACCCAGAGGTCCCCGCCGATGCCGGGGCTGAACGTGGTGTTGGACAGCGGTGCGTACGCGAACCAGCCGAAGGACGCCGCGCCCTGCGGGGTGATGAAGCCGGAGACGGCGATGGTGGAGCCGAACAGGAAGAACCAGAAGGCCAGCGCGTTCAGTCGCGGGAACGCGACGTCCGGGGCGCCGATCTGCAGCGGCATGATGACGTTCGCGAACCCGGCAAACAGCGGGGTGGCGAACATCAGCAGCATGACGGTGCCGTGCATCGTGAACAGCTGGTTGTACTGCTCCTTTGTCTGCAGGATCTGCATGCCCGGCTCAAACAGCTCGGCACGGATCAGCAGCGCCATCACGCCGCCGAAGCAGAAGAACACGAAGGACGCGATCAGGTACATGTACCCGATGGTCTTGTGGTCAGTGGAGGTGATCCAGTTGACGACGATTCGTCCCTTGGATTTCGGAACTACGGGAGCCTCGAGGGTCCCGACAGGTGCGGATTGGGTATAAGTAGCCACGTCGCTCCCCTTACTTCGATTCGATCAGGCCGGGGTTGCGGTCGTACTCTTCGCCGAGCAGTCCCGTGTTGCCGTCCTGGCGCAGCTGGTTCATGTGCGCCTGGAATTCGGACTCGGAGACCACCTTTACGCGGAACAGCATTTCGGAGTGGTATTCGCCGCAGAGCTCGGCGCACTTGCCGTCATACGTGCCCTCTTTGGTGGGCGTAAAGCGGATGAAGTTGGTCTTGCCCGGGATCATGTCCCGCTTCTGCAGGAAGGCAGGTACCCAGAAGGAGTGGATAACGTCGCGTGAGTTCAGTTCAAGGTCCACCGACTTGCCGACAGGCAGGTAGAGGGTGGGGAGCTTTTCCTTGTCGACGGCCTCGCCGGTCAGGTGTGCCTGGACACCGGCTTCGTGAAGGTCCTCGGTGACGACGTCGCCCTTTTTGTAGTTGAAGTCCCAGGCCCACTGCTTGCCGCGGACGTCCACTACCACGTCGGCCGGTTTGGAGCGGTCGTCGATGGCCTGCTGGTCGCGGTCGGTGAAGTAGAAGAACACCAGGACCATGAACAGCGGGATGGTGAGGTAGAAGACCTCGAGGGGCAGGTTGAAGCTGGTCTGCCGGGGGAATCCGACAGTGCCCTTGCGGCGGCGGTAGGCCACGATGCACCAGACAATCAGGCCCCAGGTGATAATGCCCACCACGAGTGCGGCAATCCATGAGTTGACCCAGAGGTCCATGATGCGGTCAGTGTTACTGGTGGTGCCACGCTCAGTGGGCAGCCACCCCTTCTCTACCTCTGACGAACATCCAGTCAAAACCAACGCGCCGGCAATTGCCAAGCCAGAGATCGAAGTGATCGTTTTGCGTCGGCTGCCGGTTCGGTTCTGCGAACTCACAGACGGCCCTTCCTACTTGTTGCTGTTGCCAGGGCGGCCTATGGCATCCCGGGCACACTAAAGGTTTTACTACTCGGTGTAGAGCTTACCGCTCCCCGCGCGTTTTCGCCCACATGTCCGCGCAGTGTGGCGGCGCCGGTTATCACCGGCGCCGCCACAGCGTTTTGGACGGGCAAGCGGGCCCGCTAGTGGAATGAATCGCCGCAGGCGCACGATCCGCCTGCGTTGGGGTTATCGATGGTGAAACCCTGCTTGGAGATGGTGTCTTCAAAGTCGATGCTGGCGCCGCTGAGGTACGGCACGCTCATCTTGTCGACAACGACCTCGACGCCGTCGTAGTCGCGCACGGCGTCGCCCTCGAGGAGGCGCTCGTCGAAGTAGAGCTGGTAAATCAGTCCGGAGCAGCCGCCCGGCTGCACGGCAACGCGAAGGCGGAGGTCGGTACGGCCTTCCTGCTCAAGGAGGCTGCGGACCTTGCCTGCGGCAACGTCCGTCAGCTGAACCTCGTGGCTCGCCAGTTCGGCACTGGCCGTGCCGGTGGATTCGGTGCTGTTTTCATTGGTCGTAGTGCTCATTGGCCTACCTTCTAACGACGGTCCTGGCGGCCCCGCATGCACGGTGCCTGCCCCTACGGAAACGGTATGGGCTATAGCTACATGCTACGTCGATCAGACGCGTAGCTCTAACTGCAGGCGTAACCGTGGCCATCCCCGACTTGTTCCCGCAATGGCCGCGCCAGGCAACCGTCAGGACCCGTGAGGTCAGCCGAGACCCTCGCTGTTGAGGCGTGCCAACAGCAGCGCCTCGGCCACGACTGCATTCCGGAAGTCTTCAATATGGAGTGACTCGTTGGCCGAGTGGGCCCGGGAATCTGGGTCTTCCACTCCCGTCACCAGGATCTGGGCCTCCGGGTAGAGGTCCGTCAGGTCAGAAATGAACGGAATGGAACCGCCGATGCCCATTTCCACTGCCGGTACGCCCCACGACTCCCCCAGCGCCCACATGGCGAATGCCGCAGCAGCCGAACTCCGGTCCGTGAGGTAGGCGTTGCCGCTCTCCCCGGGCGTGAAGAGCACCTTGGCACCGAACGGCGCGTGGGTCTCGACGTGGCGGCGGACTGCCTCCATGGCGTCTGCCGGCACTTGGCCGGGGGCCAGCCGGAGGCTGAACTTCGCACGTGCCCTGGGCAGCAGTGTGTTCGAAGCTACGTCAACGGCAGGCGCATCGAAGCCGATGATGGAAAGTGCCGGCTTGGTCCACATCCGCGATGCGATGCTCCCGCTGCCTGCCAGCTTCACGCCGTCGAGCACAGAGGCGTCCGCCCTGAATTCCGCCTCGGTCAGGTCCACGGTGGCTTCGTCGCGGCCCACAAGACCCTCAATGGCCACGCTCCCCTCGGCATCGTGGAGGGTCGCAATGAGGCGGGACAGCAGTGTGGGCGCATCCAGCACGGGTCCGCCGTACATCCCGGAGTGCACTGCATGCTCCAGGACCTGTACGTCGATGGTTCCGTCGATCAGTCCGCGGAGGCTGGTGGTGAGCGCCGGAACCCCCACCCTCCAGTTGCTGGAGTCGGCCACCACTATGACGTCGGCCCGGAGCAGCTCGCGGTGTGTTTCCAGGAACGTCCGGAAGGTCGGTGAGCCCGCTTCTTCCTCGCCTTCGAAGAAAAGCGTCACACCAAGCCCGAATTCTTCGCCGAGCACCTGGGTCACGGCTCCGTAGGCTGCGATGTGGGCCATGATGCCCGCTTTATCGTCAGCGGCCCCGCGACCGTACAGACGGCCGTCGCGTTCGACGGCGGTGAACGGCTCTGACTCCCACAGCGCAGGATCGCCGGGCGGCTGGACGTCGTGGTGGGCATAGAGCAGGATGGTCGGCTTGCCGTCCGCCGCTTCGCGGCGTGCAACCACGGCCGGCCCCCCGGGGGTTCCATCCTCCTTGTCGCAACGAAGTATCCGGACGTCACCCAGGCCGGCGCCCCGCACGAGGGCGGCAACGGCCTCGGCA
Source organism: Arthrobacter sp. Bi83 (assembly GCF_918698095.1). Lineage (GTDB taxonomy): Bacteria > Actinomycetota > Actinomycetes > Actinomycetales > Micrococcaceae > Arthrobacter. The sequence goes on from NZ_CAKKLY010000030.1 coordinate 46,157, forward strand.
CTGCGGTCAAGGTGCGCGGGATCGAAACTCGGCCAGGCAATACCGGGAATACTGACCAGGTCTTTCAGCTGGGACATGGTGGTCCCAAACGCTGCGCTGACGGCGTTCCGAAGGGCGTCCGTGTCGACGCCGGCCACCGAACCGACAGATTGTTGCGGGGTCGCCGCTGATGGTGAAGTCATGGCCAAAACACTACCTGTGTCACAGACCACAACAAATAACGCCCCGACCCCACGCCGCCCGCGTCACCTGCGGCTCTGCCTGTCCGGCCGCATGACGGGCAGTCCGGCCCTGCAAGGTATTCTGTTTCCGTGTTCGGACGTAAAAAGGAAGCGCCAGCGGCGCAGGATGTAGTAGACCAACAAGCCGCCGAGGCAGCTTCCCGGCAGGCCGAGGCTGCCGGGAAGGGTGTGCCCACGCCCAAGCGCAAGGCCCAGGAGGCAGCCCGCAAGCGGCCGCTGGTGCCCGAGGACCGCAAGGCCTCGAAGGCGGCAGAGCGTGCCGCCATCCAGGACCAGCGTCTGAAGATGCGCCAAGCGCTCGATACCGGCGACGAGAAGTTCCTCCCGATCCGTGACAAAGGGCCGCAGAAACGGTTTGCCCGCGACTACGTGGACGCGCGGTTCAGCCTCGGCGAGTACCTCATGTTCGGCGCACTGGTCTTCGTGATCATCTCCCTGCTGGTGCCGTCCACGAGTGAACAGATGATTTACGTCCTGGGCGGGTTCTGGGTCATGTTCCTGGCCGTCTTCGTGGACGTGTTCATCCTGTCCCGCAAACTGCGTAAGCGGCTCACCGAGAAGTTCGGAGACGTGGAACGCGGCACTGTCTGGTACGGGTCAATGCGCTCCCTGCAGTTCCGGAAGCTGCGCCTCCCCAAGCCCCAGGTCCGGCGCGGCCAGTACCCGTCGTGAACCCCTCCGATTTCTCCGGGCCCTGTTCCCGGCCGTGATTCAGAATGAAGCAGCCCCCGGCGGTATTACCGCCGGGGGCTGCTGCATTCCCGTGACAGCGTTGCTGTTGGTCCCTATCGGACGCCCCGGACGGGGCAGTGTCAGGCCCCGCGCCGGCTTTTTGCCAACTGCCTGTTAATGCGCGCTGCCCAGAAGGGCCCCTCGTAAAGGAAGGCCGTGTACCCCTGGACCAGGGTGGCACCGGCGTCCAGCCTGTCCTGGACATCCCGGGGCGTCTCCACGCCGCCCACGGATACCAGCGTGAGCCGGCCGTCGGTGGCGGCTTTGAGCCGGCGCAATACCTCCAGTGAACGGGCCTTCAGCGGAGCACCCGAGAGGCCGCCCGCGCCGCACGCTTCAATCCTTTCCGGCTCCGCCGTGAGGCCTGTGCGTCCGATGGTCGTATTAGTGGCGATAATGCCGTCCAGGCCCAAATCCAGCGCAAGCCGCGCGACGTCGTCCACATCCTCATCGCTGAGATCCGGGGCGATCTTGACCAGCAGCGGCACGTGGCGTCCGGCCGCCTTGTCGGACTCCTCCCCCACCGCTGCCAGGAGCGGCCGGAGCGTTTCCACGTTCTGCAGGAGCCGCAGGCCCGGCGTATTCGGGGAACTGACGTTCACCACCAGGTAGTCCGCTGCCGGAGCAAGGCTGCGCGCGCTGATCAGGTAGTCCTCCGCGGCGTCCTCAAGTTCCACCACCTTGCTCTTTCCGATGTTCACCCCTATGAGCGGGCGCACCTTGGGATGCCGCCGCTGGAGGGCAGCCCGGGCAGACTTGAGGCGGGGTGCCACCGCCGCGGCGCCGTCGTTGTTGAACCCCATCCGGTTGATGACTGCCCGGTCATCGATAAGCCTAAAAAGCCTCGGCTTTTCGTTGCCAGGCTGGGCGCGGCCGGTGATGGTCCCCACCTCGACGTGGCCGAAACCGAGTTCGGTCAGGGCCTCGATACCGTGGCCCTCCTTGTCAAAGCCGGCGGCCAGCCCGAACGGCGACGGGAACGTCAGCCCAAAAGCGCTCGTCTGCAGGGATGCGGGCGGGGCCGTAAAGCGTGCCAGCAGGCGCCCGGCGCCGGTGGTATGGGCCAGGCGGATGCCCTTGAATCCGATTTTGTGGGCGCGTTCGGCGTCCATCCATGAAAAGGCCAGCCTGAAGAAAGTCGGATATACGCGCATGCCTCTAGTTTTCCGTCTTCGGCGGTGGAGACCAAACCAGCCCCGACACAAGGCTGCGCGCCACGGCGGAGGCGCCTTCTGCCGCCGCGGCTGCGGCCGCGGGGCCTGACCGGAAAGTCTAGGCTGGTGCCATGGAGTGGCAGAGCGATATCCTGGGCAGCGGCTTCGAGTCCTGTGCCTTTGATGCCACCGGCAGTGACGGCGTCACGCGCACCGCAACGCTCGTCCGCTATGCCCCGCAGAAGGACGGCACCGCAGATGTTGGGCCGGCAGCCAAACACCGCGCGGTGCTTTTCCTCCATGGCTGGAGTGATTATTTTTTCAACGCGGAGCTGGCACGTTTCTGGGATGGCCAGGGCTTTGAGTTCTTTGCCTTGGATATGCACAACCACGGCCGCAGCCTGCAGCCCGCTACGCACGGCGGGTACGTTGCCGATCTGGGGAACTATGACGCGGAAATCGACACCGCACTCAGCATGATTTCGGACGTGCGGCCCACGGCGCCCATGTCGCTTGTCCTGATGGGACATTCCACCGGCGGCCTTGTCGCAGCCCTGTGGGTGAGCCGCAACCCGGGCAGGGTTTCGCAGCTTGTCCTGAACAGTCCCTGGCTGGAAATGCACGGCAGCTCGCTGGTCCGCAGGGCCGCCCGGACCATGGTCGAACCCCTCGCCCGGCTGCGGCCGGAAGCTGTGCTCCGGCTGCCCGAGCGTGGCTTCTACTGGCGGAGCATCAGCAGCTCGGCCGAGGGCGAATGGACCCTGGACGACAAGTACCGGCCCCCCATGGCCTTCCCGGTCCGGGCCGGCTGGCTGAGCGCCGTCCTTGCCGGCCACACACAGGTTGCCCGCGGCCTCCGCATCGAGGTTCCCATTCTGGTCGTGATTTCCGGTGCCAGCGCCAACGGTCCGTTCTGGACCGAGGCAATGCGCAGGACCGACGCCGTGCTGGACGTCAACGTCATCGCCGTCCGTGCCCTCTCGCTGGGCCGGAGCGTGACCGTGGAACGCATCGACGGCGCCCTGCACGACGTCTTCCTGTCCCGTACCGAGGTGCGCACGGACGCGTACCGGCGGTTGGCCACGTGGATTCGCGGCTACGCGGCGGAGGACGAAACCTTCGACGGCCGGCTGCCGTGACCGAAGGGGAACGGGTAAACAGGACAGCTCCTCCCCCGTGCCGCTGAAGTCCTACCCCGGCTGGTTGGCGGCGGCCACCGGATTCTTCGCGGCATCCACCGCGCCGCCGTAGCGGCGGTCCCGCTGTGCATAGATTCCCACAGCATCCCAGAGGGTGCGGCGGTCCACGTCCGGCCAGAGCGTGTCCAGGAAAACGAACTCCGCGTACGCAGACTGCCAAAGCATGAAGTTGGACAGCCGCTGCTCGCCGGAACTGCGCAGGAAAAGGTCGACGTCGGGCAGGTCCGGTTCGTCGAGGTACTTCTGGATGGTTTTCTCCGTGATGGCACCCGGCTTAAGCCGGCCGGCGGCGACTTCCTCGGCAATGGCAGAGACTGCGTCCGCTATCTCCGCGCGGCCGCCGTAATTAACACACATGGTTAACGTGCACGTGCTATTTCCGGCGGTGTACGCCTCGGCCTCCTCGAGTTCACGGATGACGGACCCCCACAGCTTGGGCCGCCGGCCGGACCAGCGCACCCGCACGCCCCATTCGTCCAGCTGGTTCCGCTGCCTCCGCAGCACGTCCTTGTTAAATCCCATCAGGAACCGCACTTCCTCCGGGGACCGCCGCCAGTTCTCCGTCGAGAATGCATAGACCGTGACGTACTTGATGCCGAGCTCGATGGCCCCGGCCACGACATCCAGCAGGGCGGGCTCCCCTGCCTTGTGGCCTTCAATGCGGGGCAGCCCCCGCTGGTTGGCCCACCGCCCGTTCCCGTCCATCACGATCGCCACATGCTGCGGCACGAACTCGGCCGGGATCGCCGGAGCAACTGCTCCCGAAAGATGGGGGTAGGGGCGAACCACCGGGGCGGTCCGGCGACGGGCAGGAGTGGTCTTCTTTCCCAAGGACACTGTTAGGTACGCTCCACAAGTTTGAGGGATTTCAGGACACGTTCAAGGTGCCATTGCAGATAACTGGCCACGAGGCCCGCGGCTTCCCGCCGGTGCAGCGGTACCGAGGAATCCGCCGTCGTCCAGTCTCCGGTGAGCAGTGCGCCCAGCAGCGTGACCGTCTCGGCGGCCGGGGCCGGTGAACCCGGCGGCCGGCAGTCGCTGCAGACCATGCCGCCGAGCGGAGCCGAGAACGCGGTGTGGGGCCCGGCCGCACCGCAGCGCGCGCAGTTGGTGAAGCTGGGAGCCCAGCCTCCAGTGGCGAGGGCGCGCAAGAGGTAGGAGTCCAGTATCAGTTCCGGTGTGTGGTCCCCGCGGCTGAGTGACGCCAGGGCGCCGACGAGCAGGTTGTACTGGGCGGTTCCGGCTTCGCCGTCAACGTCTGTCAGCTTTTCGGCGGTCTCCGTCATGGCCGCAGCCACCGTGTACCTGCCGTAGTCGGCTGCGATGTTCCCGCCGTAGGCGCCCTTGGCAACAGCCTGGGTGACAATGTCCAGGGTCTTGCCGGACACGAGCTGTAAGTCCGCCACCATGAACGGCTCCAGGCGGGCGCCAAAGCGGCTGCTGGTGCGCCGGACGCCTTTGGCGACGGCCCTCACCTGCCCGTGATGCTTCGTCAGCAGCGTGATGATGCGGTCCGCCTCGCCGAGCTTGTGGGTGCGCAGCACCACGGCATCATCGCGGTAGGCACGCGCTGCAAATGACTGTTGGACCACGCTTAATCTTCGCACTGTCTGCCGGAAAACCCTGCTTTCCGGGTTGCAGGTGCGCCGCCGGAGGAAAGCGGCGGCGCACCTGTCAGGACTCTCAGGCCTGGGCGTCCCGAACGGCGCGGTTCACGGCCGAGATGACTGCCTTCAGCGAGGACATGCTCGTGTTCGGATCGATGCCGATGCCCCAGAGAACACGCTCGCCGACCGCGCATTCCACGTAGGCGGCGGCGCGGGCGTTTCCGCCTTCCGACAGGGCGTGCTCGCTGTAATCCAGCACCCGGACATCCACGCCGTCCTGGCCGAGGATGTCCAGGAGCGCGGCGATGGGGCCGTTGCCGGTTCCTGTGCGCCGGACCTGGGCGCCGTCCACGGTGAGCGTGGTGTGCAGCGTCATGGAGCCCTCTTCATCGGTCTCAGTCTTGACCGATCCGAGGGAATACCGGCCCCACTGGCGGTCGGCCGAGTCGGATGGCAGGTACTCGTCCTGGAAGAGCTGCCACAGCTGGGCGCCGCTGACTTCGCCGCCCACCGTGTCCGTGCGGCGCTGGATGACGCCGGAGAATTCAATCTGGGCACGGCGCGGCAGGTCGAGACTGTGCTCGTTCTTCAGCAGGTAGGCGACGCCGCCCTTGCCGGACTGCGAGTTGACGCGGATGACGGCCTCGTAGCTTCGGCCCAGGTCCTTCGGGTCGACCGGCAGGTACGGGACCTGCCAGGTGAAATCGCTGACGTCCATGCCTGCTGCGGCTGCGTCCTTTTCCAGGGCTTCGAACCCCTTCTTGATGGCATCCTGGTGGGAACCGGAGAACGCGGTGAAGACGAGGTCTCCGCCGTAGGGCGCCCGCTCCGCCACCGGCAGCTGGTTGCAGTACTCCACGGTGCGCCGGACGTCATCGATGTTGGAGAAATCGATCATCGGGTCGATGCCCTGCACGAACATGTTCAGCCCCAGGGTGACCAGATCAACGTTGCCGGTCCGCTCGCCATTGCCGAACAGGCACCCTTCGATCCTGTCGGCGCCGGCCAGGTAGCCGAGCTCTGCCGCAGCGACGCCTGTGCCGCGGTCGTTGTGCGGGTGCAGGGAGAGAATGATTCCCTCACGCGGGTGCAGGTTCCGGCTCATCCACTCGATGGAATCGGCGTAAACGTTCGGCGTGGCCATCTCCACCGTTGCGGGCAGGTTGATGATGACCTGGCGGTCGGCGGATGCCTCGAAGATGTCCGCGACCGCGTTGCAGACCCTGATGGCGTATTCGAGTTCGGTCCCGGTGAACGATTCCGGCGAGTACTCGTACGTGATGTGCGTGTCCGCCAGCGTTTCCTCGTACTTCTTGCACAAGCGTGCGCCCTGGAGCGCGATGTCCAGGATGCCGTCCTCGTCCTGGTTGAAAACGACACGGCGCTGCAGGACCGACGTCGAGTTGTACAGGTGCACGATGGCCTGCTTCGCGCCGACCAGGGATTCGTAGGTCCGCTCGATCAGGTGCTCGCGGGCCTGGGTCAGCACCTGGATGGTGACGTCATCCGGGATGTGGTTGCCTTCGATGAGCTGCCGGACGAAGTCGAAGTCGGTCTGCGAGGCGGACGGGAAGCCGACCTCGATTTCCTTGTAGCCCATGCGGACCAGCAGTTCGAACATCTTCATCTTGCGGGCCGGGCTCATGGGGTCGATCAACGCCTGGTTGCCGTCGCGCAGATCCACGGCACACCAGCGGGGGGCCTTGGTGATGACCTTGTCCGGCCAGGTGCGGTCCGGCAGTTCGACGGTGATCTGGTCCTGGAACGGTACGTAGCGGTGGACCGGCATTCCTGAGGGCTTCTGTGCGTTTCGCATTACTATCGGGGCCTTTTCTGTGGTTCCTGTTTGAAAGGGTGGCCGGGCAACACAAACTCCGCGACGAGGGTGGGCCTTGCGCTAGATCGCGTCTGAGGCCTCGCCGCGGCAGCTAAGAAGAAGCAGTTCTGCGCGCACCATTTCACAGTAACACGGGTGCGTAAGATGAAGGAGCAACACCTCCAGCAACGTCCACCATGCAGACGCTGCACCGGTGCCAGCGCCGGCCGCAGCCCGTCATCGAAGGAGCTCCTGTGCCACATTCGGGGATCGCCCTGTCCAATATTGACCACAGCGTAAGGCCGCAGGACGACCTGTACCAGCATGTGAACGGGGCATGGCTTAAGAGCACGACGATCCCGGACGACCGTCCCCTGGAAGGAACCTTTACCGCGCTCCGCGACGGGGCAGAGCTGGCCGTCAAGGAAATCATCGAGGAGGCCGCAGGCAAGGGGGCTTCCGCCAGCGGCATCGAGCGAAAGATCGGCGACCTCTACAACAGCTTCATGGATGAGGCCGCCATCGAGGCCAAGGGCATGGACCCGATACGGAACCGGCTGGCCGAAGTGTTCGCCACGTCCACTGTTGGCGAACTGATTGCCCTGGCCGGCCGCCTGTTCCGTGCCGATGTATCCGGCCTGTTCTACATTTACCCGGCCCCGGATGCGGGCAACCCCGAACGCGTTCTGCTGTACACCGGCCAGGGCGGGTTGGGTCTCCCCGACGAGTCCTACTACCGTGAAGAGAAGTTCGCGCCGACAGTCCAGGCCTATCGCGAGTACGTGGGCACGATGTTCGGCATGGCCGGCATCGCCGATCCGGCGGGCGCAGCGGCCCGTGTGGTGGCCCTGGAGACCGCCCTTGCCTCGCACCACTGGGACAACGTCACACTCCGCGACCCGCAAAAGACGTACAACCTGAAGTCCGCTGACCAGGCCAATGAGCTGTTCCCCCTGCTGGACACCTGGTTCGACGCGGCGGACATCGTCCCCGAAAAGCGCCAGGAGCTCGTGGTCAGCACACCGGACTTTTTCGCCGGCGCAGCCGCCCTGCTGGTCTCGGAGTCCCTGCCCATCTGGCAGGAATGGCTGGCGCTTCGGGTCATCAACTCTGCAGCCCCCTACCTGTCCGCCGCCTTCGTGGATGCCAATTTCGCGTTCTACGGGACCAAAATCAGCGGCACACCCCGGAACAAGGACCGCTGGAAGCGGGGAGTCGCCGTCGTGGAGGCGGGACTCGGAGAAGCCGTAGGCCAGATTTATGTTGCCCGGCACTTCCCCGAGAGCCACAAGGCGCGGATGCAGAGCCTCGTCGCCAACCTGATCGAGTCTTACCGCCAGAGCATCACGGATCTGGCGTGGATGGGCGAGGACACCAAAGCCGAGGCACTGCGCAAGCTTGGCGCCTTCCGCGCCAAGATCGGCTACCCCGAGGAGTGGATCGATTACTCGGCTGTCGTGATCGATCCTGCGGACCTGCTCGGCAACGTTGAACGTGCTCACAACGCCGATGTCGACCGCCACCTGGACGAGGTGGGCAAGCCCGTGGACCTGAACAAGTGGCTCATGACCCCGCAGACGGTCAACGCGTATTACCACCCGATGCTGAATGAGATCGTCTTCCCGGCGGCGATCCTCCAGCCGCCGTTCTTCACCGCGGACGCTGACGACGCCGTCAACTACGGGGGCATCGGAGCCGTGATCGGGCATGAGATCGGCCACGGCTTCGACGACCAGGGGTCCCAGTTCGACGGCACCGGGGAACTCCGCAACTGGTGGACCGAGGACGACCGCAAGGCCTTCGAGGCCCTGACCGGCAGGCTCGTGGCCCAATACGATGCGCTGTCTCCTTCTGCGGCGCCGGGGCATACCGTCAACGGAAAGCTGACCCTCGGCGAGAACATCGGCGACCTTGGTGGCCTGACCATCGCCCACAAGGCGTACCGCCTCAGCCTCGACGGCCAGGAACCGCCGGTGCTGGACGGGCTGACGGGCGAGCAGCGCTTTTTTGCCTCCTGGGCTGCCGGCTGGCGGCAGGTGATCCGCCCGGAGGAAGCCATCCGGCGGCTGGCCACGGACCCCCACTCCCCCAACGAGTTCCGCACGAACGCCATTGCCAAAAACCTGGATTCCTTCCATGCCGCCTTCAGCGTCTCCGAAGAGGATGGAATGTGGATGTCCCCGGAGGAACGCGTCAACATCTGGTGAATTCGCAAAAAAGTGCCGGGCCAACCGTTGGTTGGCCCGGCACTTTTAGTTGGGGGCGGTTACGCTCCGCCTCCGCCCAGCGGCGCTACTGAACGATCAGCTCGGGGTTGGCCGTCTGGCAGGTTGCCTCTTTGGCTGTCTGGTTGACGATGTCCTTGGGAACCGTTGTCTTGCCGAACTTGGTGCCCGAGGCGAAGTCCGCACCGAGGTAGATCTGCACTCCGGCGATCCCCGGCGACGGCGCCACCTGGCTGGCAGGGATTCCGAAAAGTGCCGCGACGTCCGCTGCCACGTCGGCAAAGTCGGCCCCGTAGTAGACCATGGTCTTCGCCGTGGGCTCTGCCTCCAACTGGCCCACTTGGGTGAATCCGCCGGCGGCAAGGGCCTCCACGATCTCCTGCGTCCGTGCAGGCACCGCCGACCCGTTGGCCACGGTCACCGGCTGCAGTGTTTTGTCATACGGCGCCGCGGGCTTGGTCGGCTTGGGCGTGGCGGAGGGCGTAGCACTGGTGCTCGGTTTCGGCGTGGCCGACGGCGAGGGGCTCTGCTTCCCCTCGGGATCCGTCAGGTCGACGTCCTTCCGCAGGGCCGCGAACAGCTGGGACGCGGCGGGCTGCGCCGCCTCCAGCCGGTTGGGGTCGTTCGTGGCGGGGACGGTCGGCACAGCGACAAACGCCACCTTGCTGACATCGATGCTCTTGAGCCGGTTGCCGATGGTGATCATCGCAGGAACCGACGAAAGGCCGTTGTCGACGGTGAGGTTCTTGGTCACGACGTCGGCGATGGTCAGCATTTTGACCGGGTCCGACAGGGTGCCGTCGTCCTTGATCTTCCGGGTGAGGGAGGACAGGAAGCCTTGCTGGGCCTTGATGCGGCCAAGGTCGCCGCCGTCGCCGAAGGCGTGACGGGTGCGGAGGTATGCAAGGGCCTGCTCGCCCTTCACCTGGGACTTGCCCTTGGGAAGCCGCAGGCGGGAGTCGGGATCGAAGACGGCGTCGCTGATGCAGACTTCCACTCCGCCCACGGCGTTGGACAGCTCCTTGACGGCGTTGAAGTCGGCCATCATGAAGTGGTCCACCTCCATCCCGGTCAGCTTGTTGACGGTGTCCACGGCGCAGCCGATGCCCGCCTCTTTCATTGCCTCATTGATCATGATGCCGGTGCGGGCCGGGTACTGCTTGCCGGTCTTCTGGTCCGTGCACTTGGGGATGTCGACGAGCAGGTCGCGCGGAAAGCTGATGACGTTGACCCGTTTGTTGTCCTCCGAGATGTCCATGAGCATCATGACGTCGGAATTGCCGTAGCCCGTGGAATCCTCGGTGCTGCCGTAATTCGAATTCTTGCCGTCGCGGGTGTCGGAACCCAGAATCAGGATCTGCAGCCTGCCGGTGGCGTCGTCCGTAGTGTCGGTGCGGCTGTTGCCGGCCCCAAGGGCGGACGACGAAATGTTGGACTGCAGCCTGATGTACCAGTATCCGGCGAACGCCAGGCCGCCGATCAGAATGACGGAGACGACGGCGGTAGTCACCTTCAGCCACAGGGGCATGTGGCGCATACTCAAATGCCGGGCAGCGCCCAGGCGGGCGTCTTCGGCATGCCGGGCAGCTGGCTCGGGCCGGGCAGGTTTGCCTGGCCCCTGTGCGCGGTTGTCGCGGCGTAGCACCACAGGGTGTACCTTCCTCTAAAAACGGGATCCGGCCTATTTTAGTCGCCAAGGCTGGGAAAACGCCGGAAGCGTGCCGTGGGACCGGCGCCGGAGCGCCTGGCAGGGACCGGGCGGGGCC
>NZ_CAKKLY010000031.1 GCF_918698095.1 Arthrobacter sp. Bi83
GCCCACCCTGCCCATGAATATCCTGGTGATGGGCAGTGACCGCCGCGAAGCGAAGAACAGCCCCGGCGCCGCGACCGACCAGCGGGCGGACACCATCATGCTGGTCCACGTCTCTGCGGACGGCAAGCACGTGTACGGCATCTCGCTCATGCGCGACCTCTGGGTCACCATTCCCGGCTACGGCGAGGCAAAGATCAATGCGGCGCTGGGACTGGGCGGCGTCTCACTGGTGGTGCAAACCGTGCAGTTCCTGCTGAACCAGCACATCGACCACGTGGTGATGATGGATTTCGAAGGCTTCAGGGGGCTCACCGAGGCCCTGGGCGGGGTGGATGTGGACATCAAGGAGCCGTTCACCTCCACGCATGACACCCACCAGGACTTCCCCGCCGGCATCAACCGGCTCAAGGGCCAGCGCGCCCTGGAGTTCGTCCGGGAACGCTACGCATTTCCCGATGGCGACTACCGACGGGTCCGCAACCAGCAGCAGTTCCTCCGCGCACTGGTGGCCAAGACCCTCACCGGCGGCACGCTGGCCAATCCGCTGACAGTGCACAACGTGGTGAGCGCGGCGGCCCCGTTCCTCAGCGTGGACAAAGGATTCGACGCCGCGGCGTTCGGCGGCCTGGCCTTCAGCCTGCGCAACATCCGGCAGCAGGACGCGGTGTTCTTCACACTGCCCACCGGCGGCGACTCCGTGTCCACCGCCGGGGAGTCCATCCTCCTGCCGGATGCCGGCGCCATCGCCGCGGTGGCCGCCGCCCTGGCGAAGGACACGCTGGCGGCGTACGTCGCGCAGATAACGCCCGACGCCGGCGGGTGACGCTCCGGACGGGAGCCGGCCGGGCGCCGTCGTAATGTCGCGTAAAGCGCCGGAAGCCCTTCCTTGCAAGTCCGTTTGGGCTGGATGTATAGTCGCTCATCCCCCGCAACGGGGCCGACTCGGTACGGTCAGGACTGGTGAGGGTAATGAAGAAAATTATGTGGATCGTTGCCGCCGCGGCGGTGGTCTTTCTGATCATTGGCGGCACGGTCAAAGCAGTCGGCTTCCTGCTGTGGGTGGCGCCCTTTCTGTTGATTGTGGCCGTGTTGCTGTTCTTCCTGAGCCGTTCCGGCGGCCGACGCATCCCCTGACACCCCGTTGACGATGGAGCTGAAGATGCTGCGTGGAATTGGCACCTACTCGTTTCCCCTGAAAGCCGGCGAGGAATGCCCGGCGGGAACATTTCTTCTCGATCTCGCCTCCGGCCGTTTTGAATGGTCCGAGGAGGTGTTCCACATCCACGGCTACACCCCGGGCGAGGTGGTTCCGACGCTGGAGCTGTTGATGGCCCATAAGCATCCGCAGGACCGGGAACCCATCCGCCGGATGATCGCCGAGCTGAGTTCGAACGGCGGACAGCGGGCAATCTTTCACCGCGTGATCGACAGCAAGGGCCGGGAGCGCCGTGTCTTCACCGCCGCCGAAGCCTGTCTGGATGACACAGGTAAAGTCACGGCACTGCGCGGCTTCACAGTGGACCTCAGCAGGACGGTGGCCCTGGAGACCCGCCACGCCGCCGCCGAGGCGATCCGGGCAACCTACGCCAGCCGGGAAGTGATCGAACAGGCCAAGGGCATCATCATGGGCCTGCAAGGCGGGACGACGGACCAGGCATTCCGGGTCCTGGCCACCCGCAGCCAGCACACCAACGTCAAGCTGGCCACCGTGGCCGAGCAGCTGGTTGAGGCAGCAACCCGGGGGAAGGCTCCGGAGGCCATCTCCTGCTGGGAGGCCCAGACGGAGCAGCTGGATCCGACGGCGTAAGCGGCGCGCTCGGCCTCGCGCTCCGCCCCGGACCACCGCAGACCTTCAGGAGAACCGCATGACCGCCGAAACCGCCAGGACTGACGAAAGGGAGCCAGCCGTGAGCACCAAGACCGTGAACCCTGACAACGTGAAAACCGAACAGCTGATCATCATCGGGTCCGGCCCCGCCGGCTACACTGCCGCGATCTACGCCGCACGGGCCGGCCTCAAGCCCCTGGTCCTGGCCGGGTCCGTCACCGCCGGCGGCGCCCTGATGAACACCACCGACGTCGAAAACTTCCCGGGCTTCCCGGCCGGCATCCAGGGTCCCGAGCTCATGGACGGCCTGCAGCAGCAGGCCGAAAGGTTCGGCGCACAGGTGGTGTTCGACGACGTCACTGACGTGCAGCTGAAGGGTCACCTCAAGCGCGTGGCCACCGGCGCCGGCGAGACCCACCAGGCACCCGCCGTCATCCTCGCCACGGGCTCGGCCTACAAGGAGCTCGGCCTGCCGGAGGAGAAGAAATTCAGCGGACACGGCGTCTCCTGGTGCGCCACCTGCGACGGGTTCTTCTTCCGCGACCAGGACATCATCGTGGTGGGCGGCGGCGACTCCGCCATGGAGGAAGCCACGTTCCTGACCCGCTTCGGAAAGTCCGTGACCGTCGTCGTCCGCAAGGGTGAACTGCGCGCCTCCCGGATCATGGCCCAGCGCGCCAAGGACAACCCCAAGATCAGCTTCGCGTGGCACTCGGCCGTCGGCGCCATCCACGGCGACGGCAAGGTCACCGGCGTGACGCTGAAGGACACCCGCACTGGCGAAACCCGGGAGCAGGGCGCCACCGGAATCTTCGTGGCGATCGGGCACGTGCCGCGGACCGAACTGGTCGCCGGGCAGGTGGAGCTGGACGCCGAGGGCTACATCAAGGTGGACTCCCCCACCACCGTCACCAACCTGACGGGCGTGTTCGCGTGCGGCGACGCGGTGGACCACCGCTACCGCCAGGCCATCACCGCCGCCGGCACGGGCTGCGCCGCCGCCCTCGACGCGGAGCGCTACCTCGCCGCCTTAGACGATGCGGACAGCATCGCCACGGCGCTGGTGGAGGAACCCACCCACGCGTAGATCTGGCCGCCGGATCCGCCCGGCCCGGCTGACGTAATAGTTCTGCAGTCCTAAGACGGGTTTTTCGGTCTGCCTAAATTTGCGATATTCTGTTGGGGTGAACAACCCCGACGTCGTGGAGAAAAGCATGGCCGCCCCCACAACGGCCCAGCCACCCGCCATTAAGCGTAGGCGGATTTCCCGCCTGCTGCTGCTTGGGCCGGCCTTCGTCGCCGCGATCGCGTATGTGGATCCCGGCAATGTCGCGGCCAACCTGACGGCGGGGTCGAGCTTCGGTTATCTGTTGGTCTGGGTCCTGGTTGCCGCCAACGCCATGGCTGTCCTGGTGCAGTACCAGTCCGCCAAGCTCGGACTCGCCACCGGCCTCAGCCTTCCCGAGATCCTCGGCAAGCGCCTCGGCACCGGCCGACGTCGGCTGTACTGGGCACAGGCTGAAGTGGTTGCCGGAGCTACGGACATGGCCGAGGTCATCGGCGGCGCCGTCGCCCTGAACCTGCTCTTCGGACTCCCGCTGCTGGCCGGCGGGATCATCATTGGCGTGGCGTCCATGCTGCTGCTCACACTGCAGTCACACCGGAGCCAAAAGTCCTTCGAGTACGCGATTGTCATCCTGCTCGGAGTCATCGCCGTCGGGTTCGTCTCGGGCCTGTTCGTCAATCCCCCGGATGCCGGAAGCGCACTGACCGGCCTGGTGCCGCGGTTCGAGGGGACGGACACTGTCCTGCTCGCGGCCAGCATGCTGGGAGCGACTGTCATGCCGCACGCCATCTACCTGCACTCGGCCCTGGCCCGGGACCGGCACGGCTATGCCGAGGACCCCGCCGAGCGCACGCGGCTGATCCGCGCCACGCGCTTCGACGTGGCCGGCGCCCTCCTGCTGGCCGGCGTCGTCAATATCGCAATGCTGCTGCTTGCCGCCTCAAGCCTGCGCGGCGTGGAGGGCACGGACACCATTGCCGGCGCCCACGCAGCCGTCACGTCAGCCCTGGGCCCGACCATCGGCATGATCTTCGCCATCGGCCTGCTGGCATCGGGGCTGGCATCCACGTCGGTGGGCTGCTACGCCGGCGCCACCGTCATGGGCGGGCTTTTGAAGATCCGCGTGCCGCTGCTCACCCGCCGCGTGATCACACTCATCCCGGCGCTGATTATCCTTGGGGCCGGCATTGAACCCACCCTGGCGCTGGTCCTGAGCCAGGTGCTGCTGAGCTTCGGCATCCCCTTCGCCCTGATTCCACTGATCCGCCTCACCGGCAAGCGGGACGTCATGGGCATCCACACGGACTCGCGGGCCCTGAAGATCGCCGGCTGGACCAGCGCGACGCTCATCGTCGGCCTCAACTGCGTCCTCATCGCGCTGACCATCTCGGGCCAGGCCTGACCGCACCCGCAGCCCGCAAGCCCGAGCTCCTACCCAGCTGAGCCGCAGTGAAGGTCGTTTTCAGGCCTCAAGATGGCTCTAGCCGCAACCCAGTTAGGAGAGCGGACAGGCAGGCCCGTGGCAGGCAAGCCTAGCGGTCCTTCTGCTAACGCCGGGCCACGGCGCGGCCGCAGCGCCGCCCTACCGGTACCAGCCCACCGCACGGTCGTAGCTGCACTCCAGGGCACCCGTGCCCGGCTGGGCCCCTCCGCCGGCAGGGAAATAGATGGCCCCGAAGTCCGCCCCCTCGGCCTCGATACGTCCGCGGGCCCAGAGCTGGGCCGCCTCGAGATCCGTTTCCGGGATGGGTTCCCGGGTGCTGTGGTGCCCGAGATGGATGTCCAGCTGGTACTGCCCCGGGTGGGACGTTCCCGCGTGATGGCCGGGATCGTGTTCATCCCGCCTGCTGATCAGGACCTGGGCGGAAGCGTGAAGAATGGACGGCTCGCTGGCCACTCCTCCGTCCTTCTGCTGCTTGATCCGAAGGCCGGACACCACACTCTCCACGGTGTCGTCTTCGGTGACCGCATAAGCCGAGCCGGTGACGTCCACCTCTGACCCTCCTACGCTTTTCAAATGCTGGCCGAACTGTTCGGAACTGGATTGACTGGCGTTCATGCACCCTCCTTGAGGGTATTCGCGGCGGCTGCCGACCCTTGCCACAGTAGCCCCATCACAGCGGGCCACGCCGGTGCCGCCGGAACTGATTTCGCGGGACGCCGGCCCGTTCCCGCGCATGACTGCCGCCTCGATGGTTATTTTGCTGACAGTGCGGGTACGGCGCTAGTAACGTGGAGCATTCGCAGGCCAAGGGCGAACGGGAGTGGAGATCGTGGGCAACGACGGAAAGCACAATGGGACCCAACGCAGTGACGGCACCGTGCCGTCCGGCTGGACAGCGGGAGCGGTGGAGCTCACCCTGATCCGCCACGGCGAGAGCCAGGGGAACGTGGCTGCCACGGCCGCCCAGGAATCCGGCGCGGACGTCATCGACGTCCCCGCCCGCGACGCCGACGTCGAGCTCTCCGCCACAGGGCGGGAGCAGGTACTGGCCCTGGGCCGCGCCCTGGCGCAGGTCCCCGCAGAGCTGCGCCCCGACGTCGTGATCTCCTCCCCGTACATGCGCGCCTACCAGACCGCTGAGATCGCCGTCGAGGCGGCGGGCTGGCCCGTGCCCGTCCGCACTGACGAGCGCCTCCGGGACCGCGAACTCGGCATTTTGGACATGCTCACCCGCCTCGGCGTGGAGAACCGGCTCCCCGATGAGGCAGAACGACGGCGGTGGCTGGGTAAGTTCTACTACCGCCCGCCGGGCGGGGAGTCCTGGACGGACGTGGTGCTGCGGCTGCGCTCAGTGCTCGGCGAACTGAACGCGCTGGGCAGCGGGCACCGGGTGATGCTGGTCTGCCACGACGCCGTGGTGCTGCTCTTCCGTTACGTCCTGGAAGGGATGTCCGAGCAGGAGCTGCTGGATCTCGCCGCGAGCACCACCGTCCTGAACGCGTCGGTCACCAGGTACGTGCGGCCGGAGGGCGTGGGGCCGTGGACCTTGAAGAGCTTCAATGTGGCCGACCATCTCACCGAGCACGGCGTCCAGGTGACCGAGCACGCAGGGGATGCCAGTGTCCACCCACGCTGACGCCAGCTCCGACGCTGCCGGTGCTGCACCGGCCGGCACTTCCGCCGCGCAGATCACGCCGTCACTTCTACGGGACTGGCCGCTCCCCTCTGCCGGAGCCGACAAGTACTCGCGTGGCGCGGTGCTGGTGATTGGCGGCGCCAGGCGCACGCCGGGCGCGGCGCTGCTGGCCGGAACCGCCGCACTCCGGGCCGGCGCCGGCAGGCTGACGCTGGCTGTGGCCGAGTCCGTGGCCGTTCAGCTGGCGGTCACGCTACCGGAGGCCGGGGTAATCGGTCTGCGGGAAACCGCCGGCGGATCCGTGGGGTCCGCGGGGCTCGAAGCCCTGTTCGAGGACCTGGATTCGGCGGACGCCGTCCTGATCGGTCCCGGATTGGACGACATCGACGGGACCGAGGCGCTGCTGCGGGAGCTGCTGCGGCATGAGGCCGAGCGGACGGCGGAGGTGCGTGCCGGCGGAGGGGATTCCGACGGCGGGGATTCCGACGGCGGGAATGCCGGAGCGACGGTGATCCTCGACGCCTATGCGCTCGGCTGCCTGCCCAAGCTGCTGGGCGAACTGGAGCCGTGGGCCGGCCGCCTGATTCTGACGCCGAACCCGACCGAGGCCGCAATCCTCCTGGGCCGCGAGGACGGCCTGGGAGACGACGACGAGCTGGCGGCCGCGGTCGCCGAAATTGCTGAGAAGTACCGCGCCGTGGTGAGCTGCCAGGGCCTGATCGCCCGGCCGCCGGGCGGCGACGCCCCGGAAGCCGCGGACCGTTGGGAGATCACCACCGGCTACGGTGGCCTCGGGACTTCGGGAAGCGGCGACATCCTGGCCGGTGCCATCGCCGGGCTGCGGGCCCGCGGCACCACCGACGCGCAGGCCGCCTGCTGGGGCACCCACCTTCACGCTGCGGCCGCGGACAGGCTCGCGAGCCGGCTGGGGAGCCTGGGTTTCCTGGCACGGGAACTGGCGGACGAGCTGCCACCGCTCATGATGGAACTGAATACCTAGGCACTGAATACCTGGGCACTGAATACTTGGGCGGGGGCCTCAGTTCAGCGACCCCAGGATGGAGCGGAGGGAAGCGGCTGCCGTCTTGGCGGCAGTCTTGGGGTCCACTTTCCCGGCGGTGACGTCATGAACGGCCTTGGCGACGGGCAGTTCCGTCAGCGCGGCACCGGCAAGGTCGCCCCGCCCCTGGATGATGCCCCAGTGCTTGACGTCGTCGACTCCCTTCAGCAGGACGCTGAGAACGTCCGGTGCATAGAACTTGCTCAGTGGTTCCTTCTTGCCCAGGCCGGCCGGCAATGCCCGCCAGGCATCGGCAAACTGCGTGGGGTTGGCTTCAGTGCCGGCACGGACCGGAAGCCGCTCCTCCGGTGCAATGGACAGCCAGTCAGCGTAACCGTCGCTCATGACATACTCCACGAACTGGCGCGCATGATCGGCGTCAGAATCCTTGGTAATGGTCCAGGACGTGATCTCGCCAAACTGCGCAGGCTCGTCCCCTGACCCCAAAATGCCGGTGACCACGCCGGTGTTCCTGGCGAGGAACGCGGGGTCGGCCTTGCATTCGGGGCAGTTTGGCCTGGCGTCGTTGCGAAGGCCCGCCAGTTCGTCGAGCATGAACGTGGGCCAGACGGCCATGGCGGCCTTTCCGGCGAAGTACGCGGCCCGCACAGTGTCTGTGTCCTGAATCCCGGGAACGGAATAGTTCGTCAGCATGTCGCGGTAGAAGCGGAGCGCCCCCACGCACTGAGGGCTGTCGAACGTGACGCTGCTCTTCGAATTGACCATCTCGCAGCCGTTGCCCTGGGCGATGTGCTCAAACGACTGTTGCGTGAAGGCCTGGCTCTTGTTCGCCGCCACGAAGCCTGCCAGCTGCGGAGTGTGCAGCTTTTGGGCGGCAGCTTGGATGTCACCATAGGTAGCCGGCGCCCTCAGACCAGCCTGGGCAAAATGGTCTTTTCGGTAATAAAGAAGCTGCTGCCAGGACGAATCGGGCACGGACAGCTGTTGGGTCCCGTCGCGGGTCAGCTCCAGCGAGCGCGGGGACCACGTACTCTCGCCCAGGTTGCTGATGACCTTGGCGTTGGCCTCGACGTTGATGAGGTCACCGGCAGCCGCCGTGCGGACGTTGCCTAGCGAAATGCCGCCTATGACGTCGGGCAGGTCACCGGACGCGGCTGACGACGTAAGGACCTGGTTGAACCGGTGGGCGGGTACGCTCACGAGGTCCACCGTCACACCGGAGGCGGAGGCAAACTTCTCGAGCATCCCCCTGGTCTTGGCCAGGCGATCCGGGAGGGTATCCGCGGTCCAGACCGTGATGCCGTGGGGGTCAGATGCATCAGGAGGGGGACCGTTCGGGCCTCCGCTGGACGTGCAGGAAGTGAGAATCCCTGCAGCCAAGGAAACTGCAGCGACGAAGCCGACGTTGGCCCGCCCTCTGGTTCTGTTCACCTCGGTGCTCCTGCCGTGGAGGTGCCCGCAGATAGGTGTTCGAAAGTCCCTGGGTGCGACCGGAGTTTCATCCAGAGACTTGTTTTTCCAGCGTATCCAAGTGAAGGCGTCCTGTCAGCAGTCGGGCTCTAGTCTGTGTCTTCGCCGGGTTGACGCAGGTTCGGTGGAGGGTCACACTGGCCACACATATTCGGGAAGACCTGGAGATGGGTGGACATGGCATGACTGACCATCGAACCAATGGGCCTGGCCCCGGCCCAGCGCATGGCCGCACCCGCGATCCGCTCCTGCGCCGGGTCATCCTCCCTGACTTTCTGGTTGTCTTCCTCGCGCCCATCGCCGAGAACGTGTCCTACAAGATTGCGATCCAGGGCCGGCAAACGTGGCTCTTCGAGGATCTTGGCTACCTCTTGGGAGCCGGGCTGCTCATCGTCATCACTTTCTTCGGCGTCTGGACACATCAGCGCGATGACCGGAAGCTTCCTGAAGCCGAAGCCATCCGGGACGCGATCGCGGCCACGGTGGTGCTGCTCTATCTTGTGTTGGTCTCCTGGGCCGTCTTCTTCACCCCCGGCCCAAATCGCATCCTCCTCTCGGACCAGCTCCTCGCGTCGCTGACCACGGTCACGGCCGTGGTGGTTGCGTTCTACTTCATTTCAGGTGCCGCCGGCGGCAAGTGGGCACTTTATCTGCTGAGGCGTGAGGAGGGTGCCGGGCCAAGCCCTACGCAGCCGGGTCCTGCTCAGCCAGGCGCGGCCCCGCAAGACCCTGGGCCGCAAGGCCTGGCGCAACAGAAAGCGTCTCGGCAGAGCCCGGCGCCTCAGCACCTCCCGCCACGGAACCCGGCGCCACAGGACGACGCAGAACGCCTGTAGCCCGGGTGCCGTCAGGCATCGCGGTACGTCAGGGCAGCCCGTTTCGCGGGCTCAGCAGGCGTTGCAGGCACCCGTGAGAGCCGGCTTAAACCCGGCGCCCTTCGCCGGCTGTGCCCTGCTCTTGTTTGCCGGGCACGCGGGGGTTATTTTAAGCGTGGGATCGCGCTCTAGCAGTCAGGGCGCAGTGATCCCCTTAAACAGGAGCGCGTCAATGTCGACCATCTCCAACGCCCCCCTTCCCGGCGGGATGCACAGGCCGTCGGGCGATCGGTTGTGGTGCCCTGAATGCCAGACCGACGAGCACCTGATCGTCGAATCCATCGAAGCTTTGCACCCCCCTCAAGAGGGCCTAGTGGATGTGTCCTATACCTGTGTTGAATGCGACTACTTCTACGCCCACGCGGCGAGCGTGCACGACGTCGCCGCCGTCCTGAACCGTCACGGCCAGGTGATGGGCGTTCTGCAGTTCGGCGGTGAATACTTCCACTGCGGCACGCCTATGATCTCCGTCAGCTCCGGAACCAGCAGCATCTACGGCCACGAGCTGTCCCGGCGCCACACCATCCACGACGTCCATCTGCCCACGCGCCTCCTGCGCTGCGGTTGCGGGTTCCAGATGGAGGTGCCGGACTGACCGGCCACTAGGTAAGGAGAGTGCAACATGGCTATGACCCACGCCGCTGCCGGTGCCCGAACCAGGCTCCAGCTGGCGTCCCAAGCTGTCGGGGCAGTGTTCCTGCTCGTCGGCATTCTTGGCTTCATTCCCGGAATCACCAGCAACTTCGGGTCGCTGGGCCTCGCCGGGCACGCCTCGGAAGCAATGCTCCTGGGTGTGTTCCAAGTCTCCATCCTGCACAATATCGTCCATATGCTCTTCGGTGTGGCCGGCATCCTGATGGGCCGCACGCCCGCGCAGGCAAAGAACTTCCTCCTTTACGGCGGAATTGTTTATCTGATCCTCTGGCTGTACGGACTGATCGTGGGCCACGAATCCGCAGCAAACTTTGTCCCGGTCAATACCGCGGACAACTGGCTGCATTTCCTGCTGGGCGTGGGCATGATCGCGCTGGCACTGCTGCTGTCCCGCGAAAGCACCACCGTCCGCGGAGCAGTACGGGGCTGAATACCTGAAGCGCGATGCCAGGGAGTGGCTGACAATGACCGCATATCAACAACCAGGTTTGACCGCCGCCGGAGTTCCCGATGTGGTGCCCCGGCGGAAGGGCAGCATGGTGGTCAGGTGGATCACGTCCACGGACCACAAGATTATCGGCTACATGTACCTGATCGCGTCCTTCGTGTTCTTCTGCCTCGCCGGCGTGATGGCGTTGCTGATCCGTGCCGAGCTGTTTGAGCCGGGCATGCAGATCCTGCAGACAAAGGAGCAGTACAACCAGCTGTTCACGATGCACGGCACGGCCATGCTGCTGATGTTCGCGACCCCGCTGTTTGCCGGGTTCGCGAACGTCATCATGCCGCTGCAGATCGGCGCCCCTGACGTCGCGTTCCCCCGTCTGAACGCGCTGGCCTTCTGGTTCTTCCTGTTCGGCTCCACCATCGCCGTCTCCGGCTTCATCACCCCGCAGGGCGCGGCGTCCTTCGGCTGGTTCGCGTACGCGCCGCTTCACAACACGACGTTCACCCCCGGGATCGGCGGGGACCTGTGGGTGTTTGGCCTGGCGCTGTCCGGTTTCGGCACCATCCTCGGCGCGGTCAACTTCATCACCACCATCATCTGCATGCGCGCCCCGGGCATGACCATGTGGCGCATGCCGATCTTCACCTGGAACACGCTGATCACGGCTGTTCTGGTGATTATGGCCTTCCCGCCGCTGGCCGCAGCACTGTTCGCGATGGGGGCGGACCGCCGCTTCGGTGCGCACATCTACGATCCGGACAATGGCGGCGCCATTCTGTGGCAGCACCTGTTCTGGTTCTTCGGCCACCCCGAGGTGTACATCATCGCGCTGCCGTTCTTTGGCATCGTCTCCGAGATCTTCCCAGTGTTCAGCCGCAAACCGATCTTCGGCTACAAGGGCCTGGTCTACGCCACGATCTCAATTGCGGCCCTCTCCGTGACCGTGTGGGCGCACCACATGTACGTCACCGGCTCGGTGCTGCTGCCGTTCTTTGCCTTCATGACCATGCTCATCGCCGTGCCCACGGGTGTGAAGTTCTTCAACTGGATCGGCACCATGTGGGGCGGCTCGCTGACGTTTGAGACCCCCATGCTGTGGAGCCTCGGCTTTATCATTACGTTCCTCTTCGGCGGCCTCACCGGCATCATCCTGGCGTCGCCGCCGCTGGACTTCCACGTCTCGGACTCCTACTTTGTGGTGGCGCACTTCCACTACGTGGTGTTCGGCACCGTGGTGTTCGCGATGTTCGCCGGCTTCTACTTCTGGTGGCCGAAGTGGACAGGGAAGATGCTCAACGAACGGCTCGGCAAGATCCACTTTTGGATGCTGTTCCTCGGCTTCCACGGCACGTTCCTGATCCAGCACTGGCTCGGCGTGGAAGGCATGCCCCGCCGCTACGCCGACTACATGCCACAGGACAACTTCACATGGATGAACCAGTTCTCGACGGTCGGTTCGTATCTGCTCGGTGCGTCGCTGATCCCGTTCTTCTGGAACGTCTACATCACCGCCCGCAGCACCGAAAAAGTCATGGTCGATGACCCGTGGGGCTTCGGCGCATCACTGGAGTGGGCCACGTCCTGCCCACCACCGCGGCACAACTTCACGTCCCTGCCGCGCATCCGCTCGGAGCGTCCGGCACTGGACCTGCACCACCCTGAGATTCGGATACGCGAACACGATACGACGCACGCTCCCGTGGCTGAGGTGCTCGGGGCAGCGGACATCGGGTCCCGCGACGTGCGGAACCCCGATCCCGACAAGTGATTTGCGGCCTGCTGGCGGCTGAGTTGGTGCCTTGTTGGCTGGCGGCTGGCTGAACAGCTGACGTCGACGGCGGTTCGCCCGCGTAAAATTTCCTACTCGCCGAATGCGGCGACGATAGGAAATCTGCGGCGATGCCGGGCAGCAGGTGATGTTTAAGCAGCCGCCAGTACTAGGCAGCCACCGCCAGCGGTGCCGTCGAAGCGGCGGTTCCCGAACCGCCGTCGGCCGGTGCCAGAACGCGGACGTTGCACTCGGACTGCAGCGGGTCGATCGAGCGTGGCAAGTGGTGGGTCTTGGAGCATTCACGGAGCTCCTCCAGTGCGGAGGGTTCAACACGCGCGTGGCTGACGTCCACAACAAGCTGAAGTCCCTGCTTGAGGTGGTTGGCGCGCTTCATGACGACGTACAGAGCTTGAATGCTTCGGGCGGTTACATTTCCTTGGGCGGCAACCTGAGCTTCGCCGCATTCCAGATCCAGCCGGACCAGGACCTTGAGCTTATGGTTCAACGAACATCTCCCCTCATGCACGGCCGCGACGCTGCGACCGAAGACAACCCTAACCCAAATGTGATGCAGGTAACAGGAAAAGTCTGAATGTTGCGGGAAGACCGGTTTACGGGTGACTGAGCCGACAGCAATCAAGGCCGCTGGTTTCGCCCGTCGAAAGCCGATTCTCAGCAGGCTCAACCCGCGGACGACCGGCAAGCGCAACCGGCCGGTGCGTTGTATCGGCGGGCAGCTTAGTCTCGGGTGGGGTCCGGACGCAGCGGGGCCGGCCCGGGGTCCGGCACAGGAAGCGGTCCAGGCGGCTCCGGCACCGGGAACGGACTCGGCGGCGTGGGGCCGGAGGGATCAGGGCCGTTCGGGTGCGGCGACATCGGATCGGGGCCCGGTTCCGGCGGGAACGGCTCGGGCTCGTGCACTGGCGGAATGGTCATGGCTGCCCCTCGGCTGCTGGATTGGTTCCGGTTTGCGGACGCGACTTCAGGATACGCCCGGGGCCCGCGGCGAAGACAGCGTACTCGGTGGGCCTATTCCATGCTGGCGCCGTCACAAATATCCCCAACGCCCTGCGCCTGACGCTATCTTGAGCCAATCTTGATGGAATCCCTGCAGGTTCTAAAGGGTTTTGCATGAAAGTAAGGCTCATCGGACAAAGCAAGTCCGCAGGCTTCCCGGGCAACAAGTCGGCAACCGTGAAGTTGGTGTTCAGCGCCACTCAGCGCGACGGCACGAACACGTAACCCTGGCTCGGGTTCCGTCCGCTCAATGGGGCGCGGACGGAACCCGGAACCATCCCACTCATCCATCCCCGCCTGACGCCGTAGGGAAGCCAAGCTCTCCGAATACCTCGTATGCGTGGGCAGGGGCATCGCTGTCAGGTGCCAAAACATGTTAGCCACCACGGCCCTCTCCCCCGGTAGCGAACGGCCGCCAAAATGTCAGTGCGGATCTATATATTGAAGGAATGACCCAGACTCCACTGCAGCACTCCGCAGACTCCGCCGCCGCCTCCCCGGCGCCGCCGGTCGCCAAGAAAGTGCCGACAGAGCGCACCCACCACGGCGACACCTTCGTGGACAACTACGAGTGGCTCCGGGAGAAGGAATCCGACGAGGTCGTGGCCCACTTGAAGGCCGAAAACGCCTACCAGGAAGCCGTCACCGCCCACCAGGAGCCGCTGCGGGATGCCATCTTCCAGGAGATCAAGGGCCGCACCCAGGAGACAGACTTGTCCGTCCCCAACCGCAAGGATGCCTGGTGGTACTTCAGCCGTTCGGTCGAAGGCAAGGAGTACGGCATCCAGTGCCGCGTCCGCGCCCAGGACACCGGCAACCGCGTGGCCGACTGGACTCCCCCGGCAGTGGAGGCCGGCGTCGAAATTCCCGGCGAAGAAGTCCTGCTTGACTGCAACGTGGAGGCCGAAGGCAAGCCCTTCTTCTCCGTGGGAGGCTCCGCTGTCACCGTGGACGGTCATTTGTACGCCTACGCCGTGGACAACTCCGGCGACGAGCGCTTCACCCTGCGCATCAAGGACCTCCGCACCGGTGAGCTGCTTCCGGACGTCATCGAGAATGTCTTCTACGGCGTCTCCTTCTCCCCCGACGGCACCCGGATCTTCTATACGGTCGTGGATGATTCCTGGCGCCCGTACCAGGTCAAGGCCCACGTCCTGGGCACGCCGGTCACCGACGACGAGGTGGTTTACCAGGAGGACGACGTCGCCATGTGGCTGGGCTTTGAGCTCTCGTCCGACAGGCGTCACCTCGTGCTGGGCATCGGCTGCTCGGAGTACAGCGAAACGCGCCTTTTGCGCTTTGACGATCCCGAAGCCGCCCTCACCACCGTGATCTCCCGCGACGAACGTGTCCTCTACGAGGCAGAACCGTTCCTGCTCGACGGCGGGGAGCGCGTCGTCATCACCCACAACCGCAACGCCGTGAACTCGATGGTTTCGCTCGTGGACCCGGCCGAATTCGCGAAGCCGCTGGCCGAGCAGCGATGGACCACCGTCGTCGAGCATTCCGACGAGGTCCGGGTCAACGGTGCGGGCGTCACCTCCACGCACCTGGTTGTTTCAATCCGGAAGGACACCATCGAGCGCGTCCAGGTGATTCCCCTGGCCGGTCTGGGAACGCCCGGCCAGGAAGCCCCTGTGGAACCGGCGTTCGACGAGGAGCTCTACACGGCAGGCGTGGGCGGCTCCGACTACGAGGCCCCCGTGATCCGGCTGGGCTACACGTCCTACTTCACACCGTCACGAGTTTACGATTTCGTGCTGCCCACCCCGGAGCGGCCCGCGGGTGAGCTGCTGCTGCGCAAGGAAAGCCCGGTGCTCGGCGGCTATGACGGGTCCGACTACGTGGCCACGCGCGAGTGGGCAGAGGCGGCCGACGGCACCAGGATTCCCCTCTCGGTGCTGCGGCACACGTCGGTTGCACGGGACTCCACTGCGGCCGGCCTGGTGTACGGCTACGGCTCGTACGAGTTGAGCATGGATCCGGGCTTCGCCATTGCCCGGCTGTCACTGCTGGACCGCGGCGTTGTTTTCGTGATTGCGCATATCCGCGGCGGCGGCGAGCTGGGCCGGCACTGGTACGAGAACGGCAAGAAGCTCACCAAGAAAAACACCTTCACAGACTTCATCGCGGCCACGGACTGGCTGGCTACATCGGGCTGGGCAGCACCGGACAGGATCGCGGCGCTGGGCGGATCCGCGGGCGGCCTGCTCATGGGCGCCGTGGCCAACCTTGCCCCGGAGAAGTATGCGGCCGTGGTGGCGGAAGTGCCGTTCGTGGACGCGCTGAACACCATCCTGGACCCCGAGCTGCCGCTTTCTGCACTCGAGTGGGAGGAATGGGGCAACCCCATCACCGACCCCGAGGTGTACCAGTACATGAAGTCCTACACTCCGTACGAGAACGTGCGTGCGGCCGCCTACCCCAAGATCGCCGCCGTGACGTCCTTCAACGACACCCGCGTACTCTACGTCGAGCCCGCCAAGTGGGTGCAGGAGCTGCGCAGCAAGACCACCGGCACAGAGCCGATCGTCATGAAGATCGAGATGGACGGCGGCCACGGCGGCGCCTCCGGCCGGTACGTGCAGTGGCGCGAACGGGCCTGGGACTACGCCTTCATCGCCGACTCCCTCGGAGCCAAGGAGCTGCTGCCGGGCGCAGGGCTCAAATAACCCCGCACGGAGTAACCATCGAGTTGCGAGGTCCCCGGAATCCCGGGTGCCCCGGTAGTCCGCGGGGTCCCGGGTCCCCCGTTAGTCCGCAAACACTTCCTGGAAGTGCTCCACGACGGGGAACGGCTGGTAAAAGCGATGCAGGAGCTGCTTCCACTCCTGGTATTGGACTGATTCCCGGAAGCCGACCGTGTGGTCTTCCAGGCGGTCCCACTGGACGAGCAACAGGTATGTGCTCGGGGATTCCATTGACCGTGACAGCCGCAGGCTCCGGAATCCGGGCATGGAGGAAATGATCCCGCGCGCCCGGCCGAAGGCAACTTCGAAGTCCTGCTCCCGGCCGGGCGTCACGGGCAGGAGTGCGTGCTCGGTGATCATCGTGCCAGTATTCCAGCAGGGCACCGTTACGGCTTCATGGATCCCGACCGACGCTTCCCGGTGGACGTCAGCTGCCGAAAATTGATCATCATGCTTACTATTGACTCGCATACGGGCACATCTTCGGTGCACCTGTCCGCTGGGGGCAGGGAACCCGGTGCCGGAACTGGAGCATAGCGTGAGCAACGAACAGGGAATGACGCCGCTTTCCGATGACGAACTCCTGGCCCAGGCGGGAACGGCCCTGCCGGACAAGGAAGTCGCGTCCGTGTTAGACCTCAACGCCGACCTTGATCTGGGCATCAACGCGGCAGCGCCGATCGACCTCGCGGTGGCCGCCAACGCCAACGTCGCCGCCCCGATTGACGCCGCGGCATCCGCGAACATCCTCTCGTTCGGCTCCGAGTCCCAGGCTCTTGCCGATCAGGGGGTCATCATCGACCAGGGAATCACTGCCGACGCCACGGCCGACTCCGTCCAGGACAGCACCATCGGCCAGGGCCCCGAGAGTGTCGACGGCGGGACCCCTGACAGCACCGGCTCCGCAACACTCGATGGGGGCGACTCCGCAACCACCGGCCCGAACACGGTTGACGGCGGCGAAGTTCTCGACGGCGCGGTCCCGGCTGGCACCGTTCCGGACGGCACCGTTCCGGATGTCGGCGCCCTTCCTGCGGATCCCTCGTCGGCACTGGACGGCGACCTGCTGAACGTCAACGTGGACCTCGCAGCCGATGCCGACATTGCCGCGCCCATCAACGGAGCCGTGGCTGCCAACGCCAACGTGGCCGCCCCGATCGATGCCGCGGTGGCCGCCAACATCGGGTCCATCGACAGCGACGCCACCGCCGTGTCGCAGCAGGACGCCATCATCACGCAGAACATCGACGGTTCGGCAGCTGCCTCTGCGGACCAGCAGTCCGATCTCCAGCAGTAGTTCCCGGATGAGCACTGTGTCCGGCGGGCCGTCCAACCCGGACGGCCCGCCGGTTTCTCCTGCGTCCGCAGCAAGTCCGACCTCGGTTCCGGGGCCGGGCACGCGGCCAAGGGGTGCGCCTGTTGCGCCGGCCGCCGTCGACGCCCGTCCTCGTGGGGTGCCTGTCCGCGCGGACGGCATCCAGCTGATCGGCGAGGCCAAGGGCTCCGGCTACCGGGAAGCACCGTGCCTGGTCCGCCGGTCCGACGGCCAAACCATCCAGCTGACGCGTCTGTTGTTCCTCGTGCTGGAAGCCGTTGACGGCGAGCGCGACTCCGGGGAGATCGCGGAGTATGCCAGTGCCCGATTCGGGAAACTGGTCAGCGCCGACAACGTTCGGACGCTGCTCGAGGGCCAGTTGCTGCCGCTGGGGCTGCTGCGGCTCGCCGACGGTTCCCAGCCTGAGGTCCGGAAGTCGGATCCCCTTTTGGGCATGCGGTTCCGGTATACGGTCACCGATCCGGAGCGGACGCGGAAGCTGACAGCGCCGTTCGCCGCCCTCTTCCACCCGCTGATCGTGGCGGCCGTTGCTGTGGCTTTCCTGGCCTCCTGCTGGTGGGTCCTCATGGTCAAGGGCCTCGCCTCGGCCACTCACGATGCCTTCGCCAACCCGGGGCTCCTGCTGCTCATCCTCGCCGTCACCATCCTGTCCGCGGGCTTCCACGAATTCGGTCATGCGGCCGCTGCCCGCCGCGGCGGAGCGACGCCGGGCGCCATGGGCGCGGGCCTGTACCTCGTCTGGCCGGCCTTCTACACGGACGTCACGGATTCCTACCGCCTGGGACGCGGCGGCCGGCTGCGCACTGACATCGGCGGACTGTACTTCAACGCAATCGTGGCGGTAGCCATCATGGGCATCTGGTGGGCTACCCGCTACGATGCGCTGCTGCTTGTGGTGCTCACACAAATCCTGCAGATGGTCCGCCAGCTGATGCCCCTGGTCCGCTTCGACGGCTACCACATCCTGGCCGATGCCACAGGCGTGCCGGACCTGTTCCAGCGCATCAGGCCCACGCTGCAGGCCCTGCTGCCGTGGAACTGGCGAAAGCCTGAACCGGAGGCGCAGGCCCTGAGGCCCTGGGCACGGGCCGTCATCACCGCTTGGGTGCTGGTGACCGTCCCGCTCCTGCTGGGCAGCACGGTGCTCATGGTGGCCTCCCTTCCGCGCCTGCTGGGCACGGCGTGGGCGAGCCTGCAGCACCAGCAGGCCATGCTGACTGGCAGCCTTTCGAGCGGCAACTTGGCCGACGCCGCCGTGCGTGTCCTGGCGATTGCCGTCGTCGCCCTTCCCGTGCTGGGCATCGGCTACATGCTGGTGCGCCTCGTTCGGCAGCTCAGCGTGGGGCTGTGGAAAAAGACCCGCGGAAGACCGCTGCGGCGCGGCACTGCCATGGCCGCCGTCGTTGCCGTTCTGGCCGGCCTGGCCTGGGCGTGGTGGCCCGCGCCCGACGCGTATCGCCCGGTGCAGCCGTACGAACGCGGGACTCTGTTCGACGCGACAGCCGCCGTCTATCCCGCGCTTTCCGGCGGAGACGCTGCCCTTCAGGAGGGGCGGCCGGGCCGGACGGTCGCGTTGTGGCCTGAAGGAACCTCACTGCCCACCCGCGGCAAGCCGCAGCTCAGCATGGTGCTCGTTCCGCGGCAGGGCCAATCTTCCGGTCCGAACCCAGCCGACCAGCCTGACCACGGCGCGGCAACCGGCGGTGCGGCCCCGGCGCCGTCGTGGGTCTTCCCGTTCGACAAGCCGGCGGCCCCGGAAGAGGACGGCAACCAGGCCCTGACCGTGAACACCGCCGACGGTTCCGTGACGTACGACGTCGCCTTCGCCCTCGTGTGGGCGGAAGACGGGCCGGTGGATACGCGCAATGAGGCGTACGCCTTCGCCAGTTGCACGGATTGCGCAGCGGTGGCTGTTGGCTTCCAGGTGGTGCTGATCGTGGGCCAGGCGGACGTGGTTGTCCCCGAAAACCTCTCGGCGGCCGCCAACTATAACTGCGTCCGGTGCCTCACCTATGCCTTGGCCAGCCAACTGGTCCTGACCCTCGACGGCCCCCTGAGCGCTGACGGCATGACCAGGCTCAGCGCCCTGTGGCAGGAAATCGCGGAGTTCGGCCGCACCCTGCAGGACGTTCCCCTGTCCGAGATCCAGTCGCGGCTCGACGCCTACAAGGAACAGATCATGGACATCATCCGGAACGACCCCAGCGCGTCCCTGTCCAAACCGGGCGCCGCCACCAGCCAGTCGCCGGGCCCGTCGCCGACGGCGGGAAGCGGGCAATCGCAGGTTCCCTCGCCCGGATCATCAACACCGGGTCCGCCACCGGCACCGGCGGGTTCGGGGACGGCGGGTTCCGGGACGCAGCCCGCTGACCCGGCCGCGCCAGTCCCGGCCGAGTCCGCTGCACCCGCCACACCGGGGCCGGCGAATACGGCGCCTCCGGCTCCCGCCCCGGCCCCGGCGGGTCCAGTCCCGACGGGCACGGTGCCGGCAACAAGCGCTCCCGCCCAATCCGCCCCATAAATTCGCCCTGCAATTCCGTCGATCGGGTGCTCCGTGGATGCCCTTCTTCAACCTGCCAACCTCCCGATTGCCGGAAATGGCCGCTTGCCCCGGTAGCCAAGCGGCCATTTCCGGCAAATCGGACACGAACGGAGGCCTGACGCCGGGCGCCGCGCCAGACATACGCCCGGCACACCATATATTTGGACGATGCTCTCGGCGTTGAAAAAATACCTGCTGATTCCCAAACTGGTGAGGCTGTCGTCCGCGGCGCCCAAGGATCCGCAGGCTGCCTGGGACCAGTACTGGGGCAAGGTCCGCACCACTGGGGCCCGGGGCGACGTGCTGTGGGACTCCGGCGACGACCACGAATTGCAGGGCTACCTGGAACACCTGAAGCGGCAAATGAATCCGGACCTTCCCATCGTGGACGTCGGCTGCGGCAACGGGACGTTTAGCCGCCGGCTGGCTGCCCACTTCCCCCATGTTCTTGGCGTGGATGTGTCCGCCAATGCCGTGGCCAAGGCGCGGGCCGAATCCGAGGGACTGGAGCGGATCTCCTTCATTACCGCAGACATGACGGCTCCCGGGGCGGCGCGCTCAGTGAACGCAGCACTGACCGAGGCCGGAGTGTCCGGTGAGGCGAACGTCTTCATCCGCGGCGTCCTGCACGTGCTGAAGCGCCGGGACCAGGCTGCTCTGGCTGAACAACTGCACCCGCTGCTGGGGAAACGCGGGCGCGTATTCCTGGCCGAAACGGACTTCCGGGGCAACGCCGTCGAGTACGTCAGCCACCTTGGCGCCACCCGGCAGTTCATTCCTGCGCCGCTGAGGGATGCCATCTGCGGCCTGCCGATGCCCGGACGTTTCGGCGCCGCTCAGCGCCTGCGGGCATTTCCAGAGTCACTGTGGGACGTGGTGGAGGACGGCCCCGCCGTCATTGAAACCCGACCGCTGACATCCGCCGAACCCGAACAGATCCCGGGATACTTCTCGGTGCTCCAGGCCCGTTGAATCCACGCGCCACGCCGCCGCCGGGCCGGTCGCCCGGCCGTCCAGCCGCCCGGGTCCAGGTCCAGGCCCAGGCCCAGGCCCAGGCCCAATCGGTGAGGCTATACGACCTTCAGCCAGGCCAGGGCGTCGCGCTCGGACGTGAAGAACCTCGTGGGGCACGGGAGCTTGTTGATGCCGAGAATGAAGTTGGCGATCACCCTGTCCACGGGCGAGGATCCGAGCAGTGCAATCCTCGAGGCCTGGCACGGACGCCCGAACACGGTCCTCGCTCCCCGGCTGACCTCGGCGGTGGTGGCCATGTCCACGAGCATCGGGTGGCGGCCGGAGCCACAGAGGGCATTGACGTCCTCCATGGCGGACTCCGCATCCGCTTCGGTGATGCTGGCACCCCTGGCCCACGTGAGCCGCAGCAGCCCCTCGGCGTCCAGGATCAGATGAAACAGCGTGTTCCGGCCGCTGCCTTCGGCATTCACAATCTAGACCTCCGCGGTGGCTGATGGGACAGTATCAAGCTACAGGCCAACGCGTTCACGGCCAACGCGGTCCGGGGGCTGATAATGTGAGTCCAAAATCACGGGAAGCCGCACGCTGGCGACGCGCAACACAGGGGGCAAAGTGGTTCAGGCACCGGCGGAGAGTCTTTCCGCACCGCGCATAGCCGTGGTTGCAATACCCGAGCCGGACCGATTGGCGGCCACGGGCAACGTCCTCATCGCGGCCGGTTTCACCGTCCATGCAGCGTCCGACGGCGGGTCCCTCGCCGTGGAGCTGGAACGGAACCATGCCGCCGTCGTGCTTCTTGATACTGCGCTCGCGAGTGAATTCATCTGGGAGGGCACACCCGTGCTGCTCCTGGTGGACCTCGCAGACGACTTCGACCTGGCGCGGCTGGAGCCGTGGGGCATCGCCGACTACATCTCCCGCGGCGCCGGCGCGCAGGAACTGACCCACCGGGTGGAAACGCTGATCGGCCGTGCCCGCGAGCGCCGGAGGATACGCGCGCATGCGGAGTTCCTCCGCGAGAGCCTTCGAAACGTTTCCGCTGCCATCCGCGGCACCAACAGCCCGCAGCAGATGGCCGGTCACCTGGTCCGGGGCTTCGGCGAGTCCCTCGGCGCGGACCACGTCTGGTTCACCACCTTCCACGATTCGCGCGTGCCCCGTATCAGTGCCCAGTGGTGCAGGCCCGGGTTTCCCCGGCTTCCGGATTCGCTCGGCTCCTACGAGGACGCGGCCCGTGACCTGGCCACCAGCCTTTGGTCCGAGGCTGATGTGCTGGCGGTGGCGGATCATCAGGCAGAACCAACCTTCCCGCTCACAGAGGGACTCCACGGCTGGTCCGAGCTCGTCTCCGGCCGCGCCTCTGTGGTGGTTCCCGTGGGCGACGGCGACTCGGCGCTCGGCATCATCTGGATCGCGCAGGTGGACGCGCCTCGCGAATGGACCAGGGCCGAGATCGCCCTCATCCAGCACGTCGCGGGAAACCTCGCCCACAGCCTCATCCAGGGCCACCTGATCAGTGCGCAGGTCCAGGTGCTGCAGCAGCTCCGGGAACTGGACAAAGCCAAAACGGACTTTCTGGCCACCGTCAACCACGAACTCCGGACCCCGCTGACGTCCATCACCGCCTACCTCGACATGATTCGCGATGGCGCCGGCGGCCCGGTGCCGGCTGGCATCGAGTCGATGATGGAAGTCATCTCGCGGAATTCCAACCGGCTCAGGCGGCTGATCGAGGACATGCTCACCGTCTCGCAGCAGGACGGATCCGGGCACCTGAACCTCAAGCAGGTGGAGCTGGGACAGGTGTTGCGGATCGTGGTTGCCGCCCTGCGCCCGCTGGCCGAATCGCGCAACGTGGTTATCACCGGCGCCGATTCCCACGAGGACGTGAAGATCCAGGCGGACGAGGCGCAGCTCGAGCAGGTCTTCACGAACATCGTGGCTAACGCCATCAAATTCACGCCCGACGGCGGCCGGATCAGTATCAGCGTCATGCTGGACCCGCCGGGGGACGGAAATCCGTCGGCCGCAGTGCGGATCACGGACACCGGCGTCGGAATTCCGGAACAGGAAATCGGCCAGGTGTTTACGCGTTTCTACCGGGCGTCCAACGCCTCCTCAGCCGCTGTACCGGGCAGCGGGCTGGGCCTGGCAATCGCCCACGACATTGTGCGCCGCCACGGCGGATCGCTGGAGCTGGCGTCTTCCCTGGGTGCAGGCACCACCGTGTCCGTCCACCTGCCGGTCGCAGGGCCTTAAAAGGCCACACTGTTCTACGCAGAAACTGCCCCGGACCAGCAGGCCCGGGGCAGTTTCATATCGCGCTGAGTTATGCACCAACCTTAGTTGGGCCACCAGCCGATCGATGCGTAGGTGACCTCTGACTTCGAAGGCGCGGACGTGGTGGTGGTGTCCTTCTTTGGTGCAGCGTTGGCAGGAGCAGCGAAGCCTGCAACTGCCAGGATGCCGGTCATAAGAAGTGTTGCGGCAATTTTCTTCATCCGCTGATCCTTTCATTTGTGAAGTGCATTACTGGTTACGGGGGAAGTATACGGTTCCTTCCTCAAGTTTTTGCAAGGTTTTTCTAGGCACGATTTTCTATGGCAAAACCATTCGCTTAATGAATCCGCCCGCAGCGTAACAAGCTCACTTGAAGTGGCGCGCAGGTCGGCGTAACGCGCGGTCCATGGATAATTGTCAGCATGCCGATGTCTCGAGATTTATCGCCCTTCGTGATTGCCGAGCTTGAGGCCCGCGAGAGCTGGAAGCGCCGGGACTACAGCGCCGGATACGCCCAGGCCGGGCAGGCCGCGGCCCTGGCACTCGAATCCGGCGATGACCACCGCTGGTGGAAGATGGTGCTGCTGCAGGTCGAATGCCTGCGGGACCAAGGTTCCATTCAGGAATGCCAGCAACTGGCGGCAACAATCGCCGCGCATCCGGTGGCTGCGTCCGCCCCCGATCTCGGCGCCCGTGCCAACATCCTGCTGGCGCATTCGCTGCAGGGACTGGGCCGCCTTCCGGAGGCGGTCGACGCTGCCGCCGTAGCTGCCGGTCTGGTGGCCGGGGACTTTGAAAACGTGTACCTGCACATCCAGGCCCAGCAGGCGCTCATCGCCGCCCTCGCCGAAAGCGGCCGGCTGGACGCAGCGTGGCGCGAGTGCCTGGACCTGAAGACGCTGCTCACCGACCACGTGGACGACGACACTGCGGGCAAGGCCTACTGGGTGATCGGCAACGTCGCCTTCCTCACCAACCGGGTTACGGAGGGCAGCGAATACCATGACCTCGCGGCCGAAAGGCTCTCCCCCTCCCGCGACGTGGACCTCTGGGCCCGTTTCAACCGCGGCTCCGCGGAAATGCGCCTACACGCCCAGCTCAGCAACGCCGCCACCCTCCGCTGCATCGAACGCGCCGAACTCGCCACGGAAGTAGTGGGCGGCAGCGAGCGCGACATGCTGGAGATGTCCCTGGTCCGCGCCCACTGGTACTATCTCACCGGCGACATGGATTCCGCGATCACCATCCTGGCGCCCCTCCGCGACAAGTTCCCCGTCCTCGCCACCCAGACGGCGGCGGAGGCGTCGTTCGTCCTGGGCAAAGCCATGATGGCCCAGGGAAACGACACCGAATCCCTGCAGATCCTTGACGAGGCGGTTACGCTGTTCGATACGGCTGCCGCAACGGAGCGGAGCGCCATGGTGCGGGATTATCTCGCTTCCATCAGACGTCAGCCGAGGTTTCTTCAGGGGGGGTAAGTGTCAGAAGCAACCATGGTTCCCGGTGCAGTCCCGGAGATGCCGGCCACGGCGGACGTACTGCCCGTGGCCTGCGTCGTCTGCACCGTGTTGCCTGAGCTGGCCGTCAAGGCCGTGCTGCCCTCCGGTGCGGACCTGGACGAGACGGCAGCCGCCCAGTTG
This sequence comes from Arthrobacter sp. Bi83, assembly GCF_918698095.1. GTDB lineage: Bacteria > Actinomycetota > Actinomycetes > Actinomycetales > Micrococcaceae > Arthrobacter. The sequence continues at coordinate 24,691 of NZ_CAKKLY010000031.1, forward strand.
CGCGAGCAGCTCGGTGACCTTGCCGGGGACCGGCGGGTCGCCGTCGTCCTTCACGTAACCGGGGTTGCGTCCGTGAGCCGCGACGCGCGTGCGGCCTACGCGGCCATTTCTTCAGTGTCTGCCTGGGCGATCGTCGGCGAATCTCCGGTGGACCGGCTGCTGGGGCATTTCCTGCTTGGCGCCGAATTCGGGTCTGCCCGGGCAAAGTACTTCACCTCGGACCACGAAGCCCTCCACTGGTTGGCCCGCATGGACAAGGCGTAATGGCGGCGATGTTTAGTAACGCCGATCCCCGGCTGGGGCAGCTCCTGGACGGCATCGTCCGCCTCGCCTCGGGAGAGCTCCATTCGCGCATTGAAATTTCCGAGGCGAGGGACGAGCTCGATGCCGTGATCATGGGCACCAACCTGCTCGCCGAGGACCTCCAGATCATCTATCAGGAGCTGGAGCAACGGGTGGAATCACGCACCCGGATGCTCAACGCGGCGCATCGGGAGCTCCAGCATATGGCCCTCACCGATTCCCTGACGGGACTCTACAACCGCTCCGCGCTGGTCAGCGCCGTTAACGAGGCCCAGGCGGAAGCGTCCGACGGCGGCCTGCCGCCCGCGCTGCTGCTGCTGGACCTTGATGCCTTCAAAAGTATCAATGACTCGCTGGGCCACTCGATGGGCGACAAGGTGCTGGCCGGTGTAGCGTCGCGGATCCGCGCGTGCGTCCGTGACGGCGACATGGTGGCCCGGTTGGGCGGCGACGAATTCGCGGTCCTCCTTCCCGCCACCACCCCCGCCCAGGCCGCGTCTGTGGGCAACAGGATCCTGGATTCCCTGAACGGAACCATCGACGTGGACGGCAAGAGCATCCGGTGCGGGGCGAGCCTGGGCCTGCGGATTGCCGACCGCGGAGAGACGTCCGAGCAGCTCTTGGTGGAGGCCGATATCGCGATGTACGCCTCCAAAGCGGACGGCCGCAACAAACTGCGGGTGTTCGAGCCCGCCATGCTGCACGCCCGGCAGCTCCGGAACCAGCTGGTGGGGGAATTGCGCGCAGCCATCTCCGGCTCGCAGCTGGTGCTGTTCTACCAGCCGGTCATCGAACTTGCCACCGGCCGGATCGAGGGCGTTGAGGCCCTGGTCCGCTGGCAGCATCCCACGCGCGGTCTCATCATGCCGGACGAGTTCATCCCCATCGCCGAGGAAACGGGTCTGATCTCCGATCTGGGCAACTGGGTGCTCAAGGCGTCGGTGGAGCAGCTGCGGCGCTGGCGGAAGGCTCCCGAAACCAGCCGGCACGACTTCTCCATGCGGATCAATATCTCTGCCGCCGACCTCCAGCGCCTCGAGTTCATCGAAGACGTCCGCGACGCCCTCACTTCTAGCGGGCTGGATCCCGGGCTGCTGGTCCTGGAACTGACAGAGAGCGCCATCATCCAGGGCAACGAACTCGACCGCTACACGCTGGCCAGCCTCCGCAAGCTCGGCGTGGGCCTCGAGATCGACGACTTCGGCACCGGCTATTCCTCCATCAGCTACCTGCGCCGGCTGCCGGTGGACCGGGTCAAGGTGGACCGGACCCTTCTCACCGCCCTGGGCAGCGACCCCGCACAGCCTGCACTGATCGCGGCCATCCTCCAGCTCATTCGGGCCTGCGGGCTCGAAGCCGTGTGGGAGGGCGTCGAGAACGCGGCACAGGCCGAGCACCTGAGGAGCACCGGCTGCATCAGCGGGCAGGGCTACTACTTCAGCCGCCCGCTGCCCGAGGCCGCATTCACCGAGAGGCTGGCCCAGCAGGACGTCTGGCCCGCATAGTTTGCATCGGTTGCTCCACAGGCGTCGTTTCGCCGTTGCGGCCGGCCCAGTCGTCCTCGAGAACGGCGTAGATCAGCTCGGTGGACCAGGTTCCCTTGTAGTGCCAGTTGTCTGTGAGAGTGGCTTCGAGCCGCATCCCCAGCCGTTCGCAGATCCCCGCAGACGCGGTGTTAAGCGCGTCCAGTTTCGCATCGATCCGGTGGAACCCGAGTTCCCCGAAGCCGAGTTTGAGCAACGCCTGGGCGGCTTCGGTGGCATACCCCTTGCCACGGGCATCCGGCGCCATGATCCAACCGATCTCCGCCTGCCCCACGCCCGGCAGCCACTTGAGCACCACCTCGCCGAGCAGGCCGGCGTCGTCCTGGGAATCAACGGCAAGGCAGATCCAGTCGCCTTCCTTCTCGAAGACGAAGTTGGCGTACCGGCCAAGGGTCTCCATGGATTGCGTGTAGGTTTTGGCCTCCCGCAGCAGGAACCGCGCGGTTCCCGGCAGCGACTGGTAGGCGTGGAAGGCGTCCAGGTCCGAGGCCTCGAACCGGCGCAGGATCAGCCGCTCGGTGAGGATGGGCAGGCGGATGTCAGGCATGGTTCGAGGGTACGCCCTATCCGGAGTAGGTCATTTGCCGGCGGACTGCGCCGGGCTCAACCGGCGGATACGACGGCGGCCGTGGCCTCTGCGATCGCGCGCTCCTCGTCCGTGGGGACCACGAGCACGGGGATGGCCGAGGCTGCGGTGGAAATCACCCGCGGTTCCTTGGACCGCTCGCTGTTCAGCCCGGCGTCGAGCTGGATTCCCAGCGCGCCCAGCCGCTCCCCCACGAGGGCACGGAACTGGTGCGAGTTCTCGCCGATCCCCGCGGTGAACACGAGGGCCTTCGCTCCGCCCACGGCCACGTGGTAGCCGCCGATGTACTTGGCCAGCCTGTAGGACGTGACCGCGAGCGCCATGGCGGCCTTGGCATCGCCGGATTCGGAGGCTTCCACCACCGAGCGCATGTCGTTGTTCCCGGCCAGGCCCTTGAGCCCGGATTCGCGGTTGAGCATGGAGTCGAGATCCTCGGCATTCCAGCCGGTGCGGGCCAAGAACACCAGGATGGAGGGGTCCAGGTCGCCCGAGCGGGTGCCCATCACGAGGCCTTCCAGGGGCGTGAAACCCATGGACGTGTCCACGGACTTGCCGCCCCGGATCGCGGTGACCGAGGCGCCGTTGCCGAGGTGGGCGATCACGCCGTCGAACTCGTCCACCGGAACATCCAGCAGCGCGGCGGCCTGGTGCGTGACGTATTCGTGCGAGGTGCCGTGGAAGCCGTAGCGGCGGATGCCGTGGTTGGTGTAGAGCTCGTCCGGCACGGCGTAGCGCCAGGCGTGCTCGGGCAGGCTGCGGTGGAAGGCGGTGTCGAACACGGCCACCTGCGGCATGTCCGGCCATTTCTTGGCGATGGCGCGGATACCGAGCACGTTGGCGGGGTTGTGCAGCGGGGCCAGCGGGTTGAGCCGCTCGATGGCCCGGGTAATCTCGTTGTCGATCAGCACCGGCTCGCCGAACCGCTCCCCGCCGTGCACCACGCGGTGCCCCACGGCGTCCAGCGCACGGTCACCGAGCACCCCGTGGATGGCCGCATCCACCTGCTCCAAGGCCTCGGCGTGGTCCGCCGGGCCCACCACCTCGCCGTCGCCCTGGCCGCCGTTGGACATCCCGATCCTCTCGATCAGCCCCTCGGTGAGGATGCTGCCGGCGGCGACGTCGCGCACCTGGTACTTGAGCGAGGACGAGCCGGAGTTGATGACGAGCACGAGCATGGGGCCTCCTAAGCCTTGCTGCCGGGGGTTACAACTGACGGTGCAGCGGTCGGGCGTCACGCCGGGGCCTGGCGAAGCGCTCCTTAGCACCCACTATAAGTGGGCCCCACGAGCGTGGCCGGTGACCGACGGGCGTGATCCTAGCCTCCCGCGATGTCCCGAAGCGTCTGCAGGTGTCCGTCCCGGGCCGCGCGTCCGTCGACGGTCACGCCGGCTGATGTGCGCGGCATTTTCCCCGCAAAGCCTTTTCTGATCTTCACGTAGCCGGCCAGTTCCAGCACCGCCAGCTGCTAGCTGAGCACGGAGTCGCTGACCTGGATGGCGTCCCGCTAATCCTTGAAATCCGACGACTCCGCACCAGCCAGCGCCGCCATGATGGAAAAGCGACCGGCGAGTGGATGAGATCGTTGAGCCGGTGGCGTGGATGATCCGCTCCCCTTCTCATGCGCGCAGTTCACGGAAAGCGGCAAGGCCGACGCCGGCTAGGACAACGGCGGCGGTGAGGTAGAACTAGAGGTTGCCGTCACGGAAGAGGCTGACACCCACTCCGAGCGCAATGCCATACAAAGCGAAATAGGCCACACCCGGCGCGCCGTGCCGTTGCGTAAGCCGCGTCAGGCGCTTAGAGTCGGCGGGACCCGCAGCACCACGCAGAGAGGGACTTCCATGACGAACGGCACCGCTCAGCCCGACAACACCGAGCCTGACGCCACAGAGCCTGTTGCCACAGACACCGGCACGGCCGGGGCAGCCACCAAGCACCCCACCGGCGTCGACGGCGGGAACCCGGCCCTCGACGACACGGGAAACCTCAAGGCCGCGGAGGTTGGCAAGCATGCCGAGCAGCCCGAGGATCCTCAGAACCTGGACCTTACACCGGAGGGACTGGCCGACGAGCCGGCCAAGCAGGAAGATCCCGACAGCCTGGCCGCGCCGGAGAACAGCTGACCGGCCCTCGCTACACCGTCTGGGCCTGGATCGCCGTGATGGCCACCGTGTTCACGATGTCCTCCACCGTGCAGCCGCGGGACAGGTCGTTGACCGGCTCGCGGAGCCCCTGCAGGACGGGCCCGACGGCCACCGCCCCGGAGGTCTGCTGCACCGCCTTGTACGTGTTGTTGCCGGTGTTCAGGTCCGGGAAGATGAACACGGTGGCCTGGCCGGCCACGGACGAGCCGGGCATCTTGGACGCGGCGATGGAGGCGTCCACGGCGGCGTCGTACTGGATGGGGCCCTCCACGGGCAGCCCCGGCCGGCGGTTCTTCACCAGCTCGGTGGCCAGCCGCACCTTCTCCACGGCCTCGCCCGAGCCGGAGCCGCCGCTGGAGTAGGACAGCATGGCCACCCGGGGCTCCACGCCGAACTGGGCCGCGGTTTCCGCCGAGGCGAGCGCGATGTCCGCCAGCTGTTCCTCGTTGGGGTCGGGGTTCACGGCGCAGTCGCCGTAGACCAGCACACGGTCCGGCATGAGCATGAGGAACACCGACGATACGATCTTCACGCCCTCGCGGGTCTTCACGAACTCCAGCGCCGGGCGGATGGTGTGGGCCGTGGTGTGCGCGGCGCCGGACACCATGCCGTCCACCACACCGAGCTGGACCATCATGGTGCCGAAGTAGCTGCCGTCCAGCATGACTTCCAGGGCCCGGGCCAGGTCCACGCCCTTGTGCGCCCGCAGCTCCGCGTACTTCTCCGCGAATCCCTGGCGCAGCTCCGAGGCGGCAGGATCCACGATGTTGATGCCGGACAGGTCGATGCCCCGGCTGGCGGCGAGCTCCCTGACGTCGGTTTCGCGGCCCAGCAGCGTGAGGTCGCAGACGTCACGGCGGTACAGGATCTCGGCGGCGCGGAGGATTCTGACGTCCGTGCCCTCCGGTAGCACGATGTGGCGGCGCTGGGACCGGGCCCGCTCGATGAGGTCGTGCAGGAACCGCAGCGGGGTCATGCGTTCGGCCCGGGGCAGGTGCAGCCGTTCAAGGATCTCAGCCTCATCCACCCGCCGGGACCACAGGCCCAGCGCCGAGGCCACCTTCCGGCGGTGCCCGCTCCAGATCTCGCTGCGAACCTCGGACACGCGGCGGGCCGTGGTGTAGGTGTCGTCCGTCGTGGCGAACACCGGGAACGGCGCCGACGCAAGCAGGGGGTAGATGTTGGCATCCGGGGCCAGGCCGCCGGTCAGGATCAGCCCGGACGGCACCGGGAATTCCGGGGAGAACGACGACGCCAGGCAGGCCACCATCACGTCCGCCCGGTCCCCCGGCACGATCACCAGCGCGCCGTCGTCGAGCACGTTCAGGAAGTTGCCCACGTTCATGGCGGCGACCTTGACGTCCCTGACGTCGCGCTCCATGTCCGCACGGCCGGCGATCTGCCGGATCCCTAGGGCGGCGCCCACTTCGCCGGTGGTGGGCCGGGCGATGTCATCGAGCTCCGGGAAGATATACACCGGCCGGCCGGACGCGCCGCGCTTTACGGCGGCAGCGATCGCGTCCACGGCCGCCGGATCCGCGCGGTTCACCATGATGGCCAACAGGGAGCAGTTCTCCGCCGCCAACTCCTTGCGGGCAACGTCGACGGCGGCCGCCGCCTCCGCGGCGCTCCGCCCCTTTGCGCCCACCACGGCAACCATGGGGGCAGCGAGATTGTTGGCGAGGCGTGCGTTGAGGTCGAATTCGACGGCGGCGTCGTGGCCTGTGAGGTCCGTCCCCTCCACGATGATCACGTCGCAATGCCGGCCCATCTCGGCGAAGATCTCCACGCAGCGGGCATCGATGTCCTCGCGCTTGCCCTCGGCGAGCAGGCCGCGGACTTCTGCGAAGGTCAGGCCGCCGCGGCAGCGCTGGTCGTCGAGGTTGAAGCGGGACTTCATGAGCGCCAGCATGGGATCCGCGCCGGGGTCGTCGCCGTGGACCACGGGCTTGAAGAAACCAATCCGGTCCGCGTGCCGGTGGAGCGTGTCCGCCAGGCCCAGCGCTATGAGCGACTTGCCCGAACCCGGGGTGGTCGCACTGACATAAATCCCTTTGGCCATGATCAAGTCCTCTGGTTGGAAGGTCCTGCGTGGGGCGTACTGCCTTCCATACTTTCACTTGTTCCCGCGCTTTCGGGAGCAGACAATGGTGTTGGTGGCCACATGGTGTTGATTGCCACGTCGGCGTGCACACGCCATTCAGGACCCCGGGCGGGCCAGCGCCGCGAGGCTCCTTCATAACCGGCGATTCCGAATGACAGTACTGCTGATGAACTCTCCTGGTTCCCGCGCTGCTCCCGCGTCCCTCATCAATCGGCATCCCGTGACGGCCTTCCTGGTCGTCGCGATCACGCTCTCTTGGGCCGCCCAGATAGGGTCCATCCTGCTGATCGGGAACATCCTCCCGGGAATCCTCGCGGAACTGCTGATCCTAGTGGGGCTGCTGCACGCGTCCTTCAACGCCTCGGCGTCGGCCCAGCTGGACGTGTTCGACGGCGAATGGCAGCAGATTGCCGCCGTGGCCGTCCTGCTCGGGGTACCGGCGGCGCTGCGCGGCTTCCGTGGAAAGCGCCCCGCACAAGGCCCGCGCGAACGAACACTTCGGCCCCCGCCCGAGGCCGCGCGGAAGCCACCGGAGGAGGCCGGTCGTGGCTCACCTCCCGCAAGCTAACGGGCACGGACCGGCCCGGTTTGCCGGGCAGGCCTGGCGAGCATTGAACAGCCGGCGCTCCTGGCCAGCCCGCCGGCGGCTCAGGCTTTTCTTCGTGCTGGCCTTCGTCATTTCGTGGGGGGCGTGGCCGCTGACCCTGCTTAATCCCGAGAGCTCCCCGCTTGTCCCGTTCGGACCCGCGCTTGCGGCTGTCCTGGTGGCCGTCGCCTCCGGGGGAAAGGACGGCCTGCTGCGCCTCCTGCGGCGACTGGCGGGCTGGCGAGTGCCCGGGCGCTGGTACGTGGTGGCGCTGGGACTGCCGTGCCTGCTGGTGGTGGCCGCGGCAGCACTAACTGTGGCCGGCGGCGCGCCGATCCCGGGCTTTGCGCCGAATCCGGGCTGGTTCATGCTGATCGGCACCTTCGCGTCGACTCTGGTGATCGTGGGCCTCTTCGAGGAGCTGGGCTGGCGCGGCTACGCCCTTCCCCTGATGCAGCGGAACCACACCGCCCTCGCCGCAGCCCTACTCCTCGGCGCCGTGTGGGTGGCCTGGCATCTGCCGGAACTCGTGTCCGACCCCACCGGGCAGCGCCCGCCTCTTCCGTTTCTGCTCATGGTGATCGCCCAGTCCGTGCTGCTGACCTGGATCTACAACAGCACGTCCTCCAGCAAAACCCGTCTCACGACGGAGCCGGGCGACCCAGCCGGCCCTGGAGGCGTGCCGCTCTGCATGGTCTTCCATGCCGCGTTCAATACGTCCGGCGCGCTGGTGCTGCCGGCCCTGGCAGGTCCCCATTACCTCACGCTCTGGTGGACTCTGGCGCTGCTCCATGTCCTTGCCGCACTCGTGGTTATCGCCTATGCGGGGCCCTCCCGACTGGTCCGCACTCTTGACACGGAGGCCTCCCATGGGATTACCTAATGAACATTCGGTAAATAAAGCTGGAGGCAATGACGCATGGCTGGAACAACCATTTCCGGGCTAACCCACCCGGTTCTTGAAAACGACTACGCCTCTGAGTGGATGGGTATTGAGGTCCTTGCCCTGGGCGACGGTCATGCAACCATCCGCATGACGCTCCGGCAGGAAATGCTCAACGGCTTCGGCATGGCGCACGGCGGAATGATCTTCGCCTTCGCGGACTCCGCCTTTGCCCTCGCCTGCAACCCTGCCACCCCGGCCCCAAGCTCCGCTGGGACATCCGCCAACACAGTCGGCGCCGCAGCGGACAGCATCACTGTTGCGTCCGGCGTCGATATCAATTTCCTCAAGCCGGCATTCCAAGGCCAGGTGATCACCGCCGTCGCCGACCGCCGCTCCATCGCGGGCCGCAGCGGGCTGTACGACATCCAGATCTTCGCCGCCGATCCCGGCTCCCCACTGCCGGGCGAGCTCATTGCCGAGTTCCGCGGGCGCAGCCGCACCATCCCCAAGAAGAGGAATTAACCATGACCCTCCACGCCACTGAACCCAACGCCGCTTCTTCCACGGCCGCGGTGTCCGCAACTGACGCGGTCCTCGACCCCGAAGAGACCATGTCCCGGGACCAGATCGAAGCGCTCCAGCTCGGCCGCCTGCAGCACACGGTGGCGTACGCCTACGACCGCGTGCCGCTGTACAAGCGCAAGTTCGACGACGCCGGCATCCACCCCACGGACCTCCGCGAACTGTCAGACCTCGGCAACTTCCCCTTCACCACCAAGGAGGACCTGCGCCAGGAGTACCCGTTCGGCATGTTCGCCGTGCCGCAGAGCGAAGTGGCCCGCGTGCACGCAAGCTCGGGCACCACCGGCCGGCCCACCGTCGTCGGCTACACCAAGAAGGACCTGGCCGACTGGGCCAAGCTCGTGGCCCGCTGCCTCCGCGCCTCCGGCGTCCGGCCAGGCATGAAGGTCCACAATGCCTACGGCTACGGCCTGTTCACCGGCGGCCTCGGCGCGCATGCCGGCGCCGAAGCCCTCGGCTGCACCGTCATTCCGATGTCCGGCGGGCAGACCGAGCGCCAGATCCAGCTCATCCAGGACTTTGAGCCGGATGTCATCCTGGCCACGCCCACGTATCTGCTCACCATCGCGGACGCCATGGCGCACATGGGCATCGACCCCACCTCGACCTCACTGAAGTATGCCGTGCTCGGTGCGGAACCGTGGACCCAGGAGATGCGGCACGAACTGGAAGTCGCCATGAACATCAAGGCCTGTGACATCTACGGGCTCTCGGAGGTCATGGGCCCGGGCGTGGCCGGTGAATGCGTGGAGACGCAGGACGGCAGCCACATCTGGGAGGACCACTTCCGTCCGGAAATCATCGACCCCTTCAACCCCGCGCCCGGCAAGGAGAACGTACTTGGCGACGGCGAGCACGGCGAACTCGTCTTCACCTCGCTCACCAAGGAAGCGCTGCCGATCATCCGGTACCGCACCAAGGACCTCACCCGCCTGCTCCCCGGCACTGCCCGCCCGGGACACCGACGGATGGGCCGCATCACAGGCCGCAGCGACGACATGATCATCCTCCGCGGCGTGAACTTGTTCCCGTCCCAGATCGAGGAAATCGCCCTGCGCATCCCCGAGCTCAGCCCGCACTTCCAGCTCGAACTGACGCGCCCCGAGGGCCAGCGCATGGACCAGCTGACCGTGAAGATTGAGCGCCGCGACAACGTCACGACGGAGCAAAGCACGACTGCGGCCCGCGTCCTGCGCGAGCAGATCAAGATCCATGTGGGTTCTTCGTGCACGGTGGCCGTCGTGGATCCGGGTTCGCTGGAGCGTTCGAACGGCAAGCTGCGCCGGATTTACGACATGCGCCCGAAGGGGTGAGCCTACGGGCTGCCCCGGCTACCACGCATATCCGTCCCCGGCACCCGGGGCCCATCTGCTCGACGCGCCCCGGCCGAGCGGCTTGCCGCCGGCGGCATGCGGCCCTCAGGGTGTGATCTCCCAGCCGAACATCATGGCGTGGTCCTCGTGCGCCAGGTTGTGGCAGTGCGCCACGTACGGTCCCACGAAGTCCCGGAATCCCCGGTAGATGATCACCGACTCGCCAGGGTCAAGCGCTGTCAGGTCTTCCTTCGAGGCGTCATCGGGATGTCCTGGATCTACTGTGCGGCTCACGTCCTTACCATTGCGTATGACGGTCCGGTGCTCCTCCATGTGCAGGTGGAACGGGTGCACCCAGCCACCGCCGCCATTGCGGACCTCCCAAAGGTTGAAGCTGCCCTTCTTTTGCTGGGCCAGGGGCGAACGGCCCGCCCTGTTCTTCAGGCTCGTCGCCACCCTTGCAGGGTCGAAGGGTTTGCCGTTGATGAGCCACTCGGTCTCCCCGCCCGCGCTGCCGCGCTTCACCTCGAAGATCAGCCGGTTGTCCAGCATGCTCTGCCAGTTGCTCGGCAACGGCGGAAGCGGACGGAGCGCTGTGGGGATCAGGCTGTCATCCGGCGCGGTATCGCCAATCACGAACTTGAGCACCGGCACTTTGTACTTCGGGTCGGGGAAGAACCGGGACGAGTTGGACCACATCCGCCCGTTGGGCATCTTCATGACGTTGGTCAGGTAGACGACGTCGCCCTTGGTGGTCGGCGTGCCGTCCTGGTACCTGGTGAAATCAACGATCACCTCGCGGCGCTTGGCGGGCCACAGTTCAAATGAGTCCCGCTTGAGCGGGAACGGCAGGAGTCCGCCGTCCGAGGCAATCTGGGTGAACTGCATGCACTGCTGGCCGTCCTCGATCCGGTACTGGCCCTGTAGCTCGTCATCCTCGTAGCCAAGCGACGCCGACGACTTGGGTCCCTTGGTCGAGCTCATCAGTTTGAACTCGTAGATCCGTGCAATGGAGGCGTCCAGGAACCGGAAACGGTACTTGCGCCGCTTCACTTCCATCACCGGGCTGGCCGTGCCGTTGACGGTGAAGATGTCGCCGACAAACCCGTGATTGGGGAAGTGCTTGTAGAAGGTCTTGCCCCACCACTCCGGGTGCTTCGCCGGGTTCTTCGCGGCCGGGAACTCGCCCTGCACATCGTGGATGTCCTTGTGGGTGGTCACGCCGTCGTCGAGCCGGCAGTCGTAGAAGGCCAGCGGGACGTCGTAGTCCACGTCGAAGGATCCGTCCGGGTTGTCCTTCCGGACGCCCGGTAGGCGCAGCCCCTTCCGCTCGTCCCCCATGTCCATGCCGTTCTTCGGGTCATAGATCGGGTACAGCCCCACCATGCCCTTGTAAACATTTGAACCTGTGTGGTCCATGCGGTGGTCGTGGAACCAGAAGAAACTCTGCTTCTCGCGGTCATCTCCACCGGCGGGCCAGTTCAGATACAGGTTGTCGACGAACATCTGCGGCCTGAAGCCTGGGTGCCTCGGCCCGGACACCATCGAGTAGTGCGGGTTGCCGTCGCTTTCCGGTGCCGTGTGGCCGTTGTGCAGGTGGGTCAGGAAGGACAAGTCCGGGGAACCGAAGTCCTGGCGGTCCAGGTTCAGCGGGTTCTCATCAAGGTGGTTCTCGAAGCGGACCAGGACCGGCCTGCCGTATTCCGCGTTGATCATGGGCCCGGGGAAGGTCCCGTTGAAGCTGTAGATCGTGCTGAGCGGCAAGGTCCGTTTCGTGCCCGCGGGGAAGGTCCTGCGGGATGAATCGAACGAGACCGTCGGGCGGCCGTCCGAGTCAATCGGCAGGACTTGGGAGGTGGTGAACGCGTGAGTCCGAACCAGCACGTCGATCTTGTAGACGATCGGGTCCGGCTCGCCGAATTGGCTCGGCCAGACCTGGTGCTGCTCATTGCCCAAGGAGTTCTGCTGGCCCGGTCCCGGTCCCGGCGGATTCCGCCAGGCGCTGAACACCGATTTCGGCACCGGGGCCAGCGCCTTCGGGATCGGCAGCGGGTCGCTGAACGGCGAGATGATCAGCGGGCTCGTGGGGAACTTTTCGATGTAGAAAATTACGTCACCAAGCGCTGTGGACGTGGCGGCGAAGGCGCCGTCAGCCGAAAGCAGCCCCCTCCGGGCCAGCAGCGGACTGGCCCAGGCCTGTGCGGCCACGAGTGCCGCTCCGGCTCCTCCGGCGGCACCTAAGCGGAGAAGTGCGCGGCGTGCGAGCCCGCGGGTGTTTGCAGATTCTTCAGACATGGTCTGCGCCTCCTTGGCGTGGGGGCGCAACCCAACTCAGCCGCCCCGGTCGTCATGTGTGGTTACGAGACCGAATCTTGACCACCAGGACCTCCTTGTCCTCTGTGGATCAGCTTTTCTGCGGCGATTCCCCTGGCGACAACTGTGGGTTTGCAACCTTGCGAAAAGCTGGTGCTCTTTTGGTGCAGACCCTCCGATCTGGCGGTCTGCCGATCGGCCGAACTCGGGACCCGCGCGAACATGCGGGTTGGCCAGCGCATTTTGTTTTCGCCCGTGCTTGGATTACCGAACGTTCATGAGAAAATAGCCGGTATGCCCAGTACAGCAGCACCCACAAAGCGCGGCCGCCCCGGATACGACCAGCAATCAGTGCTGCTGATCGCCGTCGACGTCTTCAACCGTCACGGCTACGATGCCACGTCCATGGGCATCCTCGCCGAGAACCTGGGCATCTCAAAGTCCGCAATCTACCACCACGTGCCGTCCAAGGGCGATCTCCTGAAACTCGCCCTGGACCACGCCCTCGGCGGCCTCGAGGCCATCCTGGACGAACCGGGGGCCACTTCGGGCGCCGCCGATGCGCGCCTGGAGTTCGTGCTGCGCCAGACCATTGCCGTCCTGGTGGACCGCCTGCCGTTCGTCACGCTGCTGCTCCGGCTGCGCGGCAACACGGACATCGAGCGGAACGCAATGGAACGCCGGCGGGCCTTTGACCACAAAGTGGCTGGCTTGATTTCCGCGGCCCGGGACGAGGGATCGCTGCGCCAGGACATCGATCCCCGCACCGTGACCCGGCTGCTGTTCGGCACTATTAACTCGATCGTGGAATGGTACAAGCCGGGCGGCTCGCTTTCGCCGGAAAAGCTCGCCGACGACGTCATCACCATGGTGTTCGACGGCCTCCACGCCAAGGCCTGACGCAGGGCAACGAAATAGCCGTTGACGCCGGCTCGCCGCCGCGCCCACGCTAAAGGCATGGCCACCAAGGTATCCGAAGTCCTCTTCGCCGTCTTTCCCGAGTTGCGCTACCAGCCCACCACCAAGAGGGTCCGCGCGGGCATTGACGGAAGTCCCGTCGTCGACACCCAGGACGCGCTCCTGGTGTGGGAGCCGAAGCGCGTCACCCCGGTGTATGCCGTTCCGGAGAAGGACCTCCTGGCCAGGCTCCGGCGCCCCGAATCGGAGGACGGCACCGTCGAGGAACACCCGTTTGCCTGGTCATCCAGCGGGCAGACAGGGCTGGATCCGCGGACAGGGTTCCGGCGGCACACCACCCCGGGTGAGGAGCTGGACGTCATAGCATCGGCGTACATACTCCCCCGCGCCGCTTTCCGCCCGTCCGATGCCGACCTGGACGGCTACGTGGTGCTGGATTTTGCGGCATTCCACTGGCTGGAGGACCAAGAGGAAATTATCGGCCACCCGCGCGACCCCTTCCACCGGGTGGATATACGGGCCACGCTCCGGCGCGTGGAAATATCGCTCGACGGCGTGAAACTCGCCGACACGGTCGGCGCCCAGCTGCTGTATGAAACCATGCTGCCGGTCCGCTACTACCTCCCGCCAGCGGACGTCCGGCTGGACCTGCTGGATGCTAGCTCGCACAGGACTGTCTGCCCGTACAAGGGTGAGGCGAAGTACTGGAGCTTCCCGGAGTCGGACCGCGGCCGGAACGTGGCCTGGGCCTACGATTCACGGTTTATCGACGCCAGCCAGATCCACGGACTGGTCTGCTTCTTCAACGAGCGCGTGGATGTTGCCGTCGATGGCGAACTGCAGGAGCACCCCGTCACGCCCTGGTCCTGAACCCCAACCCTCTCTCACTTCCTGCGCCCAAAAACCGAACCCTCCCTCGCATCCTGCGCCCAAAAACCGAACCCTCCCTCACTGGGTGAGGAAGGGTTCGGAAAAGCTGCGAACGGTGCGGGGGAACGGTCAGAGCTGGTATTCAGCCTGGGTGCCGAGCCTCTCGTGAACGCAGAGGATGTTGTTTTCGGTGTCCATGAACCAGGCGCACTTCTCGGCGTCTGTTGAACAGATATGGTTCTCGGTCTTGAGATCCGGGAGGTCATAGTCCTGGAACCGAACGCCCTTGGACTCCATGTCCTGGACGGTCCGTTCAATGTCACTAACCTCGAAACTCAAGGTGGTGTGATCAGAGTGTTTGCCGTCTCTGACCTCCATCAGCTGCAGCATCGGGCCGCCTTCGCTGCCGAACAATTCGCTTCCGTCATCTGCCAAGCCGCGATGAGGGAGTCCGAGTGTTTCCGCGTAGAAACGACGGGCGCGCTCTCTGTCATCGACGGGCAGGACGGTTGTGGCTGTGTTTAGTACTAGGGTCATTTCGCCACCTCCTACGGAGGACATTTTACGCCCGGCTGCCCGCGAAAGATCTCACGAAAACCCGGCGGGAACCGCTCCAGACGGCCTAAACGCTCTCTCACTTCCCGCAGCCCAAACCGGACGCTCTCTCACTTCCCGCAGCCCAACGCCCACGCTCTCTCACTTGGGTGAGAGAGCGTCCGGGAAAAACCGACACGACGTGAGAGAGCGTCCGGGAAAAACCGGCGCTACTTCTCCACCGGCCTACTTCTCCACGAGGGTGAGGACGTCGTAGGTGGCCACGATTTCGTCGTTCTGGTTGGTCAGGACGGCGTCCCAGGCCACCTCGCCGTATTCGTCGGTCTCGCGAGGCGTGATCTTCTTGGCCGTGAGTGTGACGCGGATGGAGTCCCCGGCGGCCACGGGCGTGATGAAGCGCAGGTTCTCCAAGCCGTAGTTGGCCAGCACCGGGCCCGGCGCGGGCTCCACGAACAGCCCCGCGGCCCAGCTCAGCAGCAGGTAGCCGTGCGCCACGATGCCCGGGAAGAACGGGTTGGCTTCCGCGGCCTCCTGGTTGGTGTGGGCGTAGAAAGTATCGCCCGTGGAATTCGCGAAGGCCGTGATGTCCTCCAGCGAAACGTGGCGCAGCCCGGAGCGGACGGCGTCGCCGATCCGCAGGGTTTCAAGCGACTTGCGGAAAGGGTGCGTGCCCTCCGTTTCAACGGTGAAGTTGCGGTCCGCTCCGGTGTGCCAGACGCCCGTCACGGCGGTCAGCATGTTGGGCGAGCCTTGGATGGCGGTGCGCTGCATGTGGTGCATCACGGAGCGGATGCCGCCCAGTTCCTCGCCACCGCCGGCGCGGCCCGGCCCGCCGTGCACCAGATGCGGCACGGGAGAGCCGTGACCCGTGGAGCTGCGCGCGTCCTCACGGTTCAGCATCAGCACACGGCCGTGGTGGGCCGCGATGCCAGTGACCAGTTCCCGGGCCACAGCCGGATCATTGGTGCAGACCGAGGCGACGAGGGAGCCGCCGCCGCGGGCGGCGAGCCGGACGGCGTCGGGAAGGTCCTTGTACCCGATCACAGACGCAACCGGGCCGAACGCCTCCAGCGAGTGGACCTGTTCCGCCTCGGCATCGGCCCAGCTGAGCACCACCGGGGACATGAAGGCACCGCTGTCGACGACGCCCGTGGCACCATCAGCGCTGGTGACCGACGGCGAATCGAGAGTTCCGTACGCAAGCTCACCGCCGGCGTCAAGCATGGACTGCACAGCGGCGCGGACGTCCCCGAGCTGCTCCAGCGAGGCGAGCGCGCCCATCGTGACACCTTCGGCGCGCGGGTCCCCGAGCACGACGCGCTGATCGACACGGGCGCCGATGGCGGAAATGACGGCGGGCACCAGCTCCTGCGGGACGATGGCGCGGCGGATCGAGGTGCACTTCTGGCCGGCCTTGACGGTCATTTCGGTGACGACGGACTTGACGAAGGCGTCGAACTCCGGGGTTCCTTCGACGGCGTCGGTGCCGAGGATGGCAGCGTTGAGGGAGTCGGTCTCGGAGGTGAAGCGGACACCGCCCTCGACCACGTTCCGGTGTGACTTCAGGGACTGGGCGGTGGATGCGGAGCCGGTGAAGGCCACGAGGTCGCGGTAGTCCAACACGTCCAGCAGTCCGCGGACCGAGCCTGAGATGAGCTGCAGCGAGCCCTTGGGCAGGATGTTGGATTCGATGATCGCCTTCACCACGGCCGCGGCGACGTAGCCGGTGGGGGTGGCGGGCTTGACGATGGTGGGTACGCCGGCGATGAACGCGGGGGCGAGCTTTTCCAGCATGCCCCACACAGGGAAGTTGAAAGCGTTGATCTGGACGGCGACGCCCGGAATCCGCGTGTAGATGTGCTCCCCCGCGAACGAGCCGTCCTTGGACAGCACCTCCATGGGTCCGTCCACCACAACCTGCGAGTTGGGGAGTTCGCGCCGGCCCTTGGAGCCGAAGGTGAACAGCACGCCGATTCCGCCGTCGATGTCGATCATCGAGTCGATCTTGGTAGCGCCGGTCTGCGCGGAGAACGTGTAGAAGTGCTCGCGGCGGGCATTCAGGTACTGCGCGAGCTCCTTGAGCTTGAGAGCCCGCTGGTGGAAGGTCAGCTTGCCGAGTTCCGTCTGGCCGGTGGTGCGTCCGTAATCCACGACGGAGGCCAAGTCCAGTCCGTCCGTGCTCACCTTCGCTAGGATTTCCCCGGTGCTGGCGTCACGCACGGGGACAGCGGAAGCTGCCGAACCGGCGTCGGGAGTCCACCAGGAGTCCTGCACAAAACTGGGGACGGTCTCTACTGTGTCCAGGGTGGCCTCAGGAGCGGTAGCGGTTGTGGTCATCGTTGACGGGTCCTTCCAACGCGGAACAAACAAATCCGGGCAATCCGGCAATCCGGCCAGCGCATTACTGACCGTCCGTTCGGTAATATGTCTACAGTACATGAATGTGCCCCGCTGCACACTAAGAAGCGCTGCAGCCGAGCCGGGCCCCGGCAGGATCCGGCCACCGTTCTGAGGAGAGCAAATGACGCCCGAGCACCGCGACGCAGACGTGCAGACCGCCGAGACGTGGAAGATCACCCTGGGTGAACTCGACGAGAAGATGGGCGTGAAAATCATCGAGGAATCCGTGGAACGCGTGGTAGCCACGATGCCCGTGGAGGGGAACCGCCAGTCGTTCGGCCTACTGCACGGCGGCGCATCCCTGGCTGTCGGCGAGGCCGTGGGGTCCTGGGCAGCGGTGATCCACGCCAGCACGCTGGGCAAGACGGCGGTGGGTGTTGACGTCTCCGCCACGCACCACAAGTCAGCCCGCAGCGGCCTCATCACCATCACGGCGACGCCGATCCACCTGGGCGGGACGCTCACCACCCATGAGGTGCTGATTACCAACGAGGCCGGCCAGCGGCTCTGCACGCTCCGGATCACCAACCTGCTGCTGGCCCGGAAGTCGTAGCCGCCATGTGACCGTGATTCGTCCGCCGCTAGGCTGATCAGGTGACTGAGCTTGCCAACCTGACTCCGACCCTGGCGGCAGTCGGGCTCCTCATGGTGTTGACAGCCGGGGTTCTCAAAGCCTTTAAGGTGCCGCACGGCTTCGCCCCCGCGCTCGCCATCCTTCGCGGAGCCGCGCAACTGGCAGCGGTCAGCCTGATCCTGGGAGCCGTCATTGCCAGCGGCACCTGGGTTGCCGTGGCGCTGGGCGTCATGTTCGTTGTCGCTGCCATGACTGCCACGCGCCGCCTCGGCTGGAGCTGGACCCACTTGGCAATGGTTGGCTCGTCGATGGCCGCCGGCATCATTGTTGCGCTTGCCATCGTCTTCGCCACGGGATCCATCGGTTTCACAGGGCGCTACGCCCTGGCAATCGGCGGCATCGTCATCGGAAACTCCATGACGATTGCGGCATTGGCCGGCCGACGGTTCAACGAGGCTGTCATTGACAAGTGGGACCTCGTCGAAGCCTGGCTGGCGCTGGGTGCCACTCCCCGGCAGGCGACCCGGGACATGGCGCGCGGGGCGGCGTCCTCGGCCCTCATACCGTCGATCGACCAGACGAAGACAACCGGCCTGGTCACACTGCCCGGGGCCTTCGTGGGAGCCATCTTCGGCGGGCTTTCACCGTTGGAGGCAGGGCGTTTCCAGATTGTGGTGCTGGCTTCGATCATGGCCGCCGGCTCAATCACCGCAGTGATGCTGGTGCACATGCTTGCTCCGGTCCGTGTGCGGCCCGGCGCACTACGTTGAACGCCCGGCCAACATTTGGCTCGGGGCGGTCTGACGGTCATGGGTGGCGGAGGAGAAAGCGTTGACTTTGCCATGGACGCTTTATACGCTGGCTCCTCTGGATGAGTGGCATGCGGCAGCCATCCACCCAAAGGTGGTTCTGTCTAAAAATGGTGCCTCCGTCCGGTTCCCTTTCCGGCGGCGGCCGACGTCGGCGCTAAGCCGAGTTCCGTAGTTTCCGCACCACCGCAGGCGGATGCATGAGCAAGAAATCCACAAGGGCTGCAATCCTGGCAGTTGCCGTTCTGGCAGGCGGCTTGCTGGCGGGTGTGACTACTTCCGCCTTGGCGCCGGCGACCACCAATTACTACGTCAGTGCTGCCGGCAGCGACACCAACCCGGGAACATCGAGTGGATCGCCCTGGCAATCGTTGTCCAAGGTAAACGAAGCCGACCTCAAGCCCGGCGACACAGTGAGCTTCCGCCGCGGTGATGTGTGGATCGGCATCGTGGAGGTGAGCCGCAACGGAACTGCCGGCTCAGCCATCACGCTGAAGAACTACGGAAGCGGGAGTTTGCCGACCGTCACCGGCGGCGAAGGGGGAAACTGTTTCCGGCTCAGCGGCAACTTCATCGAAGTAGACGGGCTGCGCGCCACATCCTGCGGTTACGCGGGCTTTAACGTCGCGGGCGACAACAACATCGTCAGAAGTTCGGAAGCCTCCAACAACACGGCTGGCATTAAGGTGAGTTCCGGCTCTGATTTCGGCATGTATGCCAACAACTTCCTGGCCGACAACAACGTCATGAACGTCAACACCCCGGGAACCCGGTGCGGCACGCCGCAGGCCGTTGACTGCAGTGACGATTCCGGCGCCTTCGGCGTGCTCATCAACGGTGACGACAACGAATTTTTCGGCAATACCGTGATCGGCTCCACTGCCGCCTCCTCCGACTTCGGCCGCGACGGTAGCGCCTTCGAGATCTACAACGGCAACCGCAACCTGATCCACCACAACAAGGCGATCGACAACAATGTGTTCTCGGAACTGGGACGATCGAAGGGCACTGCCGACGGCAACACCTACCGTTACAACCTCGTCCGCGCTTCCTGCGGCCCTGACTGCGCCGAAGCCTCGGGCCTGATCGCCCGCGGAACGGGATCACCCTTCGGCCCGACCAACAACACTGTCTTTGAATTCAACACGGTCTGGCTGAACGGCAGCCATTCCCGCGGAGTAGTGTGCCACGCCACGTGCCCGTCCTCGACGGTCATCAGAGGCAACATTCTGGTGGCCAACCGCAACGCGCTTTGGTTGGATGGCTCCGGCTGGACCGAACAGGCCAACGTCATCAACGGGCCAAGCAACGTGGTGTTGGACAAGACTTCGACGACGGCCCCGGCCCTCTTCGCGAACGCACCCCAAGATCTCCGGCTGACATCGGCCAGCCCGGCCGTCGACCGGGTCGGCGGCAGTCCTTTTGGGCTGGACCTGGACCGGGTGCAGGTGCCACAGAGCGGTCTCTGCGGTGGAATCGGAAGGGCCGACGCCGGCGCCTACGAATACGATTCGCCGAATTGCTAGGTCGGAGCCGGCACCGGAGGTGCCCCGGTCCGGTGTGAGCCCTTCCGCCTGCCGCAGCACCGGAAGATAATCAAGGTAACTGCTCTTAGCGCCATGGAGGTGGTGGATCGTGTCGGTTTATACCTTGGGGATCTGGCTCATCAAACCGGGCCATGAGGACGATTTCGTGAAGGCGTGGCAGGACATGGCCGCACGAACGCAGACGGATTTCCCGGAAGCCAAGGGGATTCTGATGCACGACCGGGATGTACCCAACCGATTCATCAGCACGGGACCGTGGGAGTCCCTGGACCAGATTGAACGGTGGCGGGCATCGGCCGCATTCACGGAAAGCCTCCAGTCGATCCGCGAAATAGTTGAACACTTCGAGCCTCACACACTGGACGAGGCAGCGACGATCGGCACGGCCGCGAAGTAGTCCTATCGCCTGCCGCGCCGCCGGACTGCGAGAAGCAGCAATCCGCCGAGGAGCAGGGCAGCGCCTGCCACGCCGCCTGCCGCAAGCAGGCCGGACGCCCCGGTGTCGGCCAGCCTGTCCGTAGTGCTCGCCGTTGCATCCCGGATGTACGTGATGCCGTCAGGCAGCACAGCCACGACGGATGGCTGGGGCGCCGGCTTCAGTTCGGCGGCCCGGACAGAGCGTGCCGGCGCGGCAGGCTTGGACGGCGTGGCCGGGTTTGAAGCGGCTGGTTTCTCGACCGTACTGAAGGTGCTTGTCCCGGAGCTGCTGAAGCCGTTGATGGTCTGCGCCGAAAACTGCGTAGCGGAGGCGGGCGCTGTAAACGACCAGTTGCCGTCAGCGTCTGCTGGGACGTCCAGCGGCTCGTGGGCCGGCAGCACAATTCGGACACTGGAGCCAGCCGGTACAGCGGCGGCCGGAGCTGCCGGGATCCTGCCCGTGATGCGCTGCCCTGCGGCGATTGGCCCGGCCGGCAGGGGTGCGTCCAGTGCCGGCTTGTTGAGGAACAGCCTCAGCTGGACGCCCGGCAGCACGTTGAGCGATTCCTGCAGGGTGGCAGCCACAGCGAAGTTTTCTGCCGACGTTCTTGAGTTTCCGGCCGAGTGTGTTCCCACCGCATAGTTTCCGCTGATCCAGGGACCACCGGAATCGCCTCCGCTTGATTGCACGGATGTGGAGAGGAACCCACGGAAGGATCGGAGGTCGTCCGGCTCGCCGGAGCCGCCCTCTACGACATAGATCCCCACCTCGTCCACCGTGCCGCACGACCAGCCCGCGGTCCGGCCGGAGCGGCAGACAGCCTGTCCGACGAAGGGGGCGGCGGTGCCCACAATCGGCACGGCCCCGGCGCCGAGGTCTGCGGGATCGTCCCATGTGGTCGCGGCAGGCAGCAGGTCGAGGTCGGAACGGATGGATTCAATGACGGCGATGTCGGACCCCGGTTCCACGGCGCCAGCCGGGTCGGTGCTGATCCTGGCGTTTCCCGGGCCGCCGAACTGGCTGAATCCGAAGGTCCCGAGTTCCCCGGTGACCCCACTCTCCGCGACGGAGCCACCGGCCGGTTCGCCCGCCGGAAGTGTTACCTCCGCAAGCCGGGCGGTGCCGTCCTCCGCGCAGTGGCCAGCTGTGAGCACCAGCGGCTCTCCTCCAGGGCTAAAGGCGCTGAACCCCGAAGAGCAGACCACCACACCGTCGATTCGGTAGCCTTGGCCGCCGAGGAAGTCCTCTTCGCTGGCCATCGGCTCGCCCTTCTCCAGCACCACGTTGGCGTACTGTGCCACGAATTCCGACGGCGACATGCCGGTCTCGCCGGCGGCCCCCCGCATTACGCCGCCCCCCGGCTGTTGTCCGCTTTGAGACGCTTTCTCGGGGGAATTGACGCCGCCCGTGCGGATGATGAATTTGCCACCGGCCGCGGCCACAGCCTGCAGGCCTGCTGCGCCGACGTCGTGCAAATAGGCCCGGTAGAGCTGCTCGGTGCTGGTTGCCTGAAGATCCTTCTCCGGAGCAGGCCCCTGCGCCGGAGTTGCTCGGGCTGGCGCAGCCTTTGCTGGTGTCTCCGGGGCTGGCGTTGCCCCAGCTGGTGTCGCCGGGGCTGGCGTTGCGTGCGCTGGCGTTGTCTGCACTGGCGTCCCAGGGACCCGAGCGGCGGACGCTGCGCCCGGGGCGATGAGCACGAATTCGTTCCTGCCAGCCTGGCCGGCCGCGTTGAGCGACGCAACGCTCTTTTGAAGCCCGGGGCCCGTGCCTTCGACCAGAACATGGCCGTCGTGCAGGCTGAGCGCAACGAAACCGGGCAGCTTCCAGAGCGTGGCCAGCGCATCGGCAGCGCGTTTTCCCTGCGCACCGGCAGCGTTGAACTCCGCCAGGGTCATGCCGAGATCCCGCGCAACTGCCTCCGCCAGGCCTTCGTCGCTGATACCGGAGGCGCTGACACCCGTAGCGCCGACACTGGGTTTACTGACACTCGGGCTGCTGACACTCGGTCTACTGGCAACCGACGGCGACGCGGCACCGCCGGTGACTGCCGGCGTCGGACTTTCCTCGGCAGCGGAAGCCGGCACGGACCCGAGAGCGGCGCTGAGGGCGACAGCTGCTGCCGCCGCCAGAGCCAGTGCGCGCCGGCCTGCTGCGCCGTATGCGGAGGAAGTCACAGGGCCACCCTGGCGCCGAGGGCAGACAGGATGGCTTCCAGCTCCGGCTCCGAAACGCCATGCCGCAGGAGGTACTCCCGGGTGTTGAGTGACCGAACGAAATCAAGGACGCCTTCCCCGCGGCTTTGCAGGAGCGGCGCCAGGGTTTCTTCGTCCAGGTACCGTTCGTGGGGGTGCGGTGTCAGCCGTGTGCGGTGACGCTCATTGATGCCGCGCATGGCCGCCTGGTAGCCAGCGACAATATCGCCGTCAGGGGCGCCGGCGAGGTCCTGAAGCATGGCTGCGACCATGCCGCTGCGGTCCCGTCCTGCCGAGCAATGGATCACGACTCCGCCAGGGGATGCGGCCACAGCCTTGAACACAGCGGCCAGTTTGTCCGGAAACAGCCGGGCGTTGGCGGCGTAATAGGCGGGGTCATTGAGGTAGGGGACGCAGAGAGCCTTGAACTCGCGGTTGTCCGGGTCCTCGGTCGGGGCAAATATGACGTCGAACGCGGCGAGCGCCCCGCCCACGTCGGGATCGGCGTCCCGGGGTTGCCGTTCGGCGGGGTTGCGGAGGTCGATGACGGTGCGGACGCCGTCATTGTGTGCGTCCTGCCAGCCGGCGGCCGTGACCCACTCGCGGCGGCCCATCCGGTAGACCGAACCGGCCACGCGCCAAGCATTGACGGCACCGTCCCAGCCCACAGGTGCCAGTTCCCTCGCGTTCACGGAGACAGCTAACCACATCTTCCGCGCCGGCTGCACTGGCTGCATCCAAGTGGCGCGGCCACTGCCGGCCAAAATCGAGTACTCGCGACAGGACCATAGCCCCACGACCAGGCGTACTCTAAGGCGATGAGCGCCATCGCCCGGCCACTGCTGCCTCCACCGGCCATGCCGGGTCTGATGGCGTGCCGCAACGACGCCGTTTCACCACCGATTAGTTCAAGGCACAGGATCTGCAACGAAAAGGGGACATCCAATGGGCAAGAGGACGACAATCCGGCGGCGCTCGGCTCTCGCGGCCGGGCTCGCCACTATGGCGATGGCACTGGGCTTCACAGCAGTACCGGCGGAGGCGGCACCGCCCATCGCCTATGTGGCGCTTGGCGACTCCTATGCCGCAGGGCAGGGGGCAGGGCCTTATCTTGACTCGTGTTTTCGCAGCGACAACAGCTACGCGGCGGACGCCGACGTTGCGAAGTCTGTCCGCCTCGTCACCAATGCGGCGTGCAGCGGTGCAACGACGTTAGACGTAGCCGCGACGCAATTAGGACGCCTCAAGAAAAACACGGCCCTTGTGACCATTACGGCTGGCGCAAATGACCTGAACAGCACTGCCGTCCTGATCGCCTGCCTTCCAGCCCCATCAAGTGCGAACTGCGCGGCCGCCCTCGGATTTGCCTCGAACATGTTGGGGACAGTCAGTGCCCGGCTGGTTGGCCTCGTGCAGGCCGTCCACGCCGCAGCACCGAACGCGAAAATTGTCCTAACGGGCTACCCGCATTTGTTCGAACCTGTCGATACTTTTACCGCCACAGCCAACCTGCTGACCGATCGCCTCAACACCGCCATTGCCGCAGCAGCCGACTACACTAAAACGCAATACGTGGACGTAACCACCGCCTTCGCAGGACACGCCACCAACAGCACCCCCGCTTGGATCAACTACGACCCTCTGACTCCGCTCGCTCCTGACAACTTCCACCCGAATGCTTCGGGCTACGAGGCATACTACGCGGCGCTCTTGGCTAAGGGTGCCTACTCAAAGTCGTAGCACAGCCGTCCTACCGCTTCCTGGCCAGCCTGTACTCGAGGCCGTTGCGGACCATGGGCCACTCGTGTTCCAGGATAGAGAACACCACGGTGTCCCGGAGCACGCCGTCCGAGGTCCGGGAGTGGCTGCGGAGCACACCGTCCTGCTTGGCTCCGAGCCGGGCGATCGCTTCCCGCGACTGGTGGTTCAGCCAGTGTGTGCGGAATTCGACGGCGGGGCAGCCGAGCGTTTCGAAGGCATGTTGCAGGAGCAGCAGCTTGGAATCCGCGTTGCTGCCGCTGCCGTGCGAAGAGGCCGCATTCCAGGTTGAGCCGATCTCAACGCGGGGAGTATCGGCGTCGATGTTCATGTAAGTGGTCATGCCGATCACCCGACCCGGACCGCCCGTGGTCGGGTCTATCAGCCGCGTGGCGAAGGGCAGCATGGAGCCCAATTCCTGGAGGGCCAGCCGGCGGTCGATTTCTGCAGCCATCCGGTCCGGGGCGGGGACGTTCGTGTACCAGAGCTTCCAAAGTTCGCCGTCGCGGGCCGCTTCCACCAGTCCGTCGTGGTGGCTGTGCGCCAGTGGCTCAAGGACGACGACCTTGCCGGTCAGGGTGATGGGTTGAATCGGGGTCACCGCACCATCCTAGAGGCGCCCGATGATGTTCCTATAGACAATTCTTCAAATCGTTTGGCGGCACAAGCAGCGCGAGACAACCCTCACCCTTATGCTGGCTGAATGGCTCGTACCGCAAGAGAACGCATCGATGGTGACCCGATTTCGTCTGGTGTTTACGGTGCCCTCCTCGATCAGATTTCTGCTTTGGATGGGTGTGAGCTACAGGAGAACGCGTCCTCGTTCCATGTCACACACGGGCGTGCTTTTCTCGGCATCCACCCCCGGCGGGGCGGCATTCTGGTCAACATCGTCCTGGCGAGGCAGCTCGAATCCGATCGTGTGCACCGCGCCGAGCGCGTATCGGCCAACCGGTGGCACAACGAAGTCATCCTGAAGGACCCTTCAGAAATTGATGCCGAGGTGCTGGCCTGGATCCGCGAAGGATATGCGCTCACCGCCTGAGGCGGCAGACTTGGCGCTGGATGGTGGCCCGGGTCGGCGTCCGTCATGCAGGACCTTTCAAGCCGCACGTTCCTATCAAGTCACTACCCCGTCCGGCCGGTCGCCCCTGGTGAGTGGCGGCAGCCCGGTCCGCCTTGAGGAGCCGGCTGTAGGATTCCCGCATCCGACAGACCTAGAGGAGCTGCCATGACCAACGAGCCCACCCCGGTAACGCACGCCTTGGACGCCTACGCCGCGGCTGTCTATGCCAAGGATGTCGAGGCCTTCACCGCGCTCTACGACGACGACATCCACGTCTTTGATTCGTGGGGGCAGTGGCAATACCAGGGCATCGACCAGTGGCGCGGGATGGCGGCAGGCTGGTTCGGCTCGCTGGGCGACGAGCGTGTGCAGGTCGAGTTCAACGACGTGCAGTCCGCCGTCGGGGATGACGTCGCCTTCGGACATGCGGCCGTCACCTTCGCCGGCGTTTCGGCGGACGGCGAGCGACTGCGGGCCATGACCAACCGCATCACCGTGAACCTGGCGAAGAAGAACGGCGTCTGGAAGATCGCCCACGAGCATTCCTCGCTGCCCATCGATCCGGAGACAGACAAGGGCATGTTTTCGCTGCGCCCTTAGCTCCAGTCGAAGAACCCCTTGCCGGTCTTGCGGCCCAGTTCGCCCCGGGCCACCTTGTCCTTCAAAATCTGCGGCGGCGCGAACCGCTCCCCCAGCGTCGAGTGCAGGTATTCGGCGATGCCCAGCCGCACGTCCAGACCCACGATGTCTGTGGTCTTCAGCGGCCCGGTGGGGTGCTTGTAGCCGAGCACCATGGCGGCGTCGATGTCCTCCGCGGAGGCCACACCTTCCTCCACCATGCGCATCGCCTCCAGCGCAATCGCCACGCCCAGCCGCGAGGACGCGAACCCCGGGGCGTCATTGACGACGACGGCGGTCTTGCCCAGCGCTTCGGTCCAGCGCTTCGCTGCGGCCGCCAGCTCGGGAGATGTCGCCGTCCCCAGCACCACTTCGATCAGGGTTGACGCGGGCACCGGGTTGAAGAAGTGCAGGCCCAGGAAGTTCTGCGGGCGCTTCAGCTCACGGGCAAGGCCGTTGACCGACAGCGAGGAGGTGTTTGAGGCGAGGTAGGCATCCTCGCCGAGCCGCTCTTCAATTCCCCGGAGGGAAGTGACCTTCAGGTCCCAGTCTTCCGGAACGGCCTCGATGACGAGCTGCCGGTCCGCGAAGTCGTCGTAGTCCAGGGTCACCGAGAGCCGGGACACCATTTCGTCCAGGTTTCCGTCCGTGGCGCCGCGTTCGATGCTCTTCGCGGCTGCCGACTCCACCCGTTCCCGGGCGGCTTCGGCGGATTCCTCATCGCGTTCAACCACCAGGACGTTGGCCCCGGTGATCAGGAACGCGTGGGCGATGCCTGCCCCCATGCGGCCGCCGCCGAGGACGCCGACGGTGGCGGGAAGGTTTGCCGGCAAGGTCGAGTTGCTCATATCTATTTCTTCTTCTCTGTTTTTTTGTCGAGGAACGCCTGCATGCGGTCAAACTTCGCCTGCGACTCGAAAAGGATGCCCTGCGCCAGCTGGTCCACGAGCGGATGCGCTTCCGCCGGCGCGTGGAACACGGACTTGGTGATCCGCACGGCCAGCGGGTCCTGCCGGGCGATGCGGTCGGCCAGGCTGTGGGCGCCCTCCATCAGCGACGGCGCCTCGTGGATCTCGGTGATCAGGCTGACCGCCAGGGCCTGTTCGGCCCGCAGCACCAGCCCCGCGAGCAGGATTTCCTTGGCTACGGGCTCCCCCACGAGCTCCTTCAGCCGCCAGCTGGCGCCGGCCGCCGCCAGGATTCCCAGTCCGGTTTCCGGGTTGCCGATGCGGACGCCCGGAGTGCCGATCCGGAAGTCGGCGGCGTAGGCGAGCTCGGCACCGCCGCCCAGGCAGTAGCCGTCCAGGGCCGCGATGACGGGCATGGGCAGCTTGGCAATGCGGACGAAAATCGTTGAGTTGATGCCCTGCAGGGCATCGTCCCGCCGCCGCTCGCGCAGTTGGGCGATGTCCGCGCCGGAGGCAAACACGCCCTCGACGCCGGCAATGATCAGGATCCGCGGGTTCTGCTCGAGTGCGGTGCAGACCACGTGGAGCTCATCCACCATCTGCTGGTCGATGGCATTGCGGACCTCCGGGCGGTTGAGCAGCACCACCACGCGGTCGTCGCGCTCTTCGACCAGGAGGGTGCTGAACTTTTCGGTGCTTAAGGATCCGTTCGCGCTGTCCGGAGCCGCCATTACACCCGCTCCAGCAGCATCGCGGTACCCTGGCCGACGCCGATGCACATGGTCGCCAGGCCGATCCGGGCATCCTCGCGTTCCATCCGGCCCAGCAGGGTGATGGCGATCCTTGACCCGCTGGACCCAAGCGGGTGACCCAGCGCGATGGCACCGCCGTCGTTGTTGACGATGCCAGGGTCCAGCCCAAGCCGCCGCATGCTCGCCAGCGACTGGGTGGCAAACGCTTCGTTAAGCTCGACGGCGCCAAGGTCGCCGACGCTGAGACCGCTCCGCTTGAGCACTTTCTGGGTGGCGGGGACCGGGCCGATGCCCATGATTTCGGGCTCGCAACCGGCAGAGGCGCCGTCGATGATACGTGCCCGCGCGGTCAGTCCAAGCCTCTGGATGGCCGCCTCGGAGGCCACGATGATGGCCGAGGCGCCGTCATTGAGGGTGGACGAGTTGCCGGCGGTGACAATCGATCCGCCCGGAACGACCGGCCGGAGACCGGAGAGCACGTCCATGGTGGTGCCGGCACGGGGACCCTCGTCGGTGTCCACGACCGTCTCGGACTTGCGGGTCTTGACCGTGACCGGAACAATCTCGTCCTTGAACCGGCCGCCCGCGATGGCTGCCAGGGACTTTTCGTGCGAGCGGACGGCGAAGGCATCGGCGTCCTCGCGGGAGATGACGTCAACGCGGCCCACTTCCTCCGCCGTTTCCGGCATCGAAAAGGTCATCTTGCCGTCCCGGGACAGGTCGCCCTTCTTGAAGGCGGGGTTGACGAAGCGCCAGCCGATGGAGGTGTCGAAGATTTCGCCGGGCTTCGCGAACGCAGTGTGCGGCTTTTCCTGCACCCACGGCGCCCGGCTCATCGATTCGACGCCGCCGGCCACCACGATGTCCGCGGCGCCCGACTTGATCATCTGGCTGGCCATGATGATGGCGCTGAGGCCGGAGGCGCACAGCCGGTTCACCGTGATGCCGGGGATGTGGAGGGGAAGTCCTGCCAGGATCGTGGCCATGCGGGCAACGTTGCGGTTCTCTTCACCGGCTCCGTTGGCGTTCCCGAGAATGACTTCGTCGATGGCGTCCGGGTCCACACCGGCGCGGGCCACGGCTTCGCGGACCACCAGCGCTGCCAGATCATCAGGACGCACGGCCGAAAGCGCACCGCCGTATCGCCCCACCGGGGTGCGGGCGCCGCCAACCAGAAAAGCCTCGACCATGAGAACATCCTTTACGCAGGGAGTGAGGCCGGATACGAATAAATTACCGACCGTTCGTTCTATAAAGATTACACGGCGGGCCCGGAGGGTCAACCAAAGGGCCTGTTTTGGTCGGCCGGCACACGTCGCGCCGCCCGGCGCTACGCCACCACGACCCCCAGATGAGCGGCCAGCAGCGGGGCGATGAGGCCGAGCTGGTAGTCGTCGATCACCACGCCGGCCAGGCTATCCAGTCCACTGATGCTCCGGAAATCGGTGCCGCGGAGATCGAAATCCTTCAGCTTCGCGCCGCTGAGGTCCAGGCTTCCGATGGTGCAGTTCCTGAGGGCCACGCGGGCGCCGGTAACAGAGCCAAGGTCCAGCTCATTGATGATGCAGTCGCTGATGAGGACGTCCGCCAGCCTGGAGCCGCGCAGGTTCACGAAATCCAGCTTGCCGCCGTCGATCTTCACGGACTGCCAGCCGCTGTCATACAGCTCGGCGGATCCCCAGCGGGGGTTGCTGAACTCGACGTCGCGGAAGGTGGACCTGGCTGCGGTGAGCACGGGAGCGTAGGCCTCGCTCACCAGGCAGTCCCGGAAGCTGGCACCCCGAAGCTGGGTTTCATTGAAGGAGATCCCGGAAAATTCGCACTCGGCAAAGACGATTCCACTGAGCTCCAGGCCATCCGCATCCGCACGGCTGTACCGCACGGCGTCATACCTGTCACCGCTGCGGAAATCCGGCGCATCATCGTCCCGCAGGCCCTCGAGCTGAATCGGAGACAGCCGCGGCGGCGTGACCTTCAACCCCTTCCCCCGGGCGGCCTTCCCCGCGGCCCTGCCCGTCACTGCAGCGACTCGGCTTTTGCAGCGATCTCGGCAAGGTCCTTTGCCAGGGCTTTCCGCGTGACGTTCATGCCGATCTTTCCGAACAGCGCCAGCATGACCCTGCTGACGGCTGTGGGCCGGAGCATCTCGGCACCGAAGGTCAGCGTAAGGTCCGTTCCGGCGTCGCGCTCAGCCAAGGTGAAACGGGAGGTATAGTCCGCGCCGCCCTGCAATGCCTTGACGGTGGTGCTGCGCGGCGCATCCACCTGGGACACCCACATTTCAATCGTTTCACGCCGGCCCATCATGGACCGCGTTTCCTTCCACCGCGTGCCTTCGCCGTAAGGCCCCTCGCTGACCATCTGAATGGTCTCGACGCCCGAGAGGGTGGCTGCCGAACCGGGGATGTCGGAAATCACTGCCCACACTTTCTCGGGCCTGGCGTTCACATGTTGAGTCAAACTGGTGCTGTGGTCCATCCTCCGAGCCTAGCCCCGGGCACAGACATTGAGCACTCAGGCGGACACGTCCTTGAATTAGTAAGCATGCTTTGTGTTAGGCTGAAACGGCTTTGTCAGATCAACCGGCAACGGAAGGTGGTTAGCACCATGGGTATTGGAGACAAGATTCAGAACGCTGCAGAAGACTTCGGCGGCAAGGCCAAGGAAGCTGCCGGCAACGCCACGGACAACGACCGCCTGAAGGCCGAGGGGCAGAAGGACCAGGTCGTTGCCGATGCCAAGAAGGTCGGCGAAGACGTCAAGGACGAGTTCAGGCGCGACTAGGTCCTACAGACACACAAACGACGACGGCGGACTCTCCTTGGGGGGTGTCCGCCGTCGCCGTTTTGTCGTTTAAATGTCCGACCTGTCTGCCAGACTGTGGCCATGACGGAACTAGACCTGAGTGACGACAGCAGGGCGGCCGGCGGCTCCAAGAATCTTGGCGGCTACTTGGCGCGCCCGGACGGCCCGGGCCCGTTTCCGGCCGTCGTGATGATCCACGAGGCCTTTGGCCTCAACGACCAAACCCGGCGGCACGCGGACCGGCTGGCAGAGGCAGGCTACTTGACCCTGGCCGTGGACCTGTTCAGCGACGGCGGCCCGCGGCGCTGCCTCGTCAGCACCATGCGCTCCATGATGTCCGGCGAAGGCCGCGTCTTCACCGACCTGGCCACCGCCCGGTCCTGGCTCAGCGGTTCAGGGCTCAGCACCGGGAAAACGGGGGTGATCGGCTTCTGCATGGGCGGAGGGTTCGCGCTGCTCGCCGCCAACGACGGCTTCGATGCCGCGTCGGTGAATTATGGACGCCTGCCTGGAAACCTGGAGGCTGCGCTCCGGGGCGCCTGCCCCGTCGTGGCAAATTACGGCAAAAAGGACCGGACGCTCCAAGGCGCCGCCGCCAAACTCGAGGCCGCGCTGGAGTCCCACGACATCGAACACGACGTCAGGGAGTTCCCGACCGCCGGCCACGCCTTCCTGAACGACGAGGAAGAAGGGCCGAGGGCGCTGCGTCCGCTGATGAGGGTCATGGGCATCGGCCCGGATCCGCGGTCCAGCCCGGAAGCGTGGCAGCGGATTGAGGACCATTTCGCCAAGCATCTGCAGGCGTGAGGCTTAATGAGCGGTGGCGGCCACCTGGTGAAGGTGACCGCCGCCGTCGTCGTGATTCCAAGTACTAGCTGAACAGCTCGCTCTTAGGCTCGTTGTTCTTGACCTTCTGCCAGCCCAGCCACAGAACCACAGCGAAGAACGGGATGGTGGCCAGGGTCCACAGGCCGAGGTAGAAGACCTCACCGTTCTTGCTGGTCATGGTGTCGAAGCCGATCAGCACGGCGATGACCAGCAGTGCGACAAGTCCGGCCCAGCTGCTCCAGGGCGAGCCCGGCATCGGCAGCTCGGAGACGCGGCCCTTCTTGTGGCGCAGCGCGATCTGGCTGGCGAAGATGGCGCCCCAGGTGAAGATCACGCCGATGGACGCGGTGTTGAGCGCGAGGTCGAAGGCGTGCGAGCCGCCGAGCCAGATGTTCAGCAGGATGCCCACGAGGTAGAACGCGGCGATGGCGAGGATGGCAGCGTACGGCACGTGGCGCGAGGACATCTTGGTGAGCCACTGCGGGGCATGGCCGTTGTTGGCCATGGTGCGGAAGACTCGGCCGATCGAGTACAGACCCGAGTTGCACGACGACAGCGC
>NZ_CAKKLY010000032.1 GCF_918698095.1 Arthrobacter sp. Bi83
ATCCAGGGCCTTGCACACGGTGGCCGCCGCGAGAATCAATACCTTTCCGTTCGGGTTCGGGCTCTGATTCCGTTTCAAGAATCGCAGGAGCGGTGGAGAATGGCGGTCATGAGCAACGACCCGTGGGAGTCCTTGGAGTTTTCCGAAGCGCCAGCGGGATGGATTCCCGCCACCGACAACGGGTGGGGTGCCTTGGTCGTCTGGGCCGCAGGACCGGGCAACTTCGTGCGAGTTCCGGCTGCGCCCCGGGACCGTCAGACAGTGGTCGTCACTCATTACCCCGACGGCACCGAACACCGGTCGCCGTCGTTGCTTACAGACGCTGAGCTGGAATCAATAGACGACGACATCGACGCTTATGTGGCCGATGCCGGGCTGCCACCGAGGCCCCGCGGCTACGACTGGTTCATCCGTCGCCCCCCGAACACAGGCTCCGCGGAAGAAGAGTTCTGGTCTGCTGTTTGGTCGGCCACGACGGCGGCGCTGCCGCACGATGCGATGGACCCGTGGAAGTTAAAGGGGCCGGCCAGGGACGCCCTCGCAATGATGTACCGAGGGTGAGAGCTGCCAACTGTCGCCCAGCGCCGAGAGCTGCTCTTTCAGCCCGGGAGCCGCCGGCGTATCGTGGGACCGCACCGGGCAGGTCACCGGAACCGGACGAAAGGACAGTCCAGATGGGTGCGGCCGCGCAGATACTGCAGCACTACGATTCAATCCTTCTCGAACAGGAGGATTTCTACCAAGACCTCCACCGGAACCCGGAGCTCTCCCATCAGGAACACCGGACCGCTGCAAACGTCGCGCGCTGCATGACCTCTTACGGTTTCGAGGTTGAGACCGGGATCGGCAAAACCGGAGTTGCGGCAGTGCTGCACAACGGGAGTGGGCCTACCGTCCTGCTTCGCGCCGACATGGACGCGCTGCCCCTGAAGGAAGGGACCGGCGCCGACTACGCGAGCACTGTCACGGCGGTGGACCAGGCAGGAGAACAGGTGCCGGTCATGCACGCCTGCGGGCACGATATCCACGTCGCATGCCTGCTGGGCGCCTCGCAGTTGTTCGCCGGGCACCAGGAGTTATGGAAAGGCACGCTCGTGGCGCTGTTCCAGCCGGCCGAGGAAACCGGCGACGGCGCCCGGGCCATGATCGACGACGGTCTTCTCGCCCGCATTCCGGCACCGGAGGTCGCCCTCGCCCAGCATGTGCTGCCCGGTCCCTCGGGCCGCGTCGCCACCCGGCCTGGGGCTGTCCTGTCCAGCGCGGACAGCGTCCGCATCACGGTCCACGGCCGCGGCGGGCATGGCTCGATGCCGCAAAACACCGTTGACCCCGTCGTCCTGGCCGCCATGATCGTCGTCCGGCTCCAGCCGATCATTTCCCGGGAGACCCCGCCGACCGAACCGGCCGTCCTCACAGTCGGAAGCCTTCGGGCCGGCACCAAAAGCAACATCATTGCCGACGAGGCGGTCCTGGAACTGAATCTTCGCACCTACACCGATTCGGTCCGGCAGCGCATTCTCGCCTCGATCCGCCGCACCGTCCAGGCCGAGTGCCAAGCCAGCGGTTGCCCGAAGGAACCGGAGTTCGAGATCTTCGACAGGTTCCCGCTTACGGCCAACGACAAGGAAACAACCGCGCGCGTCGCAGGGGCGTTCAGCAACTATTTTGGAGACCGCGCCGGAGGCTTGGACCTGCAGACCGCCAGCGAAGACTTCAGCGATATTCCCCGGGCCGCTCGCATCCCCTACACCTACTGGGGTATCGGCGGAACGGACCCGGAGGCCTGGCATGCCGCCGAGCTGGCCGGGCGGGTCCAGGAAGACATTCCGGCCAATCATTCGCCAATGTTCCTGCCCGTCCTCCAGCCAACCCTGCGGACCGGAACCGAAGCGCTCGTCACAGCAGCCCTGGCGTGGCTCGACGCCGACGACCGTTGATAGGCCCCGGCGCCCTGAGGACGCCGGTAGTCCGCGCCGCTCTCCGACGCCCTTACACGTTTCGCCTAGGAACGTCCCATGCAAGGGCTATGGCTCCACGTCACACGTGATGAAGCTGGAGTCCTTCAGGAACGTGGCATTGGCCTGGGTGGACGCTGCGTTTCCTTCAAGTGCAGCCGTCCAAATCAGGAAATTCGCGGCCGGGCTGATCAGGGTAATTAGTTTCGCTCCGAGTGGGAATGTTTGAACTGCTTGGAATGCTTCCGCCGCCAGAGGACCAGAGGGTTCTCGGCTGACACTGAGTAGACGCCACTCGTCTTCGAGGCGTTCGCCGTCGCGGGCCAGGTGGACGGCGAATTTCTCGGAAAGGCCGATCCGTTCGGCGCGTCCGCGGAACTGCGCGTCCGGGCCGTCCTTTAGGACGCCGAAGCGGACGTTGAACTGATCGAAGTTCAAGAAGGGATTCGCGATGCCGGGTACTGCATCCAGTCCGGTAATTACTTGCAACGGATTGTCGTGCGTCTCGACACTCCATACCCCAAATTCAGTCTTGGCCATCATATGTTCAACGGGTTTATCGTCCGACCAGAGCGTGATTTTAACGTCGCTTAGTTGCAGGGTCCTCAGTTTGGTCGCTGCTGCCAGCGGGGATATATCCGCGATCCGATTGCCCCCGATACTGAGCACCTCGAGGCTGGGATAGTGCCCGAAAGCTGACACATCCCTGATCTCGTTGTTTGAAACATCGAGCTCACGCAGAAACGCCAGTCGCGCGGGGTCGAGTACCTGTCCGATCCGGTTCCCCGCAACATTGAGCAGCTCAAGCTTTTCCAGCTGCTCTATGCCTTGCAAACTCGTTAGCGCGCCCTCGTTATGGTCGCCTGTGATCACTAATTCGGTGAGGCGGTCCTTTGCGATCATCGCTGGAAGGTGTGCGATGGATGTGATACCCATGTTGTCGGGATACCACTCGATACGGAACTTCTCCATGCCGTTCACGGCTTGTGCAAGCGCCTCACCGCGCATGTGTTCTGTCTTCAGCGGGTCGCCGCCTGGATCCACAATCCCTTCAAGATTGTCGATGCGGTCGTGTACAGCCCAGGCAACCTGATTGACCAGCTTTCGGTCGTCGGAAAGAATGCCGGGCTGGTCCCTCCTCTCGTACCAGTCGGCGTAACTGCGTTCTACTCCACCGATCCGCCGCCGCAACTCGACGGCCGGAAACTGCAGTGGCGGATCAACCCCAGCCGGGTCGAAGAGTTGGGGCGGGTCGATTTCGCCCCTTGAGAGCCGGATGGCGTGGCGGGTCACGGCGTCGACAGCGCGCGCGTAAGCCTGCGTGGCCGCGCGGATTTCGGTGGCAGGAGGAGGATCTTCGAAGAATTCCGGGTGTTCCGCCGCAAACGTGAAGTCGTTGTACTTCTGGAGATAACTCAGTCTCTGACGATCTGCATCGGCCGTCGCCACTACGAAGGCGTCTTGCCAAATTTTCGGGGGGACGGGTACCGGCACCGTGTCGTAGGTCGCCACTTCGATCTCATACGGAAAGGGATGCCTTGCAACAGCGGACGGCAGTGACTTGAGGCGGTCCTTAACGTCGTCAACGCTCGTCGTCGTCCCTATTTCTTCCTCCCCCTCGCCGCCCTTCTGGTAGAACACCACATGGAGTTCCACCCGTGAATGGGCTTCACTCTTATAGGTGTCATATTTTCCCGTGAAGGAAGCTGCAGCGACGGCACCGTTGATTTCCGCCTGCAAGGTCACTGCAAGATCAGTTTGAACCGCCGTATCCAACGATGTGATCCGGAGCACCGCGAAAAATTCACCGCCCCTGAACTGACCCCGGACGAAGGAGTCTCCGTAGGCCGTGGAAAACGCGTCCGAATCTGCCATTAGCAGTCGACGCGCGTCCTCCTTAATGCGGAAGTTCCGTCCCCGCACAACTTGGTTGTTTACGACCATTTTTGCCACAACGAACGTTGACACAGAGTTGTATGAAGTATTTTTCGAAAAGTCGACTTTCAGGCCTGCCGATGCAAAGCCATATCTCCCCTCTGCCTCCGCCGATACGCCCAGTGATTCCATCAGCGACTCATGCGTCGTGATGATTTCCGCGGTTGCCTTCGCCTCTTGCCCCGACTGCCGCACCGGTTCGTCAAAATCAAGCGCAGTGCCAATGGCGAGACCGCTGTCGCTATTGAATCCCATGCCAATGTCTTCACCGTTGTAAGCCAGAACGCGCACTTGGGGCAGTTTGGTGCTCATGGCCAATCCCTCTTCCGTGCAGGCCGCACCCCATCACAGGCCCTACACCAACGGGAATCGACGAGGCAGGCCTGTTCCGGTATTCCGGCCACCGTTGATGGTGACTGATCTTACAACCGACGACAGCGCGAATGGCAGTGGTGAAATGTGGAGGATCGCACTGGGCTGGGGAGCGAGTTCTCTGCGCGCCGGTCGGCGGTGGATTGTGGCTGGATCGGACGACTCAGGGCGCGTATTCTTGTCTCACATCTGACGGGGTGTGAGCTGCAATGATGGCAAGAAATCGCCTGTCATCCCGAATGGGCAGGTTCCTGGCAAGGATGCTCGGGTTCGTCCTCCTGAGCAGCATCTGCGGTGTCCTCGTCGCGGGCTACCTCGTTCCGCAGATCGCCCTCGCGGGCACCACCGTCAGCAGGTCCATCAGCTTCTTCAACGGTCTCCCAACCGAACTGGCGGTGCAAACGCCGGCGCAAACCACCAGGATGGTGACCGCGGATGGAAAGCTGATCGCCAGCTTCTATGAGGAAAACCGGGTGCGGATCCCGCTGAAGAACATGTCCCCGTACGTCAAGGATGCGATCATCGCGATCGAGGACAGCCGTTTCTACGAGCACAGCGGTGTGGATGCCCGGGGCCTGCTGCGGGCGCTGACCAGCAATCTGACAGGCGGGGAGCGGCAGGGGGCGTCTACCCTCACCCAGCAGTACGTCACCAACGTGGCCAACGAATCCAAAATTTCCGCCGGGCGCGAAGACCAGGTGATTCTCAGCGGGCAGAAGAACATGGGAGACAAGCTGCGCGAGATGCGGCTCGCCATCGCGCTGGAAAAGAAATACACGAAGGACCAGATCCTCGAGGGTTACCTCAACATCGTCTTCTTTAACCGCAACGCGTATGGCATTGAGGCGGCCGCCCAGTACTTCTTCAGCGTTCCGGCCAGCAAACTCACCCTGCCCCAGGCGGCCCTGCTGGCCGGGCTGGTCAACAGCCCCAGCGTCTACGATCCCGTGACCAATCCGAAGAACTCCATCCAGCGGCGCAACCAGGTCCTGGACGCCATGCTGGAACAGGACAAGATCACCAAGAAGCAGCATGACGCCGCCAAAGCCTCCGGCGTGGGCCTGAAGGTCAGGCCGTCCCGGCAGGGTTGTGCCGCCGCCGCCATGGCCCCGTACTTCTGCGATTACGTGAGCCATCTGATCCTCAACAATCCGGCGTTCGGCCCGGACGCCGAAGCGCGCGAACAGAAGATGCGCCGCGGCGGGCTGACCATCACCACCACGCTGGACAGCAGGCTGCAGGCAGCCGCGCAGGCACAGGTGGACTCGACGGCCGGGGCCAATCCGGCCAAATGGGGCTCATCCCTGGTCTCCGTCCAGCCTGGAACCGGCAAGATCCTCGCCATGGCGCAGAATACGGTGTTCCTTCCCCAGCGCGGAAAGTTCGATACCCAGCTGAACTTCAACGTGGATTCCAAGGACGCCAACGGCAACGACCTCAACGGCGCAGGCGGCTTCCAGCCGGGATCCACCATGAAGCCGTTCACCTTCGCCGAATGGCTGCACGAAGGCAGGACCATGACGGAGACGGTGGACGCCTCAAAGCGGGAGTACCCGCTGGGATTCCGCTGGCGGTCTTCCTGCGGCAAGGTCGTAGGCGGCTACAGCACCAAGCAGCGAAGGGCCGGCCTGGAAGCCGCCGACGATCTTCAAAACGCCTCAGAGGGGTACTATCGCAAAATGCCGGCCAACTACGGCCTCTACAACTCCATCAACACCGCGACATTTGCTGAAGTGGCGCAACTGGATATTTGCGGAATCCAGAACATGGTCAAAGCCGTAGGCATCCACAGCGGCCTGGACGGCACCACGGTCAACATGCACCAGCTCGGAAATGTGCTGGGCGGCACCGGTGTGGCACCGCTGCACATGGCCAATGCCTTTGCCACCTTCGCCGCCGACGGCCGCTACTGCGAGCCCATCGCCATTCTCCGGGTGGCGGACCTCGCCGGAAAAGCACTTCCGGCCCAGGCCCCCAGCTGCCGTGACGCCGTAGAGCCGAACGTGGCCCGCGGCGTGAATGCGGCACTCCAGGACGTGCTCAGGAAGGGTTCCGGCATCTACATCAATCCCAAAGTCCAAAGCCGGGTCCCCGTCGCGGCCAAGACAGGAACGAACAACAGCAACGGCGCCACCTGGGTAGTCGGTTACACCACCGGGCTCGCCACAGCGTCCTTCTTCGGCGACACCCTCGAAGGCCAGCAGCGGCCCGGCAGGAACCTCACCATCAACGGAAAGTTCTACAGCCGCATCGACGGGTACATGATCGCCGGACCCCAATGGGCCAATTACATGCTCAAAGTGGCCAAAATGTACCCGGCGGCGGCCTTCCCCAAGCCGCCTGCGTCCATCATCGGCAAACCCGCACCCTAGGAAACCCCCGAGCGGGTGCTGCACGGGAATGACGTCCGGGGCGACACTCAGCGGCGATGCGACGTCAGGGCGGTCAATGGAAATCTCCCAAATAGGCGGATCCGGGACACTGGCCCCGCGGGCGTCCAGGCAACCGGCGGCGCCAGTGCTCGGGCACCCTATGCACGAAGCGTTCCGGGTCAGGTGACGTAGTTCTCCGGTGCCTCCGGAGACTGGTGGGGGCCTTGGCTTCCGGGGCGGGAGACGTGCACCTTCGGGCCCGGGGTTGGGAACTGTTCAGGAAGCTGGATACGGATTTCGATGACCCCGTCGGTGTACGTGGCGAGGATGCCGTCCTGGCTCACACCGCGGGGCAAGGAGATGCTGCGGGAGTGGTCGCCGTAGCGGACTTCGCTGCGATAGCCCGTCTTGTCCTTATCGTCTTTGTTTTCCTCCCGCCGCACGTCAATGTGCAGGGTGTCATCGGAGACAGTGATGTCGACGTCTTCTTCCGGATCGACTCCGGGTGCATCGGTTCTGACGACCAGCGTGGTTCCCTCCTGGAATTCCTCTACCCGAAGCCAGAGATCAGCGTCGCCTTGCAGTAACCGGCGCAGGGGCTCGGGAACTTCGAGTCCGCCCCGCCGGAGAAAGTTCTCCATCTTGTCCTCCTCATTTTCCGGCCGGAGGGGTAGGCGCCCGGCCCGGGCCCGGTGTTGTTGGTGAGAAAAAGGTACGCCTTGGCCGTGGCAAAGGACAGCCTTCCGGGCATCGCGAAGGCCTCCGGCCCCCTGCGCCGCCTTGCAGTCCCCTCCCCTGAAAAGTCTGCTCCCGCAGACTCTTGCGGAGGCGTCCCGGCGATGCTATAAAAAATCCACATCGGCAGGTGCAGCAGCGTCACCGCGACGAAGATCGGAAAAAGGGGGCAGTCGGGATCACCAGCAGTTTTCCACGGCTAACCACCCGGGACCATATGACCGCAAGCAGCCGGCGCCACGTTTAAAGACCCTCGCAACAACAGGCGAACAGGCAACCATTCGGAGCATCAGTCCCGTGTATCGCGCACCTGTCAACGACGACCGGGCCCGCATCACCCGCAGCTGCAAGGGGACTCCGCAGCAGGCGCCGGAGCCGATCCGGACGTTCAGAGGATCCCAGTGGACCAGACCACCATCGTCGGCTATGCCCTCGCATATCTCGGCACAATGACGGCAGTTTCCTTCATGTTCCTGCCCGCCGTCATCACCGTCACCCTGCTCCTGCTCGTGGGCGGGGCCATCCAGCTCGTAACCGTCCTCCTAAAGATCACGACGCTCTGGCTGTTCAAAGGCGCATCCACAGTGTTTAGGAAGTCGGTCCAAAAGCTGCACGGGCACGGGAAGGGCGTCGGGGAACTCGCACGCCGGTAACCCCTTCGCGCCGTCCCTCGGGTGCTCTGCCCCCGCTCCAGCCTGTGCAACGAACCGTATGCCGCGCCCATCATGAGATGTCCCACCGGAAGTCCAAGGTTTTCGTAGGTTTCCACCCCCACGATGAGGGGATACTACGAACGCATTGGGGCGGTCATGGATACTGGTTCGAGGACATATTTTGACCGGGCATTGAGCCGGCGCCAGTTTGGCTGGATGGTCGGCGGCGGCGCGATGGTGCTGGTGGCCGGAGGAACATACGGCCTGGTGGCGCGCAGTGATCAGAGCGCCGAAACCATCGCGGCCACAGCCTTCGGGACGGTGTCGGTCCTGCGGGCCGGACGCTTTTCCCGCTTGGACGCCCAAGGCCGGACCGCACCGAGCCTTGCGGCGACGGCCTCCCTGCTCAGCGGCCTGGCACCGCGAACGGGCGACCAGCCGCTTCAGCCCGCCGGGGCTGCGGCTGAGGTCGATGGCCATGGGCACGGCAGCCGGCAGCCGTGGACCCAGGGATTGCCCCAGCCGATAAACCTCACCTGGGGCGATGTGGTCGTCCTCGACGTCGAACTGCATAACACTGGGCCGGAATCAGTGCTCTTCAGCCCCGGGCAACTGCGCCTCAGACTGCTGCCTACCGATACAACAATCACTCCGCAGGATTCGGACCATTCCCCGGGCGTTCTCGGGGCAAACAGCAAGGAGCGCGTCCTGATCAGCTACCTGGCACCCAACGACCTCACGGACCTTGAACTCGAGTTTTCGGATGAGCAAAAGGACCAAGTCGTGCAGCTTGCATTGCCAGCGCTGACCGTGAACGGGGCCAGGTCGTGAGCACCCTGGACATCCACATCAACGAGGGCTTCATCCCGATGGTGGACGGGGCGCTGGTCTACCACCGCGGCTTCGGGGACCGGCGCACCGCGGTCACGGACCCGAAGCCCGCACTGATCATGACGCCTCGGGTGTTCACCGCCGGCGGCCAGGTTGTGGCCAGCAGGACCTATCCGCTGAGCGCCCCAATACCGCCGCATGGCCGGCCGCAGCCGCTGCGGCCCGATACGGCAAACAGCGGAGCGTACCTGGCGCGGAGGGGGTACTGGGCCAGCTATTTCCCGGACCGGACCCTGATCGCAGAGACGGGCAGCACCATCCGGATCCTCCTGCACAACAACCTCGCCCAGCCCCACGAACTCCGGTTCCACCGCGCCGGCAAGGCAAGTGCGGACGTCAGCTCAGGACCGGTTGCCCCCGGGGCAACGAAGCTGCTCCAGTTTGCGGCACCTGCACCTGGAACCTATCTGTTCACGGACCCGGGCAACGAACCCGTGGAACGAACCCTGGGCCTCTACGGCGGACTGGTGGTGATCGATCCGCGGAACGCCTGGCGGCTCGCCCCCGGCGGGGCCGAGTTCGAGCGGCAGTGGCTGTGGTATTGCCACGACGTCGACTCGAACTGGGCGCGGATTGCCTCACAAGGAAAAACCGTCAACCCGGTCACCACTCCGGCCGTTCCCCGGTACTTCACCATCAACGACTATTCGGGGTTCCAGGCGCTGGCGGTCAGCACGGACAGGGAACTGAACGAACGGCGCGATCAGGACACTCTCGCGTCGGGGTTTCCCCGCGAAACCGACGTGCGGAATTTCAGCGCCTCCCCCGCTGCCGGCGCCATCCGCACCGGGCAACTGATGAGAATGGTCAACGCAGGAATCGCAGACCACCAGCTGCACTACCACGGCAACCACGTCTGGACTCTGCGCGCCAACGGTACCGACTTCCCCCGCTCCAACGGCCATGTCACCGCGGTCGGTGACGTCGTCCTCCAGCAGTGGGAGGACACCATCCAGCTCCAGCCGCTGGAGCGGAAGGAAGCAATGCTTCCCGTCCGCCGCCCGCCGGAAGTGGTGGACGCCGTCTGGAACGCACGCGACCGAGACTGGAAATATCCGATGCACTGCCACGCGGAACCGTCCCAGACTGCCGCCGGCGGGCTCTACCCGGGCGGGCTGGTTGCCGACTGGGTGCTGGCCGCGACACCCACACCGGCGCAAGGGACGCCGCCCACCGCCGCAGACCCCCACCAGCTGTTCCGCAGCCAGGTCGACTTCGCCTCCAACCAGCCCCACGAGGGGAGCCCGGAAACGGAACATCCCCTGCCGCCGGACGTCGCCATGGAGTTCGACTTCTTCAACCGGAAAATGACCTTCCCCGACGGCTCCGAGCACGAAGTGTGGAGCTTTGAGGCCGACAAATTGGGGCGGCAGTTGCCAGGCTCGACGCTTCGGCTGACCGAGGGGCAGATCTTCCACGGCACGGTCAAACCCAGCAAAAGGGTCCACACCATCCACTGGCACGGCATCGAACCCGACCCCCGCAACGACGGCGTGGGCCACACCTCCTTCGAAGTCAGCGGTCACTACACCTACCAATGGCGGCCGGACGTGGGCGTGCCCGGAAACCCCAACCGCGGGGCCTCAGGAACCTACTTCTACCACTGCCACGTCAACACGCCCCTGCACGTCCAGATGGGCATGTTCGGTGCGGTCATCGTCGATCCCCGGCCCAGCGCCAGGTCCCCCTGGCCCGCCGGGACCCGCCGCCATTCGGTCAACGGGCCCTTGTATGACATCGCCACCGAGACCGTGATCGGGCCCTACTCCCTCGATCCGCGGTGGCACACGCTCAACCACGCCGCCGGTCTCTCCGGCGAAGATGTGGGCCTGAACCGCTTCGAGCCCAGGCACTTCTTCCTCCTTGGCGGGGCAGTGGCCCACAGGCCGGTGGGTGATGACGTCGTCTGGGCTGTCTCCGCCATGCGCGCCAACGTGGTCCGAGGCAACAAGCATCCCACCCTGGTGCGGATGATCAACGTGGACTACTTCCCCACCCGCACCACGTTTACCGACTCCGCGGGCCGCCCTGTGAAGATCGCGGAACTGATCGCCCATGACGGCCGGCCCTTCTGGAACACCCCCAACCCCACCGGGCCGGCCGTCCACCCCTCAGCGGCAGGCCAACCCCTACTGACCAACATCATCAAATCCGGGGCAGCCGAGAAAATCGACTTTCTGCTCCGCCCTCCCGCTGCCGGAAAGTACACCATCTCCGTCGAGTTCCTGCACTGGATCACCGGCAAGACGCTCGCAACCAGAACCGTCGCGGTGACTGCCGCGTGATCTGCTTGCCGTTGTGACTTGCGGACCGGATCCGCAATGCTTCCATGGGAGCATTCTGCACGCCCGATTCCGTTGTCATGCCGAAGCTCTACGTCGACGAGAGCTAAGCGATAAGGTTGCTTACTAACTGACGATGGTGGCTGCGACCTAAGGAAACGATCATGACGGTGAAAGGCAACGAAATTCTCAACGGCGGCGTGGAGGGGGAGGTCCGCCAAGACCGTTTCGTTGGCGACCAGGACCTCACCCGGTGGAACACCCGCTTCGGCCGGATCCTGGCCGGCGCGGTTCAACGGATCAGCCGCCTACTTGGTCCCCACGCCGCGCTTATAGTCACACTCATTGTCGGGGCGATGATCGCCGTTTCCCTATCTGCGGTCTTCGCCCAGGTGTACGAATCGGTGGTCGCGGCCGACGGCGTAGCGGGGTTGGA
Source organism: Arthrobacter sp. Bi83 (assembly GCF_918698095.1). Lineage (GTDB taxonomy): Bacteria > Actinomycetota > Actinomycetes > Actinomycetales > Micrococcaceae > Arthrobacter. The sequence goes on from NZ_CAKKLY010000032.1 coordinate 11,632, forward strand.
CCATCCGGTTCTTGACACCGCCAAGACGGTCCGTTCCCCCGTTGTGGACGTCCTTGCCACGGCATACACCGACATCGGCGGCACGGTCGGCATGCCGGCTCTCGCGCTGACTGTCATGGTTGTACTGGCTCTGCGGCGCCGATCCTGGACCCCTGTCATTCTCATCGTTACGGCCGGCGCCGGTTCTCTGCTGATGACCATCGCGGGCAAGCAGCTCATCGGCCGAACCCGCCCACCGCTGGTCGACGCCGTCCCGCCCTACGAGTACTCCGCATCCTTCCCAAGCGGCCATTCGCTGAACTCGGTCGTCATCGCCGGCATCGTCGCCTACCTGATAGTCCTCCGGCTGAGGTCCCAGCGCGTGCGGACACTGACCGTCATCCTCGCGGCACTCTTCGCCGCAACCATGGGGCTAAGCCGGGTCTACCTCGGACACCACTGGCTGACCGACGTGTTGGCCGCGTGGTCTCTCGGGGCGGCGTGGCTCGCGATGGTAATTACCGCCCACCGCCTGTACCTGACTGCCCGGACACACCGGTCGCATGTCGCGTCCGCCGCCGTCCCGTAGGCTTCGTGGCGGAATCGTGGCGTGTCGGACATGACCACGTTTCCCCGGCGGCGTGATCGCGGCGCTGGACCACTACTTGGGCGTTAAACGCCGCCTGCTCTCCCAAAAGCGGAGGGCCCCGCGCCGCGGGGCCCTCCGAACTGCAGTGCCTAGACTCCTTCGCTGACGCGGTCAGGCTGCTCAACCGCGCTTTGCTCCAGCTTGGCGAGATAGGCCCACATCTTGGATTCCTCTGCCTGGACCTGAGGCTCAGGTGCCTCGTCTGGGCTCGTCTCCCGGCGCCCTTCAGCTTCCCGGGCGTGATCCTTCTTGTAGTACTGCCATCCCTCGCACGATGAATAGCACATCACCGACCTCCTTACAGTGGGTGTACTTCCATCGTCCTCCCAATCTGATGGCGAGTCGACCCTGTGTCGATGCCTCAGTACTTAGGCCTGATGCTTGCACTTATGCCAGGCGCGCGCGGACGATCTCACTTACCGCCTTGCCGTCGAATCGTCCGGCGACCTTGGCGGTTACAGGCTTCATCACGGCGCCCATCTGTCGCATTGACAGCTCAACACCGTCGGCCTTCAACGCTTCGATGGCCTCGTCGACTATTGCCTCCACCTCGTCTGCGCCCAGTGGCTGCGGCAGATATGTCTCGATGACCTCGGCTTCTGCGATTTCCGCAGCGGCGCGGTCATTTTCACCCGCCTCGGTGTAGATGAGGGCAGTATCCCGGCGCTTGGCGGCTTCCTTTTGCAGCAGGGCCATGACCTGATCGTCCTGCAGCTCGATCGGAGTCTTGCCGGACTTTTCCCGCGTTTCGATCTCGCCCAAGACGTTTCTCACGGTGGTGAGCGCGACCTTGTTGCGGTCCTTCATGTGGACGATGACGTCAGCGTGCAGGCGTTCCTTCAGTGTGGTCATGATTTCCTCATCGTGCTGTAGCGATTCGTGGTGGGCGGCTAGTAATTCAATCGTGCACCTTTAAGGACGCGCGTGCCGTCACCGGCAATGACACAAAATCCCGTTAGGGTGGTGAAGGTTTGGGGCATGGGGACCCGCACCGGAAGGAAAGCACGGATGGAACGGCAAGGCGAAGAGCGTCCGGCTCATGTAATGAGCAGGCGGCTTTTTACCTTCGCCACGGTTGCCGCGGCACTTAGCGGGTGCACGGATGCCGACCCGCGCGGCGGGAGCGGAACTAACACAGCGCCACCTCCGCGGATTCCCGCCTCCAGCACTCCTGGCGCAGTCCCCCAGATGACGCGCACGCACGCACCCACCCCGCCCGGCAAGGACAGCATCGTCGCCGCCTTCAAAGGCCGCATTCCGCGGCAGTGGGGCCTGGAAGCGCCCGGAACCGTCAACAAACTCTCCGCAGGCAGCCGCGGGATCGCGCTGACTTTCGACTGCTGCGGCGGTCCCGGAGGAAACGGCGTGGACCAGGAACTCATCGACACCCTGCGCCGGACGAGGACACGTGCCACCTTCTTTCTTAATTTCCGCTGGATCCAGGCCCACCCGAAGCTCGCCAGGTCCTTGGCGGGTAATCCCCTGTTCGAGATCGGGAATCACGGCACCAGACATGTCCCCCTGTCAGTGACCGGCCGGAGCGCTTACGGAATCAGGGGCACCGCAAGCCCTGCTGAGGTCTACGACGAGGTCATGGTGAACCAGCAGGCGCTCCGCCGGCTTACTGGCGCGCCCACCCGCTACTTCCGGCCCGGCACCGCTTACCTCGACGACGTCTCGGTTGCCATCGTCAGGAGATTGGGACTGATCCCCGTCTCGTTCAGCATCAACGGCGACGGCGGTGCAACGTACCCGGCGCCGGTCGTCTACGGCGAAGTCGCCGCAGCCAAACCCGGAGACATCATTATTGCCCACGCCAACCAGGCGCAGGGCGGTACCGCGGCGGGAGTCGCACGCGCCCTGCCCGTCCTGAAGGCCGCAGGCCTCAAGCCCGGCTGGCTCAATCTCGTCTAACCCAGCATCCAACGGCCGGCCACAGCTTCCGGCGGTAGCCTTGAACCCTATGGATCACTTAGCTGCACCAGCCCTGCCCATGCCCGAGCAATGGTGGGACCGCATTGTCGCCGGCTTCGCGAGGTCCGACATTCCTGCGGTGAGCGTCACCGAGCTGCTCGCCGTCGTCCTGGTCGCCGGCGTTCTTTCGGTCCCGCGCGCCACCTGGCGGTACTTCGGGCTTTTCGCAACAGTGACCCACGAACTGGGGCACGCCTTTGCGGCGCTCACCAGCGGCCAGCGGCTGGGCGGGATCAAACTGCGGCTGAATCATTCCGGCACCACCACCTCCTACACGCGCGGGCGCTTCGCCGCCGTCTGGTCCGGCTTTTGGGGCTATCCCGTCCCGGGCGTCACCGGCGCCGCGCTGGTATGGTCCGGCTTCAACGGCTGGGGCCCGGCCGCGATGTCCGCCGGGTTGCTGGTGCTGCTGGCGTCCCTGATGTTCATCCGCAACCTAGCCGGCGTGTTCATTCTTCTCGCCGCGGTCTTCGCCGCAGCCGCCCTCGTTCTCGCTGTGCCGGCCGCCTTCACCGGGCATGTGGCTATCATCCTGGGGCTCGCGCTGCTCGTGGCCGCCGTACGGGACCTGGCCAAACTCACCAACGTGCACCTCCGCCGCCGGGATCAGCTGCCGACCTCGGACGCGTACATCCTTTACCGGGCGACCGCCATTCCGTCAGGAGTCTGGATAGTCCTCTTCTCCCTGGTCGTGGCCGCATCGTGGGTGGTGGCCTGGCAGCCGATGTCGCACATCCTTGCAGCGGCCACATAGTCTGGAGTGATGAACCAGGAGTCCAGCACCGTCAAAGAACACAGCACAAAGGGCGCGTATGTCACGGGCGGAGAATTCAACCGGGACACCAGCTACATCGAGGACCGGATCACGAAAACCGGCGCAGCCGGGCCCAATGGGGAACCCGGCTGGCCTGTGGAACCGGGCCGCTACCGGCTGATCGCCGCGCGCGCCTGCCCGTGGGCAAACCGGACGGTCATCGTCCGCCGCCTGCTGGGCCTTGAAGACGCCATCTCCCTTGGCCAGCCCGGCCCCACCCACGACGCCCGGTCCTGGACCTTCGACCTGGATCCGGGCGGGACAGACCCCGTGCTCGGCATTGAACGCCTGCAGGAGGCCTACTTCCGGCGTTTTCCGGACTACCCGCGCGGCATCACGGTTCCGGCGATGGTGGACATCGCGAGCGGAGCCGTGGTGACAAACAACTATCCCCAGATCACCCTGGACTTCTCCACCGAGTGGACCGAGTTCCACCGCCCCGGAGCGCCGCGGCTGTACCCGGAGCTTCTCCGCGAGGAAATCGACCGCGTCAACAAGCGGGTGTTCACCGAAGTCAACAACGGCGTGTACCGGTGTGGCTTCGCCGGCTCCCAAGACGCGTACGACGCCGCCTACAGCCGCCTGTGGACCGCTCTCGACTGGCTTGACGAACGGCTGGCAGCGCAGCGGTATCTCGTCGGCGATTACATTACCGAAGCCGACGTCCGGCTCTTCACGACACTTGTCAGGTTCGACGCCGTCTACCACGGGCATTTCAAATGCAACCGGAACAAACTCAGCGAGATGCCGGTCCTCTGGGCATACGCCAGGGACCTGTTCCAAACTCCGGGCTTCGGCGACACCATCGACTTCGTGCAGATCAAGCAGCACTACTACATCGTCCACGAGGACATCAATCCCACCGGCGTCGTCCCGGCGGGGCCGGACCTTTCCGGGTGGCTGACTCCGCACGGGCGGGAGTCCCTGGGCGGAAGTCCTTTCGGCGAGGGCACTCCGCCAGGGCCCGTCAGGGCAGGGGAAGAAGTGGCCGCAGGGAACGGAGTCCGCTGACAGATTCCGCCGTCTCCCAGCCCCCGGCGAGGACGCTGAGGGGTTAGTCCACTTGTCGCACTCCGTTCGCCACCCTAGTGTGGGGCCCGATGACCACCACAAAGCAGGACACCCCGGCCCAGGAGCCTCTTCCGCGTAGAGTTTGGCGGCTCACGTCAGCCAGCGTGACCCGGGCCCTGGCAGCACCGCGGTTGCAGCTGGCTGCCAAAGCGGGCCTGGCCGCCGGCATAGCATTTCTGATCGCACCGCTGATGCCGGGCGCCGCGGCCCATTACCCGTACTACGCTCCGCTGGGCGCGCTGGTGGCCATGTATGAAAATGTTGCCGGTTCCATGCGACAAGGACTGCAGACCCTCGTCGGCCTGGCGGCCGGGATCGGACTCGCTTTCGTCCTGATCAGCCTGGGCGCCACGCCGCTGAGCGTTGGCGTCGTGATGGCATTTGGCGTCCTGCTGGCCGGACTCCCCCGCCTTGGGGCCGGCCGGGACTGGATTCCGACGGCGGCTCTCCTGGTCCTGCTGGTGGGTGGACGGAACCCGGACGACTTTTCGTTCGGCTACCTGCTCCAAATGGGCGTCGGCGTTGCCGTGGGCGTCGCCGTAAACCTGCTCGTTTTCCCGCCCCTCCACTTCAATGCTGCCGCCCTGAGCCTGGCCGAGTTGCGGCTTGCCCTGGCCCGTCAGCTGTCGGACATGGGGGCGGCGATGCACGAAAAATGGCCTCCGGAGCACGAAGCCTGGTCACAGCGGTCCGAAGAGCTTGCCAGGTCCGCCCGATCAGTCCGCGCCGCCGTCCAAAAGGCGGACGCGAGCAGGGAAGCCAACCCGCGCCGCCGTTTCCATCCGCGCGACGTGGACCTTGACTACCGCAACGTCCGAGACTTGGAGCGCGTCACGTTCCATATCCAGGACATGACCGAGGTGCTTGCCGACGTCATCTGGAACAAGGACATGCCCTTCACCATCCCCCTGCCGTACAGCGAGCCCCTCGCCAAAGCCCTGGCCGCCGTCGGGGAAGTGCTCCGCTCAGCGGAGGAGGACGACGCCGGCCGGCAAGCAGAGCTGATAACTGCCGCACACGCTGCGGTCGGTTCCCTGGAAAGGCGGATTGCCTCCGACGACGTCGACGCCGACGCCCCCAGCGCCGCGGAATCCATTTTGCTGAGCCTGCACCGGATACTGCGGGTCGCCCGCGTGGACGGCCAGTAGGCAGCCCGAGCTACAGCGCCGCCACTGAACCGCTGAAATGCTTCCGGCCCGAACGCGGGTTCCAGGCCACGTAGTCCGATCGCAGCCAGGCCGCACCATCCGTCTGGACGGTGCTGATGTCCAGGCCGACCGGCGCCGGAAGGAATACCGGTGCTTCAAACGTGACGTCCCAGCGGAATGAATCGCCCTTGGCTGCACCGACATCAGCCAGAGCCCGCGAGGCCAGGTACATCCCGTGCGCAATCGACCGCCGCATGCCCAGGGCCTTGGCGGACAGGACGCTGAGGTGGATGGGGTTGAAATCCCCTGACACTGCGGCGTACGCCCGCCCTGCATCCACGCCCAGTTGCCAGACGGCGGTGGGATCCGGAGCTTTGAAGTCCTCCGGCCGCACGGAGGCGGAGGCTTTGTCGATGCCGGGAAGGAATACTCCCTTCGCCAGATACGTGGAAATGCCCCGCCAGCGCACGGCCTCGCCGCCGGACACCCGGACCTCGGCAACTAGGTCCAGCTGCGTTCCAGACCTGTGCGCCCGGAGTGCTTCCGCCCGGGCAGTAATATCCAGCGGCTCGGTAAACCGAACGGGGCTGCGCTGCTCAACAACATTACGGAGATGGATCATTCCCAGCAGCGGCAGTGGAAAGTCGTCGCGGTTCATGACGCTCATGGCCACGGGGAACGCCAGCGCGTGAATGAACCCGGCGGGCAGCACGTCGCTGGCGGTTTCACCGATCAGGTGCTGATAGGCGGTGAGGTTTCCGACGTCGGCCTGCACTCCCCGAACTTCGTGGCCCACCGAAGGCAGCCCCGCACCCGCTGGGGAGCCAAGGATCCGTCGCCGGGCCGCCGCCGCAGCCGCGTTCACATAGAGTTTCGAAAGGGACGGCATCTCGCCTAGGATGATGGGCTGGCCGGTGTTCATGCACCCACCAGGTTTTGTCCGCAAACCCTCAGTACCTCTCCGGAAATGCCTCCTGCGGCGTCGCTGGCGAGAAAGGCAATGGCCTCGGCCACGTCCTCCGGACGACCGCCCTGCTGCAGTGAATTGAGCCGCCTCGCAACCTCGCGTGTGGCGAACGGGATGCGGGCCGTCATCTCCGTTTCGATGAACCCGGGGGCCACGGCATTGATCGAGCCGCCACGCTCCGCGAGCAGCGGCGCCGTGGCGCGGACCATGCCGATCACGCCTCCCTTGGAGGCTGCGTAGTTGGTTTGGCCCCGGTTGCCGGCGATGCCGCTGGTTGACGCGACTGACACGATCCTGGGAGCCGAGCGGAAATGCTCGGAAGCCAGCAGCTCCTCATTGATCCGCAGCTGGGCGGCAATGTTCACGCCGATCACGGAGCTCCAGCGCCCGTGATCCATGTTGACGAGCAGCTTATCCCGGGTGATGCCCGCGTTGTGGACCACGATGTCCAGGTGCCCGTGGCGTCCGACGGCATGGTCAATGATCCGCTGGCCGGCATCGTCCCGACTGACGTCGAGCTGCAGCGCTGTGCCCCGGACTTCGTTGGCAACGTCGGCCAGATGGTCACCTGCGGTCGGAATATCGACCACCACCACCGTGGCACCGTCACGGTGCAGCGTCCGCGCAATGGCCGCGCCGATGCCGCGGGCGGCCCCGGTAACCACGGCGACTTTTCCGGCGAGCGGTTTGTCAGCGTCGGCAGGCAGCCTTCCCGCTGTTGAGCCGATCCGCACGAACTGGCCGTCCACAAAGGCGGACCGGCCCGAGAGAAAGAAGCTGAGCGCTCCGAGCGCCGCAGGCGACGTGGCGCTGACATCCTCGGCGAGGACAATGCCGTTGCCCGTGGCGCCGGCGCGCAGTTCCTTGGCCAGTGAGCGCAGCAGCCCGTCGACGCCCTGCCGGACTGCGGCGGCGGCGGGTGTGGCTCCGTCGGAAGCGCGCGAAACAGTGACCACGCGTCCGTTCGGAGCCAGGTCGCGCAGCGACGGGGCGGCCGTCAGAACCGGCTGTTCGAGGTCGGCCGGTGACTCCAGATCGTCCAGAACCAGCACGATCGCGCCCAGCCTTTCCTTGGGAACGGCGTGCCGGCGGACGTCCAGGTCCCACTCAAGGAGCTGTGCCGCGAGCGCGTCTGCCCCCGGGCTGGAACCTTCGACCAGGACCGGTCCGCTGATGAGGGGCTGGCCGGGCTCGTAGCGCCGCAGCACGGCAGGCTGCGGGAGTCCGAGCTTCTTGGCGACGTCCCGGCCCAGCCCCTTGCTGACCAGCCGTGTGTAAGTGTCTGTCATGAGATATCCCTAGTGTGCTTCCAGAAGTGCCACGACGCCCTGGCCGCCGGCGGCGCAGACAGAGATGAGTCCGAGCGCCGGACGCCCGTCCACCGTCCCCTTGGCGTGCAGCATCTTGGCGAGTGACGCAACAATCCGGCCGCCAGTCGCGGCAAACGGGTGTCCCGCTGCCAGTGATGATCCGTTGACGTTGAGCCTGGCACGGTCCACCTTGCCGAATGCTCCGTCCAGCCCGAGCCGGGTGCGCCCGAATTCCTCGTCTTCCCAGGCAGCCAGCGTGCTCAGCACGGTCCCGGCAAAAGCCTCGTGGATTTCGAAGAAGTCGATGTCATCCAGTGTCAGGCCATTGCGCGCCAGCAGCCGAGGCACAGCGAAGGCCGGAGCCATGAGCAGCCCGTCCTTTCCGTGCACGAAGTCCACGGCGGCGGCCTCGCCGTCAAGGACTGTGGCGAGCTTGGGCAGACCGTGCTGGTCCGCCCACTCTTCCGAGGCAAGCAGCACAGTGGAGGCGCCGTCCGTCAGCGGAGTGGAGTTGCCTGCCGTCATCGTGGCCTCCGAGCCCAGGTTCCGGCCGAAGACCGGCTTCAGGGAGGCAAGCTTCTCGAGGGTGGTGTCTGCCCTGAGGTTGGAATCCCTGCTGAGCCCGCGGTAGGGCGTGAGGAGGTCATCGAAGAATCCGGCCTCATAAGCGGCTGCGAGGTTGCGGTGGCTGTTGTAGGCCAGCTCGTCCTGGGCCTGGCGGGTGATCTTCCACTGGGCTGTGGTCAAGGCCTGGTGCTCCCCCATGGACAGGCCCGTCCGGGGCTCGCCCGTGTTGGGCGCATCGGGGGCGAGGTCCTTGGGCCGGAGGCGGGCGAGGATCTGCAGGCGCTGCGGCAGCGCCTTCGCACGGTTGAGGTCCAGCAGGACTTCGCGGAGGCCCTCACTGACTGCGATCGGGGCATCGGACGCTGAGTCGACGCCGCCGGCGATGGCCGACTGGATCTGCCCGAGCCTGATTTTGTTGCCGAGGCCCAGCACAGTTTCCAGACCGGTGGCGCAGGCCTGCTGGAGGTCGTAGGCGGGAGTTTCGGCCGACAGGGCGGAGCCCAGGACAGCCTCTCGGGTCAGGTTGAAATCACGCGAGTGCTTCAGCACGGCACCGGCGGCGACTTCGCCGATCCGCTCGTCCTGCAGCCCGAAGCGGGCAATCAGTCCGTCCAGCGCCGCGGTGAGCATGTCCTGGTTGGAGGACTTCGTGTAGGCCCCGCCGGTCCGTGCAAACGGGATCCTGTTGCCGCCGACCACCACAGCCTTTCGGAGAGCCTGTGCTTCACGAAGGGACTGTGCCTCACGAAGGGACTGGGGCGAACCTGCCGCCCGGACGTTGGTGGTTTCTTCTGGTCCGGTTACTGACTGTCCATCGACGGACATGCTCTGTCTCCTTTGATCCGCGCTAATTATCGATACCCAGCGTACCTGATACGCTGGGTATCGTGAACATGAACCGGCCCCGCCGACTTCCCGAGCCCGTACCCGCCGCTGTCGACGGCCGCGCCTCCCGCTGGCAGTCGCACCGTGAGGAGCGGAGGCGAGAGCTCATCAAGTCCGCCCGACGAGCTGTTCACACCCTCGGAAGCGATGCGTCCATGGAGGACATCGCGGCCGCAGCCGGGACATCAAAGTCTGTCTTCTACAGGTACTTCGGAGACAAGGCCGGCCTTCAGCAGGCAGTGGGCGAAGTGGTATTGAGCCAGATGCAGCGGCGCATCCACGAGGCGGCCCAGAGCGCCCAGACGCCGCGCGAGGGCCTCTTCGCCATGGTCTCTGCCTATCTGCAGATGGCCGAGACGAGTCCCAACGTGTACGCGTTCGTGACCCGGCACTCGGCCGCGGAACAGGACGGCGGCCAGACCACCATTGCCACGGCCGGGGCCCTCGGTCACTTCTTTGATTCCATTGCCAAGATGATTGCCCGGCCCATGCGCGCGCATCTCGGCGCTGGCAAGGAAGCGGTCATCGGATACTGGCCCAACGCCGCGATCGGGCTGGTCCGCAATGCCGGCGAACAGTGGCTGGCCAGCCCGGTCTCCCCCGAGAAGCCCGACCAGGACGCAATGGCCCGCCAGATTACGGCGTGGCTGTGTGTGGGCATCGCACCAGAACTTACCGACGTTCAATAAACCCGTTCAACAACCCCTCAAATTGTCAGAACCAACGAAGGAATCGACATGACTGAAGTAGCGGACCGCCCCACGGGCGCACCCTCCCGACCCGCGCCGGAAGGCATTGCTACGGGTCAGAGCGCCAACGGCCTGATCCCCGGCGGGACGCCCGCCGTCGACGTCGCCGCACTGGGTGAGCAGCTGCTCGGCAAATGGGCAGACGTCCGACGCCAGGCACGCGAGCTGGCCGCCCGCCCGGAACTGCACAAGACGGAAGGCCTCACCCACACCGAACACCGGCAGCGCACGTTCGGCCAGCTTCGGTACCTCGTGGACAACGACGCCGTCCACCGCGCTTTCCCCACAGCCCTCGGTGGCTCCGATGACCACGGCGGAAACATCGCTGGCTTCGAGGAACTGGTCACGGCCGATCCCTCCCTGCAGATCAAGGCGGGCGTGCAGTGGGGCCTCTTCGGTTCCGCCGTGATGCACCTGGGCACAGGTGAGCACCACACGAAGTGGCTGCCTGGCATCATGAACCTCGACATCCCGGGATGCTTCGCCATGACGGAGACAGGGCACGGCTCGGATGTCGCCAGCATCGCCACCACCGCCACCTTCGACGCCGGCACGGAGGAATTCGTCATCAACACACCGTTCCGTGCAGCCTGGAAGGACTATATCGGCAACGCCGCCGTCGACGGCCTTGGCGCCGTGGTGTTCGCCCAGCTGGTCACGCGCGGCGTGAACCACGGGGTCCATGCGTTCTACGTCGATCTCCGTGATCCCGACACGAAGGAATTCCTCCCCGGGATAGGCGGCGAGGACGACGGCGTCAAGGGCGGCCTGAACGGGATCGACAACGGGCGCCTGCACTTCAGCAATGTCCGGATCCCCCGCACGAACCTGCTTAACCGCTACGGCGATGTGGACGCTGCCGGGAACTACAGCTCCCCGATCGCCAGCCCCGGCCGGCGCTTCTTCACCATGCTGGGCACGCTGGTCCAGGGCCGGGTCAGCCTCGACGGTGCCGCGGTGGCTGCCTCCAAGCTCGCACTCAAGACCGCCATTACCTACGCCACCGAGCGCCGCCAGTTCAACGCTTCCTCCCCCACCGAGGAGGAAGTCCTCCTGGACTACCAGCGCCACCAGCGGCGGCTCTTCACACGCCTGGCAACCACGTACGCTGCGGCGTTCGCCCACGAGCAGCTGCTGGAGAAGTTCGACGACGTATTCTCCGGCGCGCACGACACTGATGAGGACCGGCAGGACCTCGAGACGCTGGCCGCTGCCCTCAAGCCGCTCAGCACCTGGCACGCCCTCGACACCCTGCAGGAGTGCCGCGAGGCCTGCGGCGGCGCCGGCTTCCTGATCGAAAACCGCTTCGCGTCGCTCCGCGCCGACCTCGACGTCTACGTCACTTTCGAGGGCGACAACACGGTCCTCCTCCAGCTTGTGGCAAAGCGGCTGCTGGCTGACTACGCCAAGGAATTCCGCAGCGTCACATTCGGAGTCCTCGCGCGCTACGTGGTCAACCAGGCGGCCGGAACCGCCGTCCACCGTACCGGGCTCCGGGGAGTGGCGCAGTTCGTCGCCGATAACGGCCTTCCCCAGAAGGCAGCAATTGCCCTGCGCGATGAGGATAGCCAGCGGGCGCTCCTGACAGACCGGGTGCAGTCGATGGTCGCCGAGGCCGCAGCTGCCCTCAAGGGCGCCAACAAGCTGCCGCAGGACCAGGCTGCTGCAGTGTTCAACCAGCACCAGGACGAGCTGATCGACGCGGCCCAGGCCCACGCCGAACTGTTGCAGTGGGAAGCTTTCACCGAGGCTCTCCCCAAGGTTGCGGACCCTGGAACAAGGGCTGTCCTCACGTGGCTACGGGATCTGTTCGGGCTGTCCCTGATCGAGAAGAACCTGTCCTGGTATCTCATGAACGGCCGGCTCTCGATGCAGCGCGCGCGGACCGTGGGCGACTACATCAACAGGCTTCTGGTCAAGATCCGTCCCCACGCGCTGGATCTTGTGGATGCCTTCGGATACGGCCCGGACCACCTCCGTGCAGCGATCGCCACCGGCGCGGAGAAGGTCCGCCAGGACGAGGCACGGAACTTCTACCGTGCGCAGCGCGCCAGCGGTGACGCCCCGGTGGAGGAGAAGTCGCTCCTGGCGCGGAAGGGCTAATCTGCGTTAAATCCCCGACGGCGCCGCTCCCCACCCAAGGGGAGCGCCGCCGTCGCGCTTTATTGCCTTGCTTTACTGAATTTGGGCAGTCCTGCTTGAGTGCCGGCTATTTGAGGACGGAACGGTAGACGTCGAGGGTGGTCTCAGTGATGGATTCCCAGGAAAAGTGCTCTTCGGCCCGGCGCCTGCCGGCCTCGCCCATGGCACGGGCGCGCTCGGGGTCAGAAACAACCTCTGTAAGGGCGGCGGCAAACTCGCTGACGAACTTTTCCGGATCCAGCGGGGTGCCGGTGCCGTCGGTGACCTGTTCAATATCCACGAGGAGCCCGGTTTCGCCGTGCTGGACCACCTCGGGGATGCCGCCGGTGGCACTGGCCACCACGGCGGCGCCGCAGGCCATGGCCTCGAGGTTCACGATGCCGAGCGGTTCGTAGATGGAGGGGCAGGCGAAGGCGGTGGCGTGGCTGAGAACCTGGATGAGCTCGTTGCGGGGCAGCATCCGCTCAATGAGCACCACTCCGCTGCGCTGGCTCTGGAGTTCCTCGATCAGGCGTGCAGTCTCCGCGGCGAGTTCGGGCGTGTCGGCAGCCCCGAGGCACAGCACCAGCTGCACATCGGCGGGGAGCTTCGCGGCAGCGCGCAGCAGGTAGGGAACACCCTTCTGGCGCGTGTTGCGGCCAACGAACACCACGCTGGGAAGGTCGGGGTCGATGCCCAGCGCACGGACGGCGTCGTGGTCCTCGTCGCGGTTCCAGAGGCTGACGTCGATGCCGTTGTGCACCACCTTGACCTTGGCGGGGTCCACCTCGGGGTAGCTGCGCAGGATGTCCTGGCGCATGCCTTCGGAGACCGCGATAATGGCCGCGGCGGCCTCATAGGCGGTCTTCTCCACCCAAGAGGACAGCGCGTAGCCGCCGCCAAGCTGCTCAGCCTTCCACGGGCGCAGCGGCTCCAGGCTGTGGGCGCTCAGCACATGCGGGATGCCGTGCAGCAACGAGGCCAGGTGTCCCGCCATGTTGGCGTACCAGGTGTGCGAATGCACAACGTCGGCGCCCGCGATGTCCGGCACGATCCGCAGGTCCACGCCGAGTGTCTGGACCGCGGCGTTGGCGGAACCGAGATCCTCCGGCACGGAGTAGGAGGTCACGGCCGCCCCGTGGTAGTCGGCGTCCCGGGGCGCGCCAAAGGCACGCACCTGCAGGTCGACGTGCTTGGCCAGGACCCGGCTCAGCTCGGCCACGTGGACGCCCGCACCACCATAGATCTCCGGCGGGAACTCTTTAGTCACAATGTCTATTCGCACGATACCCAAGGTAGTCGTTACGGTTGAACTGTTCTAGTGTGAAGGAGTCCGGGCGTGCCGGACTGTTGGGGAAGTTACGAAGGCGTACAGGAGCGACCACATGCCGTTGAATAAGAAAGTCCTGGCCATTGTCCTCGCGGGCGGCGAGGGAAATCGCCTCATGCCGCTGACGGCGGACAGGGCCAAACCCGGCGTGCCCTTTGCGGGAAGTTACCGGCTGATCGACTTTGCCCTGTCCAACCTCGTGAATTCCCGCTATCTGCAGATCGTGGTCCTGACGCAGTACAAGTCCCACAGCCTTGACCGCCACATCTCCGAAACCTGGCGGATGTCCACCCAGTTGGGCAACTATGTTGCGTCGGTTCCCGCGCAGCAGCGCGTGGGCAAGAGCTGGTTCCTTGGCAGCGCCAACGCCATCTACCAGTCCCTGAACCTGATCCGCGATGCCAACCCGGATATTGTGGTCGTCGTTGGCGCCGACCACGTGTACCGCATGGATTTCGCGCAGATGGTGGAGCAGCACGTCCGCAGTGGCGCGAAAGCAACGGTCGCCGCCGTCCGCCAGCCGCTGCACATGGCGGACCAGTTCGGCGTGATCGAGGTGGATCCCGAAGACTCCCAGAAGATCGCGGCATTCGTTGAGAAGCCGTCCTCCACCCCCGGGCTGGCCGCGGACCCCACCCAGTTTCTGGCTTCCATGGGCAACTACGTGTTTGACGCCGACGCCCTGGTGGACGCCCTGCACGTCGACGCCGAACGCCTGGACACGAAGCACGACATGGGCGGCGACATCATCCCCTACTTCGTGAACCAGGGCGAGGCCGGGGTGTACGACTTCACACTCAACGACATCCCGGGATCCACCGAACGCGACCGCACCTACTGGCGCGACGTCGGCACCATCGACTCCTTCTACGACGCCCACATGGACCTGATCTCTCCCCTGCCGGTGTTCAACCTGTACAACTCCGAATGGCCCATCTACACGCGGCAGAGCATCTCCCCGCCCGCCAAGTTCGTCCGCGGCGACAACAACACCGTCGGAACGGCCCTTGACTCCATCGTTGCCAGCGGCGTGGTCATCTCGGGCGGCATCGTGGAAGGCTCGGTCCTGTCCAACGACGTCTACGTCGGAACGGCAAGCCGCGTTGTGGATTCGGTCCTGATGGACAAGGTCCAGATCGGCGCGGGTGCGGTGGTCCGCCGCGCCATCATCGACAAGAATGTCAAGGTTCCCGCTGGTGCCGCGATCGGCCTTGATCCGGAACTCGACCGGGCCCGCGGTTTTAAGGTCACCGATTCAGGCATCACCGTGCTCTCCAAGGGGCAGGCCGTACCGGAACCGGACGACGCCGAGCGGAAGCTTTCGGCGGCCAATCTGCACCTGGTTCCCAACGCGGTGAAGGCCGCCACGGAGAACTACCCCGAAGTGCACAGTTCCGTGGAACAGGTAAGCCAGGTCCAGGCCGCCGCTGTGGGATCCAACTCTCCGTCGAGGTAGGCGCCCGGCCCCCGCGCCGAGCGACCGCCCCCGGAAACCTTGAGGCAGGCCTGAGGCTCAACAGGCTGTAAAATCAGACCAATGAGCACCTCCGATCTGACGCCTGAAGAGATTCAGGCCTGCCTCAAGGTTTTGCACACCATCCACGTCTATGACGAGGAGCACCCGGACTACGTCTCGGTGCGCCGTGCCACCGGGAAGATGTTCAAGGCCGTCAAGCGGCACCGCCGGGTCTCGAAGCGCGACCTCATCGCCGAGGCCGACCGCGCTGTACTGGCGCAAACCGCCACGGCCGCCCCTGACCGGATCGACGACGAGACACGGGGCAACAAGCTCGCCCCCTCCGCTACCGGCAAGGTGGCCGGCCACCTGATCAGGTCTCGGCCCTGCTACATCTGCAAGCAGCACTACACGCAGGTGGACGCCTTTTACCACCAGCTTTGCCCGGAATGCGCCGCTTTTAGCCACACCAAGCGCGACGCCCGGACGGACCTCACCGGACGCCGGGCCCTGCTCACGGGCGGCCGCGCCAAGATCGGCATGTACATTGCACTCCGGCTGCTCCGCGACGGGGCGCACACCACCATCACCACCCGCTTTCCTAAGGACGCCGCACGCCGTTTCGCTGCCATGGAGGACAGTGCGGACTGGCTGCACCGGCTGAGGATCGTGGGCATCGACCTGCGCGATCCCTCCCAAGTCATGGCGCTGACCGATTCGCTGAACGCCGCGGGCCCTCTGGACATCATCATCAACAACGCAGCGCAGACCGTGCGCCGCTCGGGCAACGCGTACAAGCCCCTCGTGGATGCGGAAGACGAGCCGCTCCCGGCGGCCCTCGAGCCGGCCAACGGAGGTCCCGAGCTGGTCACCTTCGGCCATGCCCATGACAAGCATCCCCTGGCCCTTGCCAGCAGCGTCACGGAGCACCCCGTGCTCGCCGGCGATGCCATCACCTCGCTGGCACTCTCTACTGGTTCTGCGTCATTGGAACGCATCGCGACCGGCACCGCCATCGACGCCGGCGGACTGGTCCCCGACCTCGCCACCATCAACAGCTGGACCCAGGTGGTGGACGAGGTGGACCCGCTGGAGATGCTGGAAGTCCAGCTGTGCAACGTCACCGCGCCCTTCCTGCTCGTCAGCAGGCTGCGGGACGCCATGAAGCGCTCCACAGCCCACCGGAAATACATCGTGAACGTCTCCGCCATGGAGGGCCAGTTCTCCCGTGCCTACAAGGGGCCGGGCCATCCCCACACGAACATGGCCAAGGCCGCCCTGAACATGATGACCCGGACCAGCGCCCAGGAGATGCTGGACAACGATGGCATCCTTATGACGGCGGTGGACACCGGCTGGATCACCGACGAGCGCCCGCATTACACCAAGGTCCGGCTGATGGACGAAGGCTTCCATGCACCCCTGGACCTTGTGGACGGGGCGGCACGGGTCTACGACCCCATCGTCATGGGAGAGAACGGTGAAGACCAATACGGCGTTTTCCTCAAGGACTACAAGCCGAGCCCCTGGTAAGAGGCCGTCCTCCGGGTCATGACCTCCCTGTGCGCGGCCCGTGGCCGTACGATGTGTCCATGAACAGTGCACCGCACGACGGTAAGCTCACATTCGACGACTGCTGGGAGCTGCTGGCCTCAGCCAACGTCGGCAGGCTGGCCCTCATCATCGACGGGCATCCGGAAATCTTCCCCGTCAACTTCGTCATTGAGCGCCGAAGCATCGTGTTCCGCACGGCCAGGGGGACAAAGCTCTGGGGTTCCATGGAAGAGGAGCCCGCCGCCTTCGAGATTGACGGCTACGACGCCCAGACCGAAGAGGCCTGGAGCGTTGTGGCGCGGGGCGGCACCGTGGCAGTGGACGACCCCGCCGAGCGCGCTGCGGCGGACGCCCTTGGCCTGGAGCCGTGGGAGCCCGGAACTAAATCACACTATGTGCGGCTGTCGCCGAAAGCCCTGACCGGCCGGCGGTTTAAGGTAAACGCCCCCGATGTCTGGAACACCCGGCTTGGCGACCAGCGCCGGGCGTCCTTCGAGTAGCCCCCGCCCCTTCCGGCAGTCGCAAGAGTCGACGCGGTGGGCCCGCTCACGCCTGCGCGGCCCTGCCGCGGGTGGCGCACTGGCGAGCGTGTCGGAGCGGGCGTAGGCTCTGGTCCATGACTAATGTGCAGCCCGCCGCAGCGTCCCGGGAATCCGTGGAACACCTGGAATCAAGCCAGTGCTGGGAGCTTCTCCGGCAGGTTTCGGTCGGCCGGCTGGCCGTCTGGGTGGAGGACCATCCGGACATCTTCCCGCTCAATTACGCTGTGGACCACGGCACCCTGGTGTTCCGGACTGCCGAGGGAACCAAACTTGGCGGCGCCCTGGGCGACGCGCCCGTAGCGCTGGAAGCCGACGGCGTAGATGCCGGTTCCGGAATGGCCTGGAGCGTGGTGGTCAAGGGCAAAGCCGCGGCCCTCAAGGACACCGAGGAAATCCTTGATTCGGCGTCCCTCTACCTTTTCCCGTGGCAGGCCGGGCAGAAAGACCACTTCGTCCGGATCACTCCGGACTCCATCACCGGCCGGCGTTTCAAGGTGACACCGCCGCTCACCTGGTGGACGCAGCTCAGCGGGGCCGTAAAATCCTCCCCGGAGTAGGATCCCCTGGCCGAAAACCCGGCCGTCAGGCCAGCCGGGTGATCTCAACGCTTACGCTGAGCGTGGATCCCCCGCCGCCGGACAGGATGCCTTTGAGCGGCGGCACGTCGCGGTAGTCGCGGCCGCGGGCCACGGTGACGTGGAAATCTCCCGCCGGTTTGTGGTTGGTGGGGTCCCAGCTGCGCCATTCGCCGTCCCACCACTCCAGCCACGCGTGGGACTGGCCGGCAACGGACTCGCCGATGTCCGCCGTCGAACGCGGGTGCAGGTACCCGGAGACATACCGGGCGGGGATGCCGCTGCTGCGCAGCGCTCCGATGGCCAGATGGGCGAGGTCCTGGCATACGCCCTGCCTTTGCGTCCAGGCTTCCTCGGCGCTGGTGGTGACGCCGGTGGTGCCCTTCATGTAGGTCATCTCGCCGCGCATCCATTCGAAGACTGCCAAGGCGGCCTCATGCGGGTTCTTTCCGGCCACGACGCCGGGGATGATGCCGAGCACTTCCTCGCCCGGGCCGGTCAGCTGGGACTGGGGTGCCCAGTCGCTGAACTGGTTGAGGACCTCCGGCGAGGAAAGGACGTCCCAGCCCACGATGTCCGCCTCCGAGGGAATGCGTTCCACCCTGTGGACTTCGACGGTGGTTGTGGACAGGACCTCAAGGTACTCGTGCGGCATCTGCATGTCGAACGCGGTGACCCGGGTGCCCCAATAGTCGCGGTAGCTGCTGACCGCTGCCTGGGACGGGGAGACCTTCATCGAGGACTCCAGCACCACTTGCTGCGGATCCGTCAGCGGCGTCATGCGGGCCTCGTTGTAGGACAAGGTGACGCGCTTGTTGTACTTGTAGCCGGTGTTGTGAATGATGCTCAGCCGGGTCATGAAACTTCTCCCACCCAGGCCAGTTCGTCCGCCTGATTGAAGTACTTACGGGAAATGGCGTCCGAGGCCTGCGAAACAGCCTTCTGCACGCGCTCCATGTGCTCCGGCAGCTCCGACATGAGGTCGTCGGTCCGGTGGAACTCGAGGAAGGTGCGGGCCTGGCCGACAATCCGGCGGGCGTCGTTGATGAAGCCGACGCGCTGCGCCGAGGGATCCAGCTTCGCCAGGCACTCGTCGGCATCCCGCAGTGCGTAGACAATCGAGCGCGGGAAGAGCCGGTCCAGCAGGAGGAACTCGGCCGCGTGCTGGTCTCCGAAGGCGGCACGGCGCGTGCGCAGGAAGGACTCGTAGGCACCGGCGCAGCGCAGCATGTTCACCCAGGACATGCCTGCGGACAGGACGTCGCGGGTGGAGAGCATGCGGGCCGTCATGTCGGCCCGTTCAAGCGAGCGTCCGAGGGCCAGGAAGAGCCAGCTGTCATCGTGGCTGACGGTGGTGTCCGCCAGGCCGCTGACCATGGCGGTCCGTTCCAGCACCCAGTGGCAGTACCGGTAGGTGCCCACCACGTCCTTGCGGTGCTGGTTGAGGCCGTAGTACGTGGTGTTAAGGCTTTCCCACAGGCCGGACGACACGGTCTCACGGGCACGGCGGGCATTCTCACGTGCGGCGCCCAGTGACCCGGCGATGGATGTGGCGCTGTGCTTGTCGTACGCGAGGGCGTGCAGCAGTTCCTCGAGTCCGAACTCCTCGCTCTGCGGGCGCGCTCCCATGACCGCGAGCAGTTCGCGGGCAACGCTGCGCCGCTCCTCAGTGGGCAGGTGGTTCAGCCGTTCGAGGTGGACATCCAGGATGCGGGCCGTTCCGTCGGCCCTTTCAACGTAGCGGCCGATCCAAAAAAGGGACTCGGCGATTCGGCTAAGCATGTGCGGCTACCTCCTGCGCGAGCGTGGTGGCGGGAAATCGGTCTGATGACAAGGCTGCGGATGCCGGCATGAGCGGCGCCTGCCGCCTCACTGCTGCTGCTCCGACTGGCGGTCGCGCCAGTTGCTCTCGACCGGCCACACGGAGACCCGTTCCCGGACGGTGATGGACTGCCGCGGCAGCCTCTCCACGGGGACCTGCGGGGAATCTGCCAGCACCCAGGTGTCCTTGGACCCGCCGCCCTGGCTGGAGTTCACGATCAGGGAACCCTCCTTCAGGGCAACGCGGGTGAGGCCGCCGGGAAGGACCCAGACGTCGTCGCCGTCGTTGACGGCGAAGGGGCGGAGATCCACGTGGCGGGGCCCGAACTTGTCCCCACTGAGCGTGGGCACCGTCGAGAGCTGCAAAACCGGCTGGGCAATCCAGCCGCGGGGATCAGCGATGACGCGCTTGCGCAGGGCTTCCAGTTCCTCCTTGGACGCGTCCGGGCCAATCACGAGGCCCTTGCCGCCGGAACCGTCAACCGGCTTGACCACCAGTTCGTGGAGCCGGTCGAGGACATGCTCGCGCGCTTCCTTTTCTTCCAGCCGGAAGGTGTCCACGTTGGCGATGACGGGTTCTTCGCCGAGGTAGTAGCGGATCAGGTCCGGAACGTAGCTGTAGACCAGTTTGTCGTCAGCCACGCCGTTGCCCACGGCGTTGGCGATGGTCACGCCGCCGGCGCGGGCGGCATTCACCAGGCCCGGGCAGCCCAGCATGGAATCGGAGCGGAACTGCAGCGGGTCGAGGAAGTCGTCGTCGATCCGCTTGTAGATGACGTCCACCCGCTGCTCACCGGCGGTGGTGCGCATGTACACGCGGTTGCCGCGGCAGATGAGGTCGCGGCCCTCCACGAGCTCCACGCCCATCAGCCCGGCGAGGAGGGTGTGCTCGAAGTACGCGCTGTTGAAAACACCCGGGGTCAGCACCACCACGGTGGGATCGTCGACGCCGGAAGGCGCCGTCTTACGCAGGGCGGACAGCAGCCGGCGGGGGTACTCCTCCACGGGACGGATGAGCTGCTGGCCGAATGCCTCCGGGAGGCCCTTCGCCATCGCACGCCTGTTTTCCAGCACGTAGCTGACCCCTGAGGGGACGCGGACGTTGTCCTCAAGAACGCGGAAGGTCCCTTCCGCATCGCGCACCACGTCGATGCCGGAGATATGCACGCGCACGCCGCCGGCCGGTTCGAAGCCGTGGACGGCGCGGTGGAAGTGCGCGCTCGTGGTGACCAGCTGCCTGGGGATCACGCCGTCGGACACGACCGTCATTTTGTCGTAGACGTCATTGAGGAAGGCCTCAAGAGCCCGGACCCGCTGGGCTACGCCGCGTTCCAGCACGTCCCACTCGTCGGCGGGGATCACCCGCGGAACGATGTCCAGGGGGAAGGGGCGTTCCTCGCCGGCGAAGTCAAAGGTCACGCCGCGGTCCAGGAACGTGCGCGCCATCGAGTCTGCGCGGGCGGTGACGTCCGCGAGGGAAAGCTCCCGGAGAGCGCCGGCGACCTGCCCGTAGGACGTGCGGGCCATCTGCCCGGGGGCAAACATCTCGTCATAGGCGCCCGTGCGGCCGGCCGCCTCAGAGTAATCCTGGAATAGGTCAGACATGGTCATTAGCCAACCACCTTTTTGTTGCGAATTCATTTCCGGACCCCGTCCTGGCGTGTTGGCGGGTCCTCCCGGTTGGTCTTTTGCCGCCCCTGTCCGGCATGGTAGGGACGTGCCAGACTTCCGATCCCCGACGACGCCGCCGCCGCAGCTGCGCAGGGTGGTGCACCAGAACCTTACCCGGAATCTGCCCGGCCTGCTGACGGCCGTGGTGGCACTGGCCATTGCCTTCTCCGTCCATGCCGCGGTTCCGGCCCTTCCGGCGATGACACTGGCCGTGGTCCTTGGGCTGCTGGCGGCCAACCTGCCGTTCACGGCGGTGTGGACGGCAGGACGGGCCCGGCCTGGACTGGACTTCGCCGGGAAGCACCTGATGCGCGGCGGCATCGTGCTGCTTGGACTCAAGGTGGGAATTGCAGACGTGCTGGGCCTCGGCTGGACATCCCTGCTGCTGATTGCGGGTGTGGTGCTGGCCAGCTTTGCCGGCACGTACGGAATTTCCCGCCTCTTCAGGCTTCCGCGGGAAGCCTCCCTCTTGATCGCCACGGGGTTTTCCATCTGCGGCGCTTCGGCGATCGGTGCCATGGCCGCGGTGAGGCGGATCAGGCACCCGGACACCGTCCTGCCGGTGGCTCTCGTGACGCTCTGCGGCACGCTGGCCATCGGCGTGCTGCCGCTGTTGGTCCATCCGCTGCGCCTCAGCCCCGAGATTTTCGGCGCGTGGACCGGCGCCTCGGTCCACGACGTCGGCCAGGTGGTGGCCACGGCGCAGACCGCAGGTCCTGCGGCGCTGGCGATCGCCGTCGTCGTCAAACTGACACGGGTCATCCTGCTGGCTCCCATGGTGGCGGCAGCGGGAGTGCACCAGCGGATCGTTTCGGTCCGCCGTACACACCGCGCCGGGAAGGTACAGCCGGGCGCAAACGCGGAGCTGCCCCTGGTGACCCCGGAGAGGCTGCCGCCCGTGGTTCCGCTCTTCGTCGTCGGGTTCGTGGTGCTCGTGGCGCTGCGCTCCACCGGATGGGTCTCTGCCGGCTGGCTTGAAGCGGCGGCCGCACTGCAGGACATCCTGCTCGGGGGTGCGCTTTTCGGGCTCGGGTCCGCGGTGCGCATCCACACCCTGCTGCACACGGGGCTCCGGGCAGTGATGGCGGCGCTGGCCGCCTGGCTGCTGATAGCGGTCCTTGGCCTGGCCGCCGCTTTCCTCATGATTCAATAGCGGAGTGTCGAATGAGAACCTCCAGCGCAATGAAGCGGCAGAACGGTCAGCACTGATCACCACCCACGGCTACGACGTCTCCCTCGACGTCCGCAACGCGCCCGATCAGGACGCGGCCGGCTACACCAGCCGGACCACCATCACCTTTTCGGCACGCGAACCGGGAACATCGACATTCCTGGATTTCATCGGCGACGTCCAGAGCGTGGTCCTCAACGGCACCGAACTGCCGGCGGCCGGGATCGTGGACGGTTCGCGGATCCGGCTGGACGAACTGCAGGCCGAGAACACGGTGACGGTCACAGGAACCGCCCGTTACAGCCGGTCCGGCGAGGGCATGCACCGGTTCTTCGATCCCGCGGACGGCCAGTGCTACCTGTACACCCAGTACGAGCCCGCCGATGCCCGCCGGGTGTTCGCAAACTTTGAACAGCCGGACCTCAAGGCCTCCTTCACCTTCCACGTCACCGCCCCGTCCGGATGGCACGTGGCCTCCAACGGGGCCGAGGCGGCCCGGCTCCCGCTGGCGGACGACGCCGGAGCGAGCCGCTGGGACTTCGTTCCCACACTGCCGATGTCCACCTACATCACCACCGTTCTGGCAGGCCCCTACTTCAAGGCGCAGGATCTGTGGAGCAGAACCTCCGACGACGGCACGCGGCTTGAGGTGCCGCTGGCACTTTACTGCCGGGCCTCCATGGCGGAATCCTTTGACACTGCCGAGCTGTTCCAGCTCACCAAGCAGGGACTGGAGTTCTTCAACAGCCTGTTCGACTACCCGTACCCGTGGGGGAAGTACGATCAGGCATTTGTGCCCGAATACAACCTGGGAGCCATGGAGAACCCAGGCCTGGTCACCTTCACGGAGAACTACGTCTTCGCCTCCCGGGCCGCCGATTCGCAGTACCAGGGCCGCGCCAACACGCTGCTGCACGAAATGGCCCACATGTGGTTCGGTGACCTGGTCACCATGCAGTGGTGGGATGACCTGTGGCTGAAGGAGTCCTTCGCGGACTACATGGGGACACTCGGTGTGGACCGGACCACCGGATGGGACACGGCCTGGGTGAACTTCGCGAACAACCGCAAGGCCTGGGCCTACGTCCAGGACCAGTTGCCTACCACCCACCCGATCGTTGCGGACATCCCCGACCTTGAGGCGGCCAAGCAGAACTTCGACGGCATCACCTACGCCAAGGGCGCGTCCGTCCTGAAGCAGCTGGTGGCCTATGTCGGTTTTGACGCGTTCATCGCCGGCTCCCGGCAGTATTTCAGGAGCCACGAGTACGGCAACACCACACTGGCTGACCTTCTGGGTGCACTCAGCCAGGCGTCGGGCAGGGACCTGACGGTATGGGCCAGGCAGTGGCTCCAGACGTCCGGCATCTCCACGCTCCGGGTCGAGCTGGAGCTTGCCGACGACGCACCGGGCCACGGCACGATGGAGCAGGTCACCCTGCTGCAGGAAGCGATGGACCCCGCCACCGGCCGGAGCGAGCTGCGGCCGCACCGCCTGCGGATCGGACTGTACAACTTCGACGACGCCGGCATGCTGGTGCGCACTGATTCGGTTGAGACGGACCTGCCCGGGGCCTCGGAGCCGGTGGCTGAACTGGGCGGCAAGGCCCGGCCGGCCCTGCTGCTGGTGAATGACGAGGATCTGAGCTACGCCAAAGTCCGGCTGGATCCGGTCTCCGAAGCCACGGTGCGTGCATCGCTGGACCGAATCGCCGATCCGATGGCCCGCGCCCTGTGCTGGACTGCGCTGTGGAACTCCGCCCGGGACGGTGAAACACCTGCGGCGCTGTACGTGGACGCCGTCCGCAGATTTGCCCCGGCCGAAACGGGAATCGGCGTGCTCCTGAACATTCTGGGAAATGCCTCAACGGCGCTGGATCACTACGTCCCCGCAGACGAACGTGATGCCCTGCGGGCGGCGTTTGCCGCCGCGGCAGCCGGGAAACTTCGCGCAGCGGAGCCGGGCTCGGACCAGCAGCTGGCCTGGGCACGCACGCTCGCCACACTCAGCCGCACGGACGGCAGCCAGCTGCCAGTGCTCCGCAGCCTGCTTGACGGCGCCACCGTGGTGCCTGGACTCGCCGTGGACGCCGAGCTCCGCTGGAGTCTGTGGCATGCCCTGGCCGCTCACGGCCAGGCAAGCGTTGCCGAGCTGGACGGCGAGCTGGCACGGGACACCACGGCGTCCGGACGGGCCGGACATGCCACGGCGCTCGCAGCCCGGCCCGAGGCCGCGGTCAAGGCAGCGGCGTGGGAGGCCGCAGTGCGCGGCACAGGGTTGTCCAACCAGCTGCTCAGCGCCACCATCGCCGGCTTCAATACCGGCCCGGCAGACCTGCTGGACCCCTTCGTGGAGCCGTACTTCGGCTGTCTGGAAGCGGTCTGGGCGGAGCGGAGCATCGAGATCGCCAGCCGGATTGTGCGCGGGTTCTACCCCGGGTCCCGTGACCTTCTTCCAGGTGCCGGCTCCCCCGACGAACATCCGGTCATTGTGCGAACTGACGCCTGGCTGGCTGACCACAGGGACGCGCCCCGGGCGCTGCGCCGCATCATCATCGAGCAGCGAAGCCACCTCCACCGGGCGCTCACCGCCCAGTCCGCCTCGAAAACACCATCGGTTGCTCCGTAACTGCCGTTTTGAGCGCCCAGAAGGGCAGTTATGGAGCACTCGATGGATACCTATGGCACGCGGTGCAGCCACTCGTCGGTGCCGAACTTCGCGGCAACCCGCGCGCGTGCCGTCTCGAATTCCTGCGCAGTAATCTCCGACGGCGTGGCTCCGTACCGTCCGGCGAACACGTCCATCATGGCGGCCACGATGTCTGTGCGAGCCAATCCGGTCTGGCGCCGCAGCGGATCCACCCGCTTCTTGGCGCTGGTGGTTCCCTTGTCTGACAGTTTCTCCTTGCCGATCCGCAGCACTTCCACCATTTTGTCGGCGTCGATGTCATAGCTCATGGTGACGTGGTGCAGCATGCCGCCGTTGGCGAGCCGCTTCTGGGCGGCCCCGCCGATCTTGCCCTGGTCCGTGGCGATGTCGTTCAGGGGCACATAGAAGGCGTCGATGCCGAGCTGCTTCAGGGCGGCCATCACCCACGCGTCCAGGAACGCGTACGAGTCGGCGAAACTGATGCCGTCCACGAGCGTCTGTGGCAGGTACAGCGAGTAGGTGATGCAGTTGCCGGCCTCCATGAACATCGCTCCCCCGCCGCTGATCCTGCGGACCACCGTGATTCCGTGCCTGGCCACACCGGCGGGGTCAAGCTCGTTGCGGAAGGACTGGAAGCTGCCGATGACCACAGACGGCTCCTCCCAGTCCCAGAAGCGGACCGTGGGATTGCGCCGGCCGGCGCCGACCTCCTCGGTCAGGACCTCGTCCAGCGCCACATTCAGGTGTGTGGGCAACACCGTGGGGGCAATGATGTTCCAATGGTGGTCGGACCAGGCGGTGGCCTTGGACAGTGCCCGGCGGACGGCGACCGCCACAGCATCCGCCGAGAAGCCGAACATCACGGCGCCCGGCGGCAGGGCTGCCTCCACCGCGGCGGCGATCTCGGGCGCCGTCGAGCTTTCCGGGAGTCCCTCCAGCGCTGCGTTGATGTCGGGCAGGGCCTCGTCGGGTTCGAGGAAGAAATCGCCGCTGAGGGAGATGCCGGCAAAGGTGCCGTCGACGACGTCGAGGTCCACCACAACGAGCTTGCCGCCCGGAACCTTGTACTCGCCATGAAGGCGCGGGGCACCGCCGTCGTTTGCAGAATATGGCGTGGCAGTCATGCCTTCCATCCTGCCCCACAAACGCAAAAAACCCGCACCGTTCCCGGTGCGGGCTTTTCCAAAGAACCTTGGGGAGAAGTAAGTTACTTCTTGCCGCCGAAGCCCTTGAAGCGAGCGTTGAAGCGCTCGACGCGGCCTGCAGAGTCCATGATGCGCTGCTTGCCCGTGTAGAACGGGTGGGACTCGGAGGAGATTTCGACGTCGATGACCGGGTAGGTGTTCCCGTCTTCCCACTCGATGGTCTTCTTGGAAGACACGGTGGACTTGGTCAGGAACTTGACGCCGGAAGCCAGGTCGTTGAAAACAACAGCTTCGTACTTCGGGTGGATATCAGACTTCATAATGGGACCTTTGTTCGCACAACTGGATTTTGCCAGTTGCCAGGTATGAATGGGATGGCCGCTGTCTGCATCAAAGGCAAGCAAAAGACGCAGTGCAACCAGCTATCAATCATAGCGGATCCGCGATGCAGTGACGAACCGATGGCCGGGCCGGCACACGGACTCAGTCGAGCAGGAGCCCTGTTCCGCTAGCAGTCACAACGTTGCTCCAATACGCTGCAACAGGACACAACAACACCGCCGTACCTGGCCGAACTCATCGAAAAGATTTCCACGAACAGATGGGCACTTCAATGACAACGCGAGAAATCAACTCAGTCGGCGCGCCGTGCTGGGTCGACACGTTCCAGCCGGAGCCCCGGGCCGCCATGGACTTCTACGGCCCGCTCTTCGGCTGGAGTTTCGATGATCCCACCCCAATGCCGACCGGCCTCGAGGGCGACTACTTCGCCGCGCGCCTCCGCGGCCGGCTGGTGGCCGGGATCGGCCAGGCGCCACAGTTATCCCCGCCGGTGTGGAACACCCACGTGCGTGTCAGCGACGTCGCCCAGACCCTTGCACGTGCCGAACAAGCGGGAGGCACGTGCCTGGCAGGACCATTTGGTGGCGGCTCGGACGGCGGCATTGCTGTCCTCGCCGACGCCACCGGCGTCCCGTTCTGCGTGCGGCAGGCTGGCGAGAGGGACGGCGCTGAGGTAGCCAACGAGCCGAACTCGTGGGCGATGAGCTCGCTGCACACGACGGACGTCGAGCGAGCGCAGGCATTCTACGGCGCTGTGTTCGATTGGGAGCTCGAGTCGGTGCCGGACGCTGCCTTCTCGCTGTGGCGACGCTCAGAGCGAGTCGTGGCCGTCGTGACGGCGACGGACGGCGTCGCGGTCCCGCCACATTGGAGCGTCAATTTCTCCGTCCACGACGCGGACGCCATCGCCCAGCACGCTGTCGCCCTTGGGGGCACCATCTTGATGGCCCCAATAAACACCCCGGGATTTCGCAGCGCGGTGATCGGCGACCCTCAAGGCGGCTTCATCGCGGTCAGCGCAGCCGCCAGCTGAGCGTGCCGTATATGGGGCCGTCGCGAGGGATGGACTCATGACACATGCACGTTTTGGGACCCTCGGCACCAACCCGGGTGGGCGCGATGAGCTCGAGGTTCGACGTGCAGGAGCTGCTGCAGCGCTCGACTGCCCGGCGATCAATTACGGGGCCGCAGCTCCCAAAAGGCCACGGCGGATGCGGCCGCCACGTTCAGCGAATCGACTCCGGTGCGCATGGGGATCTTTATGGCGAGGTCGACGGCGGCCAGCGTCTCTGCGCTCATGCCGGCACCCTCCGTTCCCAGCACCAGTGCAAGCCTTTCCGGGTTGCGCGCAGCAAGCTCGTCGAGATTCACAGCGTCCGGTGTGAGTTCCATGGCCGCCACCGTGAAGCCCTGGTCCCGGAGCAGGCCAAGGTCCTGTGGCCAGCTGTGCAGCCTCGCCCAGGGCACCTGGAACACCGTACCCATGCTCACGCGGACGCTGCGCCGGTACAGCGGGTCCCCGCAGCGGGGAGACACGAGGACGGCGTCCACGTCCAGTGCCGCCGCGGAACGGAAGATGGCCCCGACGTTCGTGTGGTCCACGATGTCTTCCAGCACCGCCACCCGGCGGGCACCGGCGAGCAGTTCGGGGAGCGGAACCGGCGCGGGCCGGTGCATGGCCGCCATGGCCCCCCGGTGGAGGTGGAAGCCGGTGATCTCCTCGAGGAGCACCGAGCTTCCCACATAAGCCGGAACCTCCGGATACTGCTCGAAGACGTCCGCAAGGTCCGGAAGCCACTTTTCCGCGAGGAAGAACGACCGGGGCCGGTGGCCCGCTGCAAGTGCCCGACGGAGCACCCTGGAAGATTCCGCGATGTACATGCCCTCGGCCGGCTCACGGACCTTGCGCAGGTGCACGTCCGTCAGCTGGGTGTAATCCGAGACGCGCGGGTCTTCGGCGGTTTCGAGATAGTGGAAAGTCACCGGCCGATTATTTCAGCAGATTGGCGATCATGAAGCCAAGAGCGACGAGCCCAAGGGCGAAGATGATGCCGCGCAGGACAGGCGGCGAGAGCCTGCGGCCCACCTTGGCGCCGACCAGGCCGCCGATGAGCGAGCTCACGGCGATGATTGCCACCACGGTCCAGTTGATCCGGTCGAAGGCGAAGAGCATGTAGGACGTGGCCGCGATCAGATTGACCCCGAGCACCAGGATGTTCTTCATCGCGTTGGCGTTCTGGATCGTCCCCGTCATGAAGACACCAAGGATGCCGACCAGCAGAATTCCCTGTGCGGCAACGAAGTAACCTCCGTAGACGCCGGCGAGATAGACGAGCACCACAAGGAGGACACCGTGGTGCTTGTCCCGGAGGGCATGCTCAGGATTCTCTTCCCTGTTGCGTACCCAGCGCTGCAGCCGGGGCTGGAACACGACCATCAGCAGGGCCAGCACAATCAGGGCCGGCGCCGCATAGTGGAAGACTTTCTCGGGGAGATGGAGCAGGAGCCACGCGCCGGTTATGCCGCCGAGCAGAGAAGCCGGAAGCATCTTCAGCAGCTGCCGGCCGCGTCCTTCGAGCTCACGGCGGTAGCCCCACGCGCCGGCCGCGCCTCCGGCCACGAGGCCCATGGCGTTGCTCATGGAGGCCGTCACCGGCGCCAGTCCCAAAGCAATCAGAACCGGGAAGGTGACCAGGGTGCCGGAGCCCACCACGCTGTTGATGGTGCCGGCCCACAGGCCGGCAAAGAACACAAGGATGCCGCTGAAAAACTCCACGCTGCCCCGGCCGACCCGTCAGCGGCGGGCAGTTGCGGTGTAACGCCCGGCGTTGACCGCGACATCCAGAGGCAGGCCGAAGGTCTCGCTCAGGTTGCCGGAGGTGAGGACCTCCTCGACGGCACCGGAAGCCACGACGCCGCCGTCGCGCATGAGCATGGCGTGGGTGAAGCCCGGGGGGACTTCCTCCAGGTGGTGCGTAACGAGCACGATGACGGGAGCGTCCTCGTCGCGGGCCAGTTCGCTCAGGCGGTGGACCAGGTCCTCGCGGCCGCCAAGGTCCAGTCCGGCGGCCGGCTCGTCCAGCAGCAACAGTTCGGGGTCGGTCATGAGCGCGCGTGCGATCTGGACACGTTTGCGCTCGCCCTCGGAAAGCGAGGCGAAGGAACGGTTCAGCAAGGGCCCCATCCCCCACTCATTCAGGAGGGCAAAGGCGCGGCGTTCGTCGTCCTTCTCGTATCCCTCGCGCCAGCGTCCGGTGACGCCATAGGCGGCCGTGACCACAACGTTGAGCACCGTCTCGTGCTCCGGGATCTGGTTGGCCAGCGCGGCTGAGGACAGACCGATGCGGGGCCGCAGTTCGAAGACGTCAACGGCGCCGAGGATCTCCTCGAGAATGCCGGCCATGCCGCTTGTCGGGTGAAGCCGGGCGGCTGCGATCTGCAGCAGAGTGGTCTTGCCGGCGCCGTTGGGTCCGAGGATCACCCAGCGCTCGCCTTCCTGGACCTGCCAGTCCACCTTGCTCAGGAGCGTTTTGGCTCCGCGGACAACGCTGACGGCGGCCATTTCAAGAACATCACTCATAGGAGTAGACACTAGGACAAAACAGGGTGCGACTGATAACTGGAACGCTGTTCCCTGACCCGCACCCGCAGCCGCCGAAACGAATTCGGGGGCCACGGATGCGCTCGCTAAGATTGCAGCCATGACTTCGAACGTGACTGCGGTCAGCTACGGCGTGAAATTGTCCCCCTCGGAACCGGAAAATCTCAGGTCCCTGCTGGCCGGCTCCGGCACGGATTTTGAGGCGGCTTCCCGCAGCGAAAACGGCCGCTATGACGTCTGCACGGTTAACTTTGCGGTGCCGTCCGGCTCCGCGGCGGACATCGCTGGCCTCCGGCACCGCGTGGCCGCGGCGAAGGAGCAGGCGGGCCGTGACGGCGTGGATACGGCCATCGTGCCCGCGGAACTGAGGACGGCAGAGCGGAAGTTCCTCATCATGGACGTGGACTCCACGCTCATCCAGCAGGAGGTCATCGAACTGCTGGCCGCCTACGCCGGCAAACGTGACGAAGTAGCTGCGGTCACCGAAGCCGCCATGCGGGGGGAACTGGACTTCGCCCAAAGCCTCCACGCCCGGGTGGCCGTGCTCGCCGGGCTGCCGGCCGCCGTCGTCGATTCCGTGCGCGCTGAAGTGAAACTCAGCGAGGGCGCCGCGGAGCTGGTGGCGGCGTTCAAGGCCGCGGGCCATGTGGTGGCAGTGGTGTCCGGCGGCTTCAACCAGATACTTCGCCCCATCGCCGAGGATCTTGGCTTGGACTATTGGATCGCCAACGAGCTGGAAATTGTCGACGGCGCCCTCACCGGCAAAGTGCTTGGTGCCGTGATTGACCGTGCCGCGAAGGAGAAGTACCTGCGCGAATGGGCCGCCGCGGAAGGCGTCGCGATGGAGCACACTGTCGCCGTGGGCGACGGCGCCAACGACCTGGACATGCTCGGGGCAGCCGGAATCGGCGTTGCTTTTAACGCCAAGCCTGCTGTCCGGGCCGTGGCGGATGCCGCGGTGAACATGCCGTATCTCGACGCCGTCCGGCACATCGCCGGCGTCTGAGCCGCAGAAACGCTCGTTGGCTGGCTCGATTCAGCCGGACGGCGGCGCGTACTGGCTCGCCGTGAACACCGCTCCTCCGGGATCCCGGATCAGGACCGTACGCGTCCATGCGGTGTCCTCCTGCCGCAGGACGTCGGCGCCCAGCCGCTCTGCATCGTGGGCCGTCCGGTCCCGGTCTGCGACAGTGAACGTCACGTGCCACCGCGGCCGCTCGCCGGGGCCCGCGGAGACAAGCCAGCCGACGGCGTCCTCGAAACCGCGGGGGACGGCGTCCCCCGACTGGCGAGCCCTGATGTCGGGATCGACAGTGGCCTCGAGGTGGTCACCGTACCCGGGGCAGCGGATCATCGTTCCGAAATCGAGGTAGTCGAACTGCCAGTCGAAAGCCTTGGTGTAGAAGGCGACCGCTGCCTCGATGTTTGTTGTGTGGAGGTCGCTGAAGTTCCACCCGCCAGGCCGGTTGACCGCCTGGGCACCGGGCCGCTCCCGGGCCTGCCAGATACGGAACTCGGCGCCGTCGGGGTCGGCCAGCACCGCCTGCACGCTTCCTGAGCCCGCATCGGCAGGAGCCGATTTCAGTGTTGCGCCAACAGACAACAGGTGGCGCGCGGCGGCGTCCGCGTCCTCGACGGAGACGTACGTGTTCCAGGCGGGGGCGCCGGTTCCGGGTCCGCCGATCGCGGCAGCCTCCTGGCCGTCGAGCCTGGCTATTACGTACCTATCAGGTGCACGGGGCGGGGCCGTGTCCTCGAACTCCCACCCGAAGAGTCCGCCGTAGAACACCATGGCGGCCTCCACATCAGGCTGTTGGGTGTCCACCCAGCACGGGACACCCGACGGGTAGCTCCGGCGGGC
The DNA here is from genome assembly GCF_918698095.1 of Arthrobacter sp. Bi83. Lineage (GTDB taxonomy): Bacteria > Actinomycetota > Actinomycetes > Actinomycetales > Micrococcaceae > Arthrobacter. The sequence goes on from NZ_CAKKLY010000032.1 coordinate 43,585, forward strand.
CGCCTCTCCTTGCTGTTCCATGCATAAGACCCTAAGCCGCGCGGGCTCCTCGGACAACGCCTCGACGCCCCGAAAGAGCCTCAGTCACAGAAGAGAGCTCCGGGCAGGCGTACTGCCCGGAGCTCTTCGTGATTAGTGCCGTCGCCTGGAGAACCGGCTCTCCAGGGAGACCGGGAATCGCTACTCGGCGCTCTTGCCGAAGTAGTCGGCGCCGCCGGCATATTCCGTGTGGCCGGACTCGACGTCGGCAGTTGCCATGCCCGCTACCACTTCAGCAAACTCTTCGACGGAGTACAGCTTGCCGGCTTCCGCGCGACGGGCCTCGATGGCGCCCGGGTTGGAGCGGTCCAGCAGGGTCGCCGTCACGGTACCTTCGATCATGTCCCCGGAAACGACCACCAGTGAGATGCCCTTGTCTGCCAGGTTGGGCAGCAGTTCACGGAGCGCGTCCTCGCCGGCGCGCTTGCTGCGGGCAACCGGCTCGTACTCCGGCATGGTGGCCACTGAGTTGATGAAGTGGGCCTGGTGGCTGGTGACGAACACCACGCGCGAACCCTCCTTCATGAGCGGAACGGCGGCGTTGAGCATGTTGACCTGAGCGTCGCGGTTCAGCTTGAGGGCGTAACCCTCTTCCATGCCCGACTCCATGCCGCCCGATGCGTTGAGCACCAGAACGTCCAGCGAGCCGAAGTTTTCCATGGCAGCACTGGCGAGTGCCTGCACGCCTTCCTGGGTGGTCAGGTCCGCACCGACTGCCACCGCACGGCCGCCCGCGGCTTCGATTCCGGCCACGACTTTGTTGGCGCGCGGCGCCTTCTGCCGGTAGTTGACGACGACGGCGGCACCCTCGCCGGCGAGGTTCTTGGCCACTTCGGCACCGATTCCCCGCGAGGATCCGGTCACGATGGCGGTCTTGTTGTCCAGCAGGCCCATACGAGCTCCCTTTGTTCGAAACGTCTAAATTGCTGTAGGTCTGCAGTCAATCATGCCAGCGCACACTCCCAATTCCTTTGTTTGACCTCCACAAAGAAGCCCGGGGCAGGTAGTCCGGCCGACGCTCTGTTGGACACCGCCGGCAGGGCGTTGGTCCCCGGGGTGGGGGCGCAGCGTGAGCGTCCGGCTCCTAGTGGCCCATCCCGAGGCCGCCGTCGACCGGGATGACGGCGCCGGAGATGTACGACGCCTCGTCGCTGGAGATCCACCGGACAACGTTGGCCACCTCGGAGGCGTCTGCGAATCGTCCCGCCGGCACCTTGGAGAGGTAGTCCTTCTGGGTAGCCTCGGGCAGCTCTGCCGTCATGTCGGTGTTGATGAAGCCCGGCGCCACAACGTTCGCCGTGATGCCGCGCGAGCCGAGTTCGCGGGTGAGGGAGCGGGCGATCCCGACGAGTCCGGCCTTGGAGGCGGAGTAGTTGATCTGGCCCGGTGCGCCGTAAAGACCGGAGACCGAGGAGATGAGGACCACGCGTCCCTTGCGCAGCCGGATCATGCCCTTGGAGGCACGCTTGATGACGCGGAACGCGCCGGTGAGGTTGGTGTCGATCACTGAGGTGAAATCGTCTTCGCTCATGCGCAGCAGCAGGGTGTCCTTGGTGATGCCGGCGTTCGCGACCAGCACCTCAACGGGGCCGTGCGCGTTCTCGACCTCGGTGAACGCGGCGTCGACGGACGCTTCGTCGGTCACATCGGCCCTGACCCCGAGGATGCCGTCCGGAAGCTTGGACTCGCTCCGGTAGGTCACAGCCACTTTGTCCCCGTTGGCCAGGAAGGCCTCGGCAATGGCGAGGCCGATGCCGCGGTTTCCGCCGGTGATGAGGACGCTGCGGGCCGGGGCGGCTGCTTCAGACATGGGTACTCCGGATTTCTGCGAAGCCTGGCTCCGCTGTGGTGGCTCGATTTTTGACTGCCTCCGATCTTAGCGCCCGTTTGGGCGGCTCCCCCGGATGGTGAGAGAATTAGGTAAGCCATTGGAGCGTGATTAGACAGCCGTGACAACCCACCACCAGCCCGGACAGCCGATGCCCGAGAAGCCTGGCACCGCATCCGGTCAGTCGGAGGTGCACAGCATTACGGACGCCGCTGCAGCGCATTCCGAGGACATGCGGGATCGCATGATCAAGTACGCGGTGGCCATGGGGATCCGCATGGTCTGCCTCATCCTGATCTTCGTGGTGGATGGCTGGCTCAAGCTCGTGGCTGTGGCGGGTGCGGTCTTCCTGCCATGGATCGCCGTGGTGATCGCCAACGGTTCCGACCAGGCCGAAATCCACAGCGACTCGCTCCTCGACTACACACCGTACGCTGAACTGGAAGCATCCGGCATCGCCTGGGAGGGTGACGCCGAGGGAGAGCCGCCAACGGTGTTGCAGGGCGAGCTGATCAGCGATGAAGAAGACGACGACGGCCGGGGACAGAAAGCTTCATGAACATTTTCAACCTGGGCGGCGGTGCGGGCGAGACCGCCGGCCCGGCCTCCGCAGCCATGTGCTCACGTAAAGCCTGCCGCGCAGACGCGTCGTGGCAATTGCTCTGGAACAACCCGAAGATCCACACTCCGGACCGCCGCAAAGTGTGGCTGGCGTGCGGTGGGCACAAGGAATGGCTGGAAGACTATCTGCAGACGCGCGGGCTGTGGAAGGAAACTGTCCCGCTCGACGCCGCCTCAACAACCGGCGGGAACAGCTGAATGTACCGGTTCCTGTTCTCCAGCAAGTGGCTGGGCTATCTCCTGCTGGCTGCGGTCTTTGCCACCGGCTGTGTGTTCCTGGGCCGCTGGCAGATGGACCGCCGCGCGGAAACCCTGGCTGAAATCCAGCGGGTCACGTCCAACTATTCGGCCGCGCCGATCAGCTTTTCGGACGCAAAAAACCAGTTCCGGCAGCTCGATGCGTCCAAGGAGTGGACGCAGGTGGAGCTGCGCGGCAGCTACGACTCCGCGGGGCAGCGCATCGTCCGCAACCGCCCCCTGAACGGCCAGCCGGGCTACGAAGTCGTGGTGCCGTTCAGGCTGGTCTCCGGCGAAACCGTCGTGATAGACCGCGGCTGGCTGCCGATCGGCAACAACAATCCAGGGCACCCGGATTCGGTTCCGGCGCCGCCGTCCGGGCAGATTACCGCAGTGGTGCGGCTGAAGCACGGTGAACCGGCCCTGCAGCGCGGCGCCCCGGACGGGCAGCTCCCCTCCATCGACCTGCCGGCGTACTCGGCCCAACTCGGATATCCGCTCCTGACCGGCGCCTATGGCCAGCTCGCCTCCGAAACGCCGCCGGCTGCCGAGATGCCCCAGGCGTTCCCGATGCCGTCGGTCGAAGAAGGCACACACCTTTCCTACTCGCTCCAGTGGTTCGCGTTCGGCATCCTGATGTTCGTCGGCTTCGGGTACGCCGCGCGCCAGCAGGCCCGGAACGCAGCGATTGACGCCGAAGACGCTGCGACTTCCGGCGCCGGCGGTGACACTGGCCACACCGCCGCGGGAGCCCGCCGTCGTCCGCCCGTACCGCGGAAACGGAAGCGCGCCACGGCCGAAGAAGAGGAAGACGCGATCCTGGATGCCCAGGGATACTGACGGCAGGAGCAAGGACATTCCTTCCGATCCTGTGGCCAACGTACGGCGCGCCCTCACCGAGGCAGGTGCACGCGACACTGTCACGGTGTTGCCAGGCAAAGTCCCGACGGCGGCCGCCGCGGCTGCCGCGCTCGGCTGCGACGTCGCTGCTATCACCAACAGCCTGGTGTTCGAACTAGACGGCGCTCCCCTACTCATCCTGGCCAGCGGCGCGGCCAGAGTTGACACGGGCTACGTCTCAGACCAGCTGGGGTCCGGAAAGGTCCGCCGCGCAACCCCGGCCTTCGTCCTGGAACACACCGGACAGGAAGTCGGCGGCGTGGCCCCGGTGGGCCATCCGCAGAGGATCCGGACACTCCTGGACGCATCGCTGGCAGCCCACCCCGTGCTCTGGGCCGGGGCGGGAGACCACCATTCGATGTTCTCGATCACGTACAAGGAGCTTGAGCGAATCACCGGAGCCCATGCGATACGGGTGCGGTAGGACCGGCCTCGGCGGACCGCAGCCGGCCCTTCCGGCCCGACGCTTCTTGATGTGCGCCCCGGGGCCGGCGGCGGACTGGGCTGAGCCAGCAGGCATGGGGGACACGAGCTGCTCAGGTGCCGCCGCCGGCCTGCCTAAATTCTACGCGCGCCGGCCCCGTTCAACCATGAGCTTTTTCAAGCCCGGTCCGGCACCATTCAACCTTGATCTTCGACGTCCTGGACGGATCGGGACAGCAGGCAGAACTCGTTGCCCTCGGGATCACCGAGTACCACCCAACTGACTTCCGGGCCCTGGCCCACGTCTGTGCGCCGAGGGCGAGCCGGCGCTCGAGCTCCTCGGAAGTGGACACGCCGTCAGCCGGCAGGTCGAAATGCAGCCGGTTCTTGATGGTCTTGCCTTCGGGCACAGCGATCACATCGATGGAAGGCCAGGTCCCCATCCTGCGGCGCAATGCTGGCCTCTTGAGGATGACCCGAAACCAGGGAGCCATTGCGAACAGGAGGCCTGCTAAGCCAGCGTGATGAGGTCCAGGTAGTCCTCGTTCCAGTGGTCCTCCACGCCGTCGGGCAGCAGCACGACGCGCTCGGGGTTCAGCGCCTCGACGGCGCCTTCATCGTGGCTTACCAGCACGACGGCGCCGGTGTAGTTGCTCAGGGCGCCAAGGATTTCAGCGCGGCTGGCGGGGTCGAGGTTGTTGGTGGGCTCGTCGAGGAGGAGCACGTTTGCGCTCGAGGCGACGATGGTGGCCAGCGCCAGACGCGTCTTCTCACCGCCGGAAAGCACACCGGCGGGCTTGTCGACGTCGTCGCCTGAGAACAGGAACGAGCCGAGGATTCCGCGCACTTCGGAGTCGTTCATGTCCGGGGCGGAGGACCGCATGTTCTGCAGCACGGTCCGGTCGACGTCGAGCGTCTCGTGTTCCTGGGCGTAGTAACCCACCTTCAGGCCGTGGCCGGGAATGACTTCGCCGGTGTCAGGCTTGTCGACGCCGGCGAGCATCCGGAGCAGCGTGGTCTTGCCGGCGCCGTTGAGGCCCAGGATGACCACCTTGGAGCCGCGATCGATCGCGAGGTCCACATCGGTGAAGATTTCCAGCGAGCCGTAGGACTTGCTGAGGCCGTCCGCGGTGAGCGGGGTCTTGCCGCAGGGCGAGGGATCCGGGAAACGCAGGGCTGCCACACGGTCGGTCTCGCGGACTGCCTCGAGCCCGCCGAGGAGCCGTTCGGCACGCTTGGCCATGTTCTGGGCGGCGACAGCTTTGGTGGCCTTGGCGCGCATCTTGTTGGCCTGGTCGAACAGGACCTGGGCCTTCTTCTCGGCGTTGGCGCGCTCCCTCTTGCGGGCTCGCTCGTCGGTTTCGCGCTGCTGGAGGTAGCGCTTCCAGTCCATGTTGTAGAAGTCGATCTGCGCGCGGTTGGCGTCGAGCAGGAAGACTTTGTTCACGGTGGCTTCGAGCAGTTCCGTGTCGTGGCTGATCACGATCAGACCACCCTGGTGGCTCTTGAGGAACTCACGAAGCCAAGAAATCGAATCGGCGTCGAGGTGGTTGGTGGGCTCATCGAGGAGCATTGTCTCGGCGCCCGAATACAGGATGCGGGCGAGTTCCACGCGGCGGCGCTGGCCACCGGAAAGCGTCTTCAGCGGCTGGTTCAGCAACCGATCCGGCAGGGCGAGGTTGGAGCAGATCGCCGCAGCCTCGGCCTCTGCCGCGTAGCCGCCTGCCGCCAGGAACTCTGATTCCAGCCGGTCGTAGCGGTTCATGGCTTTGCGCTGGACGGCGGCGTCCTCGCTGGCCATCTCTTCGTGTGCCACGCGGAGCTTGCTGACGGCGACGTCCAGGCCGCGGACGGACAGGATGCGGTCACGGGCGAGCTGTTCCATGTCCGGCGTGCGCGGATCCTGGGGCAGGTAGCCGATCTCGCCGCTGCGGGAAACCTTGCCGCCGGCGGGCAGGCCCTCGCCCGCGAGCACCCGGGTCAGCGTGGTCTTGCCTGCACCGTTACGGCCCACGAGGCCGATCTTGTCTCCCTTGTCGATCCGGAAGCTCACCTGGTCCATAAGGAGGCGGGCGCCGGCGCGCAGTTCAAGATCCTGGACGGTAATCAAAGCAGGTAAGGCCTTTCACAACAGGGAACGCAGCGGCACAGCGGATCGTAACTTGTGGGTGCCGGGGCGGTGCGGCCGAGAGAACGGCCTATACAAGTCTACCGGCCTCGGGCGCCCTGCATAACCGGCACGAACACAGTCGCCTGACTGCGCTGGGCGCGGGCTTTTGTGCCCAGCGCTAAGGCCCGGCACGCCTCCCTTGTAGAACAGCTACAAAATGCACCTATCTCCGCGCCAGTAACGTCAACATCAGCCGATAATTGTTTGTATCTCTCCGACAGGACCTCCCATGACCCAGACCCGTCCCCCCGCCGCCAGCGTGAAGAAACGCAGCCGCTGGAACGCCACCGACCTCGGCCTCATCGCCGTTTTCGCCGCCCTGGTGGCCGCCTCCGCTCTCGTAGCCGCGATTCCTGTGGGCGGACTGGGCGTTCCCATCACGCTTCAGACCCTCGCCGTGATGCTCACCGGGCTGGCGCTCGGACCGGGCAGGGCGTTCGCCGCCGTGGGGCTCTACACCCTGCTGGGACTCGCCGGACTCCCCATTTTTAGCGGCGGCCGCAGCGGGCTGGGCATCCTGGCCGGCCCCTCGGCCGGCTACATTATCGGCTTCCCACTGGCCGCCGCCGTCGTCGGCTGGCTCGCAGCCATCGTTATACGGCGCACGCTCAAGTACCGCGGCGTGTTCCTCTTCGCCGCGGCCATGGTTACGAGCATCGTCGTCGTGCACGCGCTCGGCGTGCTCGGCATGATGGTCAACGCCAAGCTGGACCTGTCCAAGGCCTTCCTTGCCGACCTCCCCTTCTACCCGGGCGACATCATCAAGAACGTCCTCGCCGTCACGGTGGCGCTGGCCCTGCACAAGGCCTTTCCGGACCTGCTTGCCCGCCGCGTCCGGCCGCTGGGTTCCCCAAGCGCGTCCAGCGTGGTTCCCTCAACGGCACCTCCTTCAAGCGCAGCTCCTTCTAGCGCGGCGCCCTCCGGGCAGCAGTCCTCCAACCAGCCGTGAGCCTGATCTCCCTCAGCACCGTGGGTGTCCGGGTGGCCGTCGACGGCCACCCAGACCCTAAGGTGCTGCTTCAGGACGTGACGCTCAGCCTCGCCGAACGGCGGATCGGCGTTATCGGCGCCAACGGATCCGGCAAGTCCACCCTCCTCCGGCTCCTGAACGGCCTCGTCGCGCCCACCGAAGGAACGGTCACCGTCAACGGTTTGGACACCGTCCGGAAAGTGCGGTCCATCCGTCAGCAGGTTGGCTTCGTGTTCACCGATCCCCTGTCCCAGCTGGTCATGCCGACGGGCAGGGAGGACGTTGAACTGTCCCTCCGGCGCTCGGTCAGGAACGGAACCGAACGCCGCGAAAGGGCCGACGCCGCGCTGGACCGCTTCGGCCTCCTGCCGTTGGCGGACCAGAGCATCTACGAGCTTTCCGGCGGCGAACGGCAGCTGCTGGCGCTGGCGGTGGTACTCGCGGTGGAACCCGACGTACTGGTCCTGGACGAACCGTCCACGCTTCTGGACCTCCGGAACCGTGAACTGCTGCGGCGCACGATCGCGGGACTCCGCCAGCAAATCGTCATGTCCACCCATGACCTTGAGCTCGCCCTCGAGATGGACCGCGTCCTGGTAGTCGAGTCCGGCCGGATAGCTTTCGACGGCGATGCTGCCGCCGCCGTCGCGCATTACCGCTCGTTGTGCGCCGCTGGCCTTGAGGTCCCGCACAGTGGGGGCGCGGGCAGTGGGGATGCGAGGTGAGGGGGCACGGCTTCCTGCTCGCCAACTACGTGGCAGGCAGGTCCCTGATCCACCGCACTCCCCTTTGGCTGAAGTTCCTTCTGGTGGTGGGCTGCGGCATGGCCTCGTTCCTGATTGTCGACTGGCGGCTGGCGGCCGCCGCGCTCACCCTGATGTGCGCCTTGTTCCTGCTGAGCGGCGCGGGTCCGGCCCGCCTCTTCCGCGCTGTCCGCCCGCTGCTTCCGGTGCTGCTGGCCATCGGCGTGTTCCAGTGGTGGCAGCTTGGGGCGCCCGTGGCGGCACGCATCGTCCTGAACGTCCTGCTATGCGTCGTGGCGGCATCGCTGCTGACGGCAACCACACCGCTGCAGCGGCTCCTGGACGGAGTGGTGTCCCTTGCCCGGCCGTTCACGCGCTTCGGGGCGGATCCCGAACGGTTTGCCCTTACCATCGCGATCATGCTGCGCAGCATCCCCTTCATCGCCGGGGCCTACGCGGACGTCCGTGACTCGGCGCGCGCCCGCGGCCTGGAACGCAACCCGCGCGCGCTGGTCCTGCCGGTGTTTATCACCACCGTTGCCTATGCTCGCCACACCGGTGATGCCCTGGCCGCCCGCGGTTTGGGTGAACCCGAGGACGACTGACTCCGGCCGTGCTGCCTGCGGCCTAGAGCCGGGCGTACCTGAACAGGGCAGCCGTTCCCATGCCCCCGGCAATGCTGATCATCGCGAGAGCGAGTTTCTCCTGATCCGGAGTGCGGCGGGCCTGGGCCAGCAGCCTCGTGACCAGGACGGCGCCGGATGCCCCGTACGCATGGCCGAGCGCCAGAGCACCGCCGTCGGCATTGGCTCGCTGCGGATCGATGCGCAGCCGGTCCATGCATGCCAGCGTCTGGGAGGCGAACGCCTCATTGAATTCCACAAGGTCCACGACGTCGGCCGTCTCACCCCGCGCTGCCAGCAGCCGCTCTGCGGCTGATGCGGCGCCGATGCCGAGGAGCCGCGGCTCCACCCCGGCTGTATCAGTTCCCAGGACGGCCAGCCCATCAGCCGCGCCCAGTTCCCGTGCCCGCGCCAGCGAGGTGATGACGACGGCGGCAGCGCCGTCCGCGTCGAAGCAGGAGTTACCGGCGGTGACGGTCCCGGATTCCACAAAGGCAGCCGGAAACCTCGCCATCAGGGACTCACTGAGCCGGGGCCGGGGCCCGTCGTCGGCTGTCACCCTGCCGGCAGCCGCCTCCAGCGGGACGATCTCCCGGTCGTAGGCGCCGTTTGCGGCGGCGGCAACAGCCCTGCGGTGGCTGCGCAGCGCGAAGTCGTCCTGCCGCGAACGGCTGATGCCGAACTCGGCTGCCACGTTCTCAGCGGCCACCCCCATGTCCGGATCGCCCATGCTGTGCGGCGCAAACTGGGCCCGGCTGAAAAAGGCGGGAACGCCGTCGTCGTCCCGGTGCGCGCGCAGCGGCGCGGTGCTGATGCTTTCCACTCCCCCGGCCAGATACAAGCCGCCGCCACCCGCCGCAACGAGCCGTGACGCAAGGACGATGGCGTCAAGGCCGGAGCCGCACTGCCGGTCGACGGTAAGGCCCGGGACAGTGACCGGGAAGCCTGCCTCAAGGGCCGCCAGCCGGGCCACGTTGCCGCCGCCGCCCACCGCATTGCCGATGACGACGTCGGCCACTTCAGCAGCCCCGATCCCGCTTTGGGCCAGCAGCGCGCCCAGCACCGGCGCCAGGAGTTCGTGGGCGCGGAGCCGCTTCAGGGCGCCGTTTGCCCGGCAAAGGGGCGTGCGCAACGCGGCGATGATGACCGGCTGCCGCTCAGCCGGGAGGGGCTGCTGCGCCTGCGTTTCTGTCCTGCCCGCCTCAGACACGCGATCCGACTCAGACAAGGCGCCGGACGCGGGAGTCGCGGGCGGTGATCCAGTCGAGCATGACGCGGCGGCTGATCTTTCCACGGTCCGTCAGCGGAAGCTCGGCAAGGGCGAAATACTGCAGCGGCCTCTTGTCCTTCGGCAGGATTTCCTCGAGACCGGTCTTGAGCTGGGTGGCGGTGACCCCGCCGTGCGACGGGACGATCCCGGCCACCACGCGCTGGCCACGGACGTCGTCGTCCATGCCGGCCGCCACGGCCGACGCCACGCCGGGAACGGAAGCCAGGGCCAGCTCGACTTCGTGCGGGTAGACATTCTTGCCGGCCGTGATGATCATGTCTGCGCGCCGGCCCAGGATGTGCAGCTCGCCGTTCTCCAGATACCCCTGGTCCCCCACTGTGAACCAGCCGTTGAAACACCGGAGCGCCTGCCCGTCGTCGCCCCACAGGTACCCGTTGCTGACCATGCCGCTCCGGACGCTGATGTTCCCTGCAGCCCCGTCGGTAAGGACATCGCCGGCGTCGTCCATGATCCTGACGTCGACGCCGGGAAACGGCCGGCCGATGCCGGTTCCACCGGCGTCCAGCGGCCTGCCGGCCGGAAGGCCGGTGCCGGACACGAAGCTCAGCTCCGACGCGCCGTAGTACTCGAAGATGGTGGCGTTCGGCGCCCACCGGCGGGCTGCTTCGAGGGTGCGGGCGTCAAGCTTTGAACCGGCGCAGATGATGCTCCGCAGGCCGGAGGCATCAACACAGCCGGTCAGCCCGCGTTCACTGAACAGTCGGAGCATGGTGGGGACCAGCACCAGCCGGGTAATGCCGTCGTGGCTGATGGCGGCGTGGACGTCGCCGACGTCGAAGGACTCGAGTGTGTGGAATTCCGAGCCCGCGTAGAGGCATTCGGCCAGGGCATAGAGGTTGAGGCTCGCCGCGAGCGGCCCCGGGGCAAGGGTTTTGTCCTCCTGGCTGAGGCCGAAGAACTCCATGGAGGCCTCGAAGGACTGCTGCCAGGAGCGCCTGGAACGGGTAAACGCCTTGGGAACGGAAGTGGTGCCGGAGGTCAGGCCGATCAGGAAGGACGACTCCGGATCACCGTCAGCAAGCCGCCCGTCAGCAAGCCGCCCGTCCGCGGCTGGCGCCCCCGCCGCTGCGCCCGCCCTTCCGGGGACCGCTTCAGCGGCTGGTCCCAACCGGTGAACTATCTCCGCCCGCAACTGCTCCGGCCATGTTGGATCGAGAACTGCGCACTGCCGCTCACCCGCTACAGCGGCGGCGAAGGCGACCGCAAAGTGCGTGGAATTCCGTTCGGCGAGCACCGTGATTTCGGCAGCGCCGCCGGCGGCAATGGCCTCCGCTTCGTCGCGGAGACCGGACCAGCTGAGCCGCTTGCCCGCCACGACGACGGCGGTGTCGTCGGGGCGTTCATCGGCCCAGCGCTGGAGTCTGTTGAGAAAAGGCATCGGACCAACTTTACCGGCGGAACCGGCTGCACCCATGCTGCAGACGACTATTGTGACAACATGAGCTTCAATGACGGAGTCGAAATAGACTCATCCCAAGTGGAAGACCGGCGGGGCGGCGGAATGGGCCGCGGACCGAAAATCGGGGGTGGCATCGGGGGCGGCGTAATCCTGCTTCTGGCTGCGCTGTTCGGCATCAATCCAGGGCTCCTCGAAGGACTGGTCGGCTCGGGGCAGGAACAGCCCGGCCAGAGCCAGGGAACGGCGCCCACGGAATGCAAACTCGGTACGGACGCCGATAGACGGCTCGATTGCAGGATCACCGGAACAGTGACCAGCCTCAACGCGTTCTGGCCGGCGTATCTGGCCGACTACAAGGTCAAGTACCCCCGGCCCAAGACGGTGCTTTTCACCGGCGGCACGGGCACCGCCTGCGGCGCGGCCACCTCAGAAGTAGGCCCCTTCTACTGCCCCGCGGACACCACGGCGTACTTCGACCCCGGTTTCTTCCAGGAACTCGTGGACCGCTTCGGCTCGTCGGGTGGCCCGCTGGCGCAGGAATACGTCGTGGCCCATGAATTCGGCCATCATATCCAGAACATCCTGGGCGACCTGGACAAGGCTCAGCAGGATCCGCAGGGTGCCCAGTCGGGTGGCGTCCGCGTTGAACTGCAGGCCGACTGCTACGCCGGCCTCTGGACCCGATACGCCACCACGCAGAAGGATCCCAAAACCGGCAAGCCGTTCCTGGAGCCGCTTACGCAGAAGGACCTTAACGACGCCCTCTCTGCCGCGTCCGCAGTCGGCGATGACCGCATCCAAAAGGCAGCCACGGGCCGGGTCTCGCCCGAGGGCTGGACCCACGGGTCCAGCGCCCAGCGGCAGAAGTGGTACTACCAGGGCTACAAGACCGGCGACATCAACCAGTGCGACACCTTCAGCGCCGCCACCCTCTAATCCAATCGGTTGCTCCGTAAGTGCCGTTCTGAGTCTTGATAAGGGCCCTTACGGAGCAATCGATGAGGGTACGAC
>NZ_CAKKLY010000033.1 GCF_918698095.1 Arthrobacter sp. Bi83
GGTAGTGAAGTGCTTCCGGTTCGAAACACGAACAGGCATAACGAAATCCATGACGGACCTTCCCCCCGCCCTGAGCACCGGCTCCAGCAACAGGGAACCTGTCACACAACAGCCTGACACACAGGGAATCGGCGCTCACGCCGCTGTTGGTTGCAATCTTTCCCTGGAGGGTGAACTGATTGGTTGACAGGTTGAGTCCGCCGCCGCTGACGGAGAACGTGTTACGAAGGCCGCCTGTCACCGTGTGGTCCTGGTTCGGATCTCCAAGGTACCCGGCAGGTGCTGCCGGGGCGGTGGCCGGATCCCATTTGAGGAAGGGGCCGATGTTGCTCTTAAGTGCTGTGGTGAAGTTGCCCACGGCGGGGGAGATGTCCTCGACGAGCCTGCCGGCTCCCGTGCCGTCCGTGTCGACTGTGATGGTGCCGTAGGGATGCTGGAAGGTAAGGGTGGCATTTGCGGGACCGCCCTTCACCACAATCCTCTGACGGCCGAAGACCATCTGGTCGCCGTCCGTGACCGTGTTGGCGAACGCGGCCTCCAGGCCGAGCACCAAGGTGGCCTTTCCACCGCCGGGAAGGTCAAGGCCGGAGCTGGCGAGCATGTAGAACGCTTCTTCGGGGAAGTTGTCAGGGAACGAAATGGGCGCTGTGTCATTGGGGATGTCGCCAGGCAGGAAGCCGCACAGCGGGTTTTCCGCGTCGAGGCAGAGCTCTACGCGTGTTCCCGACCGGTCCTCGTACCAGGAGGGGAAGCCGTTCTCGGCATTGACCGGACCGACAGAAACAAGTTTGTTGGTGGCCAGATTTTGTTCGGTCACCTGGGTCGCGGCCACGGCCGAGGTGACGCCTGTCACCGACAGCAGGACAGTTGCCGCGGCCGCGATGGTCCGCCGGCCGCCAAACCGCCCGGCAATCGGGCTGGCGAACGGTGGAGAGAACCGCGGATTCAGCTGATGGACTGAGCCATTGGGTGGGTTGGTTGCCATTGGTATATCTCCTCAGGTATGGCGCTGATGGCAACCAATAAACGTTGCCCGAGTTGTGAAAACCTTTGGCAACGTTGGGATCGGTGGGAGTCCGAAAACGGCGGCACCCCCCGGCCCTCTGGAAGGCAGGACGCCGTGCCCGCGCCCACCGGAAGATAAGTATGCTTGGAATCATCTTGGCCGGCCGCTCGCGGCCGGTGCCGGGCAACAGCAGCGGAGGAAGAAAATGAAAGCGTCCCAGACCCTGGCCAGCAACCTTCAGAAGGTCCTCACCGACCTGATCGAACTCCATGTGCAGGGGAAGCAGGCGCACTGGAACCTGGTGGGAACCAACTTCCGGGACCTGCATCTGCAGCTGGACGAAATCATCGCCAGTGCACGGTTGTTCGCGGACCAGACGGCGGAACGCATGCGTGCCCTGCACGCCCTTCCGGACGGCAGAAGCTCGACAGTTTCAGCGGACACCAGGCTGGAACAGTTCCCCGGCGGCCTGACTTCCACGAAGGACACGGTCAAGCTCATCACCGCGCGGCTGGAGCAGACCGTCAAGACCATGCGGGACGTCCATGACGAGGTGGACGAAGAAGACCCCACCAGCGCCGACCTGTTGCACGCGGCCATCACGCGGCTGGAGCAGCTGGCATGGATGGTGAACGCGGAAATCATGACCCCCACGGCGTCGGTGACTTCACCGGCGGGAGACTGAGCAGCCTGATGAGCCCGCCGCACCGCCGCTGGCAGGCCGTCCGCATCAGCTCCACGCCGGAGCAGCTCGGCGAACTTGCTCCCGCCCTCGAGTCATTTGCCGCCGCCGTAGGGGACGTTCCCGCGCTCCTGGCTGCAGCCCACGAGGCCGGCCGGACCGCGCCGAAGCCGGGCGACGGAGGTACAGCCAGGCTGTGGGAACTGTTGGCTTCCGTTGCCTCCATCGACGTGGCGGCAGGCCGAATCCTTGAACCGCACCTGGACGCCGGCGCCATCCTTGCGCAGGCAGGAAAGGCCGGTTCCTTCACCGGAACCTGGGGTGTCTTTGCTGCCGAAGGCGCCGGCACGCGGCTGAACGCGGAGTCCGGAGACGCGCGGGGAGAGCTGCACCTCACCGGGTCCAAGCCATGGTGCTCGCTGGCACAATTCGTGGACCACGCCGTGGTCACCGCGCACACTCCTGCCGGCGGCCGCGGTGCCTTTGCCGTTGACCTCAGGGATGCCGGCGTGACCTGCGCCGATCCGGAATGGACCAGCCTGGGCCTGAGGGAAATTCCCAGCGGCACTGTCCATTTCGACCGGGTGGCCGGAGTGCCGCTTGGCGACGAGGGGTGGTACTTCCAGCGGCCGGGCTTCGCCTGGGGCGGCATGGGCGTGGCGGCATGCTGGCTGGGGGGTGCAGTAGCGGTGGGCAGGTACTTTAAGGCCGCCCTGATTGGGGGGACCCAGTCCCAACGTCAGCCCGATCAGGTGGCCCTCGCCAGCCTTGGCGAGGTGGACCGTATCCTCACGTCAGCGATCGGGCATCTCGCCAGAACCGCTGAGCTGGTCGACCGCGGCCTGCTGGGCAGCGCGGGGAAGCGTGGAGCCAGCGAGTCTCCTGAAACGTCGCCGGAGGAGCTTGGGGCCGGTCAGGAGCCCGGTGCGTGGGGCGAGGCGCTCCGCGTCCGCGGAACTGTTGCTGCCGCCGTCGAACGCGTCCAGCTCCTGGTGAGCCAAAACCTGGGGCCGGGGCCGCTGGCCTTCGACGAACGGTACGGCAAGTGCATGGCGGACCTGTCGCTGTACGTCCGCCAGCATCACGCGATGCGCGATGACGCCCAGCTCGGTGCGCTGACCCTGAAGGGGGATCACGCGTGGTGACCTTCGCCCACACGGACAGCGGCACGGATGAGGCTGCCTGGGCGACAAGCGGGCTCGGGGGCCTGGGCGAACTTCCGCTGGATTCCGGCGAGCTGGGTGATATGACGTTCATCCTGCTCGCTGCCCATCCCGATGACGAATCGCTCGGTGCGGGCGGCCTCCTTTCCCGGCTGGCCGGGGCCGGTGCCGACGTGGAGGTGCTGCTGTGCTCGGCAGGGGAGGCCTCCCACCCGGGCTCTCCGACCACAACGCCGGAGCAGCTTGCGGCCGTCCGGCTGGCCGAGTTTGCGGCTGCCATGTCCGGGCTCGGCTTGGCCGGGCGCTGGCAGTTCCTGGAGCTGGCGGACGGCAAGCTCGCCCAGGACCGCGCGGTGATCGCGCGGCACCTGGCGGAGGCCGTTGGCCGTCATCCCGGACCTCCGGAGCGGCTGGCGCTGGTTGCCCCTTACCGCGGCGACGGGCACATCGACCACGACACGTTGGGGGCTGTGGCAGCGGAGCTCGCGGCGGCCGGCGGCCACGGGCTGCTGGAATACCCCATCTGGTACTGGCTCTGGGCAGCGCCGGAGCACCAGGCCTGGCAGAACTGGCTTCGACTTCCGCTGAGCGACGGCGAGCAGCGCGCAAAGCGTGACGCCATGCGGTCCCACTCCTCGCAGGTCCAGCCACTGTCGGAGCGCCGCGGCGACGAAGTGCTCCTCACGGACCGGTTCCTTGGCCACTTTGAGCGGGCGTTCGAGATATTTGCCTGGCAGCCCCCGGTCTCCGGAAGGCGGGGCGCCGCGGACGCTGAGGGCATCTTTGATGCCGTGCACCTCGGGGCGGCGGACCCGTGGGGGTACGAGGACAGCTGGTATGAGCAGCGCAAGCGCGCCTTGACGCTTGCAGCGCTGCCGGAGCCAAAGTACGACGCCGGGCTGGAAATCGGCTGCTCGATCGGCACCCTGAGTGCCGAACTGGCACAGCGGTGCGGGCGGTTCCTGGCCGTCGACGCCAGCAGCGCAGCGCTGGTGCGGGCGGCACGGCGGCTGGCACCCTTCGCCGGCGCGGAGGCGCGGCACCTGACGCTTCCGCAGCAATGGCCGGACGGCAACTTCGACCTGATTGTGGTCTCGGAAGTGGGCTACTACCTAACGACCGCCGAACTCGGGGAGCTTTTCGGGCGCATCGCTGGGGCGCTGGCGCCCGGCGGAACGCTGCTGCTTTGCCACTGGCGGCACCCGGTTTCCGGCTGGGAGCTCGACGGCGACGCCGTCCACGCACTGGCCAGGGACCGCTTGCGCTGGCCAACCGCAGGACTCTACCGGGAGCGCGATTTCGTGCTGGAGACGTTCCTCGCGCCGGTGATTCAGCAGGACCCGGAGCCGGCGCATGGCACCTGAGTCAATCCGTTCGCAGGCCCGTCCCCTGATCCGCCGGGTTGAGGTGGTCATGCCGGCGCACGACGAGGAGCGCCACTTGAAGCAGGCCCTTGACGCACTCCGGGCGGCGGTGGAGGCCGTAGTGCAGCGGAAGCCGGCCACCGTCGTCGGGATTACCGTTGTGCTGGACCACTGCACCGATAGGTCGGCCGAGATCGTGGCCCGTTTTGCCAGCCTGGACCACCGGATCACGATGATGCATCAGCGGTTCCACAACGCAGGCGCAAGCAGGGCCGCCGGAATTTCGGCGGCGCTGCGCGGCCGCCAGTCAGAACTGGCGGGCACCTGGCTCGCCAGCACCGATGCTGACTCGTGCGTCCCCGAGAGCTGGCTGTGGCGCCAGCTCGAATTCGCCGACGCCGGCTGGGACGTGGTGCTGGGCTCCGTGGAACCTGACCCCGGGGACGTGGACCCGGAGCTCCTCCGGCGGTGGCGGGTCAAGCACCCGTTTGAGGAAGACCACCCTCACGTTTACGGTGCAAATCTGGGTGTCCGGGCTTCGGCCTACCTGCTGGCCGGTGGATTTCCGGAACTGCGCTCCGCGGAAGACAAGGTACTCGTGGACCGGCTGCGGCGCCGTGGCTGTGCCGTCGTGGCAACGGACAGCACACGCGTGCTCACCTCGGGGCGGACCTCCGCCCGGGCGCCGCACGGATTTGGTGCCTACCTGCGGGCGCTCGGGGTGGAGACCGCCGCCGCCCTCCGCAGCGGCTAGCCAACACGCCCGGGAGCGGCTGCCGCCGGCCCCGGCTTCCCCTGAAGTTCTTCCGCTGAAGGCGGGTGCGTCACTTGGTGTCGGCGCGGTACTGCCCGTTCTGCTGGTCGGCGTGCTTCTCGCGAAGCTCCCGCCCGTGCCGGATGTCTTCCTCCTCCTGCTCCTGGAGCTTGTCGCTCTTCTTTGTGTCACGGGGCGGCAGTTGGATGGTTTCCTCCGCCTCGATGCCGGCCTGTAGCTGCCGGCCGCGTTCCATCTCGGCGTCGAACTCGGCGCCGAACAGCAGCGACATGTTGAGGATCCAGAGCCACAGGAGCATGACGATCACGCCGCCGATTGCGCCGTAAGTCTTGTTGTAATTGGAGAAGTTGGCCACGTAGAACGCAAATCCCACCGAGGCCAGCACGAACGCGATCAGGGCGATGAGGGAGCCGATGCTCATCCAGCGGATCTTCGGCTGCCTGACGTTCGGGGTGGCGTAGTAGAGGATGGCGATGACAACGATGACGAGCAGGATGATGACCGGCCATTTGGCAATGTTCCAGACGGCAAGGAACACGCCGCCGAGCCCTAGGACGCCGCCCACAGCTTCCGCGACCGGGCCGCTGATCACCAGCATCGCCGCGAGCAGCGCAACAATGACCACCGAAAGGAAGGTCACGCCAAGCATGGTTCCGCGGAGCTTGACGAAGCCGCGGCCTTCATCGATTTCGTAAATCCGGTTCATGGCGCGGCCGAACGCGCCCACGTAGCCCGAAGCGGACCACAGCGCTGTTGCGAGGCCGATGACCAGGGTGAAGCCGGCGGCCGGCGAGCTGGTCAGTTCCTGAATGGGCTCACGGATCATGTCCACGGTGGAGCCGGGCGCGATGCCCTGCACAATGTCCAGGAGGGCCGCTGTTGTTTTTTCCGCCTGGCCGAAGATGCCGAGCAGCGAAACCAACGCCAGCAGCGCCGGGAAGAGCGATAGAACGGCGTAGTACGTGAGTCCCGCGGCGAGGTCCGGGCACTGGTCCTTGCTGAACTCCCGGAGCGTCTTCTTGGCAATGTACTTCCAGGAGGGCTTGGTGACATCGGTGGGGCTGTCCGGCTTGCGGGCGTCATCAGGGGCGGGCGCCGTGGACGCCTTGGCTGTACTGGTTTCCGGGGCTTCGTTCGTGGCCATGGGGCCATCCTTTCGGGCACTTTGCGGCCGGCAAGATCCCGTATTGGAGTATTTGCCGCCTGCAGTCAACTGGGTCAGGCTTGGTGGACGTTGGCCTTGGCTTCTGCGTTCCGTGGTAGACCACTCATCATCGGCCGCTTACGTGGGATGGGATCGATCGCGCGTTAGCGGGTCGCTCCCCAGTGGCTCGTCGGCAAGGTCTTTGCCGGCCAGAGGATCGACCGCAATCTGTGTACTGGACCGCGCATCCTCGGCCAGTTGGGGTGAATTCAGTGGGCTGGGCATGTGGGTTACGGCCGGGTACTGGGCCACTCCGGAGAACCCGGCGGTGGTGGCGTCGGGACCCGGCAGATTCACAGCGGGTGGTGGTACAGCGATACCGGCTGCGGGAACGAAGCTTCCGGACGCGGCCTCGGCTCCAGGCAGGTCCACCGCGGGTGGCGGTATGGCGGTGCCGGCCGCGGGAACGAAGCTTCCGGGAGCCTCAGGTGCCCCGGCGCTTAGGCCACGCGCGAGCCTTCCCGCGACGACACCCGCACCGGCTGCCAGCAGGAGAAAAGTGCCTGGACGCTTACGGGCGAACGACTTTGCTTCATCGAGAACTGACCCCGGGTCCCTGCCGTCCAGCCAGGATGCTACTGCCGAGGAGCGTTCAGCGGCTTTCCTCACCAGATCAGAGGCAACCCCCGGCTGATCGGATGCCATCGCCATCGCCTGCAGCTCCTCCGAAAGGGTCCGAAGGCCTGATGCTGCTTTTTGCTGCTGGCTGACGGCCTGGCCGGTCAGCTCGGATTTGGCCTGGTGAAGCAAGTCCCGGGCGGTGGACTGTGCTTCGGCTGCGACATGGGCAGCCTCGGTCGTCGCCGACTCGGATACGGTCCGGGCAGAATCCGCAGCCATGCGGGCGACGCCCGCCGCCTCCTCCTTGGCTGTTTCCTTTTTCGAGGATGCCGTGCCCTGTTCGCCCCCACTGGACTGGTCGGCGAGGTGTTGCGGGGCCGCGTGCTGCGCGGCCGCGGTTTCAGGATCGCTCCCATCCTGAGGCCATTGGCTTTCTGTCATCATCGCTCTCTTTCAAAGAAGGTGGGCTGCTGATCACAACCGGCTTTGTTGGCGGTAAAATAGTAAGCATGATTACTATTAGATAGTAAGTACCCCGATTGCCGCTAGTTCAATCGGCCGCGAGTTGAGGCCTGCAAGACGGCCTTCGACACAGTGGCTGGCCCGTGCTGGAAATGGAAAGAGGTGGATCCACGGTGGATGCCTGGATTTGGATCGTTGTTGGAATCGTCGTCGTTGCCCTGATCGTTTTGCTCCTCATGACGAGCCGCAAGCGCAAGGAGGCCTTTAGGCAAAAGCGCGATGAAACCAACCGTCAGCACGCTGCGGAAATCCGCAGGGAGGGGGAGAATGCCGAACTTGAGGCCCGTGAAAATGAGGCCCACGCGCTCCGTGCCAAGTCGGACGCAGAGAAGGCGCAGGTCGAGGCTGCCCGGCTCCGCCAGGAGGCCGAGAAGCGGCAGTCCGAGGCGCAGGGCCTTCGAAGCGATTCGGAGAAGCACCTGACCAAGGCTGACGCGCTGGACCCGGACGTGGACGATGAAGGTCGCCGCCGTTCCGGGGCCGTTGTTGACCCCGATCAGCGGACTGATGCCGGCCGTGACATGAGGGCTGACCGTGACATGGGGGCTGACCGTGACCGTGATCCCCGCGCCGACGCAGACGCCGGACGAGATCCGCGGACCGACGCAGAGGCAAACCCGGCCGATCCGCGCCGGAACACTCCGCGGGAGTGACGGACCGCACGCAATACAGTCCGGCTAGTCCCGTCCCCGCCGCCCCCGGCCGAGCAATGCCCGCGCGGCGGTCGGCAGCGCGCGACGCGGTTTGAGTGGCGGGGACGGAACGACGCCGGCACCCTTAGTCATGCCCTATATAACTTCCTTGATGGCCTCCAGTGATGACGACCGGGGCTCCCATCCCAGTTAGCTGCGGGCTCGCGCGGTGTCCGTGAGTTGGCTGTGCCCGTGACGTCGGTCCGGTGGAGCAGCGCGAGGTCGCGGTTGGGCTGGATCTGCCAGGCCAAATGCACCACGGCGTCCGCAAAGCCATTGTGTAATAAGCACGCTTATGATTTCCTTCTTCTAAGTCTTGCCGAAGGCTTTCTCGAGATCCAGGTCGAAGGAATCCCCGACAATGCCAGAGAATCCTCCCCTCACCACTGTGGACATGTCAGCGGTGTCCAGCGGTGACTTCCAGATCGAAGGAACTCGTCACGGGTCTGCCGGGCACGCCTGCAAGGGGCCGGCCCCTCAGGCAGGCCGCCTCCACGATGCCTTCCGGAACCATCTGGTGCTGAACTACCTGGACCTGGCCGAGTCCCTTGCTTCGCGCTATGCCACCCGGGGCAGGGACCGCGCAGACCTGGTTCAGGTGGCGTACCTGGGACTGGTCAAGGCCGCCAGGGGGTTCGATGAGAACAAGGGCGAAAGCTTTCCCGCCTATGCCGCCCCCACCATTAGCGGGGAGCTCAAGCGCTTTCTGAGGGACCGCTGCTGGACCGTGCGGCCCCCACGCCGGGTGCAGGACGTCCGGACGCAATTGCTGCGCACGGCTCCAGACCTGACCCAATCCCTGGGCCATATTCCCACCGTTCACGAGCTGGCAGGTGAACTGGGCGTTTCGGCTGAGGACGTCAGGGAAGCCCAGGCCGCGGCGAGCAGCATGCATCCCGATTCACTCGACACCGCGGATCCGTGGGGCGGGCCGCCCATGGCAGAAATGCTGATCGCAGAAGACACGCCCATTGAGCATTTGGAAGAATTGGTCTGCCTGAGTGATGCGATCCAGGAGCTGGACCCTGACGACCGGGAAATGCTCTACCGGCGTTACTTCCTCGAAGAGACACAATCGGAACTGGGCAGGCGGTTCGGGATCTCCCAGATGCAGGTGTCGCGGCGCCTGTCCCGCATTCTTGTGCGCCTGCAGCGCCGGCTGCTGGCCGAAGAGGATCAGGAGAGCAGCAGCCCCCGAACGGCCCCGAGCACGTCCTCCACTGAAACAGCGAGGAGAGCCGGGTCCGGCGTCGCCGCGAACGTGTCCCCCCGGCGGGCTTGAGCATCCGTAAGCACAACGTGCGGTCCCGGCGGCGGTCCCCACACTTCCACCGGTGCGGGTCCGAACAGCACAACCGAGGGCCGCGAATAAGCTGAGGCAAGATGTGCCGCTCCGGTATCGGCCGAGACCACGAGTCCAGCCGCCGCAATGGCTGCCACGAACTCGGACAGCCCCAGCGTACCGGCCAGGACGTGGTTCTCTCCGAGCCCGGACAAACGCGCAACATCCAAGGCCCGGGACCGCTCGGCCGAGCTGCCCGTGAACACTATCGCGTGCCCGTCGGCCGCCAGCTTCCGGGCCACCTCGGCGAACCTCTCCACGGGCCAGAGACGGCTGCCGTATGCCGCGCCCACGTGCAGCACCGTGGCGCCCGGGCAGGGACTGGGGACCGCCGGCTGAAGCAGCCGGTAGTCAGCGGGGTCTGCCTCGATGCCGTGCCACCGCACCAGGCGGGTCCACCGTTCACGTTCATGGATGTCCTCGATCCAGTGCGGTCCGGGCCTAGAGGGGGCGCGGTGGCCAAGAATGGTTCCGGGCCTCATTTCAGCCAGCCGGTCGTCGCTTTCCGGGCCGCTGCCGTGGAAGTTCACCGCAACGTCCACCCGGCCGGTTTCCAACGGAATGGGAACATCCAAGCCATGCGTGGGGAGCAGTTCGTACCCGCCGACCAGGTCCACGGCTTCGGCCAGCCAGCCCTGGGCCGCGTAGAGCAGACGGTGGTCCGGGAAGGCGCGGCGCAGCGCACGGAGCGCCGGCACAGCTACCAGCAGATCGCCCAGTTTCAGCGCCCGCAGGACCAACAGGACCGGCTGTCCAGGATTGGCGTGCATTGCTTCCACTGCTGGCCTCCTCGGCTGAAGGCCGCCCGGGCCGGCCGCCTGACGAGGAGTCTAGTCCGAAGAAGTGGACTGCCGGTTGTTTAGGTCTCCCCGGGAGGGGAACGGAGGGGGTATGGCGAGCAACGTTTCCCCGCTCAAGGCTGTGCTGTTCGACAGGGACGGCACACTCGTTGTGGACGTGCCCTACAACGGCGATCCGGCCGAGGTCAGGCCGTTTCCCGGTGCGCGGCGGGTCCTGGACGAACTGCGCAGCCGCGGCCTGGCAACGGGGGTCCTGAGCAACCAGTCGGGCATCGCACGTGGCATCCTGACCCGGGGGCAGGTGGAGAGCGTCAACGCAAGGGTGGAGGACCTTCTGGGGCCCTTTGATGTGTGGGAAGTCTGCCCGCACGCTGATGAGGACGGTTGCCGCTGCCGCAAGCCGGCCCCGGGCATGATCCACAGTGCGTGCAGCCGGCTCGGCATCGATGCATCGGAAGTGGCGTTCATCGGCGACATCGGCAGCGACGTCGAGGCAGCACGGGCCGCCGGAGCGAGGGGCGTGCTTGTTCCCACGCCGCTGACACTGAACGAGGAGGTTGCTGCGGCCCTTGAGGTCGCAGCGGATCTCGAGCAGGCTGTCGCCCTGCTGCTTTTGGGACCGGCATGAGCAGGGTTCTGGTGGCCCGGCTGGACAGCGCGGGCGATGTTCTGCTGGCTGGCCCCGCCGTCAGGGCCGTGGCAAACGGCAGGAGAGCCGACGGCGGCAGCCGCAACGACGTAGTCGTGCTCTGCGGGCCGCAGGGACGGCCCGCAGCCGCGCTGCTGCCTGATGTTGCGGACGTCTTCACGTGGGACAGCCCATGGATCACCAATCCCGCCCCGACCGTGACCGGTCCACACACGGACACGCTGGTGAACTTTGTCCGCAATTCCCGGATCACCGAGGCTGTCATCCTCACGTCGTTTCACCAGTCCCCGCTCCCGCTGGCGCTGCTCCTGCGGCTTGCGGGGGTGAGACGCATCACCGGGGCCTCGACGGACTACGCCGGATCGCTCCTGGATGTCCGGCTGAAGCCGGGTGAGGACTTTCCCGAGGACCAGCCGGAAGCTGTGCGTGCGCTGGGCATCGCCCGGGCGGCAGGTTTCCAGCTCACGGCAGGCGACGACGGAAAACTCATGGTCAAGGAGCCGCCGGACGTCCGGAACCTCGTGGGGGAGGGCCCGTACGTGGTGGTGCATCCTGGCGCAGCAGTCCCGGCGCGGGCGTGGCCTCCGCTGCACCATGCCGCCGCCGTGGAACTGCTGGTGGGTGCCGGCCACCGGGTGGTGGTGACCGGGGGACACGGAGAGCGGGAGCTCACGGCAACGGTGGCCGGCCCCTCCGGCCTTGACCTGGGCGGGGAGACGGATCTGGACACTCTCGCGGGCGTACTGGCGAACGCGGCGGCGGTGGTCACTGGCAACACCGGTCCCGCCCACCTGGCGGCCGCCGTCGGGACACCTGTGGTGAGCCTGTTCTCACCTGTGGTGCCAGCGGTCCGTTGGGCGCCGTACGGCGTTCCGCTGGAACTGCTCGGCGATCAAAATGCGCCATGCCGGCTGAGCCGCGCAAGAATCTGCCCGGTACCGGGGCACCCGTGCCTGGGTTCGGTGTCGCCGGAACAGGTGGTGGAGGCGGTTGAACGGCTGATGCGCGGTGTCTCCTCCCTCAGTACCCGGAGAAAGGTCCGTAGCCAATGAGAATTCTCCTCTGGCATGTTCATGGCTCCTGGACGGATGCCTTCGTCCGTGGACGGCACGACTACCTCCTGCCGGTTCTGCCCGACGGCGGCCCCTGGGGTCTTGGCCGCGCTGGCCGGGACTGGCCGGCATCAGTCCGGGAGGTCTCCCTGGCGGGGCTCGACGCGGACGGTCTTGACGCCGTCGTCCTCCAGCGTCCCGAGGAAGCCGCCGAGGTGGCCCGCGTGCTGGGACGGCGCCCCGGCGTCGGGCTGCCCGCCGTCTACGTTGAGCACAACACGCCCAAGGGCGATGTCCCCTTTACGCTGCATCCCCTCGCCGGCCAGCGTGAGATTCCCGTGGTCCACGTGACCCATTTCAACGAGCTCTTCTGGGACAGCGGCAGGGCGCCGACCATGGTCATCGAGCATGGCATCCCCGATCCCGGCTACCTCTACACCGGCGAAGTTCCGGAACTGGGCGTCGTAGTGAACGAGCCGGTCCGGCGGGGGCGCGTGACGGGAACGGACCTGCTGCCCGGCTTCGCCGCGGCCGCCCCGCTCCAGGTCTTCGGGATGGGCGGCGACGGCCTTCACGCCAGCACCGGCATCCCGCCCTCGAGGCTCAGGATCCGCGGCGATCTGAAAACCGCTGAACTCCACGGGGAGCTGGCCCGCTGCCGGGCCTACGTGCACCCGCTCCGGTGGACGTCGCTGGGACTTGCGCTGCTGGAAGCGATGCACCTCGGTATGCCGGTCCTGGCCCTGGCCACCACCGAGGCGGCGCGGGCCGTTCCGCCCGAGGCTGGGGGCATCTCAACCAACGTTCAGGAGCTTTGCCGGTGCGCCGAACTGCTCATCAACGATCCCGAAGAGGCGCGCAGGCGGGGCAAGGCAGCGCGGGAGGCCGCCTTGGAACGCTACGGTCTTGACCGTTTCCTGGCGGACTGGGACAAGGTGTTGGCCGAACTCAGGACCTGAGCTTTAACCCCGGCGCGAGAAAGGACTACCCATTGAAGATCTCAATGATTTCGGAACACGCGAGTCCCTTGGCGGCGCTTGGCGGAGTGGACGCGGGAGGCCAAAACGTCCACGTGGCTGCGCTTTCCATCGCCCTGGCCCGGCGCGGCCACCGGGTAACGGTTTACACGAGGCGCGATTCGCCGGATTTGCCCGCAACGGTGCGGGTGCAGCCCAGGCTTGAGGTGGTCCACGTGGACGCCGGTCCCGCCACCCATGTGCCCAAGGACGAACTGCTGCCTTTCATGGGCGCGCTCGCCGACGGTGTGGTCCTTCACTGGGGCGGCGAGCCGCCGGACGTGGTCCACGGCCACTTCTGGATGTCCGGAATCGCCGCGCTGGACGCCGCGCGCCGCGGGCCGGCCGGTTTCCGGGTCCCCGTGGTGCAGACGTTCCATGCCCTCGGGACAGTCAAACGCCGGTATCAGGGCGCGGATGACACGAGCCCGGCGGAGCGCAGTTTCCTCGAGCCGTCCGTGGGGCGGTCGGCGGACCGCATCATTGCCACCTGCTCCGACGAGGTTTTCGAACTGAAGTCGATGGGGATCGCTACCGGCAAGGTCTCGATTGCGCCGTGCGGGGTGGACCTGGAGCTGTTCTCCAGCGAAGGTCCGGCCGATGCCCGGACCCGCGCCCACCGCATTCTGTCGGTGGGCCGGCTCGTCCCGCGGAAAGGGGTGGACCTGGTGATCCGCTCCCTGCCGTACCTTCGGGAAGCCGGCTTCGACGACGTCGAGCTCCTCATCGTCGGGGGCGGCGCAGGGGCGGACGGCCAGGATCCCGAGGCACGCCGCCTGCTCGACCTTGCCCGGGACCTGGGTGTGGCGGACCAGGTGGAGCTCCGCGGCCAGGTGCCGCGGGAAGCCATGCCGGGGATCTTCCGGAGCGCGGATGCCGTAGCCTGCACGCCCTGGTACGAGCCCTTCGGCATTGTCCCGCTGGAAGCCATGGCCTGCGGAATCCCGGTGGTGGCGGCAGCTGTGGGCGGCCTGACGGACAGCGTGGTGGACCACGCAACTGGCCTGCACGTGCCGCCGAAGGACCCGGAGGCCATTGCCGGGGCCGTGGCAGCCCTACTGTCCAGCCCCGCGCTCCGCAGGAAACTGGGACAGAACGGCGAACGTCGGGCCAAGGCGCGCTACTCCTGGAGCCGGGTCGCGGCGGAAACTGAAACGGCGTACCAGCTGGCCATAGCCGGAACCGCGCAGTCCAGCAGCCTGGAACCGATGGAAGGAGCGGCACTGTGACAACGGAATGGTCCCTGCAGGAAGCTGAGCTTCCGTCCCTGCCGCCGGTGGATTCCGGGCCTGCGGGTTTCCCGCACACAGGGAAGAGACTGGATCCGGACATCACCGTCCCAGCGGCCTCCCGGGAGGCTGTCAGAATCCATCTGGAAAGTGTCCTGCCGGCGCTGCGGTCGCTTGAAAGCCAGGCCGACCGGCTGGCGGCCTGGGGTGTTGAGCTGGCCCAGCGGCTGCTCAGCGGGCAGCGGCTGCTCGCGGCCGGGAACGGCGGCTCGGCTGCCGAGGCCCAGCATCTGACAGCCGAACTGGTGGGCAGGTTCGACGGCGAACGGGTGCCCTTCTCGGCGATCTCGCTGCACGCCGAAAGTTCTGCCGTGACGGCCATCGCAAACGACTATGGCTACGCAGAACTTTTTGCCCGCCAGGTGCGGGCGCACGGGCGGTCCGGGGATGTCCTCATGCTGCTGTCCACGAGCGGCAAGAGCCCCAACCTGCTTCGCGCCGCCGAGGCGGCTGCCCGGCTCAACGTGACCACCTGGGCGCTTACCGGGCCGGCGCCAAATCCGCTGGCCGCCTGCTGCGACGACGCTGTGGCCATCGACGCCGTATCAGCCAACGCGCAGGAGGGGCATCTGATTGCGCTGCATGCCATGTGCCGGGCGTTCGAGGCCGAGGTCACCCGGAAGAGCCGCGGCGTCCCCGGTCTGGAGGCTGACCGCGGATGAGGATCACAGTGGTAGGCGACGTTTTGCTGGACGTGGACCTGGACGGCGAGGCGACCCGGCTGTGCCCGGACGCGCCGGTGCCGGTGGTGGACATCGCTGAAGTCCGGCGGCGGGCGGGCGGCGCCGGGCTCGTGGCCCGAATGCTCGCCCATGACGGGCACCGCGTCACCCTGGTGACCGTGCTTTCCGACGACGGCGCGTCCCTGGAGCTGGAAGGCGCGCTCGCCGGTGTACGGGTGGTGGCCGGACCCTCGGGTGCCCGGACGCCGGTGAAAACGCGGGTACGGGCCGGCCGCCACCCTGTGGTCCGCGTGGACGAGGACTGCGGTCGCCCGGCCGTTCCGGGGGCGACGGCGGGCATGCTGACGGCCATTGAACAGGCGGAAGTCATTATCGTTGCGGACTACGGCCGCGGCCTGGCCGCGAATCCGGAAATCCGGTCCCTCCTCGCGGCCCTGGCAGTCAGCGTTCCGATCGTGTGGGACCCGCACCCCTTGGGTGCGGTGCCGGTGCCGGGTGTGGCGGTGGCTACGCCGAACCTGGCCGAGGCGGCCAAGGCAGCCGGCAGTGCGGCGGCCACGCCTGCGGAAATTGCCGAAGCGGGGGGTGTCCTGCTGGACCGCTGGCAGGTCAAGGCCGTGCTCGTCACCATGGGGGAGCGGGGCGGACTGCTGGTGGAAACGCGGAATCGCTCGCCGCGGATCGTCCCGGCGCCGCCGACCGACGTCAGCGATCCCTGCGGTGCCGGTGACAGGCTTGCTGCCAGCCTGGCGGTGCACTTGGCAGAAGGCCGCGGCCTCGACGACGCCGTTGAACTTGCCATCCACGAGGCCGCACATTTCCTGGGTGCAGGGGGAGTCGCCTCCCTTCCGGACCGCCACCGGCCGGTCTGGCGGCACCGACGGGACGGGGATGCCCATGCCCTGGCCCGGAGGGTGCGCGCGAAAGGGGGAACCGTGGTGGCGACCGGAGGCTGCTTCGACCTGCTGCACGCCGGCCACGTCCGAACCCTGGCGGCGGCGCGGGATCTGGGTGACTGCCTGATTGTGTGCCTGAACTCGGACGAGTCCGTCCGCAGAATCAAGGGTGAGCAGCGGCCCATCGTGAGCCAGGAAGACAGGGCCGAGCTTCTCCTTGCCCTCGAATGCGTGGACGCCGTGATGGTCTTCGAGGAGGACACCCCGCAGGCGTGCCTGGATCTCCTGCGCCCGGCCATCTGGGTGAAGGGAGGGGACTACCAGGCATCGCAGCTGCCCGAAGCGGGTCTCGTCGAAAGCTGGGGCGGGCGGTGCGTGACGGTGCCGTTCCATCAGGCCCGGTCCACGTCTGTCCTGGCGGACGCGCTGGCCAAGGTCAGCTGAGGAACACGACAAACGTGAAACAGTCCCGAACGAAAGGAACACCATGAATGAATCGACTTTTCGGCCCGGCCGCGTCCTGGTGACAGGCGGGGCCTCCGGCCTGGGGGCCGCCGTCGTAGATGCAGTGTTGCGGGCGGGCGGGACTCCGGTGGTGCTGGACCGGGATATCCGGAACGTCTCGGCGGCGAAGGCCTTCGAAGTTGACGTCTCGGACCGTGCGGCGGTGAGCGAGGCTGTTCGCCAGGCGGCAGAAACGCTGGACGGCCTGGACGCAGTGGTCACAGCAGCCGGGATTGACCGCTGCGGAAAGCTCGAGGATGTGGACGCGGATGAATGGGAACGTGTCATCGGCGTCAACCTTCTGGGGACGGTGTCGGTGGTCCGGGCGGCTCTGCCGTATCTGAAGCGTTCCCGTGGCAGGGTGGTGACCATCGCCTCCACGCTGGGCAAGCGGGCGCTCCCTGAGGCCACGGCCTATTGCGCCTCCAAGTTCGCGGTGGTGGGCTTCAGCCACTCCCTTGCTGCCGAAACGGGTGGCGAGATCGGGGTGACCACCATGATCCCGGGCGGCATGAAGACACGCTTTTTCGACGACCGTGCGGAGCAGTACAAGCCGCAGGACGATTCCCGCCTCAACGATCCCGCCAACGTTGCCCAGGCCATCCTGTTCGTGCTGTCACAGCCCGCGGGCTGCGAGATCCGCGAGATGCTCATCTGCCACGAGGAGGAAGGTTCATGGCCGTGAGCTGGCGGACGTCCTCATAGACCGCGTCGGGGGCGACCGCCTCCACGGTGGATTCGTCGTGGCGGCACCGCGGCGCCGTCCAGCCCACCTGGGTGATGTCGATTCCACAGACCGGGCAGTGCGTCGCCCAGCCGAGATGGATCCGGTGCAGGGTCCGTCCCAGCGGTGCCGCGTTGATGGCATTGCCGGCCCAGAAGATGCCCACGGTGGGGGTGCCGAGTGCCTGGGCCAGGTGGCGCGGTCCGCTGTCATTTGCCACCACGGCGCAGCAGGCAGCGAGCAGCGCCGCGAGCTCGCCCAGTCCGAGCTGGCCCGCCAAGGAAGCCACCTGCGGTGCCCTGTTGCTGGCCCCTTTGGAGTCCGCCTTGGCGTGGCCGACGGCGGCTTCCACCACTGTTTCCGCCAGTTCCTTTTCGGTGTGGTCGCCGACCACCACGACCCGGAAGCCGTCGTCGGCCGCTTTTCTGGCCACAGCGGCGAAGCGGTCCGCCGGCCAGCGGCGCCGCGGATCAGTGGCGCCCGGATGGATCACCACAGTGCCCCGCGCCTCAGCGGACGGGAACAGCGCGTCCAGTCTCGGGGCCAGCTGCTGTGCGAACTCCGGCAAGGCACGGACGCGCGCCTCCAGCCCAGGGGGCGGGGCCCCGGCGAACCCGGCCACTTCCAGCGCCCGCTGCGGCTCGTGCTGGTAGTACACGTACGGCACGGTTCGCTCCAGCCGGGCCGCGTCAGGGGTCCTGGTGCCCACGGTGTGGCGTGCCCCGAGGCGGAGCAGGAACGGATTTGAGTAGCGCCCTCCGCCGTGAAGCTGGACGGCGAGGTCGAATTTCCTGGCGCGCATTTCGCCGAAGAACCGGTCCAGCTCGCCATGATCCTCGGCTCCCGGCCGGACGCCCTCGGCGAACGGCAGAATCAGCGTTTCGTCCAGGGGCCCTTCAATCTGGGACAGCAGCTCTGCGTGGATGGGGGTGCCCAGCAGGGTGACGGAGGCCTCCGGATAGGCGGCCTTCAGCGCCGAGACGGCCGGCAGGGCGTAGATCAGGTCGCCCAGGCCGCCACCGCGCAGCACGGCGATCCGCGATACGTCGCTGAATCTCTCCAGGACCGGGCCCACCCCATAGCCGGTGGCGCGTGCACCGCCGAAGTCGGGGTTGAGGTGTTCCATGGCGTCAGCCCCTTCGGCTACGGACGGATCAGGTCAGGTGTGCGGATTCCCGTGGGGCCACCATAAGTCCCCGCCAGCGCCGGCCGCCAGCGCCGAAAACTCCTGACGGCACAGGCGTGTAAACCGACAAGGGCGGGGTACGGATGAGGTCAGGAGACGGCGGGATCACGAGTCGGGCGATCACCTGCTCCGTAGAGGCACGCACCAAGCGAACCCAGCGAGGAGCCACATGCACGCGACCACCGAGAGTTTCCTGGCCACTGCCCACGACGTGCTGACCATCCGGGACCCCCGCACGGGCGACGTCGCGGGAAGGTTCCCGGCCGCCCGGCCCGAAGATGTGGCACGGGCTGTGGAGAAGGCCCGTGACGCCGGGTCCGCCTGGTCCGCCACGCCACCGGCGGAGCGGGGCAAGCTGCTGCGGGCGGCCGCCGCTGCCCTCGGCGGGGCTGCCGCGGAGTTGGCGGATATCAACGCGCGGGAGACGGGGCGCCCCGCGGAAGAGGCTCTCGCCGGGGTTGCTGCCGGAGTTTCAACCCTGGAGCAGTACGCAGAGCTTGGCCCCGTGCACCGCGGCCTCAGCCTGCGGGGCAACCTGCTCGCGGCCGACTACACAGTGGCCGAACCCCGCGGCGTGGCCGTGCTGCTGACGCCGTGGAACGATCCTGTGGCAGTGGCGTGCGGACTGATCGGCGCGGCGCTGGTCACCGGCAACACCGCGGTCCATAAGCCCAGTGA
The DNA here is from genome assembly GCF_918698095.1 of Arthrobacter sp. Bi83. Lineage (GTDB taxonomy): Bacteria > Actinomycetota > Actinomycetes > Actinomycetales > Micrococcaceae > Arthrobacter. The sequence goes on from NZ_CAKKLY010000033.1 coordinate 18,789, forward strand.
GCGCTGCCCCGGAGTGGGCGAACGGCTCGGGAAGGTGCTGGCATCCGTCTTCCCGCCTGGTGTGCTGCTGACCCTGACCGGAGGATCCGACGTCGGCGCCCTTCTCACGCAGCAGGCGACCGTTGACGTTTTTGCGCACGTCGGGTCCAGCGACACGGGCGCACGCATTGCGCGCGCTGCCGTCGCGTCCGGGGCCCACGTGATCCGGGAAAACGGCGGCAATGATCCGCTGCTCGTGGACGAAGGGGTGGATCCGGGCTGGGCGGCGGAGCAGGCCGCCATCGGAGCCTTCAGCAACAGCGGGCAGATCTGCACGTCGGTGGAGCGGATTTATGTCCACCGGGCCGTGGCGGTACAGTTCTGCGAGGCGCTAGCGGAGCAGGCCCGGAAGCGCAACCGTGCCGGCGGGATCGCACCGCTGGTGGATACGCGCCTGCGTGAGGCCGTCCATCGCCATGTTGCCGAAGCAGTGCGGCTGGGCGCCCGGGCGGCGGTGGGCGGAGCAGTTCCGGACGGTCCCGGCGCCTTTTATCCCGCCACGGTTCTGCTGGACTGCACGGACACCATGGACGTCATGGCGGAAGAAACCTTCGGCCCGGTGGCTCCGGTGCGCGTGGTGGATAGCTTCGACGAGGGCCTCGAGTTCGCCGCGGCGGGCCGCTACGGCCTGGCTGCGACGGTCCTGACGGGAAGCATCGCCCACGCCCAGCGGGCAATCGCCGTCCTTCCGGTGGGGACAGTCAAAGTCAATGAAGTGTTCGGCGGGGCTCCCGGCGGTTCCGCCCAGCCACGCGGCGAAAGCGGTCACGGCTTCGGCTACGGCCCCGAACTCATGGACGAATTTACCCGGGTCAAGGTGGTGCACATCGCTGCACCGCCGCCTCTGGCCCCGCGCTCGGCCGAGGTCTCTGCCAGCTCCGGCCCGTCCGCTGCCGGCTCCTCCGCGGCCGGCCCGTCGGCTGCCGGCTCCGCCGCCGCCGGGGAAGGCGCAGCACAATGACGGGAGGGGGAGCCGGGGGGCAGGGCATAGCCGGAGGCGGCCTGCCCCGCGAGAGCCGGCCGGACCTCTCCGAACAGCGTGGCCTGGCGGCGTGGCTTCCGCAGCGTCTGGCAGAGGAGAGCCCCGCAGTCCTGGTGGTGGGTGACCTCATACTCGACGGCTGGTGGAGCGGAAGCAGCGAGCGGATGTGCCGGGAGGCGCCGGCCCCCGTGGTGGACATCGACCGCCGCGAATTTTCCCCGGGCGGCGCCGCGAACACCGCCATGAACCTGGCGGCCCTGGGCGCCCGCGTCAGCGTGGCCGGGATCATCGGAACGGACGACGCCGGGGCGGAACTGAAACGCCAGCTGCTTGGCGCGGGCGTCGACACGAGCCACCTGACCGAACATCCGGGCATCGTCACCACCACGAAAATCCGCATCAGCAGCGGCGGCCAGGTCCTGCTGCGGTTCGACGACGCTGCCGCCAGCATTCCGGACGGCGCTTTGGCGGGGCTCGCCGCGGCGGTGCCGGCCGCCGTCGAACGCCAGGACGCCGTGGTGATCTGCGATTACGGGACAGGCGTTCTGGCAGGGCCTGTCCGCGCCCGGCTCATAGAATGCCTCTCGCGGCGGGAACCGGACCGGCTGGTGGTGGTGGACGCGCACGACCCGCGCCCGTGGGCGGCGCTGCAACCGGACCTCGCCACGCCCAACGCGCAGGAGGCCGCAAGGCTGCTGGACCGCCGACTCACCGGCGGGCCGGAGCGCGCTGCCGTCGTCACGGAGCACGGGCAACAGCTGCTGCAGGCCACGGGGGCGCGGGCCGTGGTGGTCACGCTCGACCGCGACGGCACCGTCCTGATCCCGTCCGCCGGCAATCCCCACCGGACCTGGGCCCGGCCCGCTACCGAGAAGCAGGCGTCCGGGGCGGGCGACACGTTCGTGGCCGCGCTGACGCTGGCGCGGGCTGCCTCGCTCCCGCTGACGGCCAGCCTGGATCTGGCGCAGGCGGCCGCCGACGTTGTGGTCCATCACCCGGGGACGTCCGTGTGCGGCACGCACGAGTTGGGGCGCTACCTCGAGAGCTTCGCTGACACCGCCCTGACGGCAGATGAGCTGGAACGGCACATCCGTGCCCACCGCAGCGACGGCCAGCGGGTGGTCCTGACCAACGGCTGCTTCGACGTCCTGCACAGCGGGCACACCCGGTACCTGAACCAGGCCAAGCAGCTGGGGGACATCCTGATAGTGGCGCTCAACAGCGATGACTCCGTGCGCAAGCTCAAGGGCCCAGGCCGTCCCATCAACAGCGTGGCGGACCGGGCGGCCGTTATTGCGGCTCTGAGCTGCGTGGACTATGTCACGGTCTTCGATACCCCCACGCCCATTCCGCTGATCGAGCAGCTGCATCCGGAGATCTACGCCAAGGGCGGCGACTACACACCCGAAATGCTGGCCGAGACCGAGGGCGTGGAAGCCTACGGCGGGCGGGTATGCATCCTGGACTATGTGGCCGAGCGTTCAACCACGGCCATGGTCCAGCGCATCCGCGACGGCGAGGGTGCTGCGGTTTCGGAAGCCTAGCCTTCGCTGGTCGAGCCTGACGAGATCGAGGTTTCGACTGGCTCAACCGGCGGCACGGAGGTCAACTAGGCTTGCATCATGACGGAAGCGGCGGACAACTGATGGCACGGCGCGGCAAATCAGGCGGCAAATTCGGTGGCGGCACGGCTGACACAGCGGTGCGTGGAGTGGTGGAGCTGGCCAAGGGCGCCCGACCGGACGGTCCCGTCGAGGGCGTCTATTACATCGACACCGGGGACTGCGAGCTGATTGCGGACCAGGACAATTCGACGGGCTGGCTGCTGCGGATCAACGGCGTCATGAGTTCGCATATCGACCTCGCCGATCCGTTGTTTCTGGACTTCGAATATATGCGCTGGATGGCCGCCCTCATCGAATCCCGCTGGCCCCCGGAATCCCGGCCCAAATTGCGAGGTCTCCACCTCGGCGGCGGTGCGTGTTCCCTGGCCCGCTACTTCCACGCCGCCTACCCCGACGCCCGCCAGGTTGTAGTGGAGCTGGACGGGAAGCTGGCCGACTACGTCCGCGGCTGGTTTGACCTCCCCAAGGCTCCGCTGCTGAGGCTGCGTGTGGGCGAGGCACGCGCCGTGACCGAAACGCTCACCCCGCAGACCCGCGACTTCATTATCCGGGACGTCTTCGCCGGTGCGCTGACGCCGCGTCCGCTGACTACGAGCGAGTTCAACGGCCATGCCAGGCGCGTGCTGGCACCGGGCGGCATCTACGTGGTGAATTCGGGCGATGCCCCTGACCTGAAGAATGCACGCCAAGACGCCGCCACCATCGCGGCTGCCTTTGAGCACACCGTGATCATTGCTGATCCCGCCATGCTGAAGGGCCGCCGCTACGGAAACATGGTGATGGCCGGTAGCGACCTGCCGTTCGACGATGACCCCCGGCTGGCACGCCGGCTCCTGGGCGGCGCGGTGCCCGCCCACATCTGGAACGACGACAAGGTGCGCGCCTTCGCCGCGGGGGCGCCGGTCCGGCACGACCCAGCAGCCCCAACAGTTGCTCCGTAATTGCCGTTTTTTGCCTGAAAGTGCCGTTACGGAGCGATCAGCGAGTTCCGCCGCGTCCCAGCAGCGACTCCCGGTGGTCCGTCACCTCTTCGCGCAATGCCTGGACCACGGCCGCGACAGCCGGTCGCCGCATGGAGTCCGGCCGCAGCACCATCCAGTAGGGGAGCCGTTCGGCGAAGTGCTGGGGGAGCAGGCGCACGAGATCGGCATGCCTGTCGCCCATGAAGCAGGGCAGGAAGCCGATGCCCGCTCCTGCCCGGGTTGCCTCAACGTGTACAAACACGTTGGTGGAGCTGACCCCGTCCCGCATCGCCGGCACCAGGCGCCGCGGAGCGTCGAGATCGTCCACCTGCAGCATGGAGTCCACGAAGTACACCAGCGGATGCGTGGTCAGGGCTTCCACGGAGTCCGGAGTTCCGTTCTGCTCCAGGTATGAGCGGGAGGCGTACATGCCCAGCACGTATTCACCCAGACGGAACGCTTCGGCCCGGTGCACCTGCGGTTCACCCACCACCACCTCGATGTCGAGCCCGGAGCGCTGCTGCAGCGCCCGCCTCGTGACGGTGACGATCTCGACGCTGAGGCCGGGGTGGTCCCGCCGCAGTTTGGCCACAGCCGGGGCGGCGATGTAGGCGCTGAAGCCGTCCGTCGCGGTCATGCGCACGACGCCGGTCACCGGGTCGGGCGGGCGGCCGGAAGGCCCCAGCGCACGCACCGCGGTTTCGACCTGTTCCGCAACCATGACAGCCTGCGCACCGAGCTCGGTCAGCTCCCAGCCGCCTGCCGCCCGCGAGAGGACGCGCCCGCCGAGCGCTTTCTCCAAGGCCGCAATCCTGCGCGAAACGGTGGTGTGGTTAAGTCCCAAGGCCTGTGCCGCCGTCGTGAATTTCGCCGAACGGGACACCGCGAGCAGCACCAGCAGATCATCCGGATTGGCTTCCATATCTGCAATTTTGCACGAAACGCGTGCTGGATTGGCTATTGAACCCGGAACTTTCTGCAGCAATACTCAGGTGGACCGAGAGTGCCGTGATTCATGGCACGTGTCAGTGTTGACACTGTGAGGAGCAGACCATGAACGCAAAGAACCTTAGCGGCCGGAAGGCCGTGGTGACCGGCGGTGCCAGCGGCATCGGTGCAGCGTGTGCGCGGGAGCTTGCCGCGCGGGGAGCCAAGGTAGTGGTGGCTGACGTGGATGAAGCCGGCGCCGCGGCCCTCGCCGACCAGCTGGGCGGCACGGCATGGGCTGTGGACCTCCTGGATGTGGACGTCCTCGCGGCGCTGAGCCTCGACTGCGACATTCTGGTGAACAACGCCGGCATCCAGCAAATCAGCCCCATCGAGGACTTCGAGCCCGAAGCCTTCCGCCGGATCCTCAGGCTCATGCTTGAAGCACCGTTCCTGCTCGTCAGGGCGGCCCTGCCGCACATGTACGCCAACGGCTTTGGCCGCATCATCAACGTGTCATCCGTGCACGGAATCCGGGCCTCACCCTTCAAGAGCGCCTACGTTTCCGCCAAGCACGGCCTGGAAGGGCTGAGCAAAGTGACGGCGCTGGAGGGCGGCGAGCACGGAGTCACGTCCAACTGCATCAATCCCGGGTATGTCCGCACGCCCCTCGTCGAAAAGCAGATCGCGGACCAGGCCAAGGTCCACGGCATCCCGGAGTCGGAAGTCCTCGCCAAGGTCATGCTGACCGAGTCCGCGGTCAAGCGGCTCGTGGAGCCCGAGGAAGTCGCCTCGCTCGTGGCCTGGCTGGCCTCCGACGACGCCGGCATGGTCACCGGCGCCAGCTACACCATGGACGGCGGCTGGTCAGCACGGTAAAAACCGGGCCGTTAGGCTGGGACCGTGCGCAAGGATTTCAGTCCCGCCGGGATGCCCTCCGCCGAGTTCTACCGGCTCCTGACGGCCGTTGTTGTTCCCCGCCCCATCGCCTGGGTATCCAGCACGTCCGCCGAGGGGGTGGACAATCTTGCTCCCCATTCCTTTTTCACCGTCGCGTCGGTGACCCCGCCGATCATCCAGTTCACCTCGGTGGGCAGGAAGGACTCACTGCGGAACATCTCGGCGCGGGGTGAGTTCGTGGTGAACCTTGCGCCGGCTGATTTCATGGCCGAGGTCAACGCGACCGGCACCAACTTCCCGCCGGAAGTCAGCGAGTTCGACGCCGCTGGCGTGACCCGGGAGCCTGGCCTGACGGTCGGTGTGCCGCGGGTGGCGGAGTCCCCCGTGGCCCTCGAGTGCCGGCTGCATTCGACGCTCGCGATGGGCGACTGCGTCCTGGTGTTCGGCGAGGTCACCCATGCCGCCATCTCCGCGGACGTCCTGGAGGGCGACCATCCCCGGATCGATCTCCTCGGACCGCTTGCGCGGCTCGGGCGCGATGAATGGGGGCACCTCGGGCCGGTCCAGGAGCTGGGCCGGATCCGCAGGTCCGATTGGCCTGGGGACTTTCAACGCCGGAACTCTTAACGCCGGGATGAACCGGACGCCTGGACTTGCGACGCCGGGATGAGCCGGACGCCTGACGCCCTGCCGTGCGGGCCGCCGTCGGGCTTTCAAAGCAAGTGGGCCCGCCATCCGATTCCGGATGACGGGCCTACTCGGTGCTTCTGCAGGGCGGTCCTACTTCACGAACTCGTTCGTGTAGGTTTCCTCCAGCTTGATGTCCTTGTTTCCGACTTCCGGATTTGCCACCTGCTGGGTCTTCAACACGGCCTGGATGCCATTCTCGGTGAAGGCGCCGTCCTTGCTGAGCGTCTTCTTCAGGTCCTCGATCACCTTGGCATAAAGGGCCTTGTCGCCGCCGGCGAATTTCTCGGGCATCTTTGCGGCGATCTCCTCGCCGGAATGCCCGTCGATGAATTCCAGGGTCCGTTTGATGGCCTTGGCGAGCTTGCCGGCCGTCTCCTTGTTCGCGTCCAGCCAGTCGGTCTTAGCGTAGAGGCTGGAGGACGGCCACGCATCAGTCTCAAAGACTTCCTTGAGTCCGTCGGCCGTGCGGACGTCCTCCAGGATCACGGGGTCGTGGCCGATCCGCTTGGTCAGCACTGACACGTCCGGCTCGAGCATGACGGCCGCATCGACCTGGCCCTGCTCCACGGCCGCGACCGCCGATGAACCGGCGCCGATGGCGGACACCGCCGCATCCGTCTTCTGCAACCCGTTCTTGGCGAGGAGGTACTTGATGAACATGTCCGTGGACGACCCCGGGGCCGTCACACCTACGTTCTTGCCCTTGAGATCGGCAAGGGTCTTGATCTTGCCTTCGTTCTTCGGTGCGACCAGCAGTGCCAGCCCGGAGGACCTGCCCATGTCCACGAACGCCTTGATCTTCTGGTTCTTGGCCTGCATCTGGATGGTGTGCTCGTAGTATCCGCTGGTCACGTTGGTGCTGCCGCCGATCATGGCCGTCAGCGCCTTCGAGCCGCCCTGCAGGTCCTGGAGCTCGACGTTCACGCCTTCCTCCTGGTAGTAACCGAGCTCCTGCGCGAGCGTCGTGGGGAGGTACGTCAGGAGCGTCTGGCCACCGATGCCGATGGTCACCTTGGAACTGCCGGCACCACCGGCCCCTGCGCTGCCAGACTGACCCGGCGGCGCCGCGGCCGGAGCGCCGCAGGCAGACAGGGCCAGCGCAACGGAGGCGATGAGGGTAAGCGGCCGGATGAGGCCCCGGCGCCTTTGCCGGTTTTCGTTCTGTGTCATCGGGGGTCCCTTCAAGGCAGTGATAGTGGATTGGTTTCGGCGCCGAGACTCCGGACGCCTCTTAGCGGTTGAGGACGATTGGACGGTCCAGGAGGGCTGGGCTGTCCAGGAAGACCGCACTGTCTACGAAGACTGCACGGGGCGCCAGCGGAGCAGATGTCGCTCCAGTCGGTTGACGAGAAGGTCGATGATGAGGACCACGATCATCAGGATGAACATCCCGGCAAAGACGCCCTTGGTGTCGAAGACGCCCTGTGCCTGGGCGATCGCGTAGCCAACACCGGCAGACGCTCCGAGGTATTCGCCCACCACGGCGCCCGTGATGGCAAAGCCCACGCTGATGTGCAGGCTGGAGAAAATCCAGGTCAGGGCGCTGGGGATGAAAACGTGGCGGAGGAGCTGCTTCTCGGATGCCCCCAGCATCCGTGCATTGTCCACCAGCACCCGGTCAACGCTCTTGACGCCCTCAAGGGTGTTGAAGAAGACGATGAAGAACACGAGAGTGAAGCCGAACGCGACCTTGGACCAGATTCCCAGGCCGAACCAGAGCAGGAAGATCGGGGCCAGCACCACGCGGGGGAGGGCATTGAACATCTGCAGGAACGGGTCCAGCAGACGCTCGAGGAAACGCACACGGGCCAGGACGAAGCCGAGGAGAAGCCCTGCGGCAGCCCCCACCAGGAAGGCGAGGATGGCCTCCTGCATGGTGATCCACAGATGCGGGAAGACGAATCCTGAGGACACCCAGGCCCAGACGGTCTGGAAGATATCCGACGGAAGCGGGAAGAAGAATTCGTCCACGATCCCGGCCCGTACGGAAAGTTCCCAGGCGCCGAGGACCGCGAGGGTGAGGAGGAGTTGCGTGCTTCGCATCGCCAGCGGGGACATCTCGGTCCTGCGGGCACGCCGGCGTGTGCCGCCGTCCAGCGCGGCCGGGAGCCCGTTTTTCTTTGATCCCACGAGAGTCACGCGACTTCGCCCTCTTCCGCCATTGCCGTTTCGTACGTCTTTGAGACTTCGATCTTCAACCTGCCCCAGATCTCGCGGTGCAGGGCCACGAACTGCGGGTCATCACGGATGTCGAGCAGGTCGCGGGGGCGCGGGATGTCGATTTCGTAGCTTCCCACCACGGTGCTTCCGGGACCCGCCCCGAGGATCACCACTTCATCGGAAAGGGCGATGGCTTCGTCCAGGTCGTGTGTGATGAAGACGACGGCCTTGCCAGATTCCTGCCACAGCTGAAGGAGTTCGTTCTCCATGATCTGGCGGGTCTGCACGTCGAGTGCTGAAAATGGTTCGTCCATGAGCAGGACATCCGGGTTGACGATCCAGGCCTGCGCGATGGCTGTTCGCTTGCGCATGCCGCCGCTGAGCTGGTGCGGATAGCGATCTGCGAAATTCTTGAGTCCAACCTTCTCGAGCCAGCGCCGTGCCTCCGAATGGGCTTCGGCCTTCGGCACGCCGGCCATCGTCAGGCCGAGGCTCACGTTGTCGAGCACCGTCTTCCATGGCAGGAGGGGGTCCTGCTGGAACATGTAGGAGGCGCGTCGGTTCACCCCGCTCACGGGTTCCCCAAAGCTCTTCACGTCGCCAGTGCTCGGGTTCAGCAGCCCCGCCGCCATGTTGAGGATGGTGGACTTGCCGGAACCGGTGGGACCGACAATCGAGACAAAACGGCCGGGCTCGACTTTGAGGTTGATGTCGCGGACGGCGAAGTAGGTCTCGCCCCCGGGCGTGGGGAACTGTTTGGTGCACCCGGTGAGCTCCACCGCGTACGTTGACGTGTCTGCCTGTGCAGCTGGCATCATTGCACTCTTTCCGGCCGGGGGTGGCCGATTGTTATCGCTGCTGTTTCTTACTCGGTCGGACATTTTGTGCGTCGACTCCAGCCCCGCCGCGTCGGCTCTGACGAGTTGGGACTAGATTGCCACATCGTGGGTTCACCATCATGATGTGGACCTGATGCTAGCAGTAACCCGAGTCACACTCAACGGCCGGCGGGAGTTTGATGGCCAAGCGGACCAATGGGCCGGCGCCTGAACCGCGGGCTCATACACTTTGTCCATGAGCCCCAACGAATCATCGGCGACGCCTTTGCTGGTACTCCGGAAGATCACGTCCATCCTGGACGCTTTTTCCCTCGCCCAGCCAGAGCTGTCCTTGGCCGAGATCCGGGCCGCGACCGGCGTGCCCCACTCAACCGTCCAGCGCCTCGTGGCGAACATGGTCCAGGAGGGCATCCTGGACCGGCACGGGGACAGATTCCGCGTGGGGGTCCGGATGGCCCACTGGGCCGCCCCGGCCACCCAAGGTCTGGACTTCCTTGAACTGCTGACGCCCGTGCTGCGGAGATTGCGTGATGAGCTCGGTGAGACTGCCTGCGTTTTCCGGGAGTCGCAGGGAAAGCGGGTATGCATAGCGCTGGCGGAGACGCGGCGAATGCTCAGGAGAGTGGTGCAGGTGGGCGAAATCATGCCGCTGCACGTGGGTGCCGCAGGGCGCGTCCTCCTGGCGTGGAACCCGGACGTGGCCGATCAGGTCTACCGCTCCGGGCTCCGCTCGCTGACGGACCAGACCATCACTGACGCCGCAAACCTCGAGGCCGCCGTCGCCAGGACCAAGGCTGACGGGTTCGCCATCACCACCGGCGAGCGCGTCTCTGGCGCGAGCGGAATCTCGGCCCCGATCTTTGGGCCACAGGCCGAACTGTATGGGGCGCTCACTGTCATGGGTCCCGCCATGAGAATGCCGTACGACGTCTGCGCCTCCTGGGTTGAGCCCGTTCTTGCCGCGGCGGAAGAGTCAACGCGGGTTATCGGGGGAACAATTCCACAGGAGGGGCTATCCACATCGTGGATTTAGGTCCACAATATGAAATAGTCTGGCGCCCGAGGAGAACTGCTCAATAGGCTCCCTGCTAACCGAATCTGTGACGCCTGCCACGGATTTTTGCCGGCGCCGGCAGAACAGGAGTCCCCAATGGTGAACGCTTCCGAGACCGGCACGCGAGGCGACGAGCCCCGCACTGCCACCGAGCCCGCCATGCGGCACGCCCCCGGGCCCTTGGCCGGCGTGCGTGTCCTTGAACTCGGGTCCCTGATTGCGGGTCCCTTCGCAGGCCGTCAACTTGCCGACTTCGGTGCGGAAGTCATCAAGATCGAATCGCCCGACAGGCCGGACCCGATGCGGGAATGGGGCAGGGCCCGGGTTCATGGGCACACGCTCTGGTGGTCCGTGCAGTCCCGCGGGAAGAAGTGCGTGACGCTCGATTTGAAATCGCCGCGCGGACGCGAGCTTTTCCTGGAACTCTGCCAGGAAGCTGACGTGATCCTCGAGAACTTCCGTCCCGGCACGCTTGAGAAGCTGGGCCTTGCCCCCGAGGAACTCTGGAAGGTAAATCCCGGGCTCATCATTGCCAGGGTGTCCGGCTACGGCCAGACGGGACCGGATGCGCAAAAGCCAGGGTACGCCTCCGTGGCCGAGGCCCGGGGAGGGCTGCGTTACCTCAACGGCTATCCGGACCAGGCACCTCCCCGCACCGGCATCTCGCTCGGGGACAGCCTGGCGTCGCTCTATGCCCTGCAGGGCATTTTGCTGGCCCTGTACTGGCGGGACGCGCGGGGAGGAACGGGCCAGGTGGTGGACGTGTCCCTCGTGGAAGCATGCTTTTCACTCCTGGAAAGCGCCGTGCCCGATTACGCGGCAACCGGCGTCGTCCCGGGACCAAGCGGCTCGGGACTGAAGGGGATCGCGCCGTCGAACATCTTCCGTTCCAGTGACGGCAAGTGGGTGGTGATTGCCGCAAACCAGGACTCGGTCTTCGTGCGGCTTGCTGCCGCCATGGGACGCCCCGAACTGACGTCCGACCCGCGCTACAGCAACCACGCGGCGCGGGGCGCGCACCAGGAAGAGCTGGAATCCCTGATTGCCGAATGGGCGGCCGGCTATAGCCATGACGGGCTGACCTCGCTCCTGGACCGGCACTCCGTACCGAACAGCCCGGTCAGCAGCATCGAGGACATCTTCGAGGATCCCCAGCTTCGCGCCAGGGGAATGCTGGTGGACGTGCCGGACGAACAGCTAGGTACCGTGGTCCAGCCCGGGATCATTCCCAGGCTGACGCGGAGCACGGGGCAGATCGGCTGGAGCGGCCCGCTGACGCCGGGCTCCCACAACCGGGACATCTACGAGGGGCTCCTCGGGCTCTCCGACAAGGAACTGCAGGACGCCAAAGACGAAGGTGCCATCTGATGAACGATGTACAGGCCGCACGGGACGTTTCCATTGTGGACGTCAGTCCCCGGGACGGACTTCAGAACGAGAAGGTGCCCGTCAGCACCGACGACAAGCTGCGGCTCATCAACGAGCTCATCTCCCTGGGTGCCCGCCGGATTGAGGCCGTCAGCTTCGTAAACCCAAGGAAAGTCCCGCAGATGGCGGACGCGGATGCGGTCATGGCGGGGGTGCCCCGCGATACCGGTGCAAGCTTCATCGGGCTGGTCCTGAACACCAGGGGTGCCGTCCGTGCCGTTGACGCGGGCGTGGACGAGATGAACTACGTACTGCCGGTGACGGACGCCTTCGCCGCCGCAAACCAGAACACCACCGTGGCCGCGGCCCTCGACTCCCTGGAGGAAGTATCCTCGATCGCTGCCGCGGCTTCGATTCCGCTCACAGTGACGGCCGCCGTCGCATTTGGCTGCCCCTACCAGGGCGACGTGTCCCAGGAGCAGACCCTCTCGGTGGTCCGCAGCGCACTGCAGCGCGCGATGCTGGCTGAGGTTGCGCTCGCAGACACCATTGGCTGCGCCGTCCCGTGGCAGGTCGGCGAGGTGTTTGCCGGGCTGCGCTCGGAAACCGACGTGCGGCTGCGGGCGCATCTGCACGAGACGCGCCACACCGCCCTGGCCAATACGTACGCGGCCATGGCGGCCGGCGTCGGGGTGTTCGACAGCGCGGTAGGAGGCCTGGGCGGCTGCCCCTTTGCCCCCGGTGCCGCCGGCAACGTCTCCACGGAGGACTTGGCGTGGATGCTGGGGCGTGCCGGGTTCGAAACGTCCATTGATCCGGTGCGCGCCACGGAACTCGGCCGCTGGATCTGCGCCAAAGTGGGGACGGCGCCACGCTCCGGGCTAGCGGGCGCGGGGGTCTTTCCGAAGGCTGCCTGAGCCCGCTAATCAGCAGGTCTGCTAATCTGCCGGTGCGCCGGACTGCCGGATGTAGTCCTCCACGATCGATTCCGGGATGCGGTAGGACTTCCCGAAGCGGACGGAGGCCAGCGTCCGGGACTTGACCAGCCGGTAGACGGTCATCTTCGACACCCGCATCGCCGCGGCGACTTCTGCGATGGTCAGGTAGGCGGTGGGTAAGTTTGCAATGGACATGGAAAACGCACTCCTTTGTAGGGCCGGACGGGACGCTGTCGGCTACTCCGGCCGCCTCAGCTGCCGGTAATCGTAGAAGTACACGCGCCCGGAGGACCTCAACCCCACGGAATTGCCGTTCCTCAGCTCCACGATGCCTTCCCGCCGGCCGTTGAATGGGTCATCGCCCACCACTGCGTCGCCGATCTTGTAGGGGATGGCCGCCGTCCGTGCGCGGCTCAGTGTTTTACTCAGGAAACCGGACAGCCGTCCGGCTCGGATGGAGGTAGCCGGGGCTTCGGCGGTGAACTGGGTCATCGGAACCACTCCTTCGCAGTGTGACCATTCGTCGATTCACTGGCGGTGCGGATCCGGTAGCGATTGTCGGAGAGTTCTCCAAGCCGGGGTGCACCGTGGGAACAACACTAGACAGCGCACCCAAGAGGCACACGAGTAGCAACTACCCCAATTTTCCCAGCGGTAACACTTGGTCTCATGGGTACTACCTGCCTGTGGAGGCAATTGCGCCGGAACGGCGTGGGATGCTCCGCTGAGCGCCGTCTGGCATTCCAGACACCTTGGCGCCTCAGCCTGATACCTATAACCGGCGGAAGGTGCACGATTAAGTACGGTATCCCGGACTCGACTTCATTCCGGAACCTGAACGACGGAGGAAAAATGACAGCGGTCGTACCCCTGCAAAGGGAAGCAGCGGCTCCGGTAAAGGCGGCGAAGGCGGCGTCGAAAGTCCCGGCGGCAGAAAATACGCTTCGCATTCTCAAACTGCTGGCCTCCAAACGCGGGCCGATGGCGGCGTCGAACATTGCCACCGCCCTGGGACTGCCGCGTTCCAGCGTCTATCACCTCCTCGGCGTGATGGAGGCGAACGGCTTCGTCCTGCACCTCCACGAGGAGCAGCGCTACGGCCTCGGCATCAGCGCCTTCGAGCTCAGTTCCGCGTATTCGCGGCAGGAACCGCTGTCCCGGTTGGGGCGGCCGGTGCTGGCCTCGCTCGTGGACGCGATCGGCGAAAGCGCGCACCTCGCGGTCCTGCACGGGCGCGACGTCCTGTACATCGTGGAGGAGCGGGCCAAGAACCGGCCGTCGCTGGTGACCGACGTCGGCGTCCGGCTTCCGAGCCATCTCACCGCCAGCGGCCGTGCCATCCTTGCTGCGCTGCCGAAGTCCCAGGTGCGGGCGCTCTATCCGAACGCTGCCGCGTTCAGCGCCCGGCACGAGGTGGAGGGCGCCATCATGAAATACTCGGCGCTGTCCTCGCATCTTGACCAGGTCCGCCAGCGCGGTTATGCCACGGAACATGGTGAAGTCACGCCGGGCTTCGGCTCCATCGCCGCCGCCGTCACGGATCACCTGGGATGGCCGACGGCGGCAGTCGCCGTCACGTTCCTCGAGGACAAACTGCCGGCGGACCAGTGGCCGGCGCTCGCCGCCCGGGTGCAGAGGGTGGCCAACGAGCTGTCGGTCCGGATCCACGGCCGCCCGGCGCAGTAGTCCGGCGCCGGGCGGGCGGCGGCCGGGCGCCTGTGCGTTGCCCGGCGGAACGTTTTACCGCCGGGCGTGTGTGGAGGATGCGCTGGCCGCGTCCACCACGGGTAGGGACGCGGTCTCATCCACGAGCTCCGCGCGGGCCAGGCCATGGCCGCGGACCCACAAGCGGTAGGCCAGCAACAGCAGGCCCAGCCAGACGGCGCCCACGTAGAGCGCCACCCTGGTGTCTTCGAAAACTCCCAGGACGGCGATCACGACGGCCATGAAGCCGATGGTCAGGACCGACGCCGCCGGCCACCAGGGGGAAGGGAATTCCGATGCCGGGAGGCCGCTGCGGGCGATCTCGCGCTTCATCGCAACATGGGAGGCGAGGATCATCACCCAGACCCACACTGTGGCGAAGGTGGCGATCGAGGCGATCAGCACAAAGACGTCCTCCGGAATGACGGCGTTCAGGACCACGCCCACCAGCAGAATGCCGGTCATCATCACCACCGTCATCCACGGCACCCCGTGGCGGGACACCTTCGCGAAGCTCTGTGGGGCGTGGCCCTGGCGCGCCAGGCCGAACAGGATGCGCCCGGCCCCGAAGATGTCACTGTTGATCGCGGACAGCGCCGCCGTGATCACCACTGCGTTAAGAATGTGCGGTGCGGCCGGAATGCCCAGCCCGCTGAAGATCTGTACAAACGGGCTGCCGCCGCTGCCGATTTCGTTCCACGGGAACAGGCTCATCAGCACACCCAGGGTCAGCACATAAAACAGGAGCACGCGGACGGGTACGGTGTTGACGGCCTTCGGGATCACCTTTTTGGGGTCGGCCGCCTCACCGGCGGTGATGCCGATCGTTTCGATCCCGCCGAAGGCGAACATCACGACGGCGAACGAGGCAAGGAGCCCTTCGAAGCCGTTGGGGAAAAGGCCGCCGTGTCCGACGAGGTTGCCCAGCCCGGGAGCCACCGTGGACCCTCCGGTGTGGAAGCCAAAGACAATGATGGCGGCGCCGCCGGCGATCATGCCGATGATGGCCGCAACCTTGATCAGGGAGAACCAGAACTCCAACTCGCCGAAAACCTTGACGCTCAGCAGGTTCAGTGCGGCCAGGAAGAAGATGATGGCCAGGACCCAGATCCAGCGTTCAACCTCCGGGAACCAGAAGCCCATGTAGATGCTGAATGCCGTGACATCAGCAATGGCCACGATCGCCATCTCGAAGACGTAGGTCCAGCCGGTCACGAAACCGGCGAACGGGCCCAGGTACCGGCTGGCGTACTGGCCGAAGGAGCCGGAAACGGGATGCCGCACGGCCATTTCACCGAGGGCGCGCATCACCATGAAGACCGCCGCGCCGCCGATCATGTAGGCCAGCAGCACGGCCGGACCGGCCTTTTGGATGGCGGAAGCGGAGCCGTAGAACAGTCCCGTGCCGATTGCCGACCCCAGGGCCATAAAGCGGATGTGGCGGACGTTGAGACCACGGTGCAGAACGGTTTCGACGGCGGCGCTGACTGCTGTGCCAGTGGTCCCGGCGGGTTTTCCGTCGGTTCCGTCCAGTGCCGGCTTGGTTGCTGTTGGGGCTTGTTGCATGCGAATACCTTCTCGTCATTGGGAGGGGGATCGCTATCCAGCAGACCATGTTTGGCGAAGCTGTGATGAGGCTCACGGGCAGTTCGTGTCTTCGATTTCAGACTGTCCTGCTGAGGTCGCCTGTGTCCTGACGGTCAGTGAAAGCGCCGCCAGTGCCCTGCTGTACGAGGCCTCCGTCCTGACGGCCGGCCTGCAGATGACACCATCCGCGCTGCAGGCGGGCAGCATTTCATGGCAGCATGCCCGGATCGTGGCGGACGAAACCATGGACCTCGGCACGGCGTGGGACTCACGGGATTGTTTCAGCGACAACGTGTACCTACCTTCCTGCCATGGTTTTTGATGAGCGGCCTTGTCTGGAATACCGGACAGGTGCGCTCTGAAACCCCTGTTTACGCCGCCGGGGAGGGGCTTTAGTAGATACAGAAGCACTCCGCTCTCCCAAAACAGCAACACGAAGGAGCCACCATGGCACCCGCCGATTTCACCACCGGTGCCCGCCCGGTCAAAGCAGCCCGCGGCACCGAGCTCACCGCCAAGTCCTGGCAGACGGAAGCCCCCCTGCGCATGCTCATGAACAACCTGGACCCGGAAGTCGCCGAGCGCCCGGATGACCTTGTGGTCTACGGCGGCACCGGCCGGGCGGTCCGGTCCTGGGCCGCGTTCGATGCCATCACCCGCACCCTGGAGACCATGGAGAAGGACGAGACCCTGCTGGTCCAGTCCGGCAAGCCGGTCGGCGTCTTCCGCACCAACGAGTGGGCGCCGCGCGTGCTCCTGGCCAACTCCAACCTCGTGGGCGACTGGGCGAACTGGCCCGAGTTCCGCCGGCTCGAGGCCGAGGGCCTGATGATGTACGGCCAGATGACCGCCGGCTCATGGATCTACATCGGCACCCAGGGCATCCTGCAGGGCACCTTCGAAACCTTCGCGGCCATCGCCCGCAAGCTCACCGGCGATGAGAACGGCACACTCGCCGGCACCCTGACGCTCACCGGCGGCTGCGGCGGCATGGGCGGCGCCCAGCCCCTCGCCGTCACGCTGAACGACGGCGCCTGCCTGATTGTCGACGTCGACGAGACCCGCCTGCGCCGCCGTGCCGGCAAGCGCTACCTCGACGAAGTAGAGACTGACCTCGACGCCGCGATCGCCAAGGTCCTGGCGGCCAAGGAAGAACGCCGCGGCTGGTCCGTCGGCTACGTCGGCAACGCCGCCGAGGTCTTCCCGGAGATCCTGCGCCGCCACAACGCCGGCGAGCTCACCGTCGACATCGTCACCGACCAGACCTCCGCCCACGACCCCCTGTCCTACCTGCCCGAAGGCATCACCGTGGCCGAATGGCAGGCCGAGGCCGCCGCCGATCCTGAAGGCTTCACCAAGAAGGCCCAGGCCTCGATGGCCAGGCACGTCCAGGCCATGGTCGAATTCCAGGACGCCGGCGCCGAGGTGTTCGACTACGGCAACTCCATCCGCGACGAGGCTCGCAAGGGCGGCTATCCCCGTGCCTTCGAATTCCCCGGCTTCGTCCCGGCCTACATCCGCCCGCTGTTCTGCGAGGGTCTGGGCCCGTTCCGCTGGGTCGCCCTCTCCGGTGACCCGGAGGACATCGCCGTCACGGACAAGGCCATCAAGGAACTCTTCCCGGAGAACAAGCACCTGCACCGCTGGATCGACGCCGCCGCCGAGCGCGTCGAGTTCGAGGGCCTGCCGGCCCGCATCTGCTGGCTGGGCTACGGCGAACGCGCCAAAGCCGGCCTGCTCTTCAACCAGCTCGTCAAGGAAGGCAAGGTCAAGGCCCCCATCGTGATCGGCCGCGACCACCTCGACTCCGGCTCCGTGGCCTCCCCGTACCGCGAGACCGAGGCTATGGCCGACGGCTCCGACGCGATCGCCGACTGGCCGCTGCTCAACGCCCTGCTCAACACCGCCTCCGGCGCCACCTGGGTCTCGATCCACCACGGCGGCGGCGTCGGCATCGGCCGCTCCATCCACGCCGGCCAGGTCTCCGTCGCCGACGGCACCGACCTCGCCGCGCAGAAACTCGAACGGCTCCTCACCAACGACCCCGGCATGGGCGTCATCCGCCACGCCGACGCCGGCTACGACCGCGCCGTCGAAGTCGCCAAGGAACGCGGCGTCCGCATCCCCATGTCAGAATCCCGCTAACCCCAGCTCGCGAAAACCTCGTCGATTGCTCCGTAGGTGCCGTTTTGAGCCTTGAAAAGGGCCGTTACGGAGCAATCGATCGGAGGACCGGCTAACAATTAGACCTAGGTAGATATCAATGACCATCACAACGCAAGCACCCCTGACAGTCACCCTCGGTTCCAGCGGAGTGACCCCCGAGGACGTCGTCGCCGTAGCGCGCCACGACGCGAAGGTGACCATCTCCACCGAAGCGCTGGAGACGGTGGCCGAGGTCCGGGCCCACATCGACGACCTCGCCTCCAGCGACGTCCCCGCATACGGAATCTCAACGGGCTTTGGGGCTCTGGCCAACCGGCACATCCCCAATGAGCTGCGCACCCAGTTGCAGAAGTCGCTCATCCGCAGTCACGCCGCCGGCATGGGCCCGGCCGTGGAGCGCGAAGTGGTCCGCGGCATCATGTTCCTGCGGGCCAAGACCCTCGCGTCCGGCCGCACCGGTGTCCGTCCGGTGGTGCTGCAGACGATGGTGGACGTGCTCAACGCAGGCATCACCCCGGTCGTCCGCGAGTTCGGTTCGCTGGGCTGCTCGGGCGACCTCGCGCCTCTTTCGCACTGCGCGCTCGTGCTGATGGGCGAGGGCGAGGCGACGGGACCAGACGGCGAGCTCTACGGAGCCAAAGGCAGCCGCCCGGTCGCCGACCTCCTCGCCGCACACGGGATCGCACCCGTCACGCTCGCGGAGAAGGAGGGCCTGGCACTCGTCAACGGCACCGAGGGCATGCTCGGAATGCTCCTCATGGCCATCGCGGACATACGGCTACTGCTGACGACGGCGGATATCACCGCCGCCCTCAGCGTCGAGGCGCTGCTCGGTACCGATCAGGTGTTCCTGCCCGAACTCCACGCGGCCCTGCGGCCGCACCCGGGCCAGGCTGCCAGCGCGGACAACATGCTGCGGGTGCTGTCCCATTCCCCGATTGTGGCCTCCCACCGGGTGGGGGACTCCAAGGTGCAGGACGCGTACTCGCTGCGTTGCGCACCCCAGGTGGCCGGGGCGGTCCGGGACACCGTGGACCACGCCGCCCTCGTGGCCTCGCGCGAACTGGCAGCCGCCATCGACAATCCGGTGGTGCTTCCGGACGGCCGCGTCTCCTCCAACGGCAACTTCCACGGCGCTCCGGTGGCGTACGTGCTGGACTTCCTGGCCATCGCTGTGGCCGACCTGAGCTCCATTGCCGAACGGCGCACCGACCGCATGCTGGATCCCGCACGCTCCCACGGCCTGCCCGCATTCCTCGCCGGTGATCCGGGCGTGGACTCGGGGCTGATGATCGCGCAGTACACGCAGGCGGGGCTGGTCTCTGACAACAAGCGGCTTGCGGTTCCGGCCTCGGTGGACTCCATTCCGAGCTCCGCCATGCAGGAGGACCACGTGTCCATGGGCTGGCATGCCGCACGCAAGCTCCGGAAGGCAGTGGAGAACCTGCGCCGTGTCCTGGCGATCGAACTCGTGACGTCTGCCCGGGCCATCGACATGCGCACGCAGCTTTCCGGCGGTGAACTGACTCCGGGTCCGGCCGGTACCGCCGTCGTCGCCGCGCTGCGCAACGTCGTCGACGGTCCGGGGACGGACAGGTTCCTGTCGCCGGAACTGGAAGCGGCGGACCTGCTGGTGGCGTCCGGCGAGGTGCGGGCGGCAGCCGAATCCGCCGTCGGAATCCTTGCCTGAGGCAGAACAATATGCGGCGCCGGGAAACATTTCCCAGCGCCGCCGAAATACTCTGCAACGCTCCGGGAACGAGCCCGCCGAGTGTAGTAGAACTGAAGGTGTAGTGAAAGTCACATCGACGATGCTGTGGCGGAAGAACATCCACAAAGGGGTAGAAGTTCAAATGAAAGCACGCGGGGCAGTCCTGTCCAGGCGCATCGCACACGCTGCAACGGTTTCCAACTGGGGATCATTGCGGCCGGGCGAGCGGGTCGAAATCCTCAAGCATGCGCATGTCATTGCGGCAGGCGAGGTTGAGGAGATTTCGCGGAGCGGCAACGTTCTCTGGCTCGTAGGCAGCGGGCATTCGGAGACGCAGCCCTACATGAAGTCCGACGGCGTGCAGGTCCGCCGGGCCTAACGCACGTGGTCCGGACCTAACGCACGTGGCAGGACCCGTCAGTAAAAGGGTTTAGGCACAAGAGAGCCCCCGGCCCCGGGGTCGCCCGCTTTTCAGCGGGGCGAGACCAGGGGCGGGGGCTCTTTGCGTGTTAAGCTGCGATGTCCTCGTGGGTTTCGCCAAAGGGGACGGAATCGTCGAGGGCGACGGTGTACCGGCCGGGTTCAAGCCGGGTCACCCGGATGCCGCAGGTGCCTTCTTGGGCAGCTGCTTCGATCAGGGCTTCAACCGCATTTTCCAAGCCCTCGTGGACCTGGTCCGCGCTGGTGAAGGCCAGGTGGATGGACCGGGAAGCCGACGAGCCTAACGCGGGAGACGAAGCGGTTGGGCGCTCCATTGTTGCTGTGCTCATGTGCCAAACTTTCTGTGATTCGTGCCGATGCCGGAGACTATTCTACCCGCCCATCGGGTCAGACGTAAGATGACTGGCATTTGACAGTCGCTTTGACCGGCATTGTCTTGTCCTTTTCACCCGTCCCGTTACAGCCGGATTCACGGCCGGATTGGAGCGCCCGCGGGCCGGGGCGGCCGGATGTGGATCGGGTAACGGGCGGCGCGTATCGTGAAATCAAGCGGGATGCGTGGTGAGCTGGAAGCATGGCACTGAAGAGGTTTTTGTCCCGGGCAGCCCGGGCCCTGGCGGGAATGCTCGGGTTCGTGGTCGTGAGCGGTATCTGCGGGGTCCTGGTGGCAAGCTTCATCGTACCGGCGGCGGCCTTGGCCGGCACCGGGGTGAGCCGGTCGATCTCCTACTTCAACAGCCTTCCAACCGACCTGGCGGTGCAAACGCCGGCGCAAACCACCAGGATGGTGACCGCGGACGGAAAGCTGATCGCCAGTTTCTATGACGAAAACCGGGTGCGGGTCCCGCTGAAAAACATGTCTCCGTTCATCAGGAACGCGCTCGTGGCCATCGAGGACAGCCGTTTCTACGAGCACAGCGGAGTGGACACCCAGGGTGTTCTCCGGGCGCTGACCAGCAACATCACCCGCGGAGAGCGGCAGGGGGCGTCTACCCTCACCCAGCAGTACGTCACCAACGTGGCCAACGAGTCCCTGATATCCGCAGGACGCGAGGACCAGGTGGTCCTCAGCGGCCAGAAGAGCATGGGGGACAAGCTGCGCGAGATGCGGCTCGCCATGGCGCTGGAAAAGAAGTACACGAAGGACCAGATCCTCGAGGGTTACCTCAACATCGTCTTCTTCAACCGCAACGCGTATGGCATCGAGGCGGCCGCCCAGTACTTCTTCAGCGTTCCGGCCAGCAAACTCACCCTGCCGCAGTCGGCCCTGCTGGCCGGGCTGGTCAACAGCCCCAGCTTCTATGATCCGGTGACCAATCCGAAGAACTCCGTCAAGCGGCGCAACCAGGTCCTGGACGCGATGCTGGAACAGGGCAAGATCACCAAGAAACAGCATGACGCCGCCAAAGCCTCCGGCGTGGGCCTGAAGGTCAGGCCGTCCCGGCAGGGTTGTGCCGCCGCCGCGATAGCCCCGTACTTCTGCGACTACGTCACCCATCTGATCCTCAACAACCCGGCGTTTGGCCCGGACACCCAGGCGCGCGAGCAAAAGCTGTACCGTGGCGGGCTGACCATCACCACCACGCTGGACAGCAGGCTGCAGGCGGCCGCGCAGGCACAGGTGGACTCGACGGCCGGGGCTAATCCGGCCAAATGGGGCTCGTCCCTGGTCTCCGTCCAGCCTGGAACCGGCAAGATCCTCGCCATGGCGCAGAATACGGTGTTCCTTCCCCAGCGCGGAAAGTTCGATACCCAGCTGAACTTCAACGTGGATTCCAAGGACGTCAACGGCAACGACCTCAACGGCGCTGGCGGCTTCCAGCCGGGTTCCACCATGAAGCCGTTCACCTTCGCCGAATGGCTGCACGAGGGCAGGACCATGACGGAGACGGTGGACGCCTCAAAGCGGGAGTACCCGCTGGGATTCCGCTGGCGGTCTTCCTGCGGGAAAGTGCTCGGCGCCTACAGCACGAAACAGCGAAGGGCCGGCCTGGAAGCCGCCGACGACCTTCAGAACGCCTCGGACGGCTACTACCGGAAGATGCCCGTCAATTACGGACTGTACAACTCCATCAACACGGCCACGTTTGCCTCAGCGTCGCAGCTGGACTTCTGCGGAATTCAGAACATGGTCGACGCCGTAGGCATCCACAGCGGCCTGGACGGCACCCCGGTCAACATGCACCAGCTGGGCAATCTGCTGGGCGCCACCGGCGTGGCACCGCTGCACATGGCCAATGCCTTCGCGACTTTCGCCGCCGATGGCCGCTACTGTGAGCCGTTCGCGGTCCTGCGGGTGGCGGACGTTGCCGGCCAGCCGCTGCCGGGTCAGGCCCCCAGCTGCCGCGACGCCGTAGACAAGGACGTGGCCCGCGGAGTGAATGCGGCGCTTCAGGATGTGCTTAAGGTGGGATCGGGCATCTACATCAACCCCAAGGTCCAAAGCCGGGTCCCCGTCGCGGCCAAGACAGGAACGAACAACAGCAACGGCGCCACGTGGGTCCTCGGTTACACTACCGGGCTGGCCACAGCGTCCTTCTTCGGCGACGCGCTGGAGGGTCAGCAGCGGCCCGGCAGGAACCTGACCATCAACGGAAAGTTCTACAGCCGCATCGACGGGTACATGATCGCCGGACCCCAATGGGCAAATTACATGCTCAGGGTGGCCAGCCTCTACCCGGCGGCGGCCTTCCCCAAGCCGCCCGCTGCAATGGTCAGGAAGCCTCCCCCCGCTCCGCGGCCGCCCGCAGCTAAACCTGCCCGCCCGCCGGGCAGCCCGGCCACGAGCCGGCCTGCCACGCCGGCCCCGCGCCGCTGAACGGTGCTGAACGGTGCCGAACGGTGCTGATGTGACTTGAGGACCCGCCCGCTGGCCTACGCCAGCAGGGTGTTGACGAGCCGCGCCGACAAGCGGGCCGTGCGGTTGTCGAGGTCCAGTGCCGGGTTGAGTTCCGCCACGTCCGCGTGCAGCAGCTTCCCGCTGGCAGCGGCCTGGCGGCACACAGCGCTGATCACCGGAAGCGGGACGCCGAACGCCGCCGGCGCGCTCACCCCGGGGGCAACCGACGCCGGCAGCACGTCGAGGTCGATGGTCAGGTACAGGACATCAATGTCAGCAAGAAAGTCCGCAACGAACGCGTGCACCGCGTCCGCTGTGCAGTCCTCATCCAGGAGATATTCCACCCCGAGGCGGTGGGCGGTGTCGAACAGTGCACGCGTGTTGTTCGGTTCGGAAATGCCGACGACGGCGTACTTCAGTTCGCGCCCCGCAGCGGCTTCCGCCCGGGCCATCTGGAGAAACGGCGTGCCCGAGCTGGGCGCGGCTTCGTCGCGGAGATCGAAGTGGGCATCCAGGTTCAGCACCCCGAGCCGCTTGCCCCCTAGGACGGCCTCGGATCCGGCCACACCGAGGTAGCTTGCGAAGGCGGTTTCGTGGCCGCCGCCCAGCAGTACGGTGAGGTTGCCGGCGTCGAGCAGTGCTGCGACCGCCGCCCCGGCCCGGGCCTGTCCGGCTTCAAGTCCGCGGTCCGTGACTGCCACGTCCCCGGCGTCAAGGACAGGCCTGCGCAGGTGGAAGGCCAGGGGCCCCAGCGCCTTCCGGATGACGGCAGGCGCTTGGGCGGCGCCGGTCCGGCCCTTGTTGCGCCGCACGCCCTCATCGCTGCAGAAGCCGAGGATCACTGCCGGGCGGGCAGCCTTGTCTGGAGCGGTGGCTCCGCCGGCGGCCGCCGTGTAGGGGGCCACCGCCTGCCACCACCGGCGGTGCGCATCGCCGTCGCCGTCGAAACGCCCCGTCCAGGGCTGGGGCTGGGCATCAACGGAAAGCGCGGGAAAATCCATGCTTCAAGCTCACCGCATGCAGTCAGCGAAAACCAGCCAGGCCGTCGTCGTCCTGTCTGAAATCCCGGAACCGCGCCCCGGGCCATTCGGCTTAAACGGCGAGGTGGCATTTCACGGCAATGTTCTCGAAAAACACTGCCGCAAAATGCCACCTCGGCGAAGGGGAACGCGGTTAGGCCATGCCCAGGGCCTGCTCGAGGGTGCCGATGCCGAAGAACAGGAGGAACGCGGCGGCGACGGCCCACATGAGCGGGTGAACGTCCCGTGCGCGGCCCTGGAAAGTGCGGACCAGCACATACGCGATGAAGCCCGCGCCCAGGCCGTTGGCGATCGAGTACGTGAACGGCATCAGGATAAAGGTCAGGAAGGCCGGAAGGGCGATGCCCCAGTCCTTCCAGTCGATCTTGCCCACCTGGGCCACCATCATGAAGCCGACCACCACCAGGGCGGGGGCCACGGCTTCGAACGGCACCAGGTTGATGAGCGGCGTGAAGAACATGGCCACCAGGAACAGCAGCCCGGTCACAATCGAGGCCAGGCCCGTCCGTGCGCCTTCGCCGATGCCTGCACCGGATTCGACGAAGATCTGGTTGGAGGACACGGACGCGCCGCCGCCCACGATCGCGCCGAGTGCGTCGACCTGCAGCACCCGGTCAACGTTGGGGATGTTGCCGTCCTTGTCCACGGTTCCGGCCTCGTTGGCCAGGCCCACCATGGTGCCCATGGCGTCGAAGAAGATGCTCAGCAGGATCACGAACGCCAGCAGTGTCGCGGCGATGAAGCCCAGGTGTTCGAAGGCGCCAAGCGGGTTGGCCTTGCCAATCAGGGAAAGGTCCGGGGCAGCCCACTCCGTGAACGTTGGGGCAACGAGGGACCAGCCCTGCGGGTTGACGTTCTTGCCGTCGAAGCTCGGGCCGATGTGCAGGGTGAATTCCAGGATGACGGAGAGGATGGTGGAGGCGATGATGCCGATCAGGATGGCACCCCTGACCTTGCGGACCAGCAGGCCGATGGTCAGGATGAGGCCGAACACGAATACCAGCGTGGGCCAGCCCAGGAGCTTGCCGTCAAAGCCCAGGCCCACCGGGACAGTGGTGCCGGCCGCATCCGGGATGCGGCGCACGAACCCGGCGTTGACGAGCCCGATCAGGGCGATGAACAGGCCGATGCCCACCACGATCGCCGTCTTGAGTCCGTCCGGAACAGCCTTGAACACCGCGATGCGGAATCCGGTGAGGACCAGGATCAGCATGGTGACGCCGGACAGCAGGACCAGGCCCATCATGTCCGGCCAGCTCAGCCCCGGGTTGGTGGCCACGGTGACGGCCACGAACGCGTTGACGCCCAGCCCCGTGGCCATGGCGAACGGGTGCTTGGCCCAGGCGCCCATGAGGATGGTGAGGATGCCCGCCACGAATGCGGTGACAGCAGCCACGGCAGGAAAGCCGAGCGTGGCGCCGGAGGAATCCGGGCCGGAAAGAATCAGCGGGTTCAGCACCACGATGTAGCTCATGGCGAAGAACGTGGCAAAACCGCCGCGGATCTCGCGGGAGAAGTTGGACCCCCGTTCGGAAATCTTGAAATACCGGTCCAGTGCAGAGCCCTGCTTAAGCATTAGTCCTCCGGGAGTTTTGGGGTTGGTTGAATCCTATTGGGTTGAAGGGATCCTCCCAGGCAAATTCGCCTAGTCTGTAAGGAAGCCAACACGAGGAGAAATCCGCCCATGCGTTCCACCCGCCAGCTGCTCATCGCCGTACTGGGCGCCGTCGCTTTTGCCGCGATGCTTTTCAGCGCCGGCCCGGCCTCAGCCCATGACGCCGCCGAGTCCAGCAGCCCGGCCGCTGGTGCCACCGTGGCAACGCCTCCCGCGAAGGTGTCCGTCACGTTTAACAACAACCCGCTCGGTTTGGGCTCGCAGATCAAGGTCAGCGACGCATCCGGAAGCGACTGGGCAGACGGCAAGGTGGAGATCGTTGACAACGTGGCCTCGCAGAAGCTGCGGGACGGCGCGCCTGCGGGCAAGTACACGGTGGTCTGGCGCGTGGTCAGTTCGGACTCGCACCCCATTGAGGGGACTTTCACTTTCACTGCAACCGCCGGGGCGGCAGGCTCGACGGCGGCCGCTCCGGTTCCCACGGCAGGCACACCCCAGCCGGGAATCACCCCGGCTCCGGACAAGGTGCCGGACGCCTCGGAACCGTTCCCGTGGAGCCTGGTGGTGTTCGCAGCCGTGGCGCTGGGGCTGCTGGTTACACTCGGTGTCCTCGCTCGCCGCAGGCTCGTGGCCGGGAGCGACGACGAGGATTCCGGCGCGGGGGATACGGCTGACTCCGAAGGTGAGGGCACCGGGGCGCGCCCGGGAGGCCTGTCGTCGTAGCCGGGTTACACGGCTTGGACGGAGGCCGGGAGGGCCGCGAAGCTTCCCGTGAGGACTGAGGGGACGCTGTCCGGGTGAACCTTGGCCGAGATGGCCTGGCCCACCACCTTGGCCTGGCGGAGCACTTCCTTGGGTGTCGGGGTGATGAGCCCGCCCACCCCTACCAGATAGATGCCGATAGCGCGCATGGCAGCCACCAGGTTCTGACCCACCGAGATGCCGAGATCAGTGAGCATCCTGCGGAGCTGGCTGTTGGCGCAGCGCGTGAGCACGATATGGTCCGCCAGCAGTACGCCGTCGGGGGTGTGGACGGCCCACCGGTGGAGGGTGGGTCCGGCTGTCCCGGATCCCATCTTGTCCAGCAGCACCGCAGAGGTGTCGCTGCGGATGTCCAGCTGGTGGCTCGAAGCATAGTTGCGAAGGTGGCGCAGGATCTCGTTGCGCTCCTCCCGCGAAGAGCCATCGGCGGCGTCGCACCGTTGAAGGGGCGGCGTCTGGGACGTCTGGCCGCCGCCCGGGGACTCCAGCCCGCTCACGATGATGGAGTCCACCCCTCGCCGCCGAAGCTCGGTGGCGATTGCCAGGCCGGGAAGGCCGGCGCCGATGACCACCGTGGTGGTCCGTTCAGCTCCGCTGAGACCGGGCATGCTTGACACTAGAGCTTCCTCCTCGAGATTTTCGAAGCGCAGGGCGTCCGTGCCCTGCACGGTCCGCTGCCCCAGCAAGCAGACACAAAATATGGTCCGGACGTGTTCTGAAACACAAATCTCGGATCAACAGTGCCTCGAAGAATACAGACTTTTTCGGACTCTGGATAGTCCTCCGGGAACATTGGCGGAGAACGGCCCTGGGTCAGGGTAAAGCCCCCGGGCAGCCATGCTTAACACGGCCTGAGATTCAGTCGCCGGAGGCACGATTGCTGTGCTCCGGGCATGCTTGCTAAGTACTCTCTGACCGAGAATAGTTGTGTCAAGGAGCAGGTTTTCTACACCCGGGTAAAGAAGGCCTGCAGGGTGACGGCGATTGTGCCTCTGTCTGGCAGAATAGCCGCATCATCAGGGCAGTATCGCGAGGAGGCGGACCGAATGGGCGCACACGAGTTGCATCCGGACCCGGCACGGAATGGCGACGGCAGGTCCCCCAGGCCCCAGGGGATAGTGGTCGGCGTCGACGGTTCAGACCATGGGCAGTGTGCGCTGGTGTGGGCAGCCCGTGAAGCCGAGCGCCGCCGTCGTCCGCTTCACATCGTCACCGCATACTCTGTCCCCATTTTCGCGGCGTCGGGCCTCGACGGCGGGTACGCCACCGTGGACGACTCGGTGATCCGCGAGGGTGCCGAGGCAATCCTGAAGCATGCGGCGGACAAGGTTGCCGGCTACAACATCGACGTCAGCGCCGCCGTCGAGAACGGCGACGCCTCCGGGGTGCTGCTGGAAATGTCCGAAACCGCCGAGCTTCTGGTCGTTGGAACGCGCGGCCGCGGAGGCTTCGTGGGGCGGCTCCTCGGCTCGGTCAGCAGCGCGCTGCCGGCGCACGCCAAATGCGCCACAGTGACCGTCCCCCTGATCTGCTCGGACCGCCTGGGGGAGACCACGCAGGACAAGCACATCAGGGCTGAACAGGCCAAAGCGGGCCGCGCTCCCGTGGAGAACGTCGTTGTGGTGGGCGTGGACGGCTCCGAGCAGGCCCGCGTCGCCGTACTTGAGGCCGCGGCCCAGGCCGAGCGGCTCGGAGCGCCGCTTCGGGTGATCTGCGCGGTGCCCCAGTACAGCGGATCGCTGGCGTGGGTGCCGGCGCCGCTGGACAGGGAAGCGCTGTTTGCTGACATCCAGATCCAGCTCAAGGCCGGCGTCGCCTGGCTGCAGAGCCACTTCCCCCGGCTCGCCATCGAAACCCGGCTCCTGGACGGCTCCCCTGTGGAAGTGCTCGTTGAGGCCAGCCGCCACGTGGAGCTGGTGGTCGTCGGCACCCGCGGCCGCGGCGGTTTCGCCGGGATGCTCCTGGGTTCCACGTCGGACGGCGTCCTGCACCACGCCAAGAGCCCGGTCATGGTGGTGCCGGACAGGGAGGATCTGCGGCTTGCCGACCGCGCCAGCTTCGGCCCCATGCTCGGCGCCTCGTAGCCGATGGGCGCGCTGGTTCTCGGCCTCGGTGACATCAGCGCCAACATGTTGCCCCTGGTGGGCGGCAAGGCCGCGAACCTCGGCGAGCTCCTATCCGCCGGCCTGCCCGTGCCGGACGGCTTCTGCCTTACCACCGAGGCGTACGTTGAAGCGGTGGCCCCGCTCGGGCTCGCCGACGTGCACCGCACCCTGGAGGCCACCCCGACGGATGACCTGGACAGGCTCGCCGAGCTGGCAGGCCGGGCCCGGAGCCTGATTGAGGCGGCCGAGCTCCCGCCGGGGATCGCCGCCCAGGTGCAGGCCGCCTACGAGGCGATGGGCGGCACGGACCGGCCGGACGTTCCGGTGGCGGTCAGGTCGTCGGCCACGGCCGAGGACCTGCCGTTCGCCAGTTTCGCTGGCCAGCAGGACACCTATCTCAACGTGGTGGGGGCGGATGCCCTGGTGGCCTCCGTGCGGAAATGCTGGGCGTCCCTCTGGACGGACCGCGCGGTCGCCTACCGCGCCAGCCGCGGCATTGACCCGTCCACGGTGGCGCTCGCCGTCGTTGTCCAGCGCATGGTGGACGCCGCATCGGCGGGCGTCATGTTCACAGCGAACCCCGTGACCGGCCGCCGCCGCGAGTCGGTGATCGATGCCAGCCCGGGCCTGGGCGAGGCGGTGGTGTCCGGCGCGGTCAACCCGGACCATTTCGTGGTGGACATCGCGTCCGGGAAGATCCTGGAGCGCCGGCTGGGAGACAAACGGCTGGTGGTCCGCGCGTTGCCCGGGGGCGGCACTGAAAGCGTGGACCAGCCTGCTGCGGCAGGGAAGCCCTGCCTGACGGACCCGCAGATCCGGGAGCTGGCCGCGCTGGGCGGCCGGGCAGAAAACCACTACGGATCGCCCCAGGATACCGAGTGGGCGATCGACACGCGCGGCAAGGCCTGGCTGACGCAGTCCCGCCCCATCACCACGCTGTATCCGCTGGCGGACAAAGCCAGGCCGGGGGAGGACATCCGCGTCTACCTGTGCTTCAGCCTCGCCCAGGGGCTGACCCGGCCCATCACTCCGATGGGGCTCGCGGCCATCCGGATCATTGCGTCCTCCATTGGACGTGCGGCAGGCTTCGACGTGCCGGACGCACGGAATGGCCCCTCTCCCTACGTCGAGGCCGGCCAGCGCATCTTCTTCGACCTGACCACCGTGGCGCGGAGCACCGTGGGACGCCGCATCGTCCCTAAGGTGTTTGACGTGATGGAGGCGCGCTCCGCGGCGGTCCTGCGCCGGGTGTTCGTGGACCCGCGGTTTTCCATCACCCGGCGAACTCCCTTGGGGCTCCTGAAACACGTGGGGCCCGTGGCGGTGCGTGCCCACGTGCCGGAATCCCTGCTGCGCGCGCTGTTCCGCCCGGAAGCCGCACTGCGGCGCCTCGAAGCGTTTACCAGGAACTTCAGCGATTCCCTGAACCTGCCACCGGGGGCTTCGCCGCGGCAGCGTCTTGACTACGCTGAGCAAGTCCTGGCCCGAATGTTTCCCATAGTCACCGCCATCCTTCCGCTGCCTGCCCTCGGCTTTGCGATGCTGGCGCTCGCAGGAAAGCTTGCGGGAGGGAAGGAACGTTCCGGAAGTGAACGGAGCATCGAGCTGCAGCCGATTCTCCGGGGCCTGCCCAACAACGTCACCACCGCGATGGACCTGGAGCTGTGGCGGCTGGCAGCGGCGATCCGTGCCGACGACGGGTCCGCCCGAATGTTCTCCGGGCAGCCGCTGACCGTGCTCGCGCAGCGTTTCAGCGCCGGCGAACTTCCCGCCGTGGCGCAGGCGGGCCTGGCCGGGTTCCTGGAGCGGTTCGGCCACCGGGCTGTGGCTGAAATCGACGTCGGCATGCCCCGCTGGCGGGATGACCCGACCCATATCCTTGGCGTGCTCGCCAATTACCTGCGGCTCGACGACCCGGACCTGGCCCCGGACCGCCAGTTCCGCAAAGCGGAAGACGAAGCGGAGGCACAGGTGGCCCGGCTGGTGGCCGAGACCACGGCCAGGAGCCGGGTCCGGGGCGCCCTCGTCCGCGCGGCGCTCCGGCGGGCCCGGCTGTTCGCAGGCCTGCGGGAACTTCCCAAGTACCAGCTCGTGGTGGCGCTGGCCGAGGTCCGGCGGCAGGTGGCCGAGGTGGGCGCCACTCTGGCGGCCGAGGGGCGGATCGCCCGCGCCGACGACGTCTTCTTCCTGGACTTTGCCGAGGCCGGGCAAGCACTGGACGGCGCGGACATGCAGGAACTCGTGGCCCGGCGGCAGGGGGCCTACTACCTCGAGCTGGAGCGGCGGCGAATCCCGCGGCTGCTTCTCTCCGACGGCACCGAGCCCGAGACCCTGCTTTCGTCGGACGGGGCTGCCGGGGAAGGTGCCCTGACGGGAAGCCCGGCATCGGCGGGAACTGTGACTGCTCCGGCCCGGGTCATCCTGAATCCGGTGGGCGCGCACCTGGAGCCGGGTGAGATCCTTGTCGCGCCCTCCACCGATCCGGGCTGGACGCCGCTCTTCCTCACCGCCGGAGGCCTCGTCATGGAAATGGGCGGCCCCAACTCGCACGGCGCGGTGGTCGCCAGGGAGTACGGCATCCCCGCTGTCGTGGGCGTCGCGGACGCCACGTCGGTTCTCCGGACGGGACAGAGCATAACGGTCGACGGCGGTGCGGGCACCATACTGCCCGGAAGCTGACGGCTCCCGCGCACCCAAACTGGCCTACTTAATGTCGTTTTGCGGGCTCAAAGCGGCCTAAAATGCGAGTCAATTTGGGTCCTCCGCCGACTTCCTCCGCCGGATGTAGCGGATGACCAGCCAGACAACGACGACTGCCAAGGCGGCGTACACCGCGTAGTTCAGATAGCGGGCGTACTGTTCCACCATCGAATACTGTTTGCCCAGCAGGACACCCAGACCGATCAGCAGCCCGTTCCAGATCCCGCTTCCAGCGATGGTGAAGACGCTGAACGTTCCCAGATGCATCTTCTCGGCGCCGGCAGGCAGCGAAATGAGGCTGCGTACGCCGGGAAGGAGCCGGCCGAAAAAGACGGCGGACTTGCCGTGGCGCCGGAACCAGCGCTCGGCGGTTTCGAAGTCCTCCCGGTCAACCAGCGGCAGCTTGGAGAGCCAGCGGATGGACCGTTCCAGCCCGAGCTTCGCTCCGAGGAAATACAGTGCCAGCGCACCCACGTAGGCGCCCAGGGTGCTGGTGAGGAAGACCAGGCCCAGGCTCATTGATCCTTGCCGGGTCAGGAATCCGGCGAGGGGAAGGATGACCTCGCTGGGGATCGGCGGGAAAATCGTTTCTGCGAGCGTGAACAGCCCTACGCCCCATTCGCCCAGCGCGTCCATGGACTGGGCGGCAAAGCCGACTATCCCGGTCAGCTCGTCCGCCGGGGTGGTTGAGGCAGCATAGATGCTCATTTGCTCGGGCTCCCACGGCTGGATGACGGCGTCCCGTCCAGTCTGGCCCAGTACGTTCGCGGGCGAAAGCGCGGCGCCGGAATTAGGGGCTGTCAGGGGATGTGCCGAGGCGTACCCTGAGGATATAACCTGCGACGTCGGAGTGGAGTTGAGATGGCCTCCAAGTGGCTGCGGTGGACGCCCGCCGTGGCCGTACCTGCTGTAATTGCTGCCGGAGTGCTGGCAGGGTCCGTTCCCGCCAGCGCCCGGGATCCCCTGCCCGACAAGACGCCTGCCCAGGTGCTCGCCATGATTGGACAGCACACTACCAAGTCCCTGTCAGGAACGCTGGAACAGACGTCCGAGTTCGGCTTGCCCGATGTTCCCCAGATCGGTCCCTCGTCCGGTGCCGGCACGGGCTCGATTGCGGAACTGCTGGCAGGACCGCACAGCGCGCGCGTCTACGTCGACGGCCCCACCAAAGTGCGGGTCCAGGTCATGGACCGGCTCGCCGAGCGTGACGCAGTGCGGCAGGGCAACGACGTCTGGCTGTACAACTCCAAAGACAACACCGCCACCCACGTGACGCTGCCGGAGAAGGCCGCAGGCCACAAATCGCCCGACTCCCGCACGCCGGGAACCATGGCAACGCCGGAGGAGCTCGCGGCCCGGATGCTGGCAAAGATCGACTCGTCCACGGACGTGACCGTCGGTAACGACGTCGAGGTGGCGGGACGCGCTGCCTACAATTTGACGCTGACTCCGCGCTCGCAGGGGACGCTGGTCGAATCCGTGGCCATCGCCGTGGACGGTGAGAAGGGGCTGCCGCTCAGCGTGGAGGTGCGGGCACGCGGCCAGGCCGAGCCTGCGTTCCGGACCGCGTTCTCCAGCCTGACGCTGGGTGCCCCGGATGCCGGCCTCTTCAACTTCACGCCGCCGCCCGGTGCCACGATCAAGAACCTGGCGCTGCCGGCAACGCCCCATGCCGCGAAGGACATGGGCAAGCACCACGCCAAGGGTAAAGCTACGAACGCGACCGGAAAGTCCCCGTCGCTGACGGGCTCCGGCTGGGAGACCGTGGTCGGGTTCCCCGCCCGTGCCGGCGGTGCGAATGCCGATGCGCCGTCCGCCGATACCCTGCTGAAGGACCCGCTGCTTCGGCAGGCCATAATCACTGTTCCCGGCGGCCGGGCGATCTCGACGTCCCTGCTGAACGTTCTGCTGACCGACGACGGCCGTGTCTTTGCCGGGTCTGTACCGCTGGAGCGGCTGCAGGCTGCCGCTGCCGCGAGGTGACTCCCGCTGACCGCGGCGCCGGACTCGCCATCGAGACCAGGGGGCTGACCAAGCGCTTCGGCCACCAACTGGCCGTGAACGCCATCGACTTGGCCGTGCCCCGGGGATCGGTGTTCGGGTTCCTGGGCCCCAACGGCTCGGGAAAGACCACCACCATCCGGATGATGCTTGGCCTCGCCGCGGCCACGGCCGGTTCGGTCACCGTGCTCGGACTGGACATGCCGCGCCGGCTCGACGAGGTACTGCCGCAGGTGGGCGCCCTCGTCGAGGGCCCGGCGTTCTATCCGTTCCTCTCCGGCGCAGCAAATCTGCACCGCTTTGACGCTGCGGACCGGCATGCAACGCCCGGCACGCGGCGCGCCCGGGTGGCGGAAGCCCTCGAGCGGGTGGGGCTATCACACGCTGCCAGGAAGAAGGTGCGGGCCTATTCGCTGGGCATGAAGCAACGGCTCGGAATCGCCAACGCCCTGCTTTCCCACAGGGAACTGCTGGTCCTGGACGAACCCACCAACGGACTGGACCCGCAGGGCACCAGGGAGGTGCGCAGCCTGGTCCGGTCGCTGGCCGCCGACGGCGCCACGGTGTTCGTTTCCAGCCACCTGCTCGCCGAAGTGGAGCAGATCTGCACGCACGCGGCGATCATGAGTGCTGGTCGGCTGGTGGCACAGGGGCCGCTGCCGGAGCTCCGCCAGGCGGGTTCAGCGCAGCTCCGCCTGCTAACGCCCGACGCCGCTGCGGCCTCGGGCGTTCTGGTCCGGTTCGGCATGGCCCCGGTCGTCGGTCATCCGGACGGTGCCGGAGCGGTCATCACCGCAACTTTGCCCGACGGCGCCGGCGGCCTGCCGGGGAATGGCGCCCGCAGCACAGAGACCTTCGCACCGGAATCGATCGTCGCCGCGCTGGTGGCTGACGGCGTCCGCGTCCGCGGCTTCACCGTGGAGCGGGGCAGCCTGGAAGACCGCTTCGTGGCGCTGACGGGGGAGGGCTTCGATGTCGCGCAGTGATGACACCGGCATGGCCGCGCGTGAGGCCCGGCGGCCGCCGTCGAGCGCTTCGCTGGTTGTGTCGGAGCTGACGCTGCTGTTCCGCCGGAGGAGGACCCAGGCCCTGCTGCTGGCACTGGCTGCGATCCCGGTGTTGATCGCCGTCGTCGTCCGGGTCTCGACGGCGGTGCCCGCGGGCCGCGGGCCCGCGTTCCTGGACCGCATCACCCAAAACGGGCTCTTCGTCGGAGTGACGGCGCTGATCGTTTCGGTACCGCTGTTCCTGCCGCTGACCATCGGAGTGGTTGCGGGCGACACTATCGCGGGGGAGGCCGGCCTCGGAACCCTGCGGTACATGCTCGTGGCTCCCGCGGGGCGGGTCCGCCTGCTCATTGTGAAGTACGTGGGGGCGGCTGCCTTCTGTATTGCGGCCCCGGTGGCCGTGGCGCTCGCCGGCGCGGCTATCGGGGCGGCACTTTTCCCCGTGGGGCCGGTAACCCTGCTGTCCGGCGACGTCGTGGAGCCCGGCGAAGCAGTGGGGCGGATGCTTCTGATCGCCGCCTACCAGATGGTGTCGCTGCTGGGACTTTCCGCAATCGGGCTCTTTCTGTCCACGCTTACCGATGTGCCGGTGGGTGCCATGGCCGCCACGATCGTGCTGTCCGTCGGCTCCCAGGTGCTGGACCAGTTGCCGCAGCTGGAGTGGCTGCATCCATGGCTGTTCAGCCATTACTGGTTCGGTTTCGCGGACCTGCTGCGCCAGCCGATCGGGTGGGATTCGTTCACCAGCAACGCCCTCCTGCAGGCAGGTTACATCGCCGTGTTCGGGGCACTGGCGTACGGCAGGTTCGTCAGCAAGGACGTGCTGTCCTGACGTTCACCGGCTGGCGAACATTGCACGGAAAACCGTCGGGCTAGTAGCGCGCAGCCACCGGATAGAGCTGCATGCCTGCCATCGCGCTCAGGTCCGTCACCGTGATGCCTGCGGCGGGGTTGAGGGCCTGAACTACCCTGCCGCCGCCCAGGTAGATGGCCACGTGATAGAAGCCCGGGGCGGATCCCCACACCAGGAGATCGCCGGGCTCCGCCTGCGACAGAGGAACGTGGACGGGCGCCTGGGCGAACTGCTCCGACGCCGTCCGCGGGAGGTATTTCCCTGCCGCGGCGAAGGCGTTCTGAACCAGTCCCGAGCAGTCAAAGCCGTAGGCGCCGGTGCCGCCCCATTGGTAGAAGTAGGGCTTGCCCACCTTGCCCAGGGCCACGGAAATGGCGGTCTGGGTGGAGCCTCCGGGTGAGGGGGCAGGTTGCACTGGAGCTGGCGCAGGAGCAGGTGCCACTGGGGCGGGT
>NZ_CAKKLY010000034.1 GCF_918698095.1 Arthrobacter sp. Bi83
TACCCCCCGAAAGGATCCGGCGCCCGTCGGGGCCGAACGCGACACTCGTCACCACCCCCGTGTGTCCGGTCATCGGCTCCCCGAGAGCCCGGCCCGTCGCAGCATCCCACAGCCGCAATGTGCCGTCATTACCCCCCGAAAGGATCCGGCGCCCGTCGGGGCCGAACGCGACACTCGTCACCACCCCCGTGTGTCCGGTCATCGGCTCCCCGAGAGCCCGGCCCGTCGCAGCATCCCACAGCCGCAATGTGCCGTCATTACCCCCCGAAAGGATCCGGCGCCCGTCGGGGCCGAACACGACACTCGTCACCACCCCCGTGTGTCCGGTCATCGGCTCCCCGAGAGCCCGGCCCGTCGCAGCATCCCACAGCCGCAATGTGCCGTCATTACCCCCCGAAAGGATCCGGCGCCCGTCGGGGCCGAACGCGACACTCGTCACCACCCCCGTGTGTCCGGTCATCGGCTCCCCGAGAGCCCGGCCCGTCGCAGCATCCCACAGCCGCAATGTGCCGTCGGCACCGCTGGCGACTATCCGGTTGCCGTCCGGGCTGAACGCTGTACTACTGATTTTGGTCGCCGTTTCTATGATTTTTTGCAGTTCACGGTTCATATTAACGGCGCTTAGTAATGCGCTTTCGCCTCCCGCTGTCGAGGCAATCGCTTGCGCGGCGAGGATGCGCTTTAGACCGTTTGCATCGCCGCCGCCGCGGGTCCCTTCGAGCATGGACAGCCCTTCCGATACAAGCCGAAGAGCAGTGGCCTCGCGGTCGCGCGCGGTGGCCTCGCGCTCTGCAAAGGAGGCCCACACGAAGCCAGCCGCGGCGACCATGGTGATAACGACCGCTGATGATAGGACGATCTTGAGTATGCGAGATCGTTTCCGTAAATCCGCGGCGTGCGTTGCGGCCACTTCCTGCTTGTCGCGGGCCGCCCGTAATTCGGCATCCTGCCGTTTCTTCTCAGTTGCGAGCCGTTCCTCTTCCCGGCTTCGGGAGGCGCGGAGGAACTCGCGGGCAGGGTCCAGCCGTTCCCGGAATCCTGGTCTTCCGAAGAGTGTCTCGGCACGAGTCAGCCTTTCTCCTTCGAAGAGCCACGCCTCATTGCGGCCGCTGCGTTCCCAAGCGGCTGCGGCGCGTTCGAGGTTGTCGGCCTCCTTGAGGTCCTCCTGCTCGCTGGCCAGCCACCCGGCCAGATCCTGCCATTGGCGCAGCAGGCTCTCCAGAGCTACTTCGATCACGGTCTCCCCGAGGCGCTCGTCCCCGACCAACAAACGCCGGGCCACCATGGCATCTATGAGTGGCCGGGCGTCGTTCGGTAGATCGGACAGGCGGGCGATCCGGCGAACCGGCTGGTCGTTGTCTGGGTTGATGGTCGCCAGCCAGGGAATGAACGCAGATTTCAGCAGCTCCAGCTGGCCCCGCCGCACTGCAGGGCCCGGCGACAGCAGGGTGTCGATCTCGTGTTGCACCACCTGCTGCATTCCACCCATCGCATGGTATTCGGCAAGACGGAGATCCCCGTCGCCGCCGTAGTCCTGGTACAGGCGTGCCAGGGTCAGCGAGAGCAACGGAAGGGTGTCCGCGCCCTGAATGCTTTCTTCCAGCAGCCGGTCCACTAAAACAGTCTCTACTTCCAGTGGTCTCCCCGCGCCGGTGGCACGGGCTGCCGGGCCAAGGATGACCTCCCTAAACCGTGCGACCGGCATAGGTTTGAGCTCGTCGAAGACGACGCTCTTAAGCCCGGCCAGCTCAGGTGCGGTCTGCAATGGTTCGTAGAAGTCCGAACGGACCGTTGCGGCAACAATTAACGCCGGCACGGTCCCGACTTCGTGGTCCAGCAGACCGGCAAGCAGATCAAGGAACCGGTGCGCCTGGGGGCCGGCATCGGCACTGAAGAGCTCCTCGGCCTGGTCCAGCGGTAGGACCAGGGTGGGCGGCGACGCCCCGACCGGCACCTCCAGCAGCCGTTCGGCGGCCGCCTGCCGGGCTTCGGCCAGCCACTCCTTCAGTTGTGCCGTGTCGACGCGAGTGCACGCATCCTTGATAGCTCCCAGGGTGGGGGTGTCCAGTCCCAGACGGATGCGACTGGCATGGACCGCGCAGGCGAGGCCGCGGTCCCCGGTGAGCGGGTTGCGCTCGGGGCGCACGGTGTTCAGCACCAGGAACTGCCGGTCCTCACGCCGCAGCCGCGGCACCAGCCCCGCCCGCAGGAACGAGGACTTGCCCGCACCCGACGGACCCAGGATCACGAACAGCGACTCGACACCGGAGCTGCGCATGGTGCGCAGTGCATCCAAACCGCGCACGATCTGTCCGTCCCGGCCGAAGAATACCGCCGCGTCGGCTTCCTCGAACGGTTCCCACCCCCGAAAGGGGGACCGCCCAGCATCCTGCGGCGGCGGCCAGGCGAAGTGCTCGGCCCCGATCCCTGCACGGCGCAGCCCCTGGTGCAGCCGCCGGAGGCCGTCCGTGAGAAAAACAACAGGACTGCATTGACCGTCAATTGGAATTTCGGTGGTGGGTCCGTTGCCGAAGAGGTCGCAGCGCTGCCATTCGCCGGTGACGCCTTCCTCCTCCAGAGGCTCTAGCCGGGCACACAGAATCAGCTTTCCCAGATTCTCCGCGGTCCGGTACTCGGCCATGCATTCGCGGGAGGCCTCCCAGCTGGCAGAGAGCAGGCAGATCACCACCTCGCACCGCTCATTGGCCCGGAGCAGGGCCTCCTTCCACCGCTCACCGGGCGAAATACCCGTCACTGGATCAAGGTCCAGGAATATCTCGTCCGCAAGACCAGGGTCCTGCCGCACCAACCACCGCTTTAACGCAACCGCCTGCCAAGTGTCCCGGCTGGAATGACTCAAGAAAACACGTGACATGCCTGCACCGTAATCCACTGCTGTAAAGACGAACGGCTTCGCATCAGAAACGTCCTATGATCCGGCCGGCACCGCTGTAGAACCACACGCCGACGAGGTTGGCGCCGGCCGCCTTGTGCTGCGTACACAATGTCTCCTGCCCGTGGAAGCGAATCACCCAGCCACCCGAAGTTCACTGCCGCAGCTCCGCGGCCCCTCGGGCCAGCCTCCGTCCCGTCGGTCCGAATATCAACGATCCGGCGGCTGCCTATAGTCAATAGTCCTCCCCGCGTGTCACGCGCTTCAAGGGTCATGGATCCGCACAATGGAGCATCTCCGGACGCCAAAGTACGCTTCCAATTGGAAGGACCGGGGCCGGCTTCGTGGAGTCTAGCCTGTAACGAACGTACCTTCGCGGATCGGCAGCCCCAGCCCTGAGGACGGTTTCCGCCCGATGGTCAAGCGCACGGCCCTGACTACCAAACGGTGTCCAGCTAGCATGGTGTTACGCAGCTCGACATGAGAAGAGGCGTCCAGATGCCTTATCGCATACTGAACCGGGACGAGCACTTCCGCTGTGATGGCAGGCCCAAGCGCATTCTTGCACTTGACGGTGGCGGGTTGCGGGGCGTGTTGAGCCTCGGAATACTGGAAAAGATAGAGGACCTCTTGCGGGAACGCCACGGCAGTGGTGATGACTTTCGTCTTTGCCATTACTTTGACCTGATAGCGGGCACGTCCACCGGGGCGATCATCGCGGCGGCTCTCGCCCAGGGCTTGAGCGTCGGCGAACTCACTGAGAAGTATTTCAGCCTCGGGTGGCGGGTGTTTGAGAAAAGCCGGTTGCGCCAAGTTCTTCTCCGCGCCAGGTACGACGAGCAGGCCCTGGTTGCGGAGTTGAAGGATGTCTTCGGTACGGACACCACCTTGGGCGGCTCCGAGCTGCTGACCGGATTACTGGTGGTCATCAAGCGCTTGGACAGCGGCAGTCCGTGGCCGGTGAGTAACAATCCCAGCGGCAAGTATTTTGTTGCCGGGGCCAGCGGCAGGATGGGTAACCGGGACTATCCTCTCTGGCAGGTTGTCCGGGCCTCCACGGCTGCGCCGTCCTTTTTCGAACCGGAAACCATCACCATCACGGGCGGACGCAATGTGAGCCCGGTGACCGGCAGCTTTGTCGACGGTGGTGTCAGTCCCTTCAACAATCCTGCCCTGCAGGCGCTCATGTACGCCTCTTTGGAGGGCTACCGCGTGGGCTGGGAGACCGGTGCCGAGAAGCTGCTGCTGGTATCGGTCGGCACAGGCGCGGCGGATCCTGCCGTCAGCCAGGCAAAGCTGACCGCAAGTCACGCCGTGCGGGCGCTGAAGTCCGTGCTGCAGGACTGTGCCGTGCTGCAGGAGACGATGCTGCAGTGGATGTCCGCCAGCCCTACCGCGAGGATGATCGACCGGGAATTGGGGGAGCTGGAGGGTGATCTTCTAAACGGTGCCCCGTTGATGAGTTACCTGCGTTATAACGTGGACCTGCGTCCGGCGAGTGTCCGCAGCCTGGACGGAACCCTTGCCGCAATGGACATCGTCACCTCGCTGAGCGCCATGGATGTCCCCGGAAATATGGAGGTCCTCCACCGGCTGGGCAGGCTGGCCGCGGCACGGGATATGCGGGAAACTGATTTTGGTGGGGTTTTTGACCTGCCGCAGGCGTGAACGGAAAGGGGACTTTTTATGAGGGAGCTCCGTCGCTACAGGCGCCTTCCGGACCAGTACGTGGTCGCCATTCCTTTGCGCCTGGACACCGAAGGATTCAGCTACCGCAAGTGGGGCGGCGAACAGCAGTGCAAACCCGGGGACTGGCTGGTGGACGACGACGGCGACATCCACACAGTCGACGCTGATGTCTTCGCCGCCACCTACCTCCAGCTCCATCGGGGTGCTTATGTGAAATGCACCCCGGTCTGGGCTGAGGCTGCCCCGGAAGCCGGCAGCGTGGTGACCAAGGAAGGCCGCACACACTACAACAGGGGCGACGTCGTCGTGTTCAACAACGAAGACGGCACCGATGGCTACGCGATGACCGCCGAAAGATTCGAATCACACTACGAACCCGACGAATAGGGAGTTCCCTGGCTGGAGTTCCCGCACTCCGCTCCTGTTTGCATGTCACACCGCACGACGCCTAATCCGGTTAAGTCGGCGAGGACGCCCTAGGCTCCATCCGTGGTGCCTCACGTCAAGATGCTCGTGAAACGGTTGTGCGTGCCTCACGTATTTTTGCTCGCGTGGGAGACGGGCGCATCGCCTGGGTCTTGTCGGCGGCGGGTTGATGAGCTGGAGCTGGATGTCCGTGATTCCGCGGGTGAGATTGGCGGGATTTGTTGCGTTGAATAGGGCCTCGAGTTCGGCGGCTTTCCCTGGTGTGAGCACACCGGAGTCAGTGACCCGCTGGTAGGGGGTTCGGGGCCGATCGTAGCTGCGGGTCTTGTGCCCGTTCCGGTTCTCCCTCCAGCCGGCGGCCTTCTTCGTGGCGGTGAACATGTTGAACCGGATCCGCACCAGGGCGTAGAGCTCGTTCAGGAGCTGCAGTTCCAGGGTGGTGTCGTACCGGTAGTGGAAGGCGTGCCGGCGCACGATGCCCCCATTTTTTCTGCTCCACATGGGCGTTGTCGTTGGACTTGTAGGGCCTGGCCCGGGTGAAGTAGATGTCCCGTGCCGTTGCCCAGCCGACGATGGCATGGTTGATGAACTCCCCGCCGTTATCGGTGTCCAGGCCTGTGAGCGGGAACGGCAGACGGTCCGCGATCGTTGCCCCGGAGACGGCCATCAGCTGGTCCGGGACTCCGGGGCTGAACCGCACGTTCTTCAGCTCACCGCAGGCCTCCAGCTTCGGCAGCCACAGTCCCATCGTCGCCGCGAGATACTTGCCCGAGGGTATGCCGGCCAGCCGCCAAACCCTGATCAGCGCCGTCAGCGTGTCATATCCATAGGTCCGGGGCCGAGGCTTCCGCCGCGCCTTCCGGACCGGAGTCTTACGCTTCAGCGCCGTGGACAGGGCGCGGCGGGCATTGGCCCGGGACCAGCCAGTGACAGCGACGAGATCATCCAGAATCTGCCCCTTGCCTTTTTCGTCGCCCGCGCATACTCCCCCGCGGACGCCCTGGTGATCTCCCTGCGCGCTGACAACGACAACCCCTGGCCCATCCATCATGGTCCCAGCAGCACCCGGAGCCGGACCCGTTTCGCGAGCATTTCCAAAATGAGGCACGCACCCCATTTCGCGAGCACTATTCGTGAGTCTCGTCGAGGGCTATCGCCGGCGACCCGCAAGAATTAAAATCATGTATGGAGTTTCTGGTGAGCGTGAGCTGCCTCGTAGGGAAATCACCTGAAACCCAGGAACTCCGTTAGGCTGCTGGGATTCCTCTATGGAAAAGCTGCAGGCGTCTAGTCCTCTGAGTTCATCCTTCGACAGATCGACGAATCGGGATTGGTGCCTACAATCAATCTGTTCCGCCAAGCGCTCGGAATTGCGGGCCAGTTGCGCTCCTGCAAAGCTCTAATCAAGCCAGAGAGCGCCACGGGCTTTTGCGCGGCTGTTTGATGCACCGCGGCGTGGATGCGGGCACGTCCTTTTCCGGCTCCCGCGGAGAACACACCCCGGCCCCGTCGGAAAGCGTTTTATCCCCCGCGTTTCTGGCGATATTTCAACGCCGATAACCGGCGTTCCAGTAGTTCAAAACTTTGCAGAATCTGTAATTGCGATGAATCGGCAGGGTACCGACGGGGTTGCCAAACGCTCTGGCACTTGGAACGCCCAGCATCTCCAGCCGCTCACCGTCCCATAACTTCGAGCACGTCGAACACGGTTCGGAGCAGCGGCGGGGCGACGCTGCATGCCGTGATCCAAAGTCCCGCGACCTGGATCCGGGTGCCTTGCCAGTGCCTTGTTCGTTCACCTGAGACCACCTGCTCCTTCGACTGCGGTGACCGAGGATCTGGAAGGTTGTTGCGCTTGCGACTTCCAGGGCCGAAATGAGTGCAGGAATGTGTACAGTCGTCTCAAAACTAGGCTTTGCAGTCGCAACTTGCGTCTCTCTGGCTTCGGACAATATGTATCAGCGGCTCATCTGGATTAGAGGAATTCCTTCCCAGTCTTCGACGACCTTTCTCGTACCATTGGGGCTAAAGCCGTTACGTCGATAAAACGCTTGGGCTCGCGGGTTGTCTTGGGCCACCCACAGCATCGCATTTTCCGTGCCAATGGTGGCCTCCAGGAGCCGTTGTCCGAGCCCAGAACCGTGATAAGCGGAGAGTAGATAGATGCCCCAGAGCTCGGTGACTGAGCTTGTGCCGGGGGTATGGAGCCAGAAAATCCGATCAGGCGTCCGTCATGCACGGCGACCCAATGCCGGGCAGCATGTGGTCCCGTGAGAATTTGGGACCACTGCGCAATGCGGTCCGCGGGGTTCTGCTGCTCGAAGAAGTTTGCCGACAGCAGGCCAGCATACGCTTCGCGCCGGCACCGGGGGTGAAGGTCCCCGAGCTCTTCGGCATCGCCGGGTTCTGCATGGCGTAAGTCCAATTCTGTTTCCATCGACTAATTTCTATCGGCCGATGTTCTTTAT
Source organism: Arthrobacter sp. Bi83 (assembly GCF_918698095.1). Classification (GTDB taxonomy): domain Bacteria; phylum Actinomycetota; class Actinomycetes; order Actinomycetales; family Micrococcaceae; genus Arthrobacter. The sequence continues at coordinate 7,477 of NZ_CAKKLY010000034.1, forward strand.
TTCAAGGTGTTTCGTCATGGCGTCTGCAGCATCGTTCCACCGTGTTGCGAGGGCCTGCGGGCTCAATGGCTGAAACAGGCTGTTCAGGACCTTCTCGACCGCGTCATACGCGGCATCCCTGACCCGCTCCTGCGCGGCCAGGCTGCAGGAGCCCGGCATGGTGTTTGATGCCGGGGTTCTAGGCTGTCGAACCCTCGCCGCGTTGACTGTGGCGGACCCGGGGCTGGTGGGGATGGCGAGAGCTGGTCCGCCGGGGAGGCCTGGGGCATCGCCGGCGCCGCGAAACATGATGCTTATCATTTTTGATGTTCCCGTGACTAGAAAGGGTCGGTTCCTGATTGATTGGAAATGGATAAACCTCGAGGGCCCAAGTTCCGGTTCCGGATCCGTGTAACCCCGTAGCTCTATGTTGCGTCCGCGTTGGAATTGGGCACTACCGTGCCAGCACGCTTTTCCGAGAAGCAGGGTCCCTGCAAGCGCCCGGCGGTAGTGTTCCTCAAGCAATCACGATGAGGTTTCGGGGCGACTTGAACTGGTCATTGCAGTGCGGTGCTCAGGTGGACCATTTACAGCATGGGAAGGCTCTCGTTTCCCCTGCCGGTGGAGGTTGCAGGCGTACCGGCCGTGATAGGAGGGGCCGGGCAGCGCGTGTGGTTCCCTGTTGCTGAGACAGTCTTTTTGAAGCGCTGCAGTGCTACGAAAATTGGGACATTCGTCGCGCCCCATGTGAGGTGATTGGGCCCCCTTACTTTCCTGCATTCCTCAGGATATTCCTGCCGATACCTACCGCTGGGGCAGCCCGGTTTCCGCGACATGACTGGCCGTCGTGCTGCCAGCAGGAACGGCCATGCTCGGGCAAACCTCGATGAAATCGATGCCCGGTGAGACTCACTCACGCCACTGTTCGTGGCTGATGTTCAGGGTGAGCTTTGCACATAGCACGTCTGGCCAGACTGGGGGCCCTGGCCACAGCCGGACGGTGCCGTCGGCACTGGCGGAGGCAATCCGGTTCCCATCGGGGCTAAACGCCACACTGACCACCCTGTTCTTATGTCCAATCAGCGGTTCGCCGATCGGTCGGCCGGTTGGCCGAGGGGCTGGCCAGTCTCCACGTCCCACTGCCCAGCTCGTCAATAGGGTTGTGCACGACAGGGGCGGATTCGGAACACCGTCGCCGCGGGGCGTTTCCGGGGAGCCTGCTTCTCGGAAACCGTGCTGGCACGGAAGTGCCCAATTCCCACGCCGACGCAACATGGAGTTACCGGATTAAACGAATCCGGAAACGGAACTTGGGCCTCTCGAGGTTTATCCAATTCCAACCAATTAGGACCGACACGGCTGCTGCCATCGCTATGTGACACATGAGCCAAGGACGTCCACCCGATCATCACCCAGGAGCGTTAATCATGTTTTCCAAAGGAACACCAACAAAAGAATCCCGCACTGCACGCCGCAAAATTGCTCTCATAGCCGCGGCTTCGCTCGCACTGACAACCGTTCCCTTCGCCTTGGCCGCCCCGGCCCAGGCAGCCACCACCAAAACTGTCTGCACGGTCAAAGCACTGAAGCCCGAATTCGCTGGATACACCATTTACAAGGTCACGAAGGTCAACTACAAGATAAAGGTGTACTGCGAGAAGGCCCGGGACGTGAACATCAAGCAAGAACGTTGGGAAGATGACTACACGTATTGGCCCCCCTTCGACGGCAACGATTTCTTGGGTGCATCGTCATGGAAATACCATGTTGGGGCCGGCAAGACGCTGATCATCAACAACGTCCGCACGCTCGTCAACGGGGAGCCCGGAAACGAGGAAGTCTTCCACAAGGCTGCCATCCAGGAAGGCTCGAGAGACCTTGACATCTGGACGGATTGGTCCAAGTGGAGCGTCAGCGCCAACCTCTCGATTTCGTAAATGCCTCACAGCACGGCGGTCTGGTGGCTGGGATTGTAGGTCGTCTCGGTTGGCTTGCCGGTGGAACCAAGCGGCCAACTGACCTTCGCGGGATTCGGGAATAGATCACGCTGTCTGTGACAGTTTGAGGTTTCGTTTGGTTGGTTGATCCAGGTTTTCTTGGGCGCGGGAATAAGAAAGAAGAGGGGCGGTCCACCAGGACCGCCCCTCTTCGGCCTATCTGGTCTGAGAATACGACAACAACTGGTCAATCCATCCCTTGGAACGCGCCAAACCACCGAGGACCTTCATCCGCTTGATCTGGGCCCCCGACCTGCGGAGACCGCGGTCAGACGCTCAGAGGATTCCGAAGCGGAGCTCATCGTCGAAGTCTTCACCCCGGCCCTAATCGTTCGACAGTTCAAGGCACTGGTTTGGCCCCGTTAGCAGTCCAGCGCCTATGCGATAGCTAATTGGTTTTCTTGCGTCCAGGTTTCCCAGTCGCGTTTCGGTGTCATGCCGTCCAGGGATCCGTGGGGCCGTTCATGATTGTAGATAGCTTTCCATTCCTCGGCCAAATACTTCGCTTCGGACATGGTGTCCATGATTTCTCCGGAGAGTTGTTCCCTTCTGAATTGGGCGTTGAAGGACTCGATGAAGCCGTTCTGGCAGGGTGCCGCGTCGATGAATGCGGTGTCGACCCCGGCGGTATTGCACCACTCGAGTAGCGCGGGCGGCAGTGAATTCCGGCCCGTTGTCACACATGACGTAGGTCGGAGCGGTGCCGGTTTCGTCGATGACGTCCTCCAGCACCGCGACCACGTCCGAGGCCTTGAAAGGCCGGCACGGAATGATGGCCAGCGCGGTGCGCGTGTATTCGTCGATGACGTTGAAGGACCGGATGTGCCAGCCGCAGGAGGTCACGTCGGACTGGAAGTCGAAGCTGACCACATGCATCGGATACTCGGCTATGAGCCGTTTCTGCTCCCCGGCGGGCCCGGTGCGGCGCTTCTTCCGCGCCCTGGGTTTACAGGCCAGCCCTTCATCGCGCCAGAGCCGGCGCACGCGCTTCCTGTTCAGCACCACGCCGTCCCACTCGGACTGGGCCAGCAGGTGCCAGCGGGCCTTCCGCCAGCCCCAGGCGGGGTGTTTCCCTGCGATAGCACGGAGGGCTGCCCGGAGATGGGCTTCCTCGAAGCCCGAGGAGTGCGTGTAGCTACATGCGCCATCGTTGCCACATATTCCTTTGCCAGCTGCTCTGGCTGGAAGGAACTCGATCGAACACGCTTGGCCTCAACAAGGACAAAAGAGCCTGGAGAAGTGATGAGAGCGTCTGGCTGCACCACCAGCTGGTTAGTTCCTGACCGGTTCGGCGCGAGCGTCATATCCCTTGGCAGGAATCGAAGTTCAGCTTCTTCGATCTCATTGACCAGCACATTCCTGGCGTGGTCGGCGCCTTTGTTGGACGACACGAGGCCAGCTCCACGCGCAGGAACAGGCGGGCGTCGAACAAGCCCTTGCCTACGCCGGCGGCCGGCTGGTCAAAAGGGCTCGTGCCCGGTTCTTTCATCGGCACGCAGGTTTTCGGAGCGCATCAAGCTTCCTGCGAGTCACCTTTATCGATAGTCAAATCTCGAATTCACCAAATTCACCTTGGATGAGGGGCAAGCGTTTTCAAAAGGCAGTGACGTCCGGAATTACGCAGCTAATGGCTCGGCGAAGTCGGTCGTCACGCGTACTCTGAATAGCGCGCGTAGTCCAAGCACTGAACACCTCGACCTTCCAGTTGCGGAGGTGGGACGATGCCAGTGCCAAAAGGGGCTTCTTGCGATCGTAAACCGCCAGCAGAGCGGCGAGGTCACCGGCGCTAACAGCGGCGGCTATCTTCGTTTCTATATCGGAGGCGAGCTCGGAGACGTCCAGCTCGCCCGTCCGGGCGGCGTAACTGGTAGTGAGGTCCGCGATCGACTTGTCCGCTGAGAAGTCAATCTGCTTGAGCATTCTGTCGATGCGTCGACGGCAATAGCTCAGGACAACCTCACTCACGTTTTTCTCGATCGTTGCATCGGCGAGGATTGCTGCCTTTAGCTCAGCGAGTTTCGTTTCTAACTCATTCCCTTCGAGGTCGTTCATCTCTAGGATCGCGCGCGAGACAGTAGGGAGCAGGAGAAGGTTCTCGATCTCCGCCACGGGCAGTATTTGGATGCCGTGGGCAGCGAGATTCGCACGGTCGCTTTCGTCGTGGCCGTCCGCGTCAACCATCCAGCGCACTGGATTCGGGTGAACGCTGCATTGCGCCGCATGGTGACGACCGAGTGAATCACGCCTTCGCAACCGCCGCGAGGCACGACCGTCCAGGCGGGATAACAAGCGCGGTAGAAGGCAAGGTCGAGGCTGCCCTGTTCGCCTTCGACGAAAAGGATCGGTTTGCGGCTGCCAAGAATCAATGGCACGAGATCCTCGCTGAAGCCTGCCGCCTCGGGCACGTTTTCGATGACCCAACCGGTAGTGGGTGCATAGCTCCGCACTACGTGCTTCTTGCCGGCGCGCGATGCTGCGAACTCTAAATCGTGCGTGATCAGGAGAAAGGCACAATCTGGACGCGCGGCTTCCAATTCGTCCCAAAGACGGCCGAGGATGGAGCGGTGAACGTGAATCTCGGGCTCGTCCATGATGAAGACTGAGCTGTGGTCGGCGACCAGCGTTTGGCCGAGCATATAAAAACCGCTTATTCGCCGTCACTCATTTCAGTGACGCTGTAAGGCTCGCCGACTGTCTCGTCTGTAACGGGAGAAACCGTGATGTGGTCAGCCTTGATGTATAACTCGCGGTTTGGCAACACCCAATGGAAAATCGCTTTCAACTTGCGCATCAAAGTATCGCCGCTTGCGATCGGAACGCCATCCGCAGCGGCATTGTAGGCGCTAACAGCCGTATTCGCTTGCTCTCCGAAGAGCACTTGAAGTAGGGCGCCTGCATCGTTAAGTATGAAGCGAGGTTGAGCTCGGCCCCATCGTTGGTTGTCACGCGCTACTTCTAGGCTGCCATATTCGCTCGGTTTAGCGTATCCGTAACGGAGCTGACCTCGGGCAGCCTCCTCGCTGATTTTTTCGATTGACGGATCAATCGCTAGCATCCGCTGCGCCGAGATACGGTGCCTAGTGACCCCGAGCTGCCGTTCGCACTCAACCGCCAATTTTGTTTTACCGGACCTGTTGGCGCCAACGATAACTGTAGATAGACCTGCTCGAAACTCAATCGGCGTCAACGCGCCTGGAACTGATATGTCAGTGGGGAGCGGCAACGCTTTCTCCTAAAAGTGGCTTTTCGCCGTGTGGCCGGGGCGTGGTGTGTCGGTGCCCGGTAGAGTCGACGTTTCCAATGATGGAAGTTGCTACACTGGCCGCCCGAAGGACTCAATGCGTCCTACGCAACCTTCAACGCCCTTGGCCTGACCACAGTCTGCCACCGCGCGCAGCCTGCTCGAAGCGAACGAATTCGGACCCCAACTACACTCCCGATTGCGATGAGCCAGTTATCCGGTGAATCGCTAACTAGCTTCCGGTCTCACGCCTAATTGGAAGTCTTCCAACTAGGCGACGAGTTTCTTCCAAATAGGAAGCGATTCTTCCAATTAGGTCGACATCTCACAGCTTAGGTCGACATCTCACAGCAGAAGAAGACTAGAAGTCCCAGTCGTCATCCTCAGTGTTGACGGCCTTGCCAATGACATAAGACGAACCCGAACCCGAGAAGAAGTCGTGGTTCTCGTCCGCGTTCGGCGACAGCGCGGAGAGGATGGCCGGGTTCACGTCGGTGACGGAAGCCGGGAACATGGCCTCGTAGCCCAGGTTCATCAGCGCCTTGTTGGCGTTGTAGTGCAGGAACTTCTTGACGTCCTCGGCCAGGCCGACGGAGTCGTAGAGATCGTGTGTGTACTGGACTTCGTTTTCGTACAGCTCGAAGAGCAGCTCGAAGGTGTAGTCCTTGATCTCCTGCTTGCGCTCTTCGGACAGGCCCTCGAGGCCCTTCTGGAACTTGTAGCCGATGTAGTAGCCGTGCACGGCCTCATCGCGGATGATCAGGCGGATCAGGTCGGCCGTGTTGGTCAGCTTGGCCCGTGAGGACCAGTACATCGGCAGATAGAAGCCCGAGTAGAACAGGAAGCTCTCCAGCAGCGTGGAGGCCACCTTACGCTTCAGCGGATCGTCGCCCTGGTAGTAGTCCATGACGATCTGGGCCTTCTTCTGAAGGTTTACGTTTTCGGTGGACCAACGGAACGCCTCGTCGATCTCCTTGGTAGAGGCCAGTGTGGAGAAGATGGAGGAGTAGCTCTTCGCGTGCACGGACTCCATGAAGGCGATGTTCGTGTAGACGGCCTCTTCGTGCGGGGTGATCGCGTCCGGGATCAGGCTGACGGCCCCGACGGTGCCCTGGATGGTGTCCAGCAGGGTAAGGCCGGTAAACACGCGCATGGTGAGCTGCTGCTCGTCTGGGGTCAGCGTCGCCCACGACTGGACGTCGTTGGACAGCGGGATCTTCTCCGGGAGCCAGAAGTTGTTGACCAGGCGGTTCCAGACGTCCACGTCTTTGTCGTCCTGGATGCGGTTCCAGTTGATCGCCTCGACGTGGCTAAGCAGCTTGACCTTTTCGGTCATGTCATCCCCTAAAAGTTGGGTTCTTCGTTAAGTTAAGCGTACGACGGCGGGCGGCTGCCCGCCGTCGTACTGTCACAATTTAGTTGAATCTTAAAGCATGCAGCTGACGCAGCCATCCACCTCGGTCCCTTCCAGCGCGAGCTGGCGGAGACGAATGTAGTAGATGGTCTTGATGCCCTTTTTCCAGGCGTAGATCTGGGCCTTGTTGATGTCGCGCGTAGTGGCGGTGTCCTTGAAGAACAGCGTCAAGGACAGGCCCTGGTCCACGTGCTGCGTGGCAGCGGCGTAGGTGTCGATGACCTTCTCGTAGCCGATCTCGTACGCGTCCTGGTAGTACTCCAGGTTGTCGTTCGTCAGGTACGGCGCCGGGTAGTACACGCGGCCCAGCTTGCCTTCCTTGCGGATCTCGATCTTGGACGCCACCGGGTGGATCGAGGAGGTGGAGTTGTTGATGTAGGAGATCGAGCCCGTCGGCGGGACGGCCTGCAGGTTCTGGTTGTAGATGCCGTGCTCCATGACGGAAGCCTTCAGCTCGCGCCAGTCATCCTGGGTGGGGATGTGGATGTTCTTGAACAGTTCCGCGACCTTGGCGGTCTGCGGGACCCATTCCTGGTTCGTGTACTTGTCGAAGAACTCGCCGGAGGCGTACTTGGACTTCTCGAACCCGCCGAACGTCTGGCCCGTCTGGATGGACAGCTTATTCGAGGCACGGACCGCGTGGTACACCACCGAGTAGAAGTAGATGTTGGTGAAGTCCAGGCCCTCTTCGGAACCGTAGTGAACCCGCTCGCGGGCCAGGTAGCCGTGCAGGTTCATCTGGCCCAGGCCGATGGCGTGGCTCTGGTCGTTGCCGCGGGCGATGGACGGAACCGACGTGATGTTGGACATGTCCGAAACAGCCGAGAGCGAGCGGATGGCCGTCTCGATGGTCAGGCCGAAGTCCGGCGAATCCATGGTCTTCGCGATGTTCAGCGACCCCAGGTTGCAGGAGATGTCCTTGCCGGTCTCGTCGTAGGACAGGTCGTCATGGTACGTCGTGGGCTGCGAAACCTGGAGGATCTCGGAGCACAGGTTGGACATGATGATCTTGCCGTCGATCGGGTTTTCCCGGTTCACGGTGTCCTCGAACATGATGTACGGGTAGCCGGATTCGAACTGGATCTCGGCGAGGGTCTGGAAGAACTCTCGGGCCTTGATCTTGGTCTTCTTGATCCGGGAATCGTCCACCATCTCGTAGTACTTCTCGGTGACCGAGACGTCGGAGAACGGCATCCCGTAGACCCGTTCGACGTCGTACGGCGAGAACAGGTACATGTCCTCGTCCTTCTTGGCCAGCTCGAAGGTGATGTCCGGGATCACGACGCCGAGCGAGAGGGTCTTGATGCGGATCTTCTCGTCCGCGTTCTCGCGCTTGGTGTCCAGGAACCGGCAGATGTCCGGGTGGTGGGCGTGCAGGTACACGGCGCCGGCACCCTGGCGCGCACCGAGCTGGTTGGCGTAGGAGAAGCTGTCTTCGAGGAGCTTCATCACGGGGATGACGCCGGAGGACTGGTTCTCGATCTGCTTGATGGGCGCGCCAACCTCGCGGATGTTGGTCAGCGCGAACGCCACGCCGCCGCCGCGCTTGGACAGCTGCAGGGCCGAGTTGATGGAGCGGCCGATCGACTCCATGTTGTCTTCGATGCGGAGCAGGAAGCAGGAGACCAGCTCGCCGCGCTGGCGCTTACCGGCGTTCAGGAACGTGGGGGTGGCCGGCTGGAAGCGGCCCTCGATGATCTCGTCAACCATCTGCAGCGCCAGCTGCTCGTCGCCGCGGGCCAGGTGCAGGGCCACCATGCAAACGCGGTCCTCGTAGCGCTCGAGGAAACGCTTGCCGTCGAACGTCTTCAGCGTGTAGGACGTGTAGAACTTGAACGCGCCCAGGAAGGTCTCGAAGCGGAACTTCTTCTTGTACGCGCGGTTGTAGAGCTCACGGATGAAGTTCATCGTGTACTGGTCGAGAGTCTCGCGCTCGTAGTACTGGTTCTTCACCAGGTAGTCGAGCTTCTCCTCGAGGTCATGGAAGAAGACCGTGTTGTTATTCACGTGCTGCAGGAAGTACTGGTGGGCGGCCTCACGGTCCGCCTCGAACTGGATCTCGCCGTTGGGACCGTACAGGTTCAGCATGGCGTTGAGCTCGTGGTAGCCCAGGCCCTTGTAGGCGGCGGGCAGTGCCGGCTTCTCCTGCTGTTCAACCGCACCGGCGACCGAATCCATGGGCGTGTCCCTTCCTTCGGACCTGGTTACTTCTGTGTCTGCGACAGTCGTGTCCAAAACTCTTCCAATCCTTTTTGTACACGGTCGACGTCTTCCGGCGTCCCCATGAGTTCGAAACGATATAGGTGCGGGACCTGGCACTTGGCAGCGATGATGTCCCCCGCCATGCAGTAGTTGTCCCCGAAATTCGTATTTCCCGCCCCGATGACGCCCCTGAGCAGGCTGCGGTTCAGCGGGTTGTTCAGGAACCTGATGACTTGCTTGGGTACGGAGCCTTCGCCGCCGGTTCCGCCGTACGTCGGGAGTACCAGCACAAACGGCTCGGAAGCCGTGAGCGGCTGGTCCTTCTGATGCAGCGGAATCCTGGCGGCGTCCGTACCCAGCTTGTCGATGAAGCGCTTGGTGTTCTCGGAGGACGAGGAGAAGTAGATGAGGTGACTGGATGTCCGGTTCATGGGCGTCGTATTCGCAACATCCGCTGCGAACGGCGCATCGGCAAGTGCCGGCGCTGCCATGGGGGTCACCTCATCTACGTAAAGTTCTTTGCCGGAAACGGCGGATGAAGCCTAGGCCACCGAAGCGGCGGCGCTCAGCGCCAGCTCTTCGATCTTGTCCGGGCGGAAGCCTGACCAGTGGTCCTGGTCCGTCACGACAACCGGAGCCTGCATGTATCCCAATGACTTCAGGCGCTCGAGGGCGTCCGCGTCCTGGGAGATGTCCACGCTCTGGTAGGTGATGCCTTTCTTATCCAGCGCGCGGTAGGTTGCGTTGCACTGAACACAGGCCGGCTTCGTGTAAACCGTAACGGTCATGGTCCCTGTCCCCTTTGTCGAAGTCACTGCTTCTGTACTCTTGACGTCTTGTCTTGCTTGAAGTCTTTGTTCATCGTTGCGGTGGACTCTGGCCTGGAACTGGAATCGGCCTGGAACTGAAATCCCTGTCCGATACTGGCTGCGCCGGTCTCCCGCTCAATCTGTATGTCGATACTACATGTAGTGCAAGGCCCCCAGCGGAACCCCTAGATGATGTATTACAAGTATGTCATTTAATGCACTTTTAATCCACAGGCAAGGGTCGCCAAAATGTCCGGATTTCCGGCTTTTTCGAGGACGAAATCCACACCCTGTGGAGTACTTAGACACATTTAAACGCCTGCGTGTCGTGCGGAAGACGGCGTGTCGAACGTGCCCGCGCATGCCAGGAATTGTGGTCCGGGGCACGCAGAAGAGGCCCGAAAGCATGCTTCCGGGCCCCTCCTTGTGATTAAGGAAACGGCAAATCTAGAGCTGTGCCTCCCGGCGGTCCAGGACGATCTGCTGCACGTCCAGGTAGCCGGACTGGAAACCGGCCCGCGAGTAGCACAGGTAGAACAGCCACATCCGCTGGAAGACTTCGTCGAACCCGAGCTCCCGCACTTCGCGGGAGCGGACCAGGAACCGCTCCTCCCACAGCCGCAGCGTGGCCGCGTAGTGGTCACCCATCCCCCGGCGTTCCCGGACACGGAGCGTGGTGTGCTGCTCGGTGACGCTCTCGATCGCCCGCACGGAAGGAAGGAACCCGCCGGGGAAGATGTACTTGTGCACCCAGGTGTAGGCATTCCGCGTGGCGAGCATGCGGCCGTGCGGCATGGTGATGGCCTGGATGGCCACCTTGCCGCCGGGAGCCAGCACCCGGTCGATGGTCTGGAAGTAGACCGGCCAGTACTCATAGCCCACCGCTTCAATCATTTCGACGGAGACGACGGCGTCGTACTCGCCTTCCACCGCGCGGTAATCCTGCAGGGCCACCGTGACCCGGCCTGAGTAACCGGCTTCCTCGATGCGCTGCTGTGCCAGCGCCTGCTGCTCGCTGGACAGCGTCACCGTGTACACGGTGGCGCCGCGGGCAGCGGCGCGTAGGGCGAGCTCACCCCAGCCCGTGCCGATCTCCAGGAGCCGGGTCCCCTGGCCCACCCCGGCCTTGTCCAGCAGCCTGTCGATCTTGGCCTGCTGGGCGGAGGCCAGTGCATCCCAGCCGACTTCCGGCAGCGGGCCGGCTCCGGCGGCAAACAGCCCCGAGGAGTAGCTCATGGTGGTGTCCAGGAAGTTGGAGAAGAGCTCGTTGGAGAGATCGTAGTGGCGCGAGATGTTGCCCCGGGTGTTCTGCTCCGTGTTGCGTTCCTGGCGCGGCGCCCGCGGCAGGTAAAGGCTGCGCAGCTTCTGCAGCGGCACCGGGATGAGCGTGTCCAGAGAGGAGGCAAAGACCTCCAGGACGCCGGCGAGGTCGGACGCCTCCCAGTCCCCGGCCATGAAAGACTCCCCCAGCCCGATCAGGCCGTTATCGCCGATGCGGGCGTCGAAATCCTCCGGCCTGACCATGGTCATCACCGGCGAGCCGGCGTCCCCGGTCCCCAGCACGGACCCGTCGGGGTACTCAATCCGCAGCGGCAGCCGCCGGGCGGCACCCCTGAACAGCGCGCCGGCCGCCTTGCCGGCAAGGGCCGCCTTCGCTCCTGCAGGAGGACGGGCGACGCCGGGCCACACCTCGGCGTCGATGGCCGCCGGAGCAGCCGGGATCCGGAACGGACCGGATGCGTTTCCCTGGTAGGTCGGGTCTGTGAGTGTCATGAGACTGCCTCCTGTGATGGGTGGTGGGGGCGGTTGATGATGGGCAATCCGCGGGCCCAGAGTTTGATTCCCTGCCAATGGATCTGCAGCACAAGGCGGAGAGGTGCCAACGGAACGGCGAGCGCCGCGGCGAGGATGCTGCGCGGAGTGGCGGCCTGGCCTACCCCGGTCATGGCGGCGGTAAACGGCTTGCGCCCGGCACGTTCAAGCACCACCGCGACGGCGAGGTTCCCGTCAGGTTCAGGCAGGTTCATCCGGTAGCTGCCGTCCACCTCGTTGAACGGGGAGACGTAGAAGTCCTTGTCGGTCCTGGCACGTCCGGCCTCATCCGGATGCAGCAGGTAGCAGTGCCGTTCGCCATAGGTGTTGTGGACCTCGGCGATCACGGCGTGCAGCGTGCCGTCAGCGCCGTGGCACCAGAAGAGGCTGATGGGGTTGAAGACCTGTCCCAGCACCCTGGCGTTGGCCAGCATGGTGACCTTGCCGCCGTCGGGCTTCGCACCGTTAACGGCGAGGAAGCGGTCAACGTTCTCCCGGATGCTGGCCGCCGGGTCCCCCAGGTGGTCCTCGGCATGGAAGCCGGCGAGCGGACGCAGCCACCAGGGCAGCAGGGGCAACGCGTCAAGATCCACGAACCAGCTGTAGCTTCGGTAGGTGAAGGCGTTCTCCAGCGGATCCCGCCGCACGTGGCGGATGCTGGTGCGGTAGATGGCCGCCGTCATGGGACAAGCTCCGCCGGCCGCCCGGCTTCCAGCACCTCGTGCCGGTCAGCGGGCGCTTCCCAGTCCCGGCCCAGCAGCGCTGCCGCCCGAACCCCGGACGCTGCACCGTCCTCATGGAAGCCCCAGCCGTGGTAGGCGCCGGCGAACGCGAGCCGGGAATCGCCGAGTTCACCAAGGCGGCCCTGCGCAGTCACAGATTCCGGCGTGTACTGGGGGTGCTCATAGACGAGGTCCTGCAGTACGGCTCCCGGTTCGATAAGGTCGGATTCGCCAAGGCTCACGATATAGCTGCCGCCGTCGTCCGGGCTGAGCCGCTGGAGGCGGGTGAGGTCATAGCTGACCAGCACGTGGTCCGGGCGGGCCCCGCAGGAAGGAAGCCGGTAATTCCAGGACGCGCGGGCCGCTTCCGTGCGCGGCAGAACGGCGGGATCACGATGGAACTTGATGTGGTTCACAGAATAGGACATGTCGCCCAGGATCCTGACTTCGTCCGGCGTCGGCTCCGCCATCATGGCCAGTGCCTCGCGCGGGTGCGCGGCGATGACGGCGGCGTCGAACTCTTCGGTGCCGGCCGCCGTCGTGATTTCCACGCCGGATCCGGTGCGACGCACCGCCAGCACGGGGCTGCCGAGGCGGACCTCCTGCAAACCCGCGACCACGCGGTCAACGTAACTGCGCGAGCCTCCCTTCACGGTCTTCCACTGCGGCGAACCCTTGATGCCGAGCATGCCGTGGTGATCCAGGAAGGTGAAGAGATACCGTGCCGGATAGGCGAGCGCGGTCGTCGGGTCGCAGGACCACACGGCGCTCACCACCGGCGCCATGAAGTGGGCTGTGAAGTAATCGCTGAACTTTTCCCGGTCCAGAAAGGCGCCCAGCGTTTCCTCGCCGCCGTCTTCTGGAGCGGCGGAGGACAGTAGTGCGCGCGCCTTTCGCCAGAAGCGCAGGATCTCGGCCAGCATCCGCAGGTACTGGGGACGCAGCAGGTTGGCTGGCCGGGCAAAGACGCCGGCGGCTCCCCTGGCCCCGGCGTACTCGAGGCCGCAGCCGTCGCACCTGATGCTCATGGTCATGTCCGAATCCTGCGTTTCGACACCCAGTTCGCCGAACAGCCGGATGAGGTTGGGGTAGGTGCGGTTGTTGTGCACGATGAAGCCCGTATCCACGGCGAGCGTCCCCGAAGTCTGTGGGACGTCGTGGGTGTGGGCGTGGCCGCCGGGCCTGGCTTCCGCCTCGAAGAGGGTGACGTGGTCACGCCGACTGAGGATGTGCGCGGCCGTCAGGCCCGCCACCCCGCTGCCGACGACGGCGATGCGCCGGCTCTCGTCTCCACTCCGTGCTGGGCTGGGTGACAATCTTTGCTCCTTTGCTGAACAGCTGCCGCTGATTGACTACTCAGGGGCTATTCGGAGCCATCAGTCACACGGATGGGTGGGCAATTTTTTCGCTGGCAAACGGTACCGAGAGTAAGGTGAGCTGGTGGTTAACCCCGTACATTTGAGGACCTTGCTGGAGGTCACCAGGCTGGGATCCTTCGCGGCCGCGGCGAGCAGGCTCGGGTATACGGCCTCGGCCGTTTCCCAGCAGATGTCGGCCCTCGAACGGGACACGGGAGTGCACCTGTTCCAGCGTTCGGCACGGAGCGTGGTGCCCACCGATGCCGCCCTGGTGATGGCCCGCCACGCGGCCAAGGTCCTCACCGACATTGAGGCGCTGATGGCCGCCGCGTCCAAAACCCACGACACCACCAGCCAGGAGCTGAGGCTCGGAATCTTTCCCAGCCTTGCCACCTACGTCCTCCCGCGGATCCTGAAGAATCCGGCGTGGAAAGGTCTCGGCATCGACCTCCGGGTTTCCGTGGCCGAACCCGCCCAGACCATCCAGGGCCTGCGTACAGGCGGCGACGTGGACGTGGCGCTCGTGTACCAGGTGGGCCAGTCCGGGCTGGCGTGGCCGCACACCATCAACCGGCAGTGGATCGGCGACGACAATTTCCGGGTGGTCCTACCCACCGGATGGGGCTTCCGCACTGAGGCCAAAGTGGCCGCGGACCACCTCTCCGACATGCCCTGGATCATGCACCACCCGGGCACGAGCGACGCCACGGTGATCGAACGGCTCTTCGCCAGCTGCAACCTGCACCCCCGCGTGGTGGCCTACAGCGATGACTTCCACGCCAGCCTTGAAATGGCGGCCTCCGGGCTGGGCGCCGCACTGGTACCTGAGCTTGCGCTGCGCCACCGGCCGGCCGGCGTGGTGGTGCTGGACGTCCCGGAGATCAGGCTGGCCCGCAACGTCTTCGCACTGCTGATCAACGACAAGAAGACCGCCCGGGTTCAGCTCTTCGTGGACCTGCTGGCTGACACGCTGGGCAGCCTGGGGTCTCCAGATAAATAATCCCCGAAGCTGGAATGCACCGCTTTTCGGGTCTATGTTGAAGATATGACCACCAAGGTAGCGAGCCAGCACTTCGGAGAGATCGAGCTCAACCACGGCCGGGACCATAACGTCGCCGCGGAGCACGAGCTGGCTGGCCAACGCCTTGAGCTGGACCTCAACATCAACGCCCATGACCACTTCGATGAGGCGGCCATGCACAAGGTGGACTACCGTTTGCGCTACCTGCCCGAGCTCGTGGACGAGGTCCGGGAGATGATCGCGGAAGAGCTGGAGCAGGAGGGGACGAGCCCCCAGGAGTATCTCCGCTTCCACTGCAATGCCATCAAGGATGAGCACCTGCAGAAGGTCTTCGGCGTCTCAGACAAAAGCCAGCTCACCAATGCGGTGTTCCTGAAGGCTCTGAAGCTGGGCCACGTGGGAATCTACCCGGGCCAGCCCGAGCGCTACTTCGTCCTCGACTTCACACTGGGTTCCCATTTCACTGACGAACTGCTCGTGGCGTCTGCGGATGAGGACGGCGTGGTGGACGACGAAATCGTCTGGGAGTCCTGAACCCATCCCCAAGTCGAATCGATTGCTCCATAACGGCCCTTTTGAGGGCTCAGAACGGCGTTTGCTCAGCAATCGATGATTAGACGCCGACGGCGGGCGGTCACCAAAAAGGTGACCGCCCGCCGCCGTGCGTGGTTGCTGGTTCCTACTTTGCTGCTTCCAGCAGTTCCGCGCGGACCGTCTTGGTGGCTGCGACGAGGTTGCGCAGGGACTCTTCGGTCTCGGCGTAGCCGCGGGTCTTCAGGCCGCAGTCGGGGTTGACCCAGAGCTGGCGGGACGGAACGTGCTTGACGGCCGTGCTCAGCAGCTCGGTGACTTCCTGCTCGCCCGGAACGCGCGGCGAGTGGATGTCGTAGACGCCCGGGCCGACGCCGCGGCCGAAGCCGTGGGACTCGAGGTCGTGGACGACCTCCATGCGGGAGCGTGCAGCCTCGATGGAGGTGACGTCCGCGTCCAGTCCGTCAATGGCGTCGATGATGGCTCCGAACTCGGAGTAGCACAGGTGGGTGTGGATCTGGGTGGCGTCGGCGGCACCGGCGGTGGCCAGGCGGAACGAGTTCACGGACCAGTCCAGGTAAGCGGCCTGGTCGGCCTTGCGCAGGGGCAGGAGTTCGCGCAGGGCAGGCTCGTCCACCTGGATGACCTTGATGCCGGCGGCTTCGAGGTCGGCGATCTCGTCGCGCAGCGCCAGGCCGACCTGGTTGGCGGTTTCGCCCAGCGGCTGGTCGTCGCGGACGAAGGACCACGCCAGGATGGTGACCGGACCGGTGAGCATGCCCTTCATCGGCTTGCTGGTCAGCGACTGGGCGTACTCGGCCCAGGCCACCGTGATGGGGGCGCTGCGGGTGACGTCGCCCCAGAGGATGGACGGGCGGGTGCAGCGTGAGCCGTAGGACTGGACCCAGCCGTGGACCGTGACGTCGAAGCCTTCGAGGTTCTCGGCGAAGTACTGCACCATGTCGTTGCGCTCGGGCTCGCCGTGCACCAGGACGTCGTAGCCGAGCTCTTCCTGCAGCTCGACGACGCGCTTGATCTCGTCCTTCATGAGCTGCTCGTACTGCTCGTTGGTGAGGTCGCCCTTGTTGTTGCGGGCACGGGCCGAACGGATTTCGGAGGTCTGCGGGAAGGAGCCGATGGTGGTGGTGGGCAGCGGCGGCAGGTGCAGGGCCTCTTCCTGGGCGGCTTCGCGGACCGAGTACTCGGAGCGGTTGAAGTCGGCCGGGGTCAGGGCGGCGGTACGGGCCCGGACGTCGGCGCGCTGGACGCCCTCGGCGGCGGCGCGCGAGGCGATGATGCGGGTGGCCTCATCGATGGCCGGCTGCACGGCGGCGGCGTCGGTGAGCAGACCGGCAAGGGTCACAACCTCAACGGCCTTCTGGTCGGCGAATGCCAGCCAGCTGCGGAGCTGCTCGGACAGCTGTGCCTCTTCCTCGACGTCGTGCGGGACGTGCTGGGTGGAGGTGGAGGTGCTGATGGCCAGCTTGGCCACCGACTTCTTCAGTTCGGCGATCTTGTCGGCAGAGGCTGCAAGATCGTTGCGCCAGATGTTGTGGCCGTCCACGACGCCGGCAACCAGGGTCTTGCTGCCCAGTGCCGCCAGTGCTGCGGCGGACGGGACGGCGCCCTTGAAGACGTCGATGTGCAGGGCGTCGATGTTGGTGGCCGCGAGGGTGCCGAGCTGGCCGTTCAGGGCGCCGTACGGGGCGGAGACGAACAGCTGCGGGCGCTGGCCGGCCGCGGAGAGGACTTCGTAAGAGCGGGCAACGGCGGCCTGGATCTCCTGCGCGGAGGTTTCCTGGTCGACAACCAGGGCCGGCTCGTCCAGCTGGACCCAGCTGGCGCCGGCAGCGGCCAGCTTCTCGAGCAGCGCGGTGTAGATGGGGAGTACATCCTCGAGGCGCGACAGCGGGCTAAAGCCGGCCGGGGCGTCGTCGGAAGCCTTGCTGAGCAGCAGGAAGGTGACGGGCCCCACGATGTAGGGACGGGTCTCCACACCGTTGGCCAGGGCGTATTCGAACTCTTCAACGATGCGGTTGGAGGTCAGCGCGAAGTTGGTCTCCGGGCCGATTTCCGGCACCAGGTAGTGGTAGTTGGTGTCAAACCACTTGGTCATTTCCAGCGGCTGCTCGTCCTTGTTGCCGCGGGCCAGGGTGAAGTAGCCATCGATGTCCAGCTGGCCCTCAGCGTTGAGGAGGTTGCCGAAACGGGCCGGCACGGCGCCGAGGTGAGCAGCGGCGTCGAGCACCTGGTCGTAGAAGGAGAACGTGCCGGGAACGGCGGCCGCTTCGGTCAGGCCCAGGCCCTGCAGGCGCTTGGCCGTGCCCAGCTGGATTTCCTTGGCTGCGGCGTCGAGGGCGGCGGCGTCGATCTTGCCGGCCCAGTAGGCTTCGACGGCCTTCTTGAGTTCGCGGCGGCGGCCGATGCGGGGGTAGCCGAGGATTGAGGCGGACGGGAACGGGGTGTTCTTCTCAGTCATGTGAATTTCCTTGAATGGGTGGGAAGGCGTGCAGGTCTTGGGGTGGGGTCAGCTGGCCGTGGTCAGCTGGCGAGCTGGCGGCGGGCGATCGCGTTGAGGCGGCTGGCCGAGCGTGCCGGACGGACGAGCGAGAGCTTGTCCAGTACCTCCAGCGCGCTCTGGTGTTCATTGAACGTGTACAGGTGCAGGCCGGGGGCTCCGGCATCCAGTGCGGCGTTGGCCAGGTCCACCGTGGCGCCCACACCGATGCGCAGGCGCTCGGCATCGGAATCCGCCGCGGCCAGCCGCTCGATGAGCTCCGGAGCCGGTTCGACGCCGGTCAGCTCGCCCAGCCGCTTCAGCCGGCGCAGGCTCGTGAGCGGCATGACGCCTGGGATGATGGGGATCGTGACTCCGGCGCGGCGGGCCCTCGTGATGAGGTCCGCGTACTGCTCGGTGCGGAAGAACACCTGGGTGATGGCGAAGTCCGCGCCTGAGCGCTGCTTGGCCAGCAGTACCTCGACGTCGTGTGCCTCGCTCGGGGATTCCGGGTGCCGGGTGGGATAGGCCGCCACGCCGACTGCCACCTTGCCGGCGCACAGCAGCGCCGACCGCCGCTGCTCAACCCGCCGGATCAGTTCGATCAGGTCCTGAGCGTAGCGAAGGGAGCCGCTGACCGGTTCACCGCTGTCCTTGGGCTGGTCGCCGCGCAGGGCAAGGATGCCGCGTACTCCGGCGTCAAGCAGCTCGCCGATGATTTCGGCAAGTTCCGACGGCGTGTTTCCGACGCAGGTCAGGTGGGCCAGAGGGCGGAGGGTGGTTTCCAGGACCAGGCGGTTGATGAGTTCGACCGCGGTGTCCCGGTTGGAGCCGCTGGCACCGTAGGTGACGGACACGTAGTCGGGGTCCGTCGTCTCCAGCTCGCGGATGGTCGTCCACAACGTTTCCGCAGCCGCGGGCGACCGGGGAGGGAAGAGCTCATACGACAGCGCAACAGGGGCGGTGTCGGAAAGATTTGGATGGGTCTCAATAAGGCTGGGTGGTGACATTTGCGTCCTTGGCTATGGGCCATTGAAAGCGGCACTGCCGTGGCGGTGGCCCGTGCAGTGTGCGGTCAATGAATTGAGTTTGGGGAACACGGAACGTACTTCGGCAGGGCGCAGCCGCGACTGTTACGCCTGAATAAAAGCAGTCCGTGAGCAAATGTCAGGCCCACATGGGGGCACCCACACCCTCCTTGGCTGCCGACGGGCGGCAGGACCACAGCGGAGGATCGCTGACACGTTACCTCGGTAACTTGTATAGAACTTTAGAAGCCAGTTGGGGGCCGGTTCAAGTCGGCATCGAATTAAGACGCAGTCTTACGCCTCCGGTTGTGCCCTGCACAGAACATTCTTCGCTCAAGGCGCCCGCCTGGGCCAGATGGCATGACAGCGGTCAACCGGGGCGTATCAGCCCGGATGGTCCGGACGACGTTGGTCCCGGCGTCGTCCAGTCCCGCTTCCGGCGCCGCAGAAGTAGCCGTTACCCTCCCTATGCAGGGGGAACGGGTCTATTCTTTTGCCATGATCCAGCTACCAGCCAGCTATCAGGAATATCTCGTCGGCAAGGACCCAAGCTTCGTTGACATGGTCCGTCCGATCCTCATGCAGTCCGCCGCCGACAAGCTCCATGGCGTGCGTGTGCTGTTCATTCCGAAGGGGCACCAGGCGCACCTTGACGACACCATTCCGTACGGAACGATTGTCGAGGACATCGATTAGGGCTGCCCCCGGCACTAGTCGGCCGGCCCGAAACCTCAGCCCTCCAGCAGCAGCCGCTGCGCCCGCGGAGCCAGCGTGTGCTCGAGGACGAGGCACGCAGCGCCCACGGCCCCCACATCCTCCCCCACACCCGTGCCCACCACTTCAATGCCATGGATGTTCCCCGCGTCGCTGTTCTGATTGATCAGTTCGGGAACCTGGTCCAAGTAGCGCCGTGACAGCGGAGCCCAGAATGGTCCGCCGAACACCACGCGGTCGACGTCGAGCGTATTGGCCACCACCGCCGCTGCCCGTGCCACGAGCGCCGCAGACTTGTCGATGATCGCAGCGGCCGCCCCGTTTCCCGCCTCGGCAGCCTCGCAGAGCAATGCAAAACCGTCCTGCACCGCAGGCCCGCTCGTCAACGGACTTGAGTTGTCCAGGATTCCGGCAGCCTGGGCTTCGGCCACGAGGACCTGGGGAATGCAAGAGGACTTTACGCAGCCACGAAGGCCGCAGTCGCAGGGCGGCCCGTCCGGATCAACGATGATGTGGCCGATTTCTCCGGCGTTACCCGACGTACCGCGGACCACCTCGTCGTTGAGGACAATGCCGCAGCCGATTCCCGTGCCCATGTACATGAAGATGAAACTGCCCGTGCCGCTGGGGCCGCCAGCCCAGGTTTCCGCCACGGCGGCGCTGGTCACGTCCTTGTCCATGAGCACCGACATCCCCGTGGCTTCGGCCAGCGCGTCCCGGAGCGGAACGCTGTCCCAGCCGTTCAGCAACGGCGGCTCCACCACGGTGCCGTGGTCATGGTTGATCGGACCCGGAGTAGCCACCCCGAGGCCGGCTATTTTGTCCCGGTCCACGCCGGAAGCGTCCACGAGTTGTTCGATCTCCGCGGCGATGGCGGAGATGACGGCATCCGGATTGCCGTCGTCCGGAGTCTTGATCTGCGAATGCTGAACCACTGCACCTGTGAGGTCCAGCAGCACGGAGGTTGCGACGGCGGGATCCAGGTGCACACCCACCGCATACATACCCGACGGATTCAGTCGCAGGATGGTCCGTGGCTTTCCTGGCCCGCTCCCCTCTTTCCCTGCCTCGACAATGAGGTTCTGGTCCAGCAGCCGGCGGGAAATGTTCGAGATGGTCTGCGGCGACAGGCCTACGATCTGCGCCAGCTCGACGCGGCTGAGGCCTCCTGAGGATCGCCGGATCGCGTCCAGGATGACTGTCAGGTTGAAGTCACCCATGCGGGGCAGGTTGGTTCCGCGCCGCGGTGTGGGCTGGCGGATCTCGGTCAATGAATCCCCTAAGCATCGTCGGTGCGTCACTATCGATGTCTGAATCGTACGTTACCTACCGGTATACGGGTATGTCCCACTCGCGGACCAAGGCGGAGGGCAGCCCGTGCCGGCGGCGACGCTTAGCTGCCGTGCAGTTTGGTGCTGGCAGCCACCGTGAATTTCGGGTTCCTGCCTTTGATGCGGGTCGGTCCAACCAGCCTTTCGAGAGCCGGCAAGTACGGCAGGTGGCTGTTGAAGACCGTCCACAGCTCACCGCCGGGAGCCAGCACCCGGGCCGCGGCCTCGAACATCTTGATCCCCGCACCGGTGTGGACGCTCGCTCCAAGGTGGAAGGGGGGATTTAGCAGGATGAGGTCGGCGCTGCCGGCCGGAACAGAGCTCATCGCGTCGTCCTGAAGCACAGTGATCTGCCTGTCCAGGCCATTCGCCGCTGCCGTGGCCGCCGCGGACGCAACTGCCGCCGCTGATTGGTCCGTGGCCGTCACCGCCGACTCCGGATGGGCTCGCGCATACATGGCCGCCAGGATCCCGGTGCCGCAGCCCAGATCCACTGCGCTGCCGGCCGCAGGGATCGCCGGAAGAAACTCCAGCAGGAAGCGCGTTCCGATATCCAGCCTGGTGCCGGCGAATACGGCACCGTGCGCACAGACGGTGAGATCCAGCTCGGCGTTGTACTCCATCACCGGATACGGCGACGCTGGCTGCCCGGGCATTGGCCCCGATGCCACGAGGAGCCGTGACTTCTGCCGCGCCAGCTGCGGCTGGACGGTTTCAAAATACCTCCCCAGCACCGCGTTCATGCCCAGGGACATGTGCTTAACCCGACCGCCGGCAAGCAGCACGGTCCCAGCGGACGCGTACCGCGCCACGGCGTCGGAAATTTCCTCGAGCTCGGCGAGCGTCTTGGGAAGCTGCAGCAGAACGATGTCCGCGCCGTCCAGCAGCGCTGCCCCCAGGGGCAGCTGCACAAACCCGGCGTCGACGCCGAGTGCAGCAGCATTGTTGCGGAGTGCACGCTCCCCCGTGATGAGATCCTGGTACACCCGAACCCGCGCAGGCGGTGACGCACGGCCAGCGAGCAGCCCCAGCGCGAGAGCCCCGTAGCGGTCGCCGAGGACCGCAACGCTGCTCTCGGGCGTCAGGAAGTCGGCGGCCGTTTCCAGCAGCAGCGTGTCGGTGGCGTCCCATGCCTGCAGGTTGGTGGCCTCAACGTCCGGGTACCTCCGCAGCCTGCCCAGTAGGTGCCCAAGGCTGTTTTCCGTCACCTGATGCCGCCGCCTGTTCTTTACTGCCTGCCAATGCCGAATATGCCGTGCCCCTCGAGGGGCAGGCTACTGAGCAAACTTACCGCGAATTCGGTGCAGGCCGCCCGCCAAAACCCGCACCGTCACCGGCGGACGGGAATGAACCCTTCTTCGGAATGCGACATCAGACCTCCAGAAGCCGCTACCCCACTTGCTTGCTTGCGGCAACGAACTTAGGCTTGACTCGTCGGAGAGAGTCGGCTGGGAGCTGTTCCGGAGACACCATGTCATGTTGGACGCCACCCTCTTACTGGGACGGCACCGGGCGTCCGGGGGATTTTTAATCCCGAAAGAACTCTCGCCGCAACCCTCGGGCTGAAGAAGTATCAGCCAGTACTCACTTCTTCACGGATCTCGGGGCTCTGGGCCTTCGGAAGCTCCATCCCCTCTTCTGTTCGATTTATGAGGGTCCGTTTTGGCGGCACGAACGCTTCATGACGGGAGAAGAGGTTCTGCCGGCGGCAACTTTCTGCGGCAACCCTGCCCGTGAAATTTCGGGGCAGCCGCAGCAAGTTCTGCCCCGAAGGCCTGAGAGGCACATACTCTTCGCAGTCATCTTCGTGATGCGGCCGCGGATCTGTCGCCGCGGCGGCACCGTGCATCATTCCGGATCCGGGAGCAGCCCGGCGCGTGGTTCCGCCTTAGCCTTCACATTCAGTGCAGTATGCGTGGCCGTCCTTCTCACGCGCAATTTGGGACCGGTGCCGGACCAGGAAACAGGAGTAGCAGGTGAATTCGTCCTCCGCCTGGGGTACGACCTGGACGACCAGTTCCTCGGCGACAAACTCTCCGCCCGGGGTGACGGCGCCGTCCATGGCGTCAGCCTCGTCCAGCTCGCGGACGACGCTGCGGGCGTCCGGGGCGTTCGCGGACTGAAGCGCTTCGAGGGACCTGTCCTGAGATTCTTTGACGTCGGATCGTACTTCGTCGTAATCGGTTGCCACTTGGTTCATTCTCTTCTCTGACGTTCTTATCTGACGGGAATGCAACATACACCATTTCACCGGCATTCCCCTATCACGAGGACATGGGGGGCGGAAGCCGGAAATGGCACACGACGGGCTTCGGCAGGGCTCGGTGACGTTTCCGTGGCTCGTACTGCGGTCGGTCCCTAAACCTTTTTCACCACACCCGACTTCAGCTGCATGGGACCCACACCGTCGATTTTGCAGTCAATGTCGTGGTCGCCCACGCCGTCCAGGAGGCGGATGCCGCGCACCTTGGTGCCAACCTTGATGACGGTGGAGCTGCCCTTGACCTTGAGGTCCTTGACCACGGTAACGGTGTCGCCGTCGGCCAGCGCGTTTCCCACGGCGTCCCTGATGACCCGCTCCCCCGGCCCGTCCGCTTCAGCCGGCGCCGCTGACCATTCGTGGCCGCATTCAGGGCAGACCAGGAGAGCACCCATCTCATACGTGTATTCGCTTGAGCAATCCGGGCAAGGAGGAAGCGTCTCGTTCACGTTGCCTATCCTAATCCGCGCGTCAGGGGCAGCGGCTGTCGCTGCAATCGAACGAAGTCGAGATTCCTGGGCCGCTCCGGGCATAAACTTCCCCTGTAAGCATCGTTGGAGTTAACTCAAGGATGGCGTCATGACCGCGATCGATCCGGAATTGCTGACCTTCGAGTACAGGCTCCGGTATCGCGGCGCCCCCGGCCCCGAGCACGATCCGGCTGACCTTCCGATGCGGTGGGAAATCACCATTAGCGGCGGACACAACGAAGACGACGTCCAAGTCGGAAGCGCGGCCGTCTACCTTGTGCCAAAGGCAGGGATGCTCAACCTCGCCGTGGCAGCCGACGGAGCGGACCGGGAAATGGAGCTGGTCGCCGAGATGCTGACGAGTGACCGCCCGGACTTGGTGGCCGAGTATCTCCAGTACGGCGGTGACATGATGGTCGTATCATCCCTGGAAATCCTTCCTGAATACCGGGGCGACAGGATCGGCTACGCGGCTTTGCACGCAATTATCGAGACGATCGGCAGGTCCGCTGACCTGGTTGTGCTTCATGCAGCTCCGGCGACCAGCGGAGCTTTTCCAGACGAAAAATCTCCTGAATATGAAGCGGCGACGACGGCCCTGAAAGCGTACTGGCTGGATTTCGGCTTCGAGGAAGCCGCCGGAGACTACCTGGCGATCGTCAAACAGAAGATCCTGGAATGATGCTTCCGGCGCGCGCTGGCAGGTTCCAGCACCTGCTAAGGCGGGGCGATTACTTTGGGCGCACCGGTGCCCGGGACACCCGGAACCGCGTTGCCCGTTGGCCTGTGCCTTGACGTCCCCATCACAAGATTCCAGTGCCCCTCGCCCCAGGAGATCGCAGGTCAGGCTTGGTCGGGTCGGAGCCGCACCCCACTAATAATGGGACATATATGTCGCATCTGCGAAGTAAGCTCGGATGTGCCAGATATGTCCCAAGCGCAGAAAATCCCTATATGATCAAAATATGTCACATTCGCCGGACTTGACCCCGTTCTATCGCGCTGTGGATGCCGTCTCTTTCGGACTGGCCATCAGCGATGCCCGCAAGGAAGCATCCCTGACGCAGCAGGAACTGGCCGACCGGATCCGCACCACCCGCCGCACCATCCACCGCCTCGAACACGGCGAAGCGGTGTCCATGATCGTCGCGATAGACGCAATCCGTGCCCTCGGCCGGGATGTGGCACTGATCCCCCGGTTCTCCAAGCTGCAGGTCAGGCCGTGACCCGCCGTAGCCTTGAGGTCTTTCTGCATGGACGCCCCATCGGGGTTCTCTCCGGCACGCCCTTGAGGCTGGCCTTCCAGTACGACCGGGACATCGTCGCCGAATATGGTGCATCGTCCATCCTGCTCTCCCTGGCGCTCCCGGTGACGCGGAAGAAACTGGACGGCCCCGCGGTCTTTAACTACTTCGACGGACTGCTGCCCGAAGGCCAGGTGCGCTCGCACCTGGCTGCCGCGAACCGGATCACCACACCGGATGCCCTCGGCCTGCTGTCCGTCCTCGGGGCCGACTGCGCCGGCGCGGTCCAGGCGCTGCCGCCAGGAACCGGGCCGGACGGGCCCTCGCAGGCGGCAGCCATGACGGACGAGGAGGTCCGCCATGTCGTTGAGTCACTGCCGACCTGGGATCTGCCCGCCGACTTCGCCATCACGGCCTCCCTGGGAGGCGTCCAGTCAAAGGTCCTCCTGAGCAGGCACGACGGCGGGTGGGCCTGGCCCGGACGGGGCGCGGTGTCCACGCACATCATCAAGCCCGAGCCGCTCGATTCGCCGATCCCCCAGCTCCTCACCTCCGAAGACTGGGCCCTCCGGGTCGCTGCGGCAGCAGGGCTGCCGGCAGCCCAAGCGCACCTGGAAACGTTCGGGGAACGGGACGCCATCGTCGTGACGCGCTTTGACCGCACCCCGGACGGGGGCAGGCTGCACCAGGAAGACTTCACCCAGGCCCTCGCCCTCGCGAGCACGGCCAAGTACGAGGGAACCACGGTCCCGCCGTCCCGGCTCACCCGAGTCGTTGCTGCCGCGTCACCGCACACCCGCCACCCTGACGATTTCCGACGTGACCTGCTCCGGGCCGTCACCTTCAACCTTGTCATCGGCAACGGCGATGCCCACTCGAAAAACTACTCGATCCTGATCCGGGACGGCGGCGAAGTGCTGCTCGCTCCCCTGTACGACGTGGCGCCCACGCTGTTGCTCTACCCGCCAAGCTCCAACGCCGGCCACGCGCTCGGCGGGCAGATCGGGCTGAATCACCTCACACTGGAACACCTCGTCCGGGAAGGAGCGGCCTGGGGCCTGGAAGCGGATGATGCCAGGGTCACCGCGCGATCTGCAATGGAAGCCGTCGGGCACGCTGCAGCGGCGACCAGGTCCCCCGATGACCGGCTGCAGTTCCTGAAAGACCTCGTGCCGGCCAGGGTTGAGGACCTCCTCACCGGCGGCACCGCCCGCCGGGCACTCCCCTGACTCCTCCGCTCGCCCGGGCAGCATGGGCTGACCCAAAAGTGGCGCAAACGAACTCTGTTGGCGGATTTCGGCACACTACCCGCCCTGGGCACACAAAAGGGGCCGCACCTCAGTGCAGCCCCTTTCGCGCTCTCCGACCGGAGGTCCTTGCGGACAGGTCCTGACTAGACGCTGCCGGGCTGGTCGAAGCGCTGACCTGCCGGGTTGGCGGGCAGAATCATGAACACCAGCAAGGCCAGTGCACCCAGGAACGGCACCAGCCCGAGGAGCACCAGCCAGCCGCTCATGTTCACGTCGTGCAGGCGCCGTACGGTGAGCGCGAGGGACGGAACGATGGTGGCCAGCGCCCAAATGACGAGCAGAATGTAGCCGACGATGGCACCAGGTCCGGGAGCCGGGGTGCTGCCGAGGCTAGAACTTGCCGGCGTGGCGGCAGCTCCCGCTCCTATGATGATGTTCACGATGATGCTTACGCCAACGGATACCAGGGTCCACCACCAGTATTCGCTGCGGCTGGCCCTCCCGGAGAACGTGGCGTACTTCTTGAAGAACCGGCGGACTGCTGCCGGGAAAGGCGCGCCATAGTACGGAGCCCAGAGTGGCGGTTCACCGCCTTGCCAGGGCTGCGCTTGCTGCTGCGGGTATTGCGGATAACTCAAGTTGTACCCCCATGTTTTCGAGTGAGTGAAACGAGCTCATCCTAAAGCTGCGACCTGGCGGAAGGGCGGTTCGTGGGACAAAATTTACCCTGTTGCGACGTTTCTGTGACCTGGCCTGGATTTCCTCAGGCGTCAGAAGGAGCATGAAGGTTCCGTGAAAAGTGGTCAAAAGGTGCCCACGTGTCAGAGCTGTGTCGAGTTTCGGCAAAGAAAAACCGCCAGAACCGGGCCGCAGCCCTGAATTCCAGCGGTTTCTTGGTGGAGCTGAGGGGACTCGAACCCCTGACCCCCTGCATGCCATGCAGGTGCGCTACCAGCTGCGCCACAGCCCCAAACCTTGTTCCTGCCGGTCTTTTGTGTCTCCCGGAAGCAACCTGAATAGCCTAATGCACAATTGGGCTGGAAGCCAATCAGGCCGTCCCCGTGCCCGGCACGGTGACTTCCCGCCGCGGCCTTTTTGAGTGGCTAAGCGCAAGCGGGGACCCGGACTCCAAGACTTTCCCAAGGTCTGTCCCGTAGCCTGAGTCCAGCGGAATGACCCGCATGCGTGTTGCTGGGGCGCTGTGGATAATGCAGAGCTGAGGAGAGCCATGCGTTTGAAGCGAAAGCTGGCAGCAGCGGTTATTGCTGCCGCCACGTTGAGTCTGGCGGCAGTGAATCTGAATGGGCGCGTGTCGGTACCGGCATCGGACCCGGGATTCGTAGCAACGGCGGCCACGGACGGAGTCCAGGCTGCAGTCCTGCGGGGATGGGGCCGGGTGGTGGCAGGCGACGAGTTTTCCTACGTCGGGGCGCCCAACCCGCAAAAATGGAAACTGTACGACGGGCTGGGGCACGCCGGCAAAGGGATCCGTAGCCCAAAGGCGTGGAACGTGGCCAATGGAGTGGCGACGGTCAGCGGTAACGTTTCCGGCACGACGGGCGGGATGTCGGCGATTTTCGCCCAACAAAAGTACGGCCGTTGGGAAACACGAATGAAGACCAGCGTGCGAGACCCGAAATACCACCCTGTCGTGCTCCTGTGGCCGAACGGCAACACTTCCCCGAACTGCGCTGAAGTTGACTACGCCGAGGCGCTCACCGATACCACCATGGTCAAATTTGCCCTGCACTACGCCTGCGCCGGACCATACAGCTATCAGACCCGGGGGGCACGGACGATCGACGTCACCCAATGGCACAACTACGCCGTCCAGTGGACCTCAACGGGGATCACCGGATACATCGATGGAATCCTGTGGTTCACCGACACGAATCCAGCCCATCAGCCGACCGTCGGGATGCACCAGACCCTCCAGCTCGACTGGTTCCCGAACGGAACGGCCACCAAACCAACCCAGATGCAGGTCGATTGGGTCCGCGTCTACCGGTGAGACGTGCAACGCGCGCCCCGACACTTCGTCTGCGCCCGGAAGACCGCGGGCGGAGCAGGGAGGCCAACCATGGACTTCAGACCGGATAATGAGCATCGAATGGACCCCTTCCCTCATTACAAGAGGATGAGGGAACACGCACCTGTCCTCCACGACGAGTCATCCGGGAGCTGGCACGTCTTCCGGTATGACGACGTGCAGCGTGTGCTTTCCGAACATGCCACGTTCTCCTCAAGGATGGGCGGGGGCGATCCGTCGGAGACGGGCCAGTTGTTCGCGGCGAGTCTGGTCACCACCGACCCACCCCGGCACCGGCAATTGCGCTCCCTGGTGACTCAGGCGTTCACGCCGAAGGCAGTGGACGGGCTTGCTCCCCGTATCTCAACGCTCACGGAGGAACTACTGGACGGGATCGCTGCCATCGGTACGGCCGACCTTGTCGAGGAGTTGGCGTACCCGCTGCCGGTGATCGTGATCGCGGAGCTCATGGGCATACCCGCCGAGGACCGTGATCGCTTCAAGAAGTGGTCCGATGTCATCGTCAGCCAAACGCGGGCGGGAGCGGAGAGCGCCGACCACCGCACCACCAACCGGGACATGACTGAGTACTTCCTGGCCATGATCGAACAGCGTAGACGCCGCCCTGGAAGCGATTTGATCAGCAACCTGCTGGCAGCCGAGATCGAAGGCGAAAAACTGAGTGTCGCCGAGCTGCTGGGCTTCTGCAGTTTGCTGCTCGTCGCCGGCAATGAAACGACCACCAACCTGATCGGCAACGCGGTGCTTTGTTTCACGGAAGTGCCCGGCACGATCGAACGGCTCCAAGCGGAACCAGCGCTTTTGCCGCAGGCGGTAGAAGAAGTGCTGCGCTACCGTTCTCCCGTCCAGTCCATGTACCGGGTAGCGGCTACAGAAACTATCCTGGGCGGTCTCCAGATCCCCGCCGGAGCCCCGCTGGTGGCGTGGATCGGATCGGCGAACCGCGACGACCGGCACTTCCAGCGACCTGACCAGTTCGATATCGACCGCGGTCCTGTCCGGCATCTTGCCTTCGGACACGGCATTCACTTCTGTCTCGGTGCCCCTCTTGCCAGACTTGAAGCGAGGATCGCACTTGCGGCCGTTCTGTCCCGCCTGCCCAGACTGGTCGTGGCCGCCCAAACGCGCCTCGAGCGGGTGGAAAGCACGATCATTTACGGACTCAAGGAGCTCCCGGTCAGCTGGCAGGCAGCCTAACCACGAGGTTCCGGATGTCTCGAGCCGTTGGGCACGCGGCCAGCCGACGGGTGGCCGTTGGCGCCTTCTGCTCCTGCTCCAACGGCCTTACAGGCGGTTGAGTAATTCGGCCCGCCTGGTGTTGAGCTCCTCGTCGGAGATCAGACCCTGCCGCTGCAGGCGTACAAGTTCCTGGATCTGCGACGCCACAGACGGGGATGCTGCGCTGGCCGCGTATCGGTTGATACTGAGCACCCGGATGATGACTCCGGCAAGGACCAGGGCGATGCCCAGCACTATAAGGATCCAGGTCGGAACCGCAGAAGAGTCGACACTCCGATAGCACTCTGCCGCGGCACGGGAGCGGCTCCGAAGGGCGTCGAAGATTTCAGCGGCGCGGCTTTGCGGCATAAGCGCACTGCCGCAAAGCGGGCCGGCTTTCTGCAAGCCGACGATGATTCCGGTGATCGATACGGAGAATCCCGCGGCAATCAGCCAAACCCATCCTCGCCGAGTCATGGGGTCCGGCTGCACGGTACCTTCCATATCTCCCCTTTAAAAATCGCTAGTGGTGAAGGAAATCATATCGGCACCGGATAAAACAAAGCCGCTGGACCGGGCTGATGACCAGGTCCAGCGGCTTCTTCTGGAAAAGCAGCTACGAAGGCAGTGATGCCTCCGTTGAGGCCGCACATCGGGTGCGCCACCACGGACGCCACAGACCAAGCGGCGACGCTCGGCACACGCAACCCGCCGAGCACTCTGGCGGCCAGGAACCGTTGCGCCGACTTCTCCGCTAAAGTAGCGCGGTGATGGCGGGGATAAAAACTTTGATCGGGGATGTGCAGGTCAGATTGCTGGGCCAGGCAGATGCTGAACTCATGTCCGCTGCCTAGCAACAGGCTTCGAGCAAATAGGCCTTGCGGCCGCCTACCTGAAGATTGCCGGGGTTTGGCAGGACCACCGACTCTACCAGCGTCTGATGTATTGAACGCCCCGTCAGGCCTTCTGGCGTGCGCTTACCGGCGGCCACCGTAGGGGCTCCTGAGGGAACCGTAGGTCGAGAAGGCTGTCCGCCTACCTGCCTTCCGCCAGAGTACGGCCGCCAAGCCGAGGGTGTGTTGCCGGGCCCGTCGCTGCTGGGGACGCCGGGCCCGGCCATCCGGAGCTTCGGACTAGCGGTTTGGTCCGCTCCAGGACATGTTCACTCTCGTCCGAGGGCCTTGTGAAAAAACGGGAGCTCCCCCTCAAATACGTGGTACTCGCCGACCCCCACGATGGGGGGTGAGCAACGTTCCGGACATTTGCAGCTGGCTGGTAAAGCACCATGCGGACAGTGACTATTGGCCGCCAGCAAAAGCCGGCGGAGAGCCCTGAGCCGGTGAAGGTGTCGGCGTTCCGCCGGCTCTTCGGCCGATAGTCCAGACAGGCACGAAAGAGGGGCAACCATTGCGGCTGCCCCTCCTTCCGTTCTCGGATTAGACCTTCTCCCCGGTCCTGTCAGGAGCCTGCTCGGGTTCCTGGACCGTGAACTCCCTGCGGCGCCAAGGGAAGGCCCAGAACTTGAAGTCCTTTGCCTCCACCCGGCGCTCCGGGCGCTCGTCAGCATCCCGTGTGGCGTCTTTCCTGGCGTCACGACGGAAATCCTTGCTGTATGAACCGCACATCACTGACCTCCTAAAAGCGGTGCCCCTTAATCGTCCTCCGATCCAGCCGGCACGTCGAGAGGCCGGAAGCTGATTAATGCCGACAGTGGACGGCGGTTGGGCCCTCAGTTCAAACCGCCGAGCTGCACATGGAACAGGAAAGGCTTCATTCCGCCCAAAGGCCCCTCACGACACCTCAGATGACGCCCGTACCAAGATGAAAGGGGCACCATGGCACACACACCATCGGTTCTGGGCCGGCTAAAGGAGCGACAAAAGACCTCTGGTGCCGGAATCTACGCTGCGCTGCTTGCCGCGCCGTCGATTGCTGGTGTTCGCGTCTTCAAAACATGGGCAAAACACGGAGGCGTGCTGAATGTCGGCAAAGAAAAACCGCCGGAACCGGGCCGCAGCCCTGAGTTCCAGCGGTTTCTTGTGGAGCTGAGGGGACTCGAACCCCTGACCCCCTGCATGCCATGCAGGTGCGCTACCAGCTGCGCCACAGCCCCTAATTTTCGCTGCTCCGGCACCTTCAGCGTTCGCCTCAGGGCCCGACCTTTTGTTCGGATCTCTCCGAAGCAACTCAAATATCTTAGAACAGCGATTCCGAAAATTCCAAATCGGGCATATTGGCCACTGTTCGGGCCAGCCCTACTCTGATTCGGAAGTCGCGGCGGCCTTGGCGGAGGTGTCGTCGCCGAGCTGCAGGTCCACGACCGGGCAGTCCTTCCAGAGTCGCTCGAGGGCATAGAAGACGCGGTCTTCCTCGTGCTGGACGTGGATCACTACGTCGGAGTAATCCAGCAGGACCCAGCGGCCGGCCGAGCGGCCCTCGCGGCGGACCGGGCGAAGGTCCTGCTTGATGAGCTCCTCTTCGATGCCGTCGACAATGGCGTTGACCTGGCGTTCGCTGGGCGCGGAAGCGATCAGGAAGACGTCTGCGAGGGCAAGGCGCTCACTGACGTCCAGGGCAACGATGTCCTGGGCAATCTTGTCCGCCGCGGCCCTCGCTGCGTGTCGGGCTGTGGTGATGGATGAATCGGATGCAGTCACGGGACTCCTTGTTGTGGTGTAAAACCTGGTGGCTATTGCTGAAGTCAGCGCGAGAGGCCGCTGATGATCATGATGATTCCGGTAATGAGGGCGATGGTCCCGAGGGCCAGCACTCCCAACTGGAGGAGCCGGAGCCGGTGGGCCCTGCCGAGACCGGCCGTTGCGGCATCGAGCGGATCCAGTCCGTAGGCGGACTTCGCTGACACAGGCGGCAGCCCGGCAAAATCCTCATTCAACTCCGCATCCCAGGCGGCGTTCGTCTGAGGAGCTGCGGCTCCGGACGCGGCCCTTGCTGCCGCCTCGGCACGGGCGATCACCCGCGAGCGTCCTGTCGATGGCGTGCTGCCGCCTGACCGCGGCTTCTTGGTCTGGCGTGCAGCCCGTGAGGGAACGCGCGGCCCCGGGCTGGTCACGACCGGAACATACGATGTGGCCGGCCGCTTCATGACGGGGCGGTCCACTCCCGGAACCTGGACAAATTCCAGGGGCGTTACCATGGCCAGGTTGCTGGCCGTGGACGGGCCGTTCTGCGGCTGGGTCGGGGCGTTCTGCGGCTGGGTCGGGGCGTTCTGTTCGGCAAGTTTCTGTTTGGCCATGGCACGCTTGTTGAGAACGGCAGCGCGTTCAGCGAGGGCTATCTGCTGAGCCAGGATCTCGGGGTCTACGGCTTCCGGGTCCGTGGCAGCGATGTGCTCCATCTTGGCGAGCTGGTTCTTGGCCTGTTCGGCGATGAGGGTGCGGGCCTCAAGTGCCTGTTCGACAGTCATGCCCTCGGGCAACTCGTCCCCAGCGGACGCCCCGGCCGACGCCGGCGCGGCCTTCGGCTGCGCGGGCGCCTGCGGTTGGGCTGGGGGCTGAGCTTGAGCAGGCGCGGCAGGTGCCTGCGCTTGCGTGGAACCCTTCTTTTGGGCGGGAGCCGGGCCGCCAGCAGCGGGCGGGACCACGGGCATGGCCGAGGTGACAGCCTGTTCCAGCTGCATCAGCCTGAGCTGGCGGCGAGTGGGCGGTCCGCCTCCGGACAGTTGCCCTTCTTTTTCCGCGAGCTCTTTGATGGTGCGGAGCGCGGCACGGTCCCTCGCCCTGATCTGGGACGAGCGTTCAGCCGCTGAGCCTGCGGGGACGGAATCCACGGGCCCCGGCGCGACGCGGCGGACACGCCCAGATTCGGAGGATGGACGCGTTGCATCAGAGGCGCGCGCGCCATCGGGATTGCCGGGAGTGTCCGCGGGACGTGGAGCGCCGGCGGCCCTGGACGCTTCCGCTGCGCGGGGATCAGCCGGCTGCTTGGACGAAGGCTGTTTCGGGGAAGGTTGCTTTGAGGCAGGGGCTACCCCGCCGGCACGCGTGGTGCTGGCGTCATCCCGGTTCTTACCCAGGGCTTCATCTCTGGCCTTCCGTAATTCACGGCGGCTGCGGACGGGTGGCTGTTCCTGACTCATTTAAGAACTCATTCAGTGCTGTCGGGATCGTCTGTCTCGGTAAGCGCGGAGCTGCCTTGCTGGGTCCGCGGCGCGGCGTAAAGTCCGTATTTCGCGATGTACTGAACCACGCCATCCGGCACCAGGTACCAGACCGGATTGTTGGCCGCCACGCGTGCGCGGCAGTCCGTTGAGGAAATGGCCATGGCCGGCACCGTGAGGAGGCTGACGTCCTTTCGGCCCATGCCGTCCAGTTCGTGCCCCGGCCGGGTGACGCCCACGAAGTGGGCCAGCGACCACAGTTCGTCGATATCTTTCCATGACAGGATCTGAGCCAGGGCGTCCGCACCGGTGATGAAGAACAGGTCGGCGTCGGGACGCTGGGTCCGCAGATCCCGCAGCGTGTCGATGGTGTAGGTGGGACCGGGACGGTCCACATCCACGCGGCTGACGGTGAACCGCGGATTCGACGCCGTGGCAATCACGGTCATGAGATAGCGGTGTTCCGGCTCGCTGACCTTCTTACTCGACTTTTGCCACGGCTGGCCGGTCGGAACGAAGACCACCTCGTCCAGTCCGAACTTGGCGGCTACCTCGCTGGCCGCCACCAAGTGGCCGTGATGGATGGGATCGAACGTCCCGCCCATCACGCCCAACCTCAGCCGGCGTTGCGGACCGCCGTGATGCAATGCGGTGGAAATGTTAGTGGCCCTGCCCGTGATCGTGCTTGTTGGGGTGCTGGCGGTGCGGATCCGAATGTTCGTCCACCGGGGAGTGGCGGTTGCCCAGGTTCGAGTAGGACAGCGTGATGAACATCAGAACCAGCAGGATGCTAAAGATCGACACGCCAAAAACCCACGGTTCAGCCCACAGGGGGGCCCGTTCTTCGTGTTCGGCAACTGACACGGCGATCTGCTGGAGCAGCATTTTCTCCCCTAGGACTGAAAGGATGACGACGGCGGAAATTCCCGCCGTTCCGGACTTCTGTACTATGTTACCGCGTTGTTAGCCACGGCTACCGCGGTTGTTAACCGCGCACTTGGCCTTCGCCCTGCACGATCCACTTGGTGGTGGTCAACTCCGTGAGGCCCATCGGACCCCGTGCATGAAGCTTCTGCGTGGAGATGCCGACCTCGGCACCCAACCCCAATTCGCCGCCGTCGGTAAAGCGCGTGGACGCGTTCACGATCACCGCCGCCGAGTCAATTTCCGCAATGAAGCGTTCGGCGTTCGCGAGGTTGTTGGTCAGGATGGCCTCGGTGTGGCCGGTGGTCCAGGTACGGATGTGCTGCACCGCTTCGTCCAGGCTGTCCACCATGGCCACCGCCAGGTCCAGGTCCATGTACTCGGTGGCCCAGTCCTCGTCGGTGGCCGGCACGGACTCTACGGATGCGGGCAGCACGGCGCGGATCCGGTCATCGGCATGCAGACGGACGCCGGCCTTGCTGAGCGCCTCGGCCACCGCCGGTAGGACGGTGGAGCCGGAGTGGACCAGCAGCGTTTCCACGGTGTTGCAGACACTGGGCCGCTGGGTCTTGGCGTTGAGGAGGATCTCCACGGCCATGTCCTCGCCGGCAGACTCGTCGATGAAGATGTGGACGTTGCCCTCGCCTGTCTCGATGACCGGGACGGAGGAATTGTTCACGACGGTCTGGATCAGTTCACGGCCGCCGCGGGGAATCAGCACGTCAACACGGCCGCGGGCACGCATGAGCACATTGGCCCCTTCGCGTCCGAACTGGTCGACGCTCTGGACGGCATCCGAAGGAAGGCCCACGGAGTCGAGAGCTTCGCGCAGTACGAGGATCAGGGCCTCGTTGGTGGCAGCCGCCGCTGAGCCGCCGCGCAGGATCACGGCGTTGCCGCTCTTCAGCGCGAGACCGGCGATATCAACTGTCACGTTGGGGCGGGCTTCATAGATGGCCGCAACCACGCCCATGGGGACGTTGATCTGACGCAGGCGCAGGCCGTTCGGCAGCGTCTGGCCCCGGACAACGTTGCCGACGGGGTCGGGCAGGCCCGCGAGATTTTCGAGGGCGCCTGCGAGGGCGTCGATCCGGGCGTCGTTGAGCGTCAGCCGGTCAAGGAGGGCGGCCGTAGTTCCGTTCGCGCGGCCGGCTTCCACGTCCTTGGCGTTCGCGGCAAGGATCTCGGCCTTGCGCTCCAGCAATGCGCTTCCAATGGCACGAAGACCCTTGTCCTTCAGGGCGCGGTTGGCCCGGGACATGCTGCGGGCCGCGTGGCGGGAACGGTCGGCGATCGCGTAGACGGCCGCCTCGACCTCTGCCGGTGTCGGCTGGGAGTTTTCCGGCATGGAAGGGACCTGCGTAGCGTCGGTGGATGTCTCTGCTGCTTGGTTCATCAGTGCCTCAGTCATCATTCAAGTCTAGGCGAGTGCGGCCGTTAGACCAGAACCAGGTCATCAACGTGAACAACCTCACGGTCAAAGCCGCGCCCCAGGGACTCCCCCAGCTCCACGGTGGAGCGGCCCAGCATCTGCGGCAATTCGCTGGCGGAGTAGTTGACCAGGCCGCGCGCAATGACCGTGCCGTCGGCAGATACCATTTCGACGGCGTCGCCGGATTCAAAGGTGCCTTCAACGGCCGTGATGCCCGCCGGGAGCAGCGAGGTGTGGTTGTCCCGCACGGCGGTGATGGCGCCGTCGTCGAGTATTAGCCGGCCCTGCACGTGCGCGAGGTGCGCGAGCCACATCATGCGCACGGACTTGCGTCCGCTGTTGACGGAGAACCAGGTTCCCACGTCTTCGCCGGCAAGGGCCGCGGCCGCATTCGCGGTGGAAGTTACAAGCGCGGGGATGCCGGAATCTGCAGCCATTGTGGCGGCTTCCACCTTGGTCTGCATGCCGCCGGTTCCCACCCCGGCTTTGCCGGGACTGCCGATGGATACACCTTCAAGGTCCTGCGGGCCGTCTACCTGCGGGATGCGCTTGGCGCCCTTCGAGGGCGGACCGTCATAAAGCGAGTCGACGTCGGAAAGGAGCACCAGCGCATCGGCGCGAACCAGGTGGGCAACGAGGGCGGAGAGGCGGTCGTTGTCGCCGAAGCGGATCTTGTGGGTTGCGACGGTGTCGTTCTCATTGACCACGGGCACAACGCCGAGGTTCAGCAGACGGTTCAGTGCGCGAAACGCGTTCTGGTGATGGCTTCGCCGCATGAGGTCATCTGCAGTCAAAAGCACTTGGCTGACGGTGACACCGTGCGCGCCGAAAGCCTGTGTGTAGCGGGCCATAAGGAGGCCCTGGCCCACGCTGGCAGCTGCCTGCTGCGTGGCGAGGTCGCGCGGACGCTTGGCCAGGCCAAGCGGTGCCAGTCCTGCCGCGATTGCGCCGGAGGAAACCAGGATGATTTCGGCGCCCGCGTTGCACTTGGCCGCCAGCGCGTCAGAAAGTTCGGTCAGCGCCTCCTCCGAGATTCCGCCCTTGATGCTGGTAAGCGACGACGATCCGACCTTGACTACGATGCGGCGTGCCCTCGCGAGCATCCTGCGGTCGTCGGTTCTGGTTTCCTCGATGACTACTGCGGAATTGTCGGTCACGTGTGCGGGTTCACTCCTCATTGTCGGTGTTCAGTCCACTCTCCTTGAGAGGCCGTGCGGCACGGCGTCCACTGACTGACTCAGTCCAGATTCCGGCCTTGCGCTCAGCCTCCAGCTCGGCGCGTGCCGCGGCCTTGGCTTCACGGCGCTCGACCTGCTCATCGCGCTTCTGTCCACGCGTCGGCCGGTCTCCGATGTCAGCGAAACGGACGTCAGTACCGCGCGGCGCGGCGAGCAATTCCGCGCCCGCCATCATGGTGGGCTCCCAGTCGAACACCACGCCGTCGTCCTCACCGATCACCACTGTGTCGCCGGGCTTGGCACCCTGCTTGAACAGTTCGTTTTCCACACCCAGTTTGGCAAGGCGGTCGGCCAGGTAGCCAATGGCTTCCTCGTTGGTGAAGTCGGTCTGTTTGACCCAGCGCACAGGCTTCTCGCCCAGGACGCGGAACAGCGGCTCCAGGTTCTTCTCCTCGCGGCGGATCTTGAAGCCGGCCTCGTTGACCGCACGGGGGCGCAGGACAGGAGCGTGCACCTTGGGCGGCGTGGCCGCCACCGTGTCCCGGGCGGCCTTGACGATCTCGGCCATGGCGAAACCAAGCTGGCGCAGGCCCTCGTGGCTCGTGGCTGAGACTTCGAAGACGCGGTAGCCTCTGGACTCCAGCTCCGGGCGGACGAACTCGGCCATGTCCTTGCCGTCGGGCAGATCGACCTTGTTCAGTGCCACCAGCCGGGGCCGGTGGTTGAGCGGGACAACTTCTCCGTCGGTGCCGGCGTAGCTCATGTCAACGGCGTACTTCTCAAGCTCGGCTTCAATAATGGCGAGGTCGGAGAGCGGGTCACGGTCAGATTCGAGCGTACCGCAGTCCAAAACGTGCACCAAAGCCGCACAACGCTCCACGTGGCGGAGGAAGTTATGGCCCAGGCCCTTGCCTTCGCTGGCACCCTCGATGAGTCCGGGGACGTCTGCGATGGTGAACCGGACCTCGCC
Source organism: Arthrobacter sp. Bi83 (assembly GCF_918698095.1). Lineage (GTDB taxonomy): Bacteria > Actinomycetota > Actinomycetes > Actinomycetales > Micrococcaceae > Arthrobacter. The sequence goes on from NZ_CAKKLY010000034.1 coordinate 45,246, forward strand.
GGCCTGGACCACGCCGAGGTTGGGGATGAGCGTGGTGAACGGGTAGTCGGCGATCTTGGGCCGGGCAGCGGACATCGCGGCAATCAGGCTGGATTTGCCCGCCGAAGGGAATCCGACCAGGGCAATATCCGCGATGGACTTCAGTTCCAGCACGATGTCGCTGGAATCACCCTCGATGCCCAGCAGTGCGAAGCCGGGGGCGCGACGCTTCTGCGAGGACAGCGAGGCGTTGCCAAGGCCGCCGATGCCGCCGGCAGCCGCAATGAATTCGGTGCCTTCGCCGACGAGGTCGGCGAGGACTTTGCCGTCCTTCGTCTTGACCACGGTGCCGTCCGGGACGGGCAGGATCAGCGTTTCACCGTTCTTGCCGCCGCGCCAGTCACCCATGCCCGGGCCGCCGTTGGTGGCGTGCCGGTGCGGGGCGTGGTGGTAGTCCAGCAGCGTGGTGGTCTGCAGGTCCACGCGCAGGATGACATCGCCGCCGTTGCCGCCATTGCCGCCGTCGGGTCCGCCGAGCGGCTTGAACTTCTCACGGTGAACGGAGACACAGCCGTGGCCGCCGGTACCGCCGGATACGTGCAGTACTACCCGGTCTACAAAGCTCGCCACGGTGAATCTCCTCTGTGCTTAATCTGACTGTCTTGGACACCCAAATTGATTGTAATGCGGTTAAAAGAACAGTGGAGCGGGCCATCATGGCCCGCTCCACCGGTTCAGATCCTGTTGTTACTCTGCAGCTGCAGCAGCAACGATGTTCACGACTCGACGGCCGCGGCGGGTGCCGAATTCGACAGCGCCGGCCTGCAGTGCGAACAGGGTGTCGTCGCCGCCACGGCCAACGCCTGCGCCGGGGTGGAAGTGGGTTCCACGCTGGCGGACGATGATCTCGCCTGCGGAAACTACCTGGCCGCCGAAGCGCTTGACGCCGAGGTACTGGGCGTTGGAGTCACGACCGTTGCGAGTGGAGCTCGCGCCTTTTTTATGTGCCATTTGGAATGCCTGCCTTTAAATTCTGGGGAATCTGCTGAAAACCTGAACAGTAACCAGTGGTTACTTGATACCGGTGATCTTGACCTTGGTCAGTTCCTGACGGTGACCCTGGCGCTTCTTGTAACCGGTCTTGTTCTTGAACTTCTGGATGACGATCTTCGGACCACGAAGGTCCTCAAGGATCTCAGCCGTAACAGTTACCTTGGCCAGGTCCGCAGCTGCGGAGGTGACCTTGTCACCGTCTACCAGGAGCAGTGCGGGCAGCTCAATGGTGCTGCCAGCTCCACCGGCGACGCGGTTCAGGGTAACGAAGTCTCCAACGGAAACCTTCTCTTGGCGGCCGCCTGCGCGGACAATCGCGTACACCACTTGGGAACTCACTTCTCTCGACGTTTATTACTAAATTTGCGTGCGGAACCTGGGTCCAATTGTTTGGCCTGGCTCTCGCTGTGCCTCAACGCCGTGGATTCCCCGGGGGAACCCGTGAGCTATCCCAAGAACAATTCCGATTGGATCGTTCCGGGGTCATAACCCAAGTGTTGGCGTAAGCACCGAAGATCTAGACTACGCTAATTTCGCCTTCGGCCGCAAATGAGGCTGGTTTCGGCGGGCTGTCCGTGATAGGCGCCACAAGGGCTGCCGCACCGCCTGCCGTAACCGTGCGCATCTATCGTACCGGCTGCCGCGCCCGCCGCCACTCAGCCGTGGCGGCGTGGCGCGTCGAAGAAATCCACTTCGTAGCGGCAGGACTGCCGGAAGGCCGTGAGCATCTGGGTGCGTTCCCAGTCAGACGCCGCGCGCCCGGCGGCATCGGTGATCCCGATGGCCTGCCGGGTGGCCGCGGCGAAGTCCTCGTCGGCGTAGGTGCGCAGCCACTCCGCGTACGGATGCTCTTCCGGGGCGCCCGCCGCCGCAAATTCGGCGTGGAGGCTCGCCCCGACGTCGGCATAGAGCCAGAAGCACGGAAGCACCGCCGCCACCAGCACGGCATAGCTTCCGGATGCCGACGCAGCCAGCAGGTGGTCCACATATGCCTTGGTGACCGGGCCCAGCTCCGCCCGCACCCTCCGGGTGCTGAGCCAGCTGCGGTGCAGCTCCGACTCGACTTCGAGGCACTGCTGCGCGGAACGCGCCCAAAAGAGCTGCTCGGCCTCGGTGGGGGCAAGGGCGCTGGCCCGCGCCAGGACGCGTGAATACCCGTTGAGGTAGATGGCATCCTGGGCGAGGTAGTACGCAAACTCGTTTTCCGACAGGGTGCCTTCCACCAGGCCGCGGATGAAGCCCAGGCCGTAGATCGCTTCCAGGTCGGGTGCGGCTTCGGCGTGGAGCATCCCGGCATAGCTGCCTTCGCCCGCCACCGTCAGGTGGTGGAAGTGGTGGACAGGTCCGTTACCGTGCCCCACGTCGAGCCTCCCGGACGTGCGGAGGGCCCCCTCAAGCCACGGCTTGACGGTACGCAAGGACAGCTCCCAGTCCCCTAAGCGCGCCTGCACCGTAGCCATGGCTGAGGACAGCGAGCACCCTGTGCCGTGGCTGTTGCGCGTCGGAACCCGCTCGCCGTCCACCACCACGACGTCAGCCGACAGCACACCACCGGTGTTCACGAGGGCGTCCGGGCAATCAGCACCGTCCAGATGCCCTCCCTTGACCAGGACTGTAGCCCCGGTTTCGGCCGACAACCGTTTTCCCTGCTCGAGCGCGTCGGACCAGGTGGCGGCTTCCGGTTCCCCGAGCAGCATGCCCAGCTCGGCAAGGTTGGGCGTGATCAGGTCGGCCAGCGGCAGAAGTGCCCGAAGTGCAGACTCGGCGGACTCCCGCAGGAGCCGGTCCCCGCTCGTTGCCACCATGACCGGGTCAAGAACCACGACGCCGGGACGGACCTTCTCCAGCCAGCTGCGGACCGCGGTGATCACCTTTTCGTCGCCCAGCATGCCGATCTTCACGGCGTCCACAGTGATGTCGTCGCTGACCGCTGACAGCTGCGCGGTGAGGAAATCCGCCGGCGGAACGTGGACGGCACTGACGCCGCGGGTGTTCTGCGCGGTCAGCGCCGTGATGGCGGCCATTCCATAGCCTCCGTTGGCCGCGATGCTCTTCAGGTCCGCCTGGACGCCGGCGCCTCCTGAAGGGTCCGAGCCGGCGATCGCCAAGACCCGGGGAATGTCCCGGCCGGTGCGCGGGGAGAATTTGAAGGCGGCAACGGAGGAATCAACCGCGGGAGGCAGGACAGATGCTGAGGACAAAGGAGACATCCCTTCGCCGGTGCTAACCGGTCAGGTTCAACGGGTTTGGATCTCAGCCGGCACTTTGCTCGGCACCCCGTGTCAGTCCCCCAGCCTAGCGGCTTACTCCCAAAACCCAACGGGCCGGTGCTGCGATTGCAGCACCGGCCCGTTGGAAGGGGGTCGACTCAGAGCTCAGACGCGGGTACGCCTACGCCAAGAATGATCGGCTCGCTGGCCGGCTTGGCGGCAGCCACCTTCTCCGCTTCCGGAGCCTTGGCCTCATGCGAGTGTCCGGCCACTGCTGCCGGCGCCGTCTCATGGTGTTCCACGGACGTCTCGTTGGCTGCGCCCTGCGCACGGCTTGCGCTGCGGTTCCGGCGCGGACGTCGGGCCCGGGTCTGCACGGCCGAGTGATCCGCGAACCGGTCGGCGTCGTTCTCCGCAACCGCCGGAGCGGGACTCGCCCCGGTTCGCGCCGGGGCAGCTACCGCAGTGGCAGGGCCGGCTGCAGCCGGATCAACAACAGCAGGTACCGGGGCCGCCGTCGGCTCCTCCGCAGCGGGAGCAGCAGGCTCGCCAAGGTGTGCGAAGGCTTCCTCAAGCCGGTCCAGGGTCAGGGCAGGCGTTTCGGATGCCAGCTCGTCGGCGTGCTCGACGAAGGGAAGCACCACCTTCTCGCCTCCGAACGTCAGCACGGCGCCGGGACGGCCGGAAATGCTTTCCGTCTCCGGGCTGCGGTGCACTGCCGGGCTCTCCGGAGCGGAGGCCGCCGGCACGGGAGCAGGCCGCGCCGCATCGCCGGAGACACCGTGGTGGGCGGCATCCTCATGCAGGTGGGCTGCGTGTGCCGCTGCCGCTATGTTGGCGAGGGCCGCCCGGGTGGCTTCGGCCTTGGCATGGCGCTCGGCCTCGTTTGGCTCGTGATGGACAGCGGCGGGAGCAGTAGGCGCGGACTCGGCCGGAACCTGGCCGCCCTTACCGCGGCGGCGGCTCTTTCGCTCCGGGCGCACGGCGGGCTGGTGCTCCGCCCGAGGGATGTGGTGCTCGGCGGCAACGACATTGGCCCGGCGGTGCTCGACCGGCTCGTCGTGGGTGACGATGCCGCGGCCGGCGCACGCCTCGCACTGCTCGCCGAAGACTTCCAGCAGCCCGGTGCCCATCCGTTTGCGCGTCATCTGCACGAGTCCCAGCGAGGTCACCTCCGCGACCTGGTGCTTGGTCCGGTCGCGGCCGAGGCACTCAACCATGCGGCGCAGCACGAGGTCGCGGTTGGATTCGAGCACCATGTCGATGAAGTCGATCACGATGATGCCGCCGATGTCGCGGAGTCGGAGCTGCCGGACGACTTCCTCGGCCGCCTCCAGGTTGTTCTTGGTGACCGTCTCTTCCAGGTTGCCGCCGCTGCCGGTGAACTTGCCGGTGTTGACGTCAACCACGGTCATGGCTTCGGTGCGGTCAATCACGAGGGAACCGCCGGACGGCAGGAACACCTTGCGGTCCAGCGCCTTGTGGATCTGCTCGTCGATCCGCCACGCCGCGAAGATGTCGGTGTCCTTGGTCCACTTCTCCAGCCGGCCCACCAGGTCGGGTGCCACATAGGTGACGTAGGCCTCGATGGTGTCCCACGCTTCCTCGCCGGAAACGATCAGCTTCGAGAAGTCCTCGTTGAAGACGTCACGGACCACCTTGATCGTCAGGTCCGGTTCGCCGTAGAGCAGTTCCGGGGCGAGGACCTTCGTGGAGCTGGACTGGCTCTCGATGCCCTCCCACTGCGCCCGGAGGCGGTTGATGTCGTGGGTGAGCTCTTCCTCGGACGCACCTTCGGCCGCGGTCCGGACGATCACGCCGGCATTTTCCGGCAGGCGGTCCTTGAGGATGCGCTTGAGGCGGTTGCGTTCGACGTCGGGCAGCTTGCGGGAGATGCCCGTCATGGAGCCGCCGGGCACGTACACAAGGTAGCGTCCGGGCAGGGAGATCTGACTGGTGAGGCGTGCGCCCTTGTGGCCCACGGGATCCTTGGTGACCTGGACCAGGACGGCATCCCCGGACTTCAGGGCGTTCTCGATCCGGCGCTGCTTGCCTTCGAGGTTGACGGCCTCCCAGTTCACTTCACCGGCGTAGAGCACGGCGTTGCGGCCGCGTCCAATGTCGACGAAGGCGGCTTCCATGGACGGCAGCACGTTCTGGACCTTGCCCAGGTAGACGTTGCCGATGAGGGAGTCCTGCTGCGTCTTGGACACGAAGTGCTCGGCCAGCACGCCGTCTTCGAGGACGCCGATCTGGATTCTGTCGTCGCGCTGGCGCACGATCATTTGGCGGTCCACGGATTCGCGGCGGGCAAGGAACTCGGCCTCTGTGATGACGGTGCGGCGGCGGCCGGTGTCGCGGGATTCGCGGCGGCGCTGCTTCTTCGCTTCCAGCCTGGTGGAGCCCTTGACGCTGGTTACGCGGTTGTTGACGGCGGGTTCACTGGGGACACGTGGAGCGCGGACACGGGTCACGGTGTTGGGGGGATCGTCATCTCCCCCGCCGGTGAGCTCAAGGTCCTGGTCACCGCGGCGGCGGCGGCGGCGCCGGCGTGAGGTCACGCCTTCTTCGGGCTGGCCGGCGTTCTCTTCGTCGGTGTCGTCGGCTGCGTCGGCTCCTTCGGAGTCGCCTTCGGCGTCGTCGCGGTCGGTGATTTCACTGCGGTTCCGGCCGCGGCGTCCGCGGCTGCGACGGCGGCGGCGTCCGCCGTCGTCCTCCAGGTCACCGTCCTCGCCGCTTTCGGCGTCAGTTTCCTCCGCTGCAGCGGGCGCCGCTGCGGGGCGGATCACTGTGTTCAGGTCAGGAGCCTGGAAAATGATCGATGTGACCGACGCGGGCTCCAGGAAGAGCGAACCGGCAGGAGCGGCCTGCGACGGTGCCTCCTCGGCCTCTGCGGCCTCGGCTTCCGGGGTCGCCGCGGCGGCTGCAGCCTCAGCCTGTATTTCCGTGACGGGTGTTTCTTCAACCCGTGTTTCGGACGCCGGAGCTTCGGCCGCGGCGGCGGGTTCAGCCGCCGCTTCCGCGGTCTGAGGGGCGACGGTCTCGGGTTCCACGGCCTTGGGTTTGGTGGCGCGGCGGCGGCGCACCGGCTTCACCTCGGCGGCAGGTTCCTCAGTGGCGGATTCGACGGCGGCAGCTTCGGCGGGAGGGGAGACTGCACCGCCCGGAAGCGTTGCGTCTGCGCCCGTGACCTCCGCGGCGCCTGTGTCAGCACCTGCATCGCCGGCGAAGGCGGGCAAGGGCTCGTCGGCAACCTTCTTGCGGGAGCGCGTGCGCCGCACCGGGGCCTTGGCCTCGGCAACGGCAGCTTCCACTGCCGCCACTTCGGCATGCGCGGCATCTGCCGGGTCCGACACAGCGGGCTCAGCCGACAGTGCGGGTTCAGCCAGGGCGGGCTCCTGCAGTTCCGGTTCCGGCAGCGAGAGCGGGGCTTCCGGTTCCTTTACCTTCGGCGCTGCCTTGCGCCTGGTTCGGGTGGCCTTCTTGGGAGCCTCCGCGGCTACTGCTTCTGCACTGGCAGCCGGTTCTTCGTTAACGGCTATTACCTGGTCATTATCCATATGTGGCAACACTCCTGCCCCTGACATGCCGCCACATCCGGCACCCGTTGGGGCACATATTGTCAAAACCCGCGGGCGTTGACAGAAGTCAATTGGATACCCTCAGGTTCGCACCGGCAGTGGGGTGCGGCAGCCCTGAAAGGCCGGCGGGAATGCTACTGGAACCCGTTGTTTCTGCAATCCACAACTAGGTGCCGTCCAATGGAATGCGGGAGGCCGGATTTCCGAATCCGGAGCCTGCACTGCTTCTCATTGGCGGTCTTGGGAACAAGCCACCGGACCGGAACTCGAATGTGGTTCGCGCTCCAGCCACGTTCATTCTCTCACACCACCGTACAAAAACGCCGTAATTATGTGACAAAGGCGGTCAAGGGACCCGCGGACGGCTGGCTGCCCCAAGCTTGCACCCAGTTCGCGGCGATACAATCTGGGCAGGAGCACCCCCAGACAAAGGACGCCAGCCCCATGCCCAGCATTTCGTCTTCCACCGGCACGGATTCCGGACACGCTTACGCCGACGAATCCGGACGAACTCCGGCGACTGCCGGCACCTCTCTGCCGGCCATGACCCGTGACCGTCCCTTCGGGTGGCTGCTGGTCATCACCGGCATCGTGGGGTGGCTCGCGTCGGGCACCCTGGTGCTGGAGAAACTTGAGGTGCTCAAGGACCCCAACCACACCACCGTCTGCGATGTGAATCCCTGGATCTCCTGCGGCCAGGTGATGCAGACTCCCCAAAGTTCGGTCTTCGGCTTTCCCAACATGTTCATCGGCATCGTCGCCTTCGCTGTCACCATCACGGTAGGGATGGCGCTGCTGGCAGGGGCGAAGTTTGCACGGTGGTACTGGCTCGGGCTGCAGGCCGGCATCACGCTGGGTTTCATCTTTGTAGTGTGGCTGTGGTCCCAGGCACTGTACGTGATCCACATACTCTGCCCGTTCTGCATGGTGGTCTGGGCAGCCATGATTCCGCTGTTCGTCTGGGTGACGGTACGCAATATTGTCCAGGGCGTGATCCCGGTGCCTGCCGGGGTGGCCAGGATCCTCGGCGACGCCGGGTGGATCATCACTGCGCTGCTTTACGTGGCGGTCATCGCGACGATCTTCTTCGCCTTCATCCAGGTGTTCGTCGGAACCTCCGGCTTCTAACCCTCCCCCTGCCGTCAAGCGCGAGCGAACACTTGAGGCCCCTGCTTCACAAGGCGGTTTCTAGGGGTCGTTGCAACACCTGTTGGTTAGGTGGTTAGTAGTAAAGCACGTAAACGCTCGGCTGGGGTTTCCCAGCCGAGCGTTTTACGTGGCCGGCCGTTGAGTTTCTGAGCGACGAGTTCGAGGTCTTCG
>NZ_CAKKLY010000035.1 GCF_918698095.1 Arthrobacter sp. Bi83
CGGTAAATCCGGGCGCCGAGCAGCGCCTCAATCCCCTTGCGGGCGTTGGTCCCGACCTCCCGGAGCCGGGCGCCGCCCTTGCCGATGATGATGGCCTTCTGGGACGGCCTCTCCACGTACAGATTGACGCGGACATCGAGGAACGGCCGGTCTTCGGGGCGTCCTTCACGCGGAACGATCTCGTCAACGACCACTGCCAGGGAATGCGGCAATTCGTCGCGGACGCCTTCGAGCGCCGCTTCCCGGATGAGTTCGGCGATCATCACGGCCTCCGGTTCGTCCGTCAGGTGGCCGTCCGGATAGAGCGGCGGCGACGACGGCATATGGCTGATCAGGACGTCGGCCACGGTTTCGACCTGGAAGCCGTCGGTGGCCGAGACCGGGACGATGTCCTTCCAGCCGTCCTCGCCGAGGACCTCACGGCCCAGGGCGGCGACGGCCAGCAACTGCTCGGTCAGGGCCTGGCGGTCCACGGTGTCGGCCTTGGTCACGATCGCGATGATGGGCTTGTTGCCGACGGCGGCGAGCTGGGCGGCGATGAACTTGTCGCCCGGGCCGATCTTCTCGTTGGCCGGCAGGCAGAAACCGATCGCATCGACCTCGGCGAGGGTGTCGGCGACGAGTTCGTTGAGGCGCTTGCCAAGCAAGGTGCGCGGACGGTGCAGGCCCGGCGTGTCCACCAGTATCAGCTGGGCGTCATCGCGGTGGACGATGCCCCTGATCGTGTGGCGGGTGGTCTGCGGCTTGGCGGAGGTGATGGCGACTTTCTTGCCTACCAGCGCGTTGGTCAGCGTTGATTTTCCGGCGTTCGGCCGGCCTACCAGAACCGAGAACCCGGCGTGGAAACCGCCGGAGGGTGCGCCGCCGTCGGCCTTATTCTGCTTGCTCACGTGGAACTCCCTGTTGCAATGGTTCTGCCTTGTCGAGAAGGTCTTCAAGGTCAGTATCGTTCGGAACGGCGCCTTTTGGAACGGCGGCCGCAATGATGTGGCTGACGCGGTTTCGGCGGCCTTCCAGCCGCTCCGCCCGGAGCGAGACGCCGTCGACTTCCACGGTGCTGCCGACGATCGGGACGCGGCCCAGGGCCTTGGCCAGCAGGCCGCCCACGGTGTCCACTTCGTCGTCGTCGAGTTCGAGGTCGAAGAGCTCGCCGAGATCGTCGATGCTCATCCGGGCGCTGACCCGGTACGTGCCGTCGCCGAGGTCCACGACTTCGGCGCTTTCGGTGTCGTATTCGTCCACGATCTCGCCGACAAGCTCTTCAATCAGGTCTTCGAGCGTGACAAGGCCGGCCGTTCCGCCGTACTCGTCGATGACGATGGCAACGTGCGTGGACTCCTTCTGCAGCTCCCGCAGGAGGTCGCTCACGGGCTTGGAGTCGGGGACGTACCGGACCTCACGGGCCAGCGCGTCCACCAGTGGCGGTTCCTCTTCCGGGGCCAGGGCGTGGATGGCGGCTGCCACGTCCTTCAGATAGATGATGCCCAGGATCTGGTCGGTATTTTCTCCGATGACGGGAATCCGAGAGTATCCGGAACGGAGGAACAGCGACATCGCCCGGTGCAGGGTGGAGCCGGCGTCGATGCTCAGGATGTCGGTGCGCGGCACCATGACGGCGCGGACCAGGGTGTCCCCGAAATCGAAGACGGACTGGATGAGTTCGGCTTCGTTGTCCTCGATCATGTCCGACTCGGTGGCCCGGTCCACGAGCTCACGGAACTCTTCTTCGCTGAAGAACGCCTCGTCTCCCCCGGGCGCGCCGGGGGCCACAGCACTGCCTAGCCTGACGAGCCAGGCAGGAATGGGCCCGAGCACCCAAGCGAGGAACCTGATCAGCGGCGCTGAATACAGCACCACTCCGGCCGAGTGCGTGCGTCCCAGCTGCCGCGGAGAGACGCCGACGATCACGAAGCCGAGAACTGCCATGATGCCTGTCGCGGCCAGTCCGGCGAGCCAGACGTTGTCCAGCAGGCTGTAAAGCAGCACCGCAACCGCAACAGCAGAGGCCGTTTCGAACCAGATGCGCCAGAACCGGAGTGCGCGCATGTGCGTCATGGGCTGGTCCAGGATCCGGCGGAGCGCGGTGCCGCGGCTCTTCAGAAGTGCTTGTTCGCCATCATGGCGCGGAAGGAAACTGAACGCCGCCTCGGCGGCCGTCAGCAGTGCTGCGGCAGCGAGGAACACCAGCGCCATGCAGACAAGGAGCAGGGATATCACTTGATGGTCTCGGACGGAGCTTCTTTGCCGGTGAACGTCGCGAGCAGCTCACGCTGCAAGCCGAACATCTCTTCTTTTTCTTCCGGTTCCGCGTGGTCATAGCCAAGCAGGTGCAGGATCCCGTGCGTGGCGAGCAGCAGCATCTCGTCCTGGGTGGAGTGGCCGGCGTTGCGTGCCTGGACCTCTGCAACCTGGGGACAGATGGCGATGTCGCCCAGCATCCCCTGGGGCGTGGGCTTGTCCGGCGTGCCAGGCGTCAGTTCGTCCATCGGGACGGAGAGCACGTCCGTGGAGCCGGGCTCGTCCATGAGCTCGATGTGGAGTTTCTCCATGGCGGGCTCATCCACGAGCAGTATGGAGAGCTCGGCCTGGGGATGGATGTACAGCTGCTCGAAGATGAACCGGGACAGCGCCACGAGCTGGGCCTCGTCCACCTGGACGCCGGATTCGTTGTTTACTTCGATGCTCATGCGTGTTCTCCCCGCCGCTCCCGGGGAACGGAATGCTTGACCCGGTTTCGCTGCACTTCATCCCAGATGCTGTAGGCGTTGACGATGTCGCCGACCAGCCGGTGGCGCACCACGTCCGCCGCGTCCAGAACGGTAAAGTTGACATCGTCTATGCCCTGCAGGATCTCTTCGACAATCCGCAGTCCGGAGCGCGTTCCGAACGGCAGGTCCACCTGGGTGACGTCACCCGTGACCACCATCTTCGACCCGAAGCCAAGCCGGGTGAGGAACATCTTCATTTGTTCGGGAGTCGTGTTCTGGGCCTCATCCAGGATGATGAAGGCGTCGTTGAGCGTACGGCCCCTCATATAGGCAAGGGGGGCAACCTCGATGGTTCCCGCCGCCATGAGCCGCGGGATGGATTCGGGATCAATCATGTCGTGCAGGGCGTCGTACAGCGGCCTGAGGTAGGGATCGATCTTGTCGCTGAGCGTGCCTGGCAGGAACCCTAGCCGCTCGCCGGCTTCCACTGCCGGGCGCGTGAGGATGATCCGGCTGACTTCCTTTTGCTGCAGCGCCTGCACGGCCTTGGCCATCGCCAGGTAAGTCTTTCCCGTACCGGCCGGGCCGATGCCGAAGATCACCGTGTTGGTGTCGATGGCGTCCACGTAGTTCTTCTGGTTCAGCGTCTTGGGCCGGATGGTTTTGCCGCGGCTGGACAGAATGTCGTGGGTCAAGACGTCCACCGGGTTCTGCAGCGACTGGCTGCGCAGCAGAAGGACGAGCTGCTGGAGCACGGCAGGAGTGATCACCGTGCTGCGGGCCACAAGACCGCGCACTTCGTGAAGCAGCCGCATGATGCGCGGAACGTCGGCGGCAGGCCCGCTGATGGAGAGCTCGTTGCCCCGGACGTGGAAACTCACGGCCGGGTACTGCTCTTCGATGAAGCGGAGGGCCTCGTCGTGGCTGCCGAGGGACTGAACCATCTGATCAGAGTTGTCGAAGATGACCACCTCCGTCCGGACACCGGGCAGGGTATGCGGGAAGTCACCTGTGGTGCGGTCCCCGGTGTTGAGGCGGCGCTTTCCGTTTGCTGATTCAGTCATGGTGCTGGCCCGCAGGCCTCTGGTTCCCTCCAGTTCGAAATAACCCTTCTGAGTCCTTCCATCTTACGCCAGCGTGCGGGTGCCCTCACCGTCCGGTGCAGCGACAGCGGCAGCCTTTTCGGTAAGGGGGTTCCCGCATTTAGGTATCAACTTTGCATCGGCCTCATATCGTTCCCGTTGCAGTTCCGGCCCCGGCGGGCAAAGGCGCCCTGCGCCCGGGGGCCTTGTGCAATGCTGGAATGACAGACGGCGGGCATTGGTTCCGCCTGCCCGCAGCCGCCGGCGACACCCGTTGCCGGCCGCCCTCGTCGGGCAACCTACCGGCCATTCGAAGGGATCAGGGACATCAGGGAGCCAGGAACCACCGGCCCGAAAGCAGCAGCGCGGATGCGTTCCGCGCTGGCGCTTGGGCTGCTTCCTGCCGCTTTGCTCCTGTCGGGGTGCGTCGCCGACCCTGATCCCGCGGTCACATCATCGAACGTTCCCTCCCAGTCGCTGAAGGCGGCGGGCACGGACGGCGTTCCCACCACCAGCGCCCCGTTGGAAACGATGCAGTCCTCCAACAAGGCGCCGGTCTACTGGATTGGGCGGAGCAACACCAACACCTTCCTGTACCGGGAGTTCCGGGATGTGCCGGACGAGGAAAACCCCATCACGCGGGCACTCCGGGCCATGATGTCCGAAACTCCGCTTGATCCGGACTTCTTTACGCCCTGGCAAAACCCCAAGAGCCTGGCCACGTCCATCTCCGGCACGAACGTGATCACCGTGGACGTTTCCGCCGACGCGTTCAACAGCAATCTCGACGCCGACATGGCGCAGCGGGCCATCCAGCAACTCGTGTACACCGCGACGGCTGCCGGGGCGAGCTCCGGCCTGATCGACGCCGGCCAGCAGATTGAAGTGGTGATCCTTGTGGATGGCCACACCGATTACCTGGCGTTCAAGCACGTCAAGCTTGGCGCCCCCATGGCACGCAGTGCCGGGATGGTGGCCCCGGTGTGGATCATTGACCCCCAGGAGGGGGTGGACGTCGCCGACGGCCGCGTCAAGATCAACGGCCGCAGCACGGTTCCCGGTGGCAAGCTGCGCTGGCAGATCCTGAAGGTGCAGGAGAACGGCGACAAGGAGAAGTACCTTAACGGCGAGGCCACCGCGGCCGCGGCGGCGGATGCTTCAGGAGTCTTCGGCCTGACGGTCAACCTGGCCCCGGGAAACTACGAGATCCGCGTCTCGCAGATCGATCGCAGGCAGGCAGACGACGAACTCAACGTGGACACCCGGGGCTTCGCGGTCCGCTGACAGCTGCTGCCGGACAGCGCCTGCTGCCGGATCGCGTGTACTACCTGACCGCCGCTACCAGCGGCCCAAAACATCACTTGCGATGACGACGCCGGCCGGCCCGGCCGTGGATGACCGCAGCACGTGCGGTCCCAGGAGAGCGGTCACGGCGCCGGCGCTGCACAGTTTGGTGACTTCGCGCGGGCTGATGCCCCCTTCGGGCCCTACGATCAGGAGTATCTCCTGAGGGCCATCCGCCGGCAGGCCGGCCGCACGCCAGGCCTCCAGCACCCCGCGCAGTGGCTTCACCGCATCTTCGTGGAGGATCACAGCAAGGGCGGCTTCGGCCACATGCGCGGCCAGTCCCTGGGTGTCGACGGCGGCACGCACCTCCGGGATCCAGGCCCGCCGTGCCTGCTTGGCGGCGGCGGACACGGCGGACTGCCACTTGGCGTGGGCCTTGGCCGCCCGCTCGGCCTTCCACCTCACGATCGAACGTTCCGACTGCCACGGGACGACTGCGTCGATGCCAAGCTCCGTGGACGTCTCGATCGCCAGTTCGTCACGGTCGCCCTTGGCAAGGGCCTGGACCAGCACCAGGCGAACGCCGGGCCGGTCTTCAATCGTGACGGAAGAACACTCCACGGTCAGTTCTCCCGGCGCTACTCGCTCCACTGTCCCGGTGAGGCGCCGGCCGGCACCGTCGGCGATGTCGACCGCCTCCCCCACGGCCAGCCGTTTGACTGTCACGGCGTGCCGCGCTTCCGCTCCGTCCAGCACGAACAGCGAGCCGGGATGGGCGCCGTCGAGCGTTCCGGCGGCGGTGAAAAATACGGGGTTGCTCACCGCTACAGGTTACCGAGGCGGTCCCGCAGCTTCGCGAAGACGCCGCCGCTGGCGGCGAGCTTGCCCTCGGAGAACTGCTCGCCGCGGAGCTTGGCCAGCTGACGCATCAGGTCTTCCTGGGCCGGATCGAGCTTGGATGGCGTCTCGACCTGCAGGTGCACCTTGAGGTCGCCGCGGCCGTAGCCCCGGAGGTGCGTGACCCCGAGGCCGCGGAGGGTGATGATCTCGCCGGACTGGGTACCCGCCTTGACGTCGATTTCCTGCTTTCCGTCGAAGGTGTCCAGGCTCATCTCTGTGCCCAGGGCCGCAGCCGTCATGGGGATGTTGAACGTGGCGTGGAGGTCGTCGCCGTCGCGGACGTAGGTGGGGTCGTTGTTGACCCGGATTTCCACGTAGAGGTCGCCGGAAGGACCGCCGGCCGGGCCGGCTTCGCCCTGCCCGGAAAGCTGGATGCGCGTGCCGGTGGCGACGCCCGCAGGAACCTTGATGGTCAGCGACCGGCGGCTGCGGATGCGGCCCTGGCCGTTGCACTCGTTGCAAGGGTCCTTGATGACGGTGCCAAAGCCTTCGCAGGAACCACAGGGGGCCGTCGTCATGACCTGGCCGAGGATGGAGCGCACTGCGCGCTGGACCTGGCCGCTGCCGCCGCAGATGTCGCAGCGTTCAGGGTGTGTGCCTTCGCGGCAGCAGGAACCCTCGCAGGTGGGGCAGGTGACGGCAGTGTCGACTTCCAGCTTCTTGTTGGCGCCGAAGACTGCGTCACGCAGGTCGATCCGAACGCTGATGAGGGCGTCCTGTCCCCTGCGCACCCGGGAAGCCGGGCCCGAGGTTCCGCCGGCTCCGAAGAAGGTGTCGAATATATCCTGGAACGCGAAGCCCTGGCCGGCGTAATTGCCGCCGCCGAAGCCGTTGTCCGTGCCATTCTCGTTGCCCGTGGTGTCATAGACCCTGCGCTTCTGCGGGTCGGACAGCACTTCGTAGGCGTGGGTGACGGCCTTGAACCGTTCCGAGGCGTCCTCCCCCGGGTTGACGTCCGGGTGCAGGGTGCGGGCCAGCTTGCGGTAGGCCTTTTTGATCTCTTCTCCGGTGGCTTCCGGGGAGACTCCAAGAACGTCGTAGTGGCTGCTCAAAGTTCGTATCTCTTCCTGGTTGTGTTGCCTGGGGTGCGGGGTTCACTGGGCCGTGGGGTCACGGTCCGAGAATCCTCGAAAGGTAGCGGGCCACCGCACGGACGGCGGCCATGGTGGTGGGATAGTCCATCCGGGTGGGCCCAAGGATGCCGATCTTCGCGGTGGCGTCCGGTCCGTAGCCGGTGGCAACCACCGACGCCTCCGCGAGTCCGTCGTAAGGGTTCTCCCTGCCGATGCTCACGGCCACTCCGCGGGGGTCCTGCGCCATGTCGCTGAGGAGGCGCAGCATGACCACCTGCTCCTCGAGGGCCTCGAGAACGGGTCCGATGCTGAGCGGGAAGTCCACGTTGGACCTGGCCAGGTTCGCGGTGCCGGCCATGACCATCCGGTCTTCCCTGCTGCTGTGCGCGAGCCCTTCCAGGGCCTTGCTCAGGGCGACGGCGGCCGGACGCTCCGCCGGAGCGCAGCCCGCCACGACAGCGGCGAGGTGGTGCGGCAGCATGGTCAGTGCTGTGCCTGCGACGCCCGTGAGGAACCGGGTCCGCAGCGCGGTCAGCGTGTCGTCGCCGAGTTCCTGGCCGACGTCGATGACCCGCTGCTCGACCTTCCCGGAGTCGGCGATCAGCACGATGAGGACCTTCCGGGGGGCGAGCTGCACAAATTCAATGTGCCGCAGCACGGCGCGGCTCAGGTGCGGGTACTGCACGACGGCGACCTGGTTGGTCAGTTGCGCGAGGAGCCTTACCGTCCGGTCCAGGACGTCGTCGAGGTCGTCGGCCCCCTCCAGCAGTGACTGGATGGCCCGGCGCTCGGCCTGAGACAGAGGTTTGACGGCCGAAATCTGGTCCACGAAGAGCCGGTAGCCCTTGTCGGTGGGAATCCTGCCGGCGCTGGTGTGCGGAGCGGTGATGAGCCCCTCGTCTTCGAGCGCCGCCATGTCATTGCGGATGGTGGCGCTTGAGACCCCAAGATGGTGGCGCTCGACGAGGGCTTTCGATCCCACGGGCTCCCGGGAATGGACATAGTCCTCGACAATGGCGCGCAGCACCTCGAGCTTGCGTGGCTCGCTCACAGTCCACCTCCGATCGACCGTTACTGGGCAGGGGCAGGGGGCGCCCGACAAACCCATCGTTAGCACTCGACATGCCTAAGTGCTAACAAGTCTAATATGAGACCGCCCGTTGTTAGCATTGGTACCGCTCCGGGCGAAATTCCGGGCAGATTCCGCCGGAGGCCGGTTCCAGGCCCGTGGCGGCAACTTCCTAGTGCAAAGCGGTGTGAACTATGCATTACCAGACCTGGGGCCCGCAGGACATTGCAGCGCCCGCCAAGAACGATTTGCCGGAGGTCCCGGTCGAGCGCGGAATGGTGCTGGAAGACGTCCAGTCCGGCTGGGTCGGGGCGGTGACGCGAGTGGAGAAGTCCGGCGGCATGCACGTCGTGGCGCTCGAGGACCGCCGCGGCAAGTCACGGTCCTTCAGGCTCGGGTTCGGGTTCCTGCTGGAGGGCAGGCCCATCCGGCTAATGCCGCCGGCACCGGCGGCCAAACGCGCAGGTTCCGCCACGGCCGCCCGCACGGCTTCGGGTTCGGTCCGGGTGGAGGGCCAGCGTGCCCAGGTTGCCAAGGCCAGCCGCATCTGGGTGGAAGGCAAGCACGACGCCGAACTGGTGGAAAAAGTCTGGGGCGACGACCTCCGGGTGGAGGGAATCGTCGTCGAGCCCCTGCACGGCATCGACGACCTGGCCGGCGCGGTTGCCGCGTTCCGCCCAGGTCCCGGGCGGAGGCTGGGGGTCCTTGTGGACCACCTCGTCTCGGATTCCAAGGAGTCCAGGATCGCAGAAGCCGTCATGGCCTCGCCCGGTGCGGCCGGGAACGTGCTCATTGTGGGCCACCCGTACGTGGATGTCTGGCAGGCCATCAGGCCGTCCGTCCTGGGCATCGCGCAGTGGCCGGTGGTCCCCAGGGGCACCGACTGGAAGACCGGGATCCTCACGGCCTTCGGCTGGCCGCACTCCACGAAGGAAGACATCGGCCTGGGCTGGCAAAAGCTCCTCGGTGCGGTCCGGACCTACGCCGATCTGGAACCGGCCCTGCTGGGCCGGGTGGAAGAGGTCATCGACTTCCTTACGGTGCCCTAGGGACCTGCCGGGACCGCCGATTTCGACGCCCGGCCCCATCCAAAGACCGTTTATTACCCGGCCGCGATCTCTTCGACAGCCTGGGCTAGAGCCTTCATGGATTCAGGACCACCATGCCCCTCGCCCTCGACGATGACGAGATGGCTGCCTTTCCAGCGCTGGTGAAGCTTCCAGGCGGTGATGACAGGGCCGCTGATGTCCCGGCGACCATGAATGAGGTAGCCGGGAATTCCGTCGAGCTCATGAACCCGCCGCATGATTTCCTGCCCTTCAGCCAGGAATCCGTCGTTGGACCAATAGTGGGTGACCAGCAGCGCGAACGTCATGCGCTCGCGCTCGTCGTCGAACATGGGGCCAGGCTGCCAGTACGGGTCCAGGGAAATGTGCGTGGACTCCCAGCGCTCCCAGGCCAAGGCGGCGGACCGGGCATCGTCGCGGTCCACACCGGCCAGCCGGCGGGCGTAGGCATCCACTACACGTTCGCCCGGGTTTGCCTTGGCGGCATGTGCGAAGTCCTCCCAGGCTTCGGGGAAGATACGTCCGACGCCGTCGGTGATCCACCCCACCTCGTCGCGGCTTGTCGCTGTGACCGCCACCAATCCGATGCCAAGTACCCGATCAGGATGCCTGAGCGCGTAGGCGAGAGCGAGCGTGCTGCCCCACGAGACGCCGGTGACAATCCACTTCTGGATTCCGAGGTGCCCGCGCACCGCTTCGATGTCGTCGAGCAGGGCCTGCGTGGTGTTCTGGGACAGGCGGCCGAGGTCGTCCTGGACTGTCGGAAGGCTTTTTCCGCACCCGCGCTGGTCCAAACCTATGGTCCAAAACCGGGCCGGGTCGTGTCGCTTCCGGTAGCCCCCTTTGCCAAGGGAGCCGCCTGGGCCTCCGTGCAGGTACAGGACCGGCACACCTTTGGGATCCCCTGTGCCTTCCCAGTAGATCTTCGCGTGGGGTACGTCCACCCAGCCGTTAGTTGTCTCCGCGCCCTCATCGATCACCCGCTCAACGATATGGGAACATTGGCGCTTGTCACGGTCGGCAGGCCATCGCAGCGAACCCTGAACGATGCCGGCCCAAGGCGCCAGCTCCGGCGTATCATGGGTCGCGGAACGGAAGGTAAGCGGGGCCGGTTAGCATGACCAACGATCACGAACGCAACGAAGCGCCGGCGGGAAACGTTGCTCTCGTGACCGGTGCAAGCCGGGGAGTCGGCCGGGGCATCGCACGTGGCCTTCTGGCAGCAGGGTTCCGCGTTTACGGCACTGGCCGCTCGATCGACCAGGCGGACCTGCCGCTGGAGATACGCCGCCTGCAATGCGATCATCTCAACGACGACGAGACTGCACGTGTGTTTGAAGCGATCCGGTCCGAGTGCGGATGCCTCGATCTCCTCGTCAACTGCGCCTGGGGCGGCTACGAGAACATGGTCGAAGGGGGCGCCTTCACGTGGGCTGCGCCGTTCTGGGATCAACCGCCGCATCGCTGGACCGGCATGATGGACGCCGGTGTGCGCGCGGCATTTGTATGTTCGTCGCACGCGGCGCGCCTAATGACGCCGCGGCACCGCGGCTTGATCATCAACATCAGCTTCTGGTCTGCGCAGCGTCACCTCGGCAACACGATCTACGGCATCGCAAAAGCAGCGACGGACAAGATGACGTCCGACATGGCCGTCGAGCTGAAACCGTTCGCTATTCCGGTAATCTCGCTCTATCCCGGCTTGGTTCGAACCGAGTCGGTCCTGGCAGCGGCGGAAAGTGGTGCGTTCGATCTCTCGACCAGCGAAAGTCCTGAGTTCATCGGCCGCGTGATCAATGCGCTGTTCCACGACCCGAAGCTGATCGCGCGGACCGGCCAGGTGCTTGTCGCCGCCGCGGTTGCGAAGGATTTCGGCGTACTGGACATCGACGGAAATTCACCGCCTGCGCTGACACTTGCGGACCTCCATGACGTTCAATAGTTTCCACGCCCCGACGCTCCAAACGCCGCAGTCCCGGCGACCGCCCGCATGAACTACATGGCCCGGCGCTGAGCCGCGGCGGTACATTGTGTGCATGGGACCTCGTGCTTCAGGCCGTCGAGATTTACTCGCTGATCGGCTCTTGGGTGTCGCGGAGTTCAGCCACGCGCACTGGTTCTTCGGCAATCTCTATGAGGCCCTCGTTAAAGTCCCGCACCGGGTCGCGGCCTCGGAAGCAAGCCGTGAACTCCCTCGGTCGCCCTTTGGATCGGGAAGCCCCGGCCGCTACTACGTGCCGATCGCCCCGATCAACGCCCCTGTGGCCATTGCTGCCCTCGTTGCAGGGTGGAATCATTCCAACAGCAGGGTCTGGCTGGTAGTGGCTGCCGCCAGCTCCACGGCCGGTGCGGCCGCTACCGCGTATCTGCTTCGGTTCATCAACCCCGACCTGTTCTTCAGTCCACAACCGCTCAGCCAGCTGCGCCGCAAACCGTTGTTGAGGCGGTGGTACAGGGTCCACGCCCTCAGGCTCACGGCCAGCGCCGTTTCCCTGGCAGCTATCCACCAGGCCCGGACAATTCAACTCAGAAGCCGCATTGGCTGACTGAGCCATCGTCGCCAATCGTCGGGCTGATCAACTTTCGGGACTTCTGTGCCGCCAATCTTAGCGACCCCTCTGGGAATGGAGGCCGGCCGGTTCTGCCCGCCTGCGCAAATGCGTAGCCGCAGGGGCAGAAAGTCAGGTAGAGATTACGCGTGCCCTGCAGACGCATGAGGCGTTGACTGTTAAGAGGGCGGAAGCAATGTTGAAGCCCTTCGGGCTCAGGCCGCCGGCGTCAGGATGGTTTCCGGGCAGGTTCGTCCGGAGCGAGACGGGCCGGCGGCGTGAGTGCCCCAAGTCGCCTACACCCTACTCCACCAATTAGCTAGACTGGCGGCATGACGCCGCAGGAACTCGCTAACCTGGCCCATCTGCGCCGGGCCCGCGACCTGATCGATCGCGAGTACGCCCGGCCCCTTGACGTGCCCACCATGGCCGCCGGCGCCCTCATGTCGCCGGCGCACTTCTCCCGCCAGTTCAAGGCCGCCTACAGCGAGACCCCGTACAACTACCTCATGACGCGGCGGATTGAGCGGGCCATGGCCCTGCTGCGCGCCGGGATGAGCGTGACCGATGCCTGCATGGAGGTCGGTTGCACCTCGCTGGGTTCCTTCAGCTCACGCTTCACCGAGATCGTGGGCATGACACCCAGCGCATACCGGGCCCGCGAACACCATGCAGTGAAGGCTATGCCGTCGTGCATCGCCAGGCAGCACACACGGCCCGATCGCAAGCCGAGCAGGATTGAAGAAGCGTCCCCGCGACCCCTGCAATAGCGTGTGAGATATGAACATTTCACTTCAGTACTCACACATCACAGTCAACGACCTCGACGAATCGCTCGCGTTCTACCGTGACGTTCTAGGCCTGGACGTGCGCAACGACGTCGGCTCCGACGGACACCGCTGGGTCACTCTCGGCAGCGCTGCCCAGCCCGATCTGGAGCTCGTGCTGTCCGTCCCGCACGCCGGCCGCTCCCGGGACGACGGCGACGCGTACCAGCAGCTGCTCACCAAGGGCGTCCTGCCCAACATCGTCTTCCGCACGGACGATCTCGACGCCACGTTCGAGGCGGTCCGGGCCGCCGGCGCGGAGGTCCTCCAGGAACCCATCGTCCAGCCATGGGGCCCGCGCGACTGTGCCTTCCGCGACCCTTCCGGCAATATGATTCGCTTCAACCAGGCCTGAATCGGGCGGGCGCGCCCCGCCCTCTCACCGCTCTGAATGCCGCTGAAGTAGTACGACGACGGGACGTCACCGTGGGCTTGAATTCGCCGGGTGCCCAGGGTGGCGTTCCGTCGCCATGACCACCTACCGTCGTGCTGCACCTTGTAAGACAGGATGATGATGCCGCTCTTGAGGACCTCCGGCAATGAATAATCTGCGCAGCTCACGATTCCGAGCTGCCACGCGCGAGCGGCCGGTCACCGCCGTCGTCTGCTGACGTCAGGTCCGCCGAATCCTCCGGTTCCCAGCGCAGCAGGTCTCCAGGCTGGCAGCCGAGCGTCTCACACAGTGCGGCGAGCGTCGTAAAGCGCACCGCTTTGGCTCGACCGTTCTTGAGCACCGCCAGGTTGGCGGGCGTGATTCCGACGCGGTCCGCGAGGGTGCCCACGGACATCTTACGTTTGGCCAGCATCACGTCGATGTCGACGACGATCGGCATCAGATCACCTCGTCCAGCTCTGTCCGCAGGTGATGCGCCTCGGCTTCGCGGGTGACCGCTTGGTCGAGCAGCGCCCGAAGCACGAGGACGATCAACGCCATCCCGGCGATCATCACGGACGCTCCGCAGATCAGGAGGACGACGCCGGGCGGAACGGCTTCACCCGGCGCGAGGATGACGGCAAGTCCGAACATGAGCAGGGAGGCGGCCGCGACTGCACCGAACACGACGTCCACGTACCGGAACGCGGCATGGGAAAACACCGTTCCCCGACCCACCATCGTCAGCAAGCGCCACACGCACAGCAGAGTGACCTGGATGGTCATGATACCCAGAACCGCTATGACGAGGAGCGGTACGCGCACACCGGCTGCCTCCGGGCCGAGTTCCTCCAGGTCGACGGCCAGTAGCGGCACCATTACGACCTGCACGAACAGCGGGCCGGCGAGCACCATCGCTAGCACCATGCGAAGCGTAAGGATGGTCAGCTTTCCCACAATGTCTCCTATTACATCGAACAACAGTGAGATTCTCTCGATAAACGGTAGGTCAAGCAAGTGAATCCCCCGCCCGAGCCGGGTCCGGCTGCAGGTCGAATCGACTGCTTCTGGCGAAACTTCGTGACGGAGCCGCGAAGCGGGGCCCTATCCGGTGATGTCGCTTCCATGCAAGCATGAGGGCACTGAAAGTGCAGAGTGAGGGGACTCGATGAAATCCAACGAACTGTTGCTGGACGCCTTCGTCCGGATCCGTGACACCGTCGCCGCCACTCTTGAAGGGGTCGACGACGAGTCCCTGGTCCGTCGGCCCGGAGGCGCCGGAAACTCGATCGCGTGGTTGATCTGGCACCTCAGCCGGGTGGAGGACGCGCAGGTCTCCTCCCCAGCCGGCCTGGAACAAGTCTGGACCTCGCAGGGGTTTGCCGCCCGGTTCGGCCTGCCGCTGCCCGAACGTGACACCGGCTACGGCCATTCGACCGGCCAGGTCGATGCGGTGCAGGCGACGCCGGAGCTGTTGCTCGAGTACCACGAGGCCGTTCACCGGCAGACCGCGGAGTTCCTAAGAAGTCTCGGCGACGAGGATCTCGACCGCATCGTTGACAGGCGCTGGGACCCGCCCGTCACTCTTGGTGTGCGGCTGGTCAGCACGATTGCCGATTGCCTCCAGCACGTGGGGCAGGCCGCCTACGCCAAAGGGTTGAACGCCGCTCACGGCTAGAGGAACAGTCGCGCTTGGCTTGGCCTGGCGACGGCCCTGCTGGGCGGTCGTCCATTCCGCGCCGGACCCAGTATTCTTGGAAAGGCGCCTTTGCGCTGCCGCCGTCCGGTGCCACCGGCCGGCCACAAACCTGAACCACCGGCAATATCGCACCAACGCAAGTTTAAGGAAGACACCGTGGCAGAAGACGCTCGCGACCGCAGGGAGCCCCAGTCGGGCCCGGACCTGCCCCAGTACCATGGCGTTCCTGCCAACGCGCTTCCGCTCACCGCAAGCGAGGACAGGCAGTGGGCAACACTGGCCCACTTCGGCGGCATCCTCGGCTGCGTGCCGGCGCTGCTCATCTACCTGATTTTCCGCGACCGCGGGCCGTTCACCGCCCAGGAATCCAAGGAAGCCCTAAACTTCACGCTGCCTCCCACCATCGCGGCCTTCCTGGCCAACATCCTGGTGCTGCTCCCTGTGGTGGGCAATCTGTTCGCCGTGCTCGCAACGCTGATCTGGATTGCACTTGCCTGTTTCTCGGTGTCAGCCGGCATCCACGTCAACCGGGGCCAGCCGCACCGCTACCAGTACAACCTGCGCTGGATCAAGTAGCCGCCCAGGCAGCAGCGGCCCCTGACCCCGTCCGGGGTCAGGGGCCGCTGCTTTGTTCAGCGGGTTCCGCCTTCTGGGGGTGTGGCTTCCAGCGGTTTAGTCGGGCAGGATACGGCGCACGACGGCATCAGCCAGGAGCCGGCCCTTGAGCGTCAGGATCAGCCGGCCCTTGAACGCTTCGGCGGGTGCCACGAGGCCGTCGGCAATGAGTCCGGCCACAGCGTGCTTTCCCGAGGCCGACAGCGAGCTGACCGCAAGTCCCGAGGCGAGACGGGCCTCCAGCATGACTTTTTCCACGTCGCGCGTTTCGGCGTCGAGCGTCTCGCGTCCCGCAGCAGGCGACACTGCGGCGGTCAGCCTGTTCGCATAGGCGGTGGGGTGCTTGACGTTCCACCAACGCACGCCGCCCACGTGGGAATGCGCGCCCGGTCCGATCCCCCACCAGTCGTCCCCGCGCCAGTAGGCAAGGTTGTGCCGGCACGCCTGTCCGGGAGTGGCGGACCAGTTGCTGACCTCGTACCAGTGGAGGCCGGCGTCGGAGATCATCTGGTCGGCGAGCTCATACTTGGCGGCGTGGTCGTCGTCGTCGATCCCGGGAACTTCACCCCGGCGGATCTGCGCCGCAAGCTTGGTCCCGTCCTCCACGATCAGCGCGTAGGCGCTGATGTGATCGGGCCGGTAGGACAGCGCCGTCTCCACGGAAAAGCGCCAGTCCTCCAGCGATTCACCCGGCGTGCCATAAATCAGGTCGAGGCTGACGGCGAGTCCCGCGTCCCGCGCCCACTGCACCACCAGCGGCACGCGGCTCGGTGTGTGCGTGCGGTCGAGGACCTTCAGGACGTGCGGCACGGCCGACTGCATTCCGAACGAAACCCGGGTGAAGCCGGCGTCGGCCAGGAGCTGGAGTGATTCCGGTGTGACGGAGTCCGGATTGGCCTCCGTGGTCACCTCGGCGCCGGGTTCGATGCCCCACTGGCTTACGGCAGCGCCCAGAATTCTGGCCAAATCCTCCACGGGCAGCAGCGTGGGGGTGCCCCCGCCAAAAAAGACAGTGCGGAGCTTGCGCTCCGGCAAACCGGACTCCTTCAGGGCCCGCGCGGCGAACTCCACCTCGGCAATGGCCGTCGACGCGTACGCATCCTGGGATGCCCCGCCGCCGAGCTCGGTCGCCGTGTAGGTATTGAAGTCGCAGTAGCCGCAACGGACGGCGCAGAAGGGGATATGGACGTAAAGCCCGAATCCCCGCCGGGCGGCGCCGTCGGCAGCCTGCTGCGGGAGCAGGCCGTCCGACGGCGCGGGGTCACCGAGGGGTAGAACGCTAGGCACTGGAGCAGTCTCCGGAGGTTCCGGCCACGGTCATCACTACTTCTTGGCCTTGTCCTTGGATTCGTCCGTGGTGAGAGCCGCGATGAAGGCTTCCTGCGGCACTTCCACACGGCCCACCATCTTCATGCGCTTCTTGCCTTCCTTCTGCTTTTCCAGCAGTTTGCGCTTGCGGGTGATGTCACCGCCGTAGCACTTGGCAAGGACGTCCTTGCGGATGGCGCGGATGCTTTCGCGGGCGATGATCCGGGAACCGATGGCCGCCTGGATGGGCACCTCGAACTGCTGGCGGGGAATGAGTTCGCGCAGCTTGCCGGTCATCATCACGCCGTAGGCGTACGCCTTGTCCCGGTGGGTGATGGCGCTGAAGGCATCCACCTGTTCGCCCTGGAGCATGATGTCCACCTTGACCAGATCGGCCACCTGCTCGCCGTCGGCTTTCCAGTCAAGCGAGCCGTAGCCGCGCGTCTTGGACTTGAGGATGTCGAAGAAGTCAAAGACGATTTCGGCCAACGGCAGGCGGTACCGGATTTCCACCCGGTCCTCGGAGAGGTAGTCCATGCCGCCCATGACGCCACGGCGGCTCTGGCACAGCTCCATGATGGCCCCGACAAACTCGTTCGGGGCGAGAATGGTGGCAGACACCATCGGCTCGCGGACTTCAGCGACCTTGCCGGTGGGGTATTCACTGGGATTGGTGACATGGACGACCTTCTTGTCCTCCAGTGTCACTTCGTACTCCACGTTGGGGGCAGTGGAGATCAGATCCAGCTTGTACTCGCGTTCGAGGCGCTCACGGGTGATTTCCAGGTGCAGCAGCCCCAGGAAGCCCACACGGAATCCGAAGCCCAGCGCGGCCGAGGTTTCCGGCTCATAGATCAGCGCGGCGTCGTTGAGCATCAGCTTCTCCAACGCATCGCGGAGCACCGGGTAGTCGGTGCCGTCCAGCGGATAGAGGCCGGAGAAGACCATGGGCTTGGCGTCGGCATAGCCGCTGAGGGACTCCGCGGCAGGCTTGGCCAGGTTGGTCACGGTGTCGCCGACCTTGGACTGGCGGACGTCCTTCACGCCGGTGATCAGGTAGCCCACTTCGCCGACGCCCAGGCCCTTGGAGGGTGTGGGCTCCGGGGCGCTCACGCCGATCTCGAGGAGTTCGTGGGTGGCGCGGGTGGACATCATCTGGATCCGCTCACGCGGGTGCAGCATGCCGTCAACCACGCGGACGTACGTGACGACACCGCGGTAGGTGTCGTAGACAGAGTCGAAAATCATGGCGCGGGCAGGGGCGTTGGGATCGCCTACGGGGGCGGGCAGATCTCGCACGATCTTGTCCAACAGAACCTCGACGCCAGCGCCGGTCTTGCCCGAGACACGGAGCACATCGTCCGGGTCGCCGCCGATGAGGCTGGCGAGTTCCGCCGCGTACTTCTCGGGCTGGGCCGCGGGGAGGTCGATCTTGTTGAGGACCGGAATGATGGTGAGGTTGTTCTCCATCGCCAGGTACAGGTTGGCGAGGGTCTGGGCCTCGATGCCCTGAGCCGCGTCCACGAGCAGGACTGCGCCTTCGCAGGCGGCCAGCGATCGGGAGACCTCGTAGGTGAAGTCGACGTGGCCGGGCGTGTCAATCATGTTCAGGGCGTAGCTGGTGCCCTCAACTTCCCACGGCATCCGGACAGCCTGCGACTTGATGGTGATGCCGCGCTCACGTTCGATATCCATGCGGTCCAGATACTGGGCCTTCATGTCGCGGGACTGAACGACGCCGGTGTACTGCAGCATGCGGTCGGCCAGGGTGGATTTACCGTGGTCAATGTGCGCAATGATGCAGAAGTTCCGAATGATGGCCGGATCTGTCGCGGCGGGCACCGGGGCGGTGCGGGCCATGGGAGACACGCAGGGTCCTTACTGTTGGCATTTCCGCGGCGTCATTCCGGCCGTACTCGGGCCATCCTGATGCTGCCGCATATCTGAACCTCTAGTCTCCCACGTTCGGGCCCCCCGCCGTACATTCCGCATGCCACACAGATGTGGGTGTCCTGGGCGCACTGACAGGGCGGCGGTATCGTTGCCGGCATGGCTCTGAACTTCCGTACCCTCGGCAACGCCGTCCGGGCTTCGCTTCGCTTCCTCGCCGGCTCCCCAGCCCGGAAGCCGGACCCGAAGGGGACACCGCGGCCCGGGAGGAACAACGCACCGGGGCAGGCGGGTGCCCGGGCGGGAACCGCGGGCTTGTCGGCCCCATATCCGGGCGATTTCCGCGGCACGGCGGCCCTGCGATACTCCCCCTCCCCCGATGGCCGGCCCGATCCCGGTGAGGTGGTGTGGACCTGGGTCCCCTATGAAGAGGACCATTCCCGCGGGAAGGACCGCCCCGTCCTGCTGGTTGGAAACCACGGACGCTATCTGCTCGGCCTGATGCTGACCAGCAAGGACCACGACGGCCATCCACGCGGGAGCCGCGACTACGTCGACATCGGCAGAGGGCCGTGGGACCGGCAATGGCGTCCCAGCGAGGCCAAACTCAACCGCGTCCTCCAGATCCGCCCTTCGGACATCAGGCGGGAGGGCGCAGTTCTGGACCGGAGCCAATTTTTCCTGGTGGCCGATGCGTTGAGGGAACACCACGGCTGGAAGTGATGTCCCGGAATCGATGATTGGGCGCGCCGGAGCTGGACAAATGGCGTCTTCAGCACGGATTCTGCTACTATTCATAGCTGTGTGTCCGTGCAGGTCGACGGCCACTCATGGTTGGTCGCCATAGGTATCCCCACGCCGCTCAGTCAATGGCCAACCTGAAAGCCCTCTAGACCATTTCCGCATTAAAAAGAGAGTTCACACGTGGCAAATATCAAGTCCCAGAAGAAGCGCATCCTGACCAACGAAAAGGCTCGCCTGCGCAACAACGCAGTCAAGTCCGAGCTGAAGACGGCCATCCGCGCCGTCAACACAGCCGTTGAGTCCACCGACAAGGATGCCGCTGCTACTGCGCTCGTTACTGCCAGCCGTAAGCTGGACAAGGCTGTCAGCAAGGGTGTTCTTCACAAGAACAACGCTGCAAACCGCAAGTCGGCGATCTCCAAGAAGGTCAACGCACTCTAAGGTTTTCCAGTTCAACTGAACTGATGCTTGTGGCCGGCACCATTGGTGCCGGCCACATCTCTTTAACGTGCCCAGCCCCTCCGGCGGCGGTGACGGTGGCGGCGAGCGGTGGTTAGCGGCGGCGGGCAGCCGTCGAGATCACCGTGACAGCGTGCTCCACCGCGTAGACGGGGTCACGCGAGAGGCCCTTGACCTGCGCGTCGGCCTCTGCCGTCACCTGGATGGAACGGGCCAGGCCTTCAGGCGTCCATCTCCGGACGTCACGCTGCGCCTGTTCCACGAGCCACGGCTGCATGCCGAGGTGTTTGGCAATCTGCGCTGAGGACCCTTGGGCGCCGGCTACTTTGGCGACGGTCCGCAGCTTCGCGGCCAGTGCCGCCACCAGCGGAACCGGGTCAGCCCCCGTGGCCAGAGCATGGCGCAGGGTGGACAGCGCCACCGGCCCGTTGCCGGCCATGGCTGCGTCCGCCACTTTGAAAGCGGTGGCCTCGATCCGGCCGCCGTAATAGCGCTCAACCATTTCTGCGTCCACCGCCGTCGAGGCGTCGGAAATAAGCTGGCTGCAGGCCGCAGCGAGTTCGGACAGACTGGCGCCAACGGCGTTCACGAGGGACTGCACCGCTTCAGGTTCGATGCGCCGGGATGCTGCCTTGAACTCCGACACCACGAACGCGGTCTTCTCCGCATCCTTCTTCAGCGGCTGGCAGTCAACAACAGGCCATCCCCCTGCTTTGACCGCGTCCAAGAGCTTCTTGCCACGGACTCCCCCGCCGTGCCGAAGGACCAGAACCGCGTCCTGTTCCGGGCGAGCCAGATACGTCAGTCCGTCAGCGAGAAAAGCGTCGTTCATCGACTCCAGGCCTTCGACCTCGATCAGCTTGCTCTCTCCGAACAGGGACGGACTGACGTTCATGGCGAGCGACCCGGGCTCATAATTTCCTGCGTTGAGCCGGGAGAGCTCGACGTCCGGAGCGGCGGCCCGGACCTGCGAGCGGACCCGGTCCATGGCACGGATGCCCAGGTATTCCTCCGGACCCGTGATCAGCACCACTCCCGCTGGCGTCACGTCCCGCCAGGTGGCCGAATTCGTCGCCGACGTCTTGGATCGTTGGGGCTGGGCAGCGGCCACTGTTGGTTCCTCCCGGGATACGGATTGCAGACTCTAAGCCTGCCACGGCGCAACGGCTGCACCAAGCCGCGCCGGGCGGAGCGGGCCGAGCCGCGCCGTCGGGTCCTTCGTTGAAGCACCTGCTCCAGCGAAGCTGCAGTGGCGCGGTGGGCGGCAAAAATGAGCCCTCGTGTTTGGGCCGGGTGGGCAGCCTGCCAGACGGCAATCAAGGTCAAGGCAGAAAACAGCACCATGGTGAGCAGCCCGAACGCCCCCTCGGGCCAGGGCGGAGCCGCACCGGGAAAACCGGCGGCGAACCTGGCCACCCCGGCGACGCCTGACGCGAAGAAGCCGGCAACGCCGATCAGTGCCGTGGCCAGCCACGGAACAAGCGGCACCAGGGGCACCGCAGCGGTTCCCAGGATAGTGACCGGGGCAACGAGCGGCGCCACGAGTACATTGGCCGGCAGCGAGTAGGTGGCGAACTGGGGCTGCAGCAGGACGACGACAGGCCCGCACAGCAGTTGGGCCGACAAAGGCACGGCGAGGCCCGCGGCCACCCAGCGCGGGACGGCGCGCGGAATCCAGTCCGCGATCTGCCGCCCCAGCACGATGATGCCGAGTGTGGCCAGTACGGACAGCAGGAATCCGAAGCTCGTGCCGAGTCCCGGGTCTATGAGCAGGAGGCCGATGACAGCCAGGCACAGGAAGCTCAGGCCGCGTCCGGTTCTTCCGCCGGCAAGAGAAGCCAAGGCGATGGCCCCCATCAGTGCGGCCCTCAGCACGCTGGCATCCGGCCCCACCATCAGCACAAACAGTCCGAGGCCGGCCAGGGCAAGCGCCGCGGCCGGAACCCTGGCGAGGCGGAGGCTGCGGGCCGCGAGGAGCAGGGCGCCCAGGATCAGGCTGCAGTTCGCCCCGCTCACGGCCGTCAAGTGGGTCAGTCCTACAGTCTTCATGGCTGTTTTCAGCTGTTCATCGAGTCCGCTGGCGTCACCCGTGACCATGCCTGGCAGGAGTCCTCTGGCATCGGCGTCCAACCAGGCGGCAGCCCCCGCGAATCGCCTGCCCAGTGATGCAGGTTCTGCCGTCCAAACGTCCGCGGCCCTGATGGTTACGGGAGCCGAGGACGCAGCAAGGATGCCGGCCTCCACCTTTCCGGCATCGGGAGGGCGCAGCTTCCCGGCAGCACGGACCAGCTGGCCGGGGACCACACGCTGCCAGTCCTCCCCGCCCATGATGACCACCGCGGCGCCGGCCCGCAGCAGCTGGCCCCGGGCGGTCAGTGATTTGACCGTGGCATTGACCGCCCAGCGTTCGGACAATCCGGACGCCCCCGGCCTTCTGAGGGCGTGCGGGGCGCCGGCTATTTCCACTTCCGCCACAACGGACGCGCGTGCCGCAATGGCTCCTGCCACCGGACCGTCATGCTTCTGCGCCGAGGAGACAGCCGAGTGGGCTGCGGCGGCCACGGCCAAAAGCAGGGCCGCCATCATCGTCAGCAGGAAGCTCCGGTGAGGGCGCCCTCCCGCCTTGCGGCGCCGGAGAATACGGAGGAGCAGGACGCCGGCGCCCGCCGCCAGGGCACAGCACAGGCCAAGGAGCCAGGCCGGATTAAGCCAGAGGCCGGCTCCCGCAGCCGCCCACACGACTAAGGCAGGCGGGACCAGCCGGAGGTCAAGCCGTCGCCGTCTCTCGTCGGCCGAATCGGTGGCTCGCTGCTCGGGCAACAGCCGTGCCCGCAGCTGGTCCCGGATTCCCTGCAGGAGGGCTGGGCCAAGCGGACCCGTCGCCCGGACCGGTCCCGAAGCAACCGCACCGGAACCAACCACTCCGGAAGCCGCCGGAGGCCCTCCATTGGACGGTGGCGGATGGAAGCCGGAGCGCCGGGGCGGGCCTCCGGCAGCCGGTTCGCCGAAAGCCGGGCTGACGGCCGCCTCCACGTACCGGTGCCATCTACTGGTCCTCCGTGCAGGGTTGCCGTCCATCTCAGACCGTCACCAGCGGGAGCAGCGTTTCCAGCATTTTGGGTCCTACTCCGTCCACGGCGTCAAGCTCCTCCACTGTCTTGAACGGGCCGTGCTCCGCGCGCCAGTCAACGATGCGTTGGGCGAGCACCGGACCCACCCGCGGCAGGCTTCCCAGTTCCTCGGCGCTTGCACTGTTCAGGTTGGTTTTGGCCGCGGTGCTGCCGCTCCTGCCTCCCGCTGCGGACGCACCGGACCCGGTCCCTGAAGAACCCGATCCCGATCCGCCAGGCTGCGCCCCCTGCGGCACTGCTTCGGGCGGTGCTGCTTCCCCTCGGCGTGGGACGTAGATCTTCTCGCCATCTTCCAGTTCCGCAGCAAGGTTGAGCCGGTTAAGGTCCGCGTCCGCAGTTCCGCCGCCGGCTGCCGCAATCGCCTCGTGGACCCGGCCGCCCCGCGGAACCTTCACCACGCCGGTTCTCTTCACGGCGCCGGCAACGTGTACAACCACGCTTCCGGAAGGAGCGTCCGAGGCCGGGCCAGATCCGGGGCCTCCGGATTCGGCCGGACCGCCGGCGTCGTCGCTGACGTCCTCTTCCGCGCCGCCCGCACCCGCATCAGGCGTGGCCGCGACCCCTGTCGTCACGGCGCCCAAGGGGACAACTTCCGGTTCCGTGGCCGCAACCCGCCACCAGAACCAACCACCTACTAGCAATGACATGATGCCCAGCAGCACCGCGGCCCGGACCCCCAGGCGCCACCTGACACGGGCTTCGGCCGTGCCGGAAGGGTGGGAGGCGGGGGAATCCCGGAAGTCACGGGCTGCCCTGTCTCCGCTACGGTAGGAGAATCCCCGGCCGTCCCCCATTTCCAGCAGCCCGGCACGCTCCGTGAAGGGATCACCGACCTGCGGGGCACCGAGCCTCGCCGCCAGGCGGCTGGCGGGTTGCCGGCTCGAGGCAGGGGCCGCCGGCTCGGCCCCCTCGGGCGGACGCAGGCCTGCCGGGCTGCGCGACGGATCGCTGGCTGCAGGTCCAGCGGTCCGGCGTGACATGCCTTCCACCGTAGGCGACCCGGCATCCGTGCCACCAGCGCGGGCCGCTCGTATGTGGATAGCCTCAAACCGCCAGTTCGTGTGGTCCCAACCAAATCGCAGGGTCTACCGGATATTATTCGACGCAGGTGCGCTGCCGGGTGCAGTATTGGCGCGCCTGCTCCTCACCGGTGATGAGCCGGTCCGGTTCGAGAGAGGTTCTTCCATGAGCACTGAGACGCCGAGGGCCCAATCCAGCCGCAAGCGCACCGTGACTATCGGCGCGGCAATCGTTGTCCTGCTTGCCGTTATCGCCATCGTCGTGGCAACCCAGGCATTCCGGGCAAGCGAGGACGCAGGGGCAAAGGACAGGGCGTCCGTTGAGCCTTCCGCGCCGACCCAGGCCACGGACGGCACCCAGGTGACCTCACCCACGCAGAAAGCCTCACCCACGCAGAATGCCCTCACCGGGCAGGACGCCGAGCTGGTGGATGAGGCCAACACCGTCTGCGAAATGCGGCTCACTGAGAAGTACCCCACCGCCACCATCAGCCCCGGGACGAAGTCAACGATCAAAAAGCCGGACGGCACCTTCGACACGGCCGGCTCCTACACCGACGGCGGCAATTCCAGCCCCATACCGTTCGAGTGCTCCTCTACCCGAACCGATGGCAGCTGGACGGTTGTTTTGAAGCCCGCGAAAAACGGCTGAACTCCGCCGGTGTGAGAAGCGCTTTCAGCTGCTCTTTCCCGCGGCCGGATCAGCCGTGCGTTCCGGATGCGCTGGACTCGCCCCATCCGCCAGGCGTCCCGGTGCCGCAGCAACATGGCCGGAAGCCGGCACCGGGCTGAGTGCAGCCACAGCCGACGTAGTGCTTTCACCGACTATCACGGCAAGGACACCGAGTCCGGCGTGGGCTGCGAGCACGGCCGGGAGGGAGCTGATCTGCGCCGGCGGAGTGTCCGGCAGGGCCACCGCGAGCCGGGAGGCAAGGACCTCGGCCTCGGCCCGGTTTCCGAAGTGGTGGATGGCCAGCCTGGCCTCCCCCTGCGGCCTGGCCGCGGCGTCAGCCACCACGATTTCCTCCAGCCGGGCGACGGCCCTCGCGGCGGATCGGATCTTCTCGAGCGGCACGATTTTGCCGCCGTCGACTGCAAGAATCGGCTTGATCGAGAACATGGTGCCCAAAAGCGACGCGGCGGCACCGATCCGTCCGCCGCGGCGCAGCTGTTCCAGGCTCGGAACATAGAAGTACACCTTGGTCTTCGCGAGGCGCTCCTCGGCGAACTTCCGCACTTCAGCGGCACTGCGGCCGTCAGCGGCGGCAACCACGGCGCCTTGCACCGCCAGCCCCTGCGCCATGCCGACCGTCCGGGTGTCCAGCACCTCCACCGGGATCCCGACACGGGCGGCAGCCAGGCGCGCCGACTCCGCCGTGCCCGAGAGGTCACCGGAAATATGGATGGACACCACAGCCTCATAGCCGCGCCGTTCGGCCGCCAGGTACGCCTGCTCAAACTGCCCGGGCGATGGCCGGGAGGTCTTCACCGGCGTAGCCGCGGCGAGTGCCACCGCGATGGTGTCGGCGATATCGTCCTCACCCTCGCCGTAGATTTCCGCACCCACCATGACGGGCATCGGGACCACCGCCAGCCGGCCGTCAAGGGAAAAACCGCGCACCCAGTCAGCTGGAAGCGCCGCGGCAGAGTCCGTCACGACGGCGGTACGCACGACGACGGCGGGTTCCGCCGCAGGCGGCACCGGTCCCGGGACGGTGGCTTGGCGGAGGCGGGCCAGGTGGTCTTTCAACCACAGCCAGGCTGCCGGCTCGCGGTCAATCACGGCACACCTCCTGCAATTAGGCCGGCCGCCGGAAGTACCGGCGGCCGGAACCCCGCCTAGGCCGGGACGATGTTGACCAGTTTAGGTGCCCGCACGATGACCGTGCGGATCCCACGGCCGTCGAGGGCACGCTGGACGTTCTCCGAGGCCAGCGCCAGTTCACGCAGCTCATCCTCCGAGATGCCGGGCGACACCTCGAGCCGGTCCCTGACCTTGCCCTGGACCTGGACCACGGCGGTGATGGTGTCCTGCACGAGCAGGGCGTCATCGTGCGCGGGCCAGCCCGCGTTGGCCACGGAGGCGGGGTGGCCCAGGACGTTCCACAGGTCTTCGGCCGTGTAGGGAGCAAAGAGGCTGAGGATGACAGCCACCGCCTCGACGGCCTCGCGGACCGCAGGGTCAGCGCCGCCGGCACCGGAATCGATGGTCTTGCGGGTGGCGTTGACCAGCTCCATGAGCTTGGCCACCACCACGTTGAACTTGTTGTTGTCCAGCAGTTCCGCGGCGTCGGCGATGGTCCGGTGCGTGACGGTGCGGAGCGCACGGTCGCCCGTGCTGGCGTCCGCACCGGGGGCACTCGTGACGTCCTGGCCGAGGCGCCAGGCACGCGCCAGGAACTTGGCCGAGCCCGAGGGCGAGACATCGGCCCAGTCCACGTCGTCCTCGGGCGGTGACGCAAAGATCATCGTGAGACGCACGGCGTCCACGCCGAACTTATCCAGCTGTTCGCCCAGGTCCACTCCGTTGCCCAGCGACTTGCTCATTGCTTTGCCTCCGTTGAGCACCTGGCCCTGGTTCAGCAGCGCGCTGAAGGGCTCGTCGGCGGCCAGCAGGCCCATGTCATGAATGACCTTGGTGAAGAAGCGGGCGTAGAGCAGGTGCAGGATGGCGTGCTCGACGCCGCCGACATACTGCCCGACCGGCATCCACTCGTTGATCTTCGCAGGATCGAACGGACCGTCGGTGTAGTGCGGGGAGACGAAGCGCAGGAAGTACCAGGACGAGTCCACGAAGGTGTCCATGGTGTCCGTGTCCCGCTGGGCTGCACGTCCGCAGTTCGGGCAGTCGACGTTGACCCATTCGGCCGCCGCGGCCAGCGGGGAGGTGCCTCTCGGAGACAGTGCCTCGCCACGCAGGTCTTCGGGAAGCCTAACCGGGAGTTGCTCGTCGGGTACCGGCACTTCGCCGCATTCGGCGCAGTGGATGATGGGGATCGGGGTGCCCCAGAACCGCTGGCGGCTCAGGAGCCAGTCACGCAGCCGGAAGTTCACGAACTTCTCGCCGGTGCCCTGCCTGTCGAGGATACCGATGGCGGCTGGAATGGCCTCTGCCTTGGGCAGGCCGTCGAGAGGACCGGAGTTGATCAGCGTGCCTTCCCCGGCCGTTGCCTTGCCGGAAACGGCCGGATCCTCCTCGCCGGTGTCCAGCACCGCGCGCACAGGCAGGCCGAACTCCTTGGCGAAGTCGAGGTCGCGCTGGTCGTGCGCGGGGACGGCCATGATGGCGCCCGTGCCGTAGTCGGCCAGGACGTAGTCCGCTGCCCAGACGGGCAGCTTTTCACCGTTGAGAGGATTGATGGCGTAGCGGCCGGTGAACACACCGGTCTTATCCCGCTCGGTGGACTGGCGTTCGATGTCCGAAAGGGCCTTGACCTTTTCGCGGTAAGCCATAAGTGCGTCATGGTGTTCAGGGGTAACCAGGTCCAGGGCCAGGTGCGCGTCAGCGGCCACCACAAAGAACGTGGCCCCGTACAGGGTGTCCGGACGCGTGGTGAAGACGGTGACGTCACGCTCGGCTCGTCCGTCAGACGCCTCGATCACGAAGCGGACATGCGCGCCTTCCGAGCGGCCGATCCAGTTTCGCTGCATCGCCAGTACTCGCTCGGGCCAGTGCCCCTGCAGCTCGGACATGTCGTCCAGCAGCCGGTCCGCGTAGTCCGTGATCTTGAAATACCACTGGTTCAGCGACTTCTTGGTCACGGCCGTGCCGCAGCGCTCACAGGCGCCGTTGACTACCTGCTCGTTGGCCAGCACGGTCAGGTCCTTGGGACACCAGTTGACCGGTGAGTCCTTGCGGTAAGCGAGGCCGCGCTCGTAGAAGCGCTTGAACAGCCACTGGGTCCAGCGGTAGTACTCCGGATCGGAGGTGTGCAGGCGGCGGGACCAGTCAGCGGAGATGGCGTAGCGCTTGAACGACGCGGCCTGCGTGTCGATGTTGGCGTACGTCCACTCGCTCGGGTGCGCGTTGCGCTTGATCGCCGCGTTCTCGGCCGGCAGGCCGAAGGAATCCCAGCCGATGGGGTGCAAGACGTCGTAGCCCTTCTGGCGCAAGTAGCGTGCCACGACGTCGCCCATGGCGAAGGCCTCGGCGTGGCCCATGTGCAGGTCGCCCGAAGGGTAGGGGAACATGTCCAGGACGTAGCGGCGCTCCCGGGAACCGTCGTCGGCAGGCGTGAAGACCTTGAGATCCTCCCACACCTGTGGCCACCGGGCCTCCATGGCCGCGAAGCTGTAAGCGCCCTCCTCGGGGCTTTCCGCTGCACCTGCTGTTGTTCCGGTCTCGGTCTCCGGCTGAACGCTCACTGCTGCCCTCTTCTGTTCTGTCATGACGTCTGTCCTGTCACAACGGTCTGATCCCCCGCCGCCTGCCGGGAATGCGTCCCGGACACACAAAAGCCCCTCCACATGGAGGGGCGGCCGCTCGGTAGACCGTATGTCCGGGATACCGGGCGGCTAGCTAAGCAGAAGGATCGCACGCATAAAGCTACTCTAGCGCACGGTACGGGCGACGGCACCGACGCCGCCATTTCTGCGCTCCACCACCGCCGGTGATGTGACGCGGACGCCCGCAGCACCAGGGGCCGGCTGCCTCCAAAGAGACGGCCGGCCCCTGGTTCTGGTACGGCTTGCCTGGGCCTACTTCACGTCCTCGTCGACCCAGTCCATGGACTTGGTCACGGCCTTCTTCCATAGCCGCATCTGGCGGTCCTGCTCGGCCTGCTCCAGCGCCGGCTCCCACCGCTTGTCCTCGGACCAGTTAGCCGACAGCTCGTCGAGATCCTTCCAGAACCCGACGGCAAGGCCGGCCGCGTAGGCCGCGCCGAGTGCGGTGGTCTCCACCACCTTCGGACGGATAACGGGGACGCCCAGGATGTCCGCTTGGAACTGCATGAGCGCATCGTTGGCGACCATGCCGCCGTCGACCTTCAGCTCGGTGAGCGGAACGCCGGAATCGGCGTTGACCGCATCCAGCACCTCCCTGGTCTGGAAGGCGGTGGCCTCCAGGGCCGCCCTGGCGATGTGGCTCTTGTTGACGAACCGAGTCAGACCCACAATGGCGCCACGGGCGTCTGACCGCCAGTACGGCGCGAACAGGCCCGAGAAGGCCGGAACGATGTACACGCCGCCGTTGTCCTTCACCGAGGCAGCGAGGGTCTCCACCTCCGGCGCCGTGCTGATCATGCCGAGGTTGTCGCGCAGCCACTGAATGAGCGAGCCGGTGACGGCGATGGACCCTTCCAGCGCGTAGTGCGGCGCTGCGTCCCCCAGTTTGTACCCCACGGTGGTGAGCAGTCCGTTCTTGGAGTGGACGATCTCCTCGCCGGTGTTGAAGATGAGGAAGCAGCCGGTGCCGTACGTGTTCTTGGCCTCACCAGTCTGGAACGCGGCCTGACCGAACGTGGCAGCCTGCTGGTCGCCCAGGATGCCCGCCACGGGAACTTCCCGCAGCAGCTGCGAGGTGTGGACGGTGCCGTAGACCTCGGAGGAGGACTTGATGGCCGGCATCATGGACGCCGGAACACCGAAGATGCGCAGGATCTCTTCGTCCCACTGCAGCGATTCCAGGTCCATGAACAGCGTCCGGGAAGCGTTCGTGACATCGGTGACGTGCACGCCGCCGTCCACGCCGCCGGTCAGGTTCCACAGCACCCAGCAGTCCGTGTTTCCAAAGACCAGGTTTCCGGCCTCGGCCTTTTCCCGGGCGCCTTCGACGTTGTCCAGGATCCACTTGATCTTCGTGCCCGAGAAGTAGGTTGCCAGCGGCAGGCCCACCTTTTGCTTGAAGCGCTCGGCTCCGCCTTCCTTCGCGAGTTCATCCACGATCGGCTGGGTCCGCGTGTCCTGCCAAACGATGGCGTTGTAGACGGCCTCGCCGGTGGTCTTGTCCCAGACCACTGCGGTTTCACGCTGGTTGGTGATGCCGACTGCGGCGATGTCGTGCCGGGTCAGGTTCGCCTTGGAGAGCGCGGATCCAATCACCTCGCGGGTGTTGTTCCAGATCTCGGCGGGATCGTGCTCCACCCAGCCCGCCTGCGGGAAAATCTGCTCATGCTCCATCTGGCCCGAAGACACGATGTTGCCGCTGTGGTCAAACACGATGGCGCGGGTGCTGGTGGTGCCCTGGTCGATGGCGATTACGTATTGGCTCATGATGACGTCCTTGTCGTTGTGAAGGAAAAGTGCTGTGAATCAGGGGGCTGCTGTCATTCGGATCAGGTGGCGGCGTTGAACACAATCGGGAGCAGACCGGCCAGGCCTGCCAGCGTTCCGCCGATCAGGGGGCCGACCACCGGAATCCAGGAGTAGCTCCAGTCGCTGGAGCCCTTGCCCTTGATGGGCAGGATGGCGTGGGCGATGCGCGGTCCGAGGTCACGGGCCGGGTTGATCGCATAACCCGTGGGGCCGCCGAGGGACACGCCGATGCCGACCACCAGAAGGGCTACAGCCAGCGGGCCAAGCCCCGAGGGGGTCCCGCCGAAGGTGAGGATCACGAAGACCAGCACGAAGGTGCCGATGATTTCGGTGATCAGGTTCCAGAGCGTCGAGCGGATGGCCGGGCCGGTGGAAAATACCGCGAGCTTGCTGGCTGGCTCAGGTTCGACGTCGAAGTGCTGCTTGTGCGCCAGCCAGGTGACCACGGCGCCCAGGAAGGCCCCGAGGAGCTCCCCGCCGAAGTAGGTGAAGGTGGAGGCAGCGTCTACCGGGACGCCGGGGGCGTATTCGGCGTTGCGGTGAACGAGCTGGCCCAGGGTGACGGCCGGGTTCAGGTGGGCGCCGGAGTGGGCGGCGACGTACACGCCGCAGAAAACGGCGATGCCCCATCCCCACGTGACCATGAGGAACCCGCCATTGTTGCCCTTTGTGCCCTTGAGTGCGACGTTGGCCACGACGCCGCAACCCAGGAGGGTCAGCATGCCGGTTCCGAAGACTTCGGAAAGAAAAACCAATCCAAGAGACATCTTTGACTCCTTGTTTTCTGTTGTCAGTCCTTCGCGAGTTTGAAGGACGGTTGTGCCGCCAATGCTTTGGCCTTGACGGCGGCGGCCGGGACAGGTCCGCCACGGGACCCGTCCCTGCCCTTGCGCCCGGGCTGCCCTGCCCGGACACCAGGTCTTAGGCGACCAGGCTGTGGACCTCGACGCCGTGGTTTCGCTTGAGCACCTCCTGCGCGTGGTGGATCTCCGCGGCGCGGTCCGCCGCATCCCAGCCGAGCGGCTCGGCCAGCAGGTCTGCGACCTCGTTCAAAAGCTCACCGGTGACCAGTCCGCGGAACGCGAGGGAGGTCCGCCGGATCAAGACATCCACGAGGTGGCCAATCTGCTCGTTGGCTGCCATGAATTCCAGTTCGCGGA
This sequence comes from Arthrobacter sp. Bi83, assembly GCF_918698095.1. GTDB lineage: Bacteria > Actinomycetota > Actinomycetes > Actinomycetales > Micrococcaceae > Arthrobacter. Next base: position 31,216 of record NZ_CAKKLY010000035.1, read on the forward strand.
CGCTGAGCTCGCGGGTGGAATGCAGCAGGCTGTCCGGGCCGGCGTCGAGGTGGCGGATGACTTCCCCGGCACGCGTGCCGTACCTGGTGAGGAGTCCGGACACCCTGTCGGCGTCGCGTGAGCCGTTCATATGGGCCTTGATCCACTGCTGGATTCCCGCGTCCGTGTCCGGGAAGCCGGCGCCGCCTCCGATGGCGAGTTTCGCCGTCGAGACCTTCCGTTCCATGCCCAGTTCGGCGAGGACATCGTTGCTCAGGTGCTCGGCCAGCGCCCGGAACGTGGTCCATTTGCCGCCCACAAGACTGAGTACGACGGCGCCGCTGCCGCCGGCTTCCGGCGTCCGCCGTTCGATGCGGTAATCGCGGGAAACGAAGCCGGGCTGGGTGGCGTCGTGCTTCGGCAGGGGGCGGACCCCCGAGAAGGTGTAGACGATCTGGTCCCGGTTCACCGCGATGTCCGGGAAGACATGGCCTATGAGGTCGAAGAAGTAGTCAATCTCGGCTTCAGTGCAGACGGCATCCTCGGACATGTCGGCGTCGACGTCGGTAGTGCCCACCAGGACGCGGTCTCCCATGGGGTAGATCAGCACAATCCGGCCGTCCGTGTGTTCAAAGAAGATTTCGCGGCCGTTGCATGCCGCCAGCAGGCCCGGGTGGTCAAGGACGATATGTGATCCCTTGGTGCCGCCCATGAAGGATGACGCGGCGCCCATCGCCTGGTTGGTGAGGTCGACCCAGGCCCCCGTGGTGTTGATGATGACGTCCGCGGTGAAGTCGAAGACTTCCCCGGTCAGCTCGTCGCGCAGCTCCACCGTGCTGGACCCGGGGGCGTTGCCCTTGACCGATGCCAGGGAGAGGTAGTTGCTGGCACGGGCGCTGCCCGCCGCCTCCGCTGCGCCAGCTTTCTCGCCGTCCTGGAGGACGTCGAGAGTGAGGCGTTCGGGGTTGTGGACGGAGGCGTCGAAGTAGGTGGCCGTGTATTTGACGCCGGGGTGCAGCAGGGGAAGTTCGGCCAGCGCTTTCTTGCGCCCGCGGAACTGGTGGCGGGGGACGCTGCCTCCGTCGCGGGAAAAGGAGTCGTACAGGCTGAGCCCAAGCTTGATGAGGAAAGCACCGCGCTCCTTCGGTTTGCCCTGCTGCTTGTGGGTGAGGAAGCGCAGGGGTGCGGCGAGAACTCCGGAGAAGGTGCTGAATATCGGAATGGTGGTCTGCAGCGGCTTGACGTAGTGGGGCGCGATCCGCAGAAGGCGGTTGCGCTCCACCACGGATTCCTTCACGAGACGGAACTCGCCGTTTTCGAGGTAGCGAATGCCGCCGTGGATCATGTGCGAGGATGCGCCACTGGCGCCCTGGCAGTAGTCGCCGCGTTCCACCAGCGCCACGTCCACACCCTGAAGGGCGAGATCGCGGAAGGTGCCAACGCCGTTGATGCCGCCGCCGACGATCAGAACGCGGGCGTTGGGCCGCTGCCGGAGGCTTGCCACAGAGGCACGTGCTTCAGTGCCCCCTCCGCTGGATTTGAACGGATGGCCGGGTGAATCCTTGAGTCCCAAAACTGCTCCTTTGGGTTTGGTCCTTGGGCTGATCTAAGCGGCACGCCGTAAGGGCGCGCCGCCTTTCACCACTATTCTTCGAAGTAATGGAAAATGGAGTCAAGCACTATGCACAAACGTGCAGAACGGAAAGTGACATGCCGCGTCCCCGCCATTCCGAAGCCCTCCGGGCTGCCCAGCTCTATTACCTCCAGGACCTCACCATGGACGCCATCGCGCGGGAACTTCGGACGTCCCGGTCCACGGTGTCGAGGCTCCTTTCAACAGCCCGCGACACGGGACTGGTCCAGATCCAGATCCGCAGCCCGCTGGACACCGGGCCGGAATTGGAGCGGCTGATCCGGTCCCAGTACAGGGTGGATGTGCACGTGGTGCCCGTGCTGGACACACTGAATGAGGCGGAAACACTGGACCGCGTGGCCATGCAGGCCGCCCGGACCATCGGTCCACTCGTGGATTCAAATGCGATCATTGGCGTCGCCTGGGGCAGCACGCTGAGCGCCGTGAGCAGGCACCTGACCCGAAAGATCACGCACGACACCGTCGTCGTGCAGCTGAACGGGGCCGGCAACATGCAAACCACAGGCATCACTTATGCCAGCGACATCATGCGCCGCTTCGGCAGTGCCTACGGCGCCCGGGTGGAACAGTTTCCGGTACCGGCTTTTTTCGACCACGCAGCCACCAAGACGGCCATGTGGAATGAACGGAGCGTGCAGCGCATCCTTGACCTGCAGGCACGCATGAGCATCGCCATTTTCGGTGTCGGATCCGTGGACGCGGACTATCCCAGCCATGTTTACGCCGGAGGCTACCTCGACGAGGACGACCTGAACGTCCTCGCCAGCTCCGACGTGGTGGGCGACGTTGCCACCGTCTTCTTCCGGGCCGACGGTTCCTCGGACGGCATCACGCTGAACGAACGGTCCACCGGGCCCTCGCTCGACCAGCTGCGCCAGGTGCGCCGGCGGATCTGTGTGGTGTCCGGCGCATCCAAAATCAACGGGCTCCGCGGCGCCCTGGCCGCCGGCCTCGCCACCGACCTGATCCTCGACGAGGCGTCAGCCCGCCGGCTTGTCAGTTTCGACAGCGGAAACTGACCCGCACTGGGCACAGGAGCCCTGGCCAGCTGACTCCGTTGTACCGGTCCGTCCCCATTCCGTCATCGCTTCTCGCAGATGGTTGGGGGTGAGCATAAATTTGGGCGTCAGTTCTTCCCAGCCGCGCTGCTTTACCCGTCGGCTGTACGCCGCATGCTCGGCATCAATGGGAATCGACTCATCGAAACCGCCGCCGCCGGCCCCCATGAGGCTCAGGTGATAAATCCAGACTGAGCCGTCCGCCTCGGTATGGCGAAACGTCGCTTCGAAGACCGCACGTTCGGCCGGCAGCGCAGGCAGGTTCTCGTCATAGCGATCGTTGAGCATCTGCATCCACTGCTCAAACTCGTCCTCCTTGCCCGGAATGACCGGGGCCCGGCTGAGCTCGAGGCGCAATCCTTGCGGAACCGAGGACGGCATTCGGTGACCCTCGAATCCAAACCGGGGCACTGGCGTGAACGGGATATGCGGTACTGGCTCGGTCATGCCTTCATCGTCACATACGGGTCCTGGCCGGATCCCGAAATGTCCTGTTTCCGGGGCATATTCCCGCCCGTGGCACGCTTTAATTTCGCCTCCTCTGCTGTCATCCGGAGCCATATCGGTAGAGTCATAGCCATGAATACCTCACCCCGGCTCAGCCTGAACAACGGCGTGCTGATCGACCAGTTGGGCTACGGGCTCTACAAGGTCCCGCGGGAGGACACTCCGAGGCTGGTGGCCACGGCCCTCGAAGCGGGATACCGGCATTTCGACACGGCGGCGATGTACGGCAATGAATCCGGTGTGGCACGCGGAATCGTTTCGCTGTGCGGGGTGGAGGCTGCCCCGGGCGGATCAGGCGAATCCGCTCCGCCAACCTCCAGGGAAGACCTGTTTATCACCACGAAGGTCTGGAACGATGATCAGGGCTACGATGCCACGCTGCGGGCCTTCGACACCTCAATGATCAACCTGGGCCTTGAATACGTGGACATGTACCTCATCCACTGGCCCTGCCCCAAGCGGGGACTGTTCCAGGAAACGTACCGAGCGCTGGAAACGCTCTACCGCGAGGGCAAGGTGCGCGCGATCGGCGTTTCCAACTTCCAGCCGCAGCATCTGGACCGGCTGCTGGAGACAGCAGAGGTGGTGCCCGCAGTCAACCAGATTGAGCTTCATCCATGGCTTCAGCAGGGAGAACTGAGGGAAAAGCACCGCGAGCTGGGCATTCTTACGGAAGCATGGAGCCCGCTGGGCCGCGGTCAGGTCCTGGAGGATCCCGACATCCTGGCGCTCGCAGCCGAACACGAGGTGACGGCGGCCCAGATCATTCTGCGGTGGCACCTGCAGCTGGGCAACATCGCCATCCCCAAGGCAAGCTCCTGGGACCGGATAAGGGAGAACCTCGATATCTACAGGTTCGAACTGTCCGCCCTGGACATGGCGGACATCGCCGGCCTGGACCGCGGCCACCGCACCGGCTCCCACCCCGACAACGTCAACTAGGATCACCCCAGCACATGAGAACAGCAGACTCCGAGCCGTCAACCACGCCGTCCTTCTTCAGCAGTAGCCTTGCTGCCCGGACCAGGGCATCGGACGTCGGTCTCCGCGGCGGCACTGTGGCGTACTGGACCTACGAGCCGGTGCGGACAACACCGGAAACACGCACCATCCTCGTCATCCACGGCTTCCGCGGCGATCACCACGGGCTGCTGCGCGTGGCGGACCAGCTGCCCGACATGCGCCTGATCATGCCGGACCTTCCCGGGTTCGGCAGCTCTGAGGCATTTGTCGACGGCGAACACAGTGTCCGCCGCTACGGACAGTTCATCGGCGATTTCATGGAAGCTCTCGGCCTGGGGCCGGACACCGTCCTGCTGGGGCACTCATTCGGTTCCATCATCGCAGCCCACTTTGTAGCCGATCACCCGCAGGCGGTCCGCCCGCTGATACTGGTCAATCCCATTGCAGCACCAGCCCTGGAGGGGCCCAAGGGCCTCATGACCCGGCTGGCGGTGCTGTATTACCGTGTCTCTGCCCGGCTCCCCCACACCCTGGGGCTGCTCCTGCTGCGCAGCCGGCTCATCGTCAGGGTCATGAGCGTGGCCATGGCGAAAACCAAGGACAAGGAACTCCTGCGCTTCATCCACGGCCAGCACCATGCCTACTTCAGCGCGTTCGCCAACCGCGAGAGTCTGCTGGAATCCTTCACGGCGTCCGTCAGCAGCAACGTTTCAGAGGTGGCCGCAAAGCTGACGCTGCCCGTACTTCTCGTGGCCGGAGAAAAGGACGAAATCGCCCTGCTCCGTGACCAGCACAAACTCGCCGCTCTCCTTCCGGACGGAACGCTGGAGGTGATCCCCGGCGTCGGGCATCTGATCCACTACGAAACCCCGGAACCCGCCGCAGGATTCATCCGCCGTTTCCTTAAGGACCACGCCGCGTGAAAATTGTCATCGACGCCCGCTTCACGCGGACGGACCACCATGACGGCATCAGCCGCTACGGCGCCAGCCTCATCGCCGCTGCCTCGAAAATCGCGGACGTTTCCATGCTCATCAGCGATCCCAAGCAGCTGGCCCTGCTGCCGGACGTGCCGTACACCCTGATCAACAGCCCGCTTTCCCCCGCTGAACTCTTTGTGGCCAGCAAGGTCAACGAGCTGGGCGCCGACGTGGTGGTCTGCCCCATGCAGACCATGGGCACGTGGGGCCGCAAGTACGGGCTGGTGCTCACGTTGCACGACATGATCTATTACGAGCACCCGGCGCCGCCGGGCTTCCTGCCCGCTCCGGTCCGGATCCTGTGGCGGCTCTACCACAAGGCATTTTGGCCCCAGCGGCTCCTGCTCAACCGGGCGGACGTGGTGGCCACCATCAGCCGCACCACAGAAGCCCTCGTGGCCAAGTACCGGCTGACCAGCCGCCCGGTGCGGATTGTCAGCAACGCGCCGCAGCCGGCCCAAGAGCCCCGCGACCCGACGGCGGGGGCTGAGAAGACGCTGCTCTACATGGGCTCGTTCATGCCGTACAAGAACGTTGAGACCATGCTGGCCGGCATGGCCGAACTTCCTGAGTACACGCTGCACTTGCTGAGCCGGGTCACTCCGCAGCGCCGGGCCGAGCTGGAGGCCCTCATCCCGGCGGGTGCGAAGGTGGTCTTTCACAACGGCGTGACCGACGACGAATACACCGGACTGCTCAAACGGACCACCGCCCTCGTCAGCCTCTCGAAGGCGGAGGGGTACGGCCTGCCGCTGGTTGAGGCCATGTCACTGGGCACGCCGGTCATTGCCAGCGACATTCCGATCTTCCGCGAGGTGGGTGCCGACGTTGCCACTTATGTGGATCCGGATTCGGCTGCTGCATTTGCCGCCGCGGCCCGCGGCCTCGACGACGACCGGCACTGGCAGGAGGTGTCACGGCGCTCGGTGGAACGGGCCAACGATTTCAGCTGGGACGCCTCCGCGCGGCAGCTCGTGGACGTGGCCGCGGAGGTCGTGGCTCTTCGCGGCAGGCGTACCCGTTAGAGGACGTCCACGCCGTCGAGCCGCAGCTGCACGGGATCGTCAGTGCGCTTTGCCGCGCTGGCGGCTTTTACTGATCTGAGGAGGCGGGTGACAATGCCGGCCTGACTGTAGGGAATGAAGAGGAGATTGCGGACGTCCTCGCTGGCGGCATTCGCCGCGGTCTTCCCCGCTGCCGGCTGCTGTCCAGGCAGCAGCGGCGCAGGACCGGCAACGCGCAACACCACCCCTTCCGCCGCCAGAAGCGCGGTGACTGAAGACGTGAAATGCCCGACGGCGGTGCGCCCGCCTGTCACGGAAGCGACCCTGACCGCCGGGGGAAGCAGAAGTTCGGTGCGCAGCGCCAGTTCCCGCTGCGCATAGCCGGAGGCGTCCCACCGCAGCAGCGCCCCCACAGCTGCGGTGTCGTCGGCGGTGATGACCACGATGCCGCCCTCCGTCGCAGGGCGCACCAGGGCCGCGGCGTTGAACCAGCGCCTGACGGCGTCTTCCCCGGCCCGGAGGTTTTCGCGCCTGAGGAGGGAGTCGCCGTCGAGCAGCAGGGCGGCGGCGTAGCCTCCGGCCGCAACCGGCTCGGCGCCCACGGTGGCCACCACGAGTGACCCGGTATCGGGAACGGTCGCTTTGACGTGGTCACCCGACGACGTCACGACGGCTTTGCCGGGGAAAGCCCTGCCCAGCTCCTCCGCCGTGCGGAGAACTCCGGTGGCACCGCGGCGCAGCCTCGTGTTGTTGCAATGGCTGCAGCGCCAGGCTGGTGCCGGAGTCGAACACCACCGGCACTGCGGCACGGCGGAACTGCCGGAGGCTCCGGCAATCGCCAGAGGTCCCTGGCAGGACTGGCAGCGGGCCGGCTCACGGCAGGTGTCGCACACAAGGGACGGCGCGTAGCCGGAGCGGGCGACCTGGACCAGGACGGGCCCGCGTTCCAGGCCTTCCTTGGCCGTCCGCCACGCCGCTCCGGGCAGCCGTGCGATCCGGGCCAGGGGGTCGCGCTCCTGCTCAAAGCTGTCGGCAGTATTGAGGACACGCGGAACAGTGCGTCGGACCACAGAGCGTTCGGCTTCCACGGGCATGGCCCAGCCTGCTTCCACGAGGCGCTGCGCCTCGGTGCTGCGCGTGTGCCCTGCCAGCAGGCAAGCGGCGGCGTCCTGCTCCGCCCGGAGCAGGAGCACTTCCCGGGTGTGGGCATACGGAGAACGCTGCTCGATGTGGAGGTCGTCTCCATCGTCCCAGCACACGACGAGGCCCAGGTTCCGGACGGGCGCGTAGGCCGCCGAGCGCGTGCCCACCGCGACCCCGGCGGTTCCGTTGAGGACGCGCAGGTAGCTGCGGTAGCGGGGCGTCTGGCCGTCGTCCGCCGTCAGCCGCGCGATGTCACCGGCAGGAAGGAGCTCCTCCAGGGCGGCCTGGACCCTGTCGAGGTCCCGGTAATCGGGAAGCACAACCACCGCGCCGCGTCCGGATTGCCGGACAGCCGCCACGGCCTCGGCGATGAGCCGCGGCCAGCCGTGGGGTCCGAAGCCCTGCAGGGCGCTGAGCGCCGCTCGCGGCGAGCCGCCGGCGTTCAGGTGGCGGAGGAACGCACTGCCGTTCCGGTAGTCCACCCACCCCCGACCGGGGGCGGGTGATGGCGGCAGTGACCCGGTTTCTGGCCCGGGAGCGGATTGCGGCGCAGGGGGCTCTCCGGCGGCAATCTCCTTCTCCACTTTGACCACGCGGGGCGGTATGGCTACCCGCAGGACGTCGCTGACCGTCCCCGCATACCGTGCCGCGACCCGGCCGGCGAGTTCCTGCAGGCCGGGCGTCAGCACGGCAACGGATGACACCACCTTGTGCAGCGGTACCAGATCATGGCCGGCGTCGGAGTCCGCGGTCCGCTCGAGAATATAGCCGCTGAGTTCCTGGCCGCTGAACTTCACCTTGACCCGCACGCCTGGCGTGGCTGCATCATCCAGTTCCGCGGGGACGCTGTAGTCGAAGGGCCGGTCCAGATGGGGCAGCGACGATTCAATGAGGACGCGGGCCACCGGAAGGCTGGCCGCCAGTGGCGGTCCGGTGGCAGTTCTGGAACTGGCCGGAAATCCCTGCAGCAGGGACAGCTGCTGCGGCTCGTCCGGCGCGGGTTGGACGGCGTTGAACGACATGCTGTTGGAAGCCGCTGCTTTCGAAGCCATGGCGCCTACCTCCGTCCTGTATCAACCACCAGCCAAGCACGTGGGTGCGACATTTCAGGCCACCGGCGGCTTCGGGCCAACGGCTCAGGCGTTGAAGTACGCCTTGAGGTCGTCCACGCGGTCCAGGCGCTCCCACGTGAAGTCCGGATCGTCGCGGCCGAAGTGACCGTGCGCGGCCGTCTTGGCATAGATGGGGCGCTTGAGGTCGAGGGCGTCGATGATGGCGCGGGGACGGAGATCGAAAATCTCCGCGATCGCTGCGCTGATCTTGGCCGGATCAACGGTTTCGGTTCCAAACGTCTCCACGTAAGTGCCCACCGGCCGGGCCTGGCCGATCGCGTAGGCGATCTGGATCTCTGCGCGCTTGGCCAGCCCTGCGGCCACGACGTTCTTCGCCACCCAGCGCATGGCGTAAGCGGCCGAGCGGTCAACCTTGGACGGATCCTTGCCCGAGAAGGCGCCACCGCCGTGGCGAGCCATGCCGCCGTAGGTGTCGACGATGATCTTCCGGCCCGTGAGGCCTGCATCGCCGACGGGGCCGCCGATAACGAAGGCGCCGGCAGGGTTGAGAATGTTGACCGTGCGGGAGATGTCCAGGTCCGCAAGGGCCAGCACCGGATCAATCACGTGCGACGCGAGGTCGGCCCGGAGCTGGTCGAGGCTGAATCCATCGGCGTGCTGGCTGGAGATCACGATGGTCTCAACAGAAACCGGGCGGTCGCCGTCGTAGCCGATCGTTGCCTGGGTCTTGCCGTCGGGCCGGAGGTACGAGAGCTCGCCGCTCTTGCGGACTTCGGTAAGCCGTTCGGACAGCCGGTGGGCGATCCAGATCGGCGTGGGCATGTAGGACGGCGTCTCGTCGCTGGCGTAGCCGAACATGAGGCCCTGGTCCCCGGCGCCCTGGAGGTCGTAGTCGTCTTCCTGACGGCCTTCCCGGGCTTCCAGCGAATTGAAAACTCCGCCGGCGATGTCGTTTGACTGCTGGCCGATGGACACGGACACGCCGCAGCGGGCGCCGTCGAATCCGTTGGCGGATGAGTCGTAGCCGATCCCCAGGATGGTTTCCCGGACGATCTGTGGAATTTCAACATAGGCGTCCGTGGTCACCTCACCGGCAACGTGGACCAGGCCTGTGGTGGCCATGGTTTCCACGGCGACACGGGACTCCGGATCCTTGGCCAGCAGGGCGTCAAGGATCGCATCGCTGATCTGGTCACAGATCTTGTCCGGGTGGCCTTCAGTCACCGACTCGGACGTGAAGAGCCGGAGCGGGGCGGGTACGGACCCGTGGGATTCAGGAATGTGCAGCGGTAAAGTCACTCAACTACCTTACTTGTTGGCAAACGGGCCTGCGGCAGCGTGTGTCCCCATGCTAAGGAGACGTTGCTTACGCCTGTCAGGTTCGCGGGAAGACCTTGCTCAGCTCGGCGCTGACGCGGTCAATGACGACGGCGGCGACGTCCTGCTTGGAGCCGGACGCCGACTGGGGTTCGGAGCCGGTCCGGGACAGGATGACTACTGAGTTGTGGTCCTGGCCGAAAACCTTGTCCGAACCCACATGGTTGACCACCAGGAGGTCGCACCCCTTGCGCTTGAGCTTCGCCTCCGCGTATTCGAGGACGTCGCCGTGGGCATCCCCGGTTTCGGCGGCGAACCCCACGACGAGCTGGCTGCTTCCGCCGGCGTCGCGGACCGCGACGAGTTCGTGGAGGATGTCGGGGTTCCGGACCAGTGTGATGACGGGGTCTGCCTGATCGTCCCGTTTCTTGATTTTGGTTCCGGAAATGTCCGCGGGGCGGAAGTCCGCTACCGCCGCGGCCATGATGACGACGTCGGAATCGACCGCCGCCGACAGCACGGCTTCCCGGAGTTGAAGGGCCGTTTCGACCTCCACCAGTTCCACGCCCGCCGGAGCAGGCACTTCCATGTGGGCGGCTATCAGCCGCACGGCGGCTCCGGCGTCCCGGGCTGCAGCGGCCAGCGCGACGCCCTGCTTTCCGGAGGAACGGTTGCCCAGGAACCGCACGGGGTCCAGGGGTTCACGGGTGCCGCCGGCGCTGATGGTCACTGTCCGCCCGGCGAGGGGGAAGAGCGGAGCGTCAGCCACGCCAGTGCCGTGGGGGGCTTCGTGCAGTCCGTGCGCCAAGGCCATGGCCGCTTCGAAGATTGCCTCCGGTTCCGGCAGGCGGCCGGGGCCTGAGTCGGAACCTGTCAGCCTGCCGCTGGCCGGCTCCAGGACGGTGACGCCTCTGCTGCGCAGGGTTTCCACGTTGGCCTGCGTGGCGGCGTGCTGCCACATTTCCGTGTGCATGGCCGGGGCGAAGAGCACGGGCCCGCCAGCCATCAGCAGCGTGTTGGTGAGGAGGTCGTTGGCCTGTCCGGTTGCGGCGCGGGCCAGAAGGTCGGCGGTGGCCGGGGCTACGACGATCATGTCCGCCTCATGGCCGAGCCTGACATGGTTCACCAGATGGACGTCGTCAAAGACGCTGTTGCTGACCGGATTTCCGGAGAGCGCCTCCCAGGTGGCCACACCGACAAAACGGGTGGCCGACTCGGTGGGGATGACGGTGACGTCATGGCCGGCTTCAGTAAAAAGCCGGAGGAGCGATGCCACCTTGTAGGCGGCAATCCCTCCCCCGACTCCGAGGACTATGCGCACGTGACCTCCGTCAACAGGCAGTCTGTTTTACTCTGCGGAAGTTACTCGGCAGCTTCGATCGGTGTGGAGACCAGCTTGCCTTCGTTGATCTCGCGCAGCGCGATGGACAGCGACTTCTCGTTCAGCTTGGTGTCAACGAGGGGGCCGACGTACTCAAACAGGCCCTCGTGCAGCTGGGCGTAGTAAGCGTTGATCTGACGTGCACGCTTGGCACCGAAGATCACCAGACCGTACTTGGAATCGGCAGCCTTCAGCAGCTCGTCGATCGGCGGGTTGATGATGCCTTCAAGGTTCGTGGACACGAATTCTCCAAATTCTAACGGGCTGGCACGATCCGGCGCCTAGCGCTGGTTCGGGGTCAGCCCCATGAGTGAAACAAGCTCGTCCGCTGCCCGTCGAACGTCATCATTGATGACCGTGTGATCGAACTCCGGCTCAGCGGCAAGTTCTAGTTTAGCGGTTTCCAGCCTGCGCTGCTGTTCCTCGGCGCTTTCGGTGCCGCGGCCCACCAGGCGGCGCACCATTTCGTCCCACGTGGGGGGTGCCAGGAAGACGAACTGTGCGTCCGGAACGGCTTCCTTGACCTGGCGTGCGCCCTGCAGGTCGATTTCGAGCAGGACTGAACGTCCTTCGGCGATTGCCTGGTCTACCGTGCTCTTCAGCGTGCCATAGGTATTCTGTCCATGCACGACTGCCCATTCCAGGAATTCGCCGGCGGCCACCAGGGACTCGAACTCCTCCTTCGACTTGAAGAAGTAGTGCACCCCATCGACCTCTCCGGGCCGCGGAGCGCGGGTGGTGGCTGAAACGGACAGCCAGACCCCGGGGTAGTTGTCGCGGATATAGGTGGACACGGTGCCTTTGCCAACAGCCGTAGGACCTGCGAGGACTGTCAGTCCGGGTTTCTTGCTCACGTATTCCTTTTGGGCGGTCTTCAGATGACTCTGTTCGGATGGATCTATTTCTCGTTCATAAAATCTACCAGCGCCCGGCGCTGGTGCACGCCCAGTCCCCGCACCCGCCTCGAAGCCGCGATGCCTACGGCCTCCATGATCGCCGCTGCCCGGACCTTTCCGATCCCGGGCAGGGCCTCGAGCAGCTCGGAGACACGCATCCGGGCAATGGCCTCCTCGCTGCCTCCCGAGTCCAGCACCTCTGCGATGGACAGGTCACCGGTTTTCAGCCTCTCCTTGGCAGCGGCCCGGGCGGCCCTCGCTGCGGCGGCTTTTTTCAGCGCATCAGCGCGTTCCTGGGCTGACAAGGGTCGCAAGGTCACGGTGATCCCCCGGGGGTAGCCAATGGATCCACGGCCGAGGCCGTTGGACTTGTCCTTGAACCTACTCCTCGGCGGCTGCAGAAATCAATGGACTATGCGGCGCGGAGACCGTCCAGCGTGCGGGCGGCAGCATCAGCCAGATCCCGGACACCGGGACCCGCCTTGAGGATGTCCCGGCTGGACGTCCCCAACACCTGCGGATAGGCGGTGCCGAAGGTCTTCCGGAGATCTGCAGGCGTGGCACCCTGGGCACCCAGGCCCGGGGCCAGAATGGGTCCACGGACTGCTCCGAGGTCAAGACCGAGGTCCGTGAGGGCCGATCCCACCGTGGCGCCCACTACGAGGCCGACGGAACCAAGCGTTGCCCCATACCGCGTATTTTCGGCGGCGGCTGCCTGCACGATCCTGCGGGCGACGGAGTCGCTGCCGCCCACGTGCTGGACCGAGGCCCCCTCCGGGTTGGAGGTCAGGGCCAGGACAAACACGCCGCGGCCGTACTCCGCCGCGAGGTCCAGGGCGGGGCGGAGTGACTCGAACCCGAGGTACGGACTCAACGTCACGGAGTCCGCGGCGAGGGACGAGCCGTCCCGAAGCCAGGCGTCGGCGTATGCGGCCATGGTGGAGCCGATATCGCCGCGCTTGGCATCAGCGATGCTCAGCACGTCGGCCCCCGCCGCTGCCTCCAGCGTCCGCTCCAGGGCGGCCATCCCGGCGGAGCCGTGTCGCTCGTAGAGCGCCACCTGCGGCTTCACCGCGGCAGCGAGGGAACCCACGGCCTCCAGGACTGTCAGTGAAAAGCGCTCCAGGCCCGCGGCGTCGTCGTTCAGTCCCCAGGCCTGCAACAGCGCCGGGTGCGGATCGATGCCGACGCACAGGGGCCCGCGGTCGGCCATGGCCTGGCCCAGCCGGGAGCCGAAGGACTCCCGGCCGGGCGTGGCTGCTGCCTCTGGCTCAGGCATTCTGCGCTGCCGCGTTCTGTGAAGCCACCAGGGCGGCGGCGTGCTCCTGCAGGCTGGTTACGGACCATTCGTAGGTGCGCAGCGCCTCGATGGCCTGGACGGCCGCGTTGAATTCGGCCACCGTGGTGATGCACGGGATGCCGATGGACGTGGCCGCGGCACGGAGTTCGTAGCCGTCGCTGCGGGCTTCGCCGCCGGACGGGGTGTTGAACACCATGTCGATTTCGCCGGCGATGACGAGGTCGGCGATGGTGCCTTCGCCCTCGGCGCTGCTGCCCTCGGCAACCTTGCGCACCGGGGTGGCCTGGATGCCGTTGCGGCGCAGCACGTCGGCCGTTCCGCCGGTGGAGACGATCTCGAAGCCGAGGTCGGACAGGCGCTTGACGCCCATTATCACCGAACGCTTGTCCCGGTTGGCCACGGAGACGAAGATCTTGCCTTCCGTGGGCAACGCGTTGTTCGCGGCTGCCTGGCTTTTGGCGAAGGCGGTGTCGAAGTGCTTGTCGATGCCCATGACTTCGCCAGTGGAGCGCATTTCCGGGCCGAGCAGGGAGTCCACGACCTTGCCTTCGGGGGTGCGGAAGCGGCTGAACGGCAGGACTGCCTCCTTGACCGAGACGGGCGCGTCCAGCGGCAGGGTGGAGCCGTCACCGGTTTCCGGCAGCATCTTGTAGGCACTGCGGAGCTGGTTAATGGTGACGCCGGTGCCGATGAGGGCTGCGGCCTTGGCCATCTGCACGCCGGTGGCCTTGGACACGAACGGCACGGTCCGCGAGGCGCGCGGGTTGGCTTCCAGCACGTACAGGACGTCCGACGCCAGCGCGAACTGGATGTTGATGAGGCCGCGGACGCCGACGCCTTCAGCGATGGCGCGGGTGGCCGTGCGGACGCGTTCCAGCACGTTGTTGCCGAGGGTAATCGGCGGCAGGACGCAGGCTGAGTCGCCGGAGTGGATGCCGGCCTCCTCGATATGCTCCATGATGCCGCCAAGGTACATGTCCTTGCCGTCGAACAAGGCGTCGACGTCGATTTCAACGGCGTCTTCCAGGAACCTGTCGATCAGCACCGGGTGGTCCGGGGTGATCTCCGTGGCGTTGGCGATGTACCGGGACAGGTTGGGCTCGTCATAGACGATCTCCATGCCGCGGCCGCCCAGGACGTACGACGGACGGACCAGCACGGGGTAGCCGATTTCGTCTGCGATCTTCTTGGCGTCCTCGAAGGACACGGCCGTGCCGTTCTTCGGGGAAATGAGCCCGGCTTCGTCCAGTACCCGGGCGAAGGCGCCGCGGTGCTCGGCAAGGTCGATCGCTTCCGGCGAAGTGCCAAGGATGGGCACGCCCGCGTCCGCCAGCTGCTGGGCCAGCTTCAGCGGGGTCTGTCCGCCGAGCTGCACGAACACGCCCATCACGCCGCCGGTGCGCTCCTCTGCGGCGATGACCTCAAGGACGTCTTCCAGGGTCAGCGGCTCGAAGTACAGGCGGGTGGAGACGTCGTAGTCGGTGGAGACGGTTTCCGGGTTGCAGTTGACCATGACGGTCTCGTAGCCGGCTTTGCGCAGCGCCATCGAGGCGTGGACGCAGGAGTAGTCGAACTCGATGCCCTGGCCGATGCGGTTGGGGCCGGAGCCGAGGATCAGGATGGACGGCTTGGCGTGCAGCGCAACCTCGTCCTCCTCGTCGTAGGACGAATAGTGGTACGGGGTGTAGGCGGCGAACTCGGCGGCGCAGGTGTCCACGGTCTTGTAGACCGGGCGGATGCCCAGGGCCTGGCGGACTCCGCGGACCACGGCTTCGGAGTTGTGCGTGAGGGCGCCGATCTGCTCGTCCGAGAAGCCGTGGCGCTTGGCCCGCTGGAGCATCTCCACGGTCAGGGCACCGGACTGGCGGATCTCGCGGGAGATCTCGTTCAGCAGCTGGAGCTGGTCCAGGAACCAGGGATCGATCTTGGTGGCCTCGTAGAGTTCCTCGACGCTGGCCCCGCCGAGCATGGCGCGCTGGACCTGGTGCAGGCGGTCCGTGGTGGGGCGCTTGGCCTTTTCGATGAGCTCCGGGATTTCCCATTCCGGGACGGAGCTGAAGTCAAGCTGCGAGCCCTTCTGCTCCAGCGACCGCAGCGCCTTCTGGAGGGCCTCGGTGAAGTTGCGGCCCATGGCCATGGCCTCGCCCACGGATTTCATGGTGGTGGTCAGCGTGTTGTCGGCGGCCGGGAACTTCTCGAAGGCGAACCGCGGAACCTTGACCACCACGTAGTCCAGGGTGGGTTCGAAGGACGCGGGCGTCTTCTGCGTGATGTCGTTGGGGATCTCATCCAGCGTGTAGCCGAGGGACAGCTTGGTGGCGATCTTGGCGATGGCGAAGCCGGTGGCCTTGGAGGCCAGGGCCGAGGAGCGGGACACGCGCGGGTTCATCTCGATGACCACCACGCGGCCGGTGTCCGGTTCGATGGCGAACTGGATGTTGCAGCCGCCGGTGTCTACGCCCACTTCGCGGATGACGGCGATGGAGATGTCGCGCAGCCGCTGGTATTCACGGTCCGTGAGGGTCAGTGCGGGGGCCACGGTGATGGAGTCGCCGGTGTGGACGCCTACGGGATCGAAGTTCTCGATGGAGCAGACGACAACCACGTTGTCGTTCTTGTCCCGCATCATTTCGAGTTCGTATTCCTTCCAGCCGAGGATGCTCTCCTCGAGCAGCACCTCGCTGGTAGGGCTGTACTGCAGGCCCTGGCCGACGATCCGGCGCAGGTCGTCTTCGTTGTAGGCGAGGCCGGATCCCAAGCCGCCCATGGTAAAGGACGGGCGGACCACCATCGGGTAGCCCAGGTCTTCGGCTGCCTTCAGTGCCTCGTCCATGGAGTGGATGATGTGGCTGCGGGCGGACTCGGCGCCGCAGCGCTCCACCACGCCCTTGAACTTCTCGCGGTCCTCGCCGAGTTCGATCGCCGCGATGTTCGCACCGATCAGTTCCACGTTGTACTTCTCGAGAACGCCGTTCTTGTCGAGCGCAATGGCCGTGTTGAGGGCCGTCTGGCCGCCCAGGGTGGGCAGCACGGCGTCGGGCCGCTCCTTGGCGATGATCTTCTCGACCACCTCGGGGGTGATCGGCTCAATGTACGTGGCGTCGGCGAACTCGGGGTCCGTCATGATGGTGGCCGGGTTGGAGTTGACGAGGATGACGCGCAGGCCCTCCTCCTTGAGGACGCGAAGGGCCTGGGTGCCGGAGTAGTCGAATTCGGCGGCCTGGCCGATGACGATCGGGCCGGAACCGATGACCAGGACGCTCTTAAGGTCAGTTCTCTTAGGCATTACTTCTTGTCCTCAGTGTTGTTGTCGATCGGGTTGTGCTGTCCCTGGGCGGGGTGCGCGGCGTCCACGGGTTCACCGGAGAGTCCGGCGGTCTTGCCGTCCCGTGTGCCTTCCATCAGGTCAATGAAGCGGTCGAACAGGTAGGCGGCGTCGTGCGGGCCGGCTGCTGCCTCCGGGTGGTACTGGACCGAGAACGCCGGGATGTCGAGGCACGCGAGCCCTTCCACGACGTCGTCGTTCAGGCTGATGTGGCTGACCTCGACCCGGCCGTAGCGCTCTTCGGGCGCCGCGGTGGGACCGTCGAGCGGCGCGTCGACGGCGAAGCCGTGGTTCTGCGAGGTGATTTCCACTTTTCCGGTGCGGCGGTCCATGACCGGCTGGTTGATGCCGCGGTGGCCGTAGCGGAGTTTGTACGTGCCGAAGCCAAGGGCCCGCCCCAGGATCTGGTTGCCGAAGCAGATGCCGAAGTAGGGCAGCTTCTCGTCCAGCACCGAGCGGAGCAGCTTCACCTGGTTGTCTGCCGTCGCGGGGTCGCCCGGGCCGTTGGACATGAAGAAGCCGTCCGGGTTGACGGCTTTGACGTCCTCCATGGTGGCGGTGGCGGGCAGGACATGGACGCGGACGCCGCGCTCGGCGAAGCGGATCGGCGTCATGGCTTTGATGCCGAGGTCGATCGCCGCGATGCTGAACCGGGGGTCGCCGTCCCAGCCGTGGTCCTTGGGCTCGACGACGTAGGCCTCGTCGATGCTGACCTCTTCGGCCAGCCGGGCGCCTTCCATCGGCGCGCTGGCGAGCACGGCGTCGACCAGTTCCTTGTCGGTGGCCTGCGCTGCGCCGCCAGAGAAGATGCCGGCGCGCATGGTCTTGTGTTCGCGCAGGTGGCGGGTGATGGCGCGGGTGTCCACACCCTGGATGCCGACGATGCCCTGCTCCACGAGTTCATCGTCCAGGCTGCGCTCAGAGCGCCAGTTGGACGGGCGTCGCGCGGCGTCGCGGACGATGTAGCCGGCCACCCAGATCCGGCGCGACTCGGCGTCTTCGCTGTTCACACCGGTGTTGCCGATGTGCGGCGCCGTCTGCACCACCAGCTGCCGGGCGTAGGACGGGTCCGTGATGGTCTCCTGGTAGCCGGTCATGCCGGTGGCAAACACCGCCTCGCCGAGGGCGGTGCCCTGGGCGCCGTAGCTCGTGCCGCGGAAGATGCGGCCGTCTTCGAGGACCAGGGCGGCCGGGGTGGAACTTGCTGCTTGAGGCGCAGTACCTGCGTTTGCTGTCACTTTGTTGGTGTCCGTCACTGTATTACTTTCCACTATGGGCATCTGCCTGAGGGCCTGCGGAGATCAATTCCTGAAGTGTTTGGAGGAGGGCCGGTTTGTCCGCGGCCCTCCGGGTGCGGAAGCCGGTGTCCAGTTCGTGCTGTCCGAGCGTCCAGCTCAGCACCAGCAGCCCGTCTTTCTCGACGAACTTGCCGGCCATGCCGCTGTCCTGGCGGACGCCTGACAGACTGGCCGCGGGGATGAACAGCGGCCCGGCTCCGGACCGCTCAAAGAGCACACCCTCCGGGTGGACGGTGAGTTCCGCGTTCGTGCGGATGCCGAGTCCGTGCACGGCGATCCGGTCCAGCCAGTCGCCGGCCGTGGTGGACGCGACGTACTGGCCGTCCGCGGCTGCAAGCGGCATGCTCAGGTCGGCCGGAACGGGGGGCAGCTGTTCGACGTCGGACTGGCGCCGCAAACGGTTCCGCCACCCGATGCCGATCAGGACCAGCACAAGGGCGATGAGCGGCAGCGTGGTGACCAGCGTCAGGGTCTTATTGTCCATCAGTACGCGCCCACCGGCGCTGTGGCGGCGTCGGCCGGGTAGCGGTAGGGGGTGTTGAGCTTGCCGTCCAGGACGGTGGGGTGGCCCTTGAAGAACGTGGCCACGACCTTGCCCGGGAGCTCCATGCCGCGGAACGGCGAGTTGCGTCCCATGGTGGCCATGGCGGACGGGTCCACGGTCCAGCGCGCGGCCGGGTCCACCAGGATGATGTTGGCGGGCTCGCCTTCCTCCAGGGGGCGGCCCTGGTCCGCCAGGCGGCCGATCCCGGCCGGCGCAATGGAGGTCGCCCTGGCGAAATCAGCCCAGGTCATGAGGCCGGTCTCGATCATGGCGTGCTGGACGACGGACAGGGCGGTCTCCAGCCCGGTCATGCCCATTGCCGCCTGCGCCCACTCGCATTCCTTGTGTTCGCTCGGGTGCGGAGCATGGTCGGTGCCCACCACGTCGATGGTCCCGTCGGCGAGGGCGGCGCGCAGGGCCTGGACGTCGGCGTCGGTCCGCAGCGGCGGGTTGACCTTGTACACGGGGTCGTAGCTGCGGACCAGCTCGTCGGTGAGCAGGAGGTGGTGCGGGGTCACTTCGGCGGTGACGTTGATGCCCCGGCCCTTGGCCCAGCGGATGATCTCCACGGACCCAGCGGTGGACACGTGGCAGACGTGGAGGCGGGAGCCCACGTGCTGGGCGAGCAGGACGTCTCGGGCGATGATGCTTTCCTCGGCGACCGCCGGCCAGCCCGTCAGCCCGAGGACGGCGGAGACTTCGCCTTCGTTCATCTGGGCGCCGGCGGTGAGGCGGGGTTCCTGCGCGTGCTGGGCCACCACGCCGTCGAACGCCTTGACGTATTCCAGGGCGCGGCGCATCAGGACGGGATCATGGACGCAGATGCCGTCGTCGGAGAACATGCGGACCTGGGCGCGGGAGTCCGCCATGGCGCCGAGTTCGGCCAGCTGCTCCCCGGCAAGGCCAACTGTGACGGCGCCGACCGGACGGACGTCCACCCAGCCGGCGGCGCGGCCCAGGCTGTGGACCTGCTCCACCACTCCGGCCGTGTCGGCAACGGGGGTGCTGTTGGCCATGGCATGTACGGCGGTGAAACCGCCCAGTGCCGCCGCCCGGGTTCCGGTCTCGACGGTTTCGGCGTCTTCGCGGCCGGGTTCGCGGAGGTGAGTGTGGACGTCGACCATGCCCGGCAGCGCGATGAGGCCGTCGGCATCGATGACGGTGGCGCCGTCGGCAGTGTCTGTCTCCGACAGGTCCGTGCCGCGCGCGGTGATGACGCCGTCGCGGATGAGCAGGTCCTCGGCTCCGGCTCCGAGGATGGCCGCTCCGCGGATGAGGTAGGTTTCGCTGCTTCCGGCGGTGGCGTTGCTGTTGGCGCCGTTGTCGGCAGATTGTTCAGCCATTACTTGCTCTCTTTCAGGGTGGCGGCTGGTTCGCGGGTGTCCCCGGAGAGCAGCAGATACAGGGCGGCCATGCGGATGGACACGCCGTTCCGGACCTGGGCGAGGACGGTGGAACGTGGCGAGTCGGCGGCGGCGGCGGAAATTTCCAGCCCGCGGTTCATGGGACCGGGGTGCATGATGATGGTGTCCTTGAGGCCCAGGCTGTCCAGCGCGCGGAGCCGGTTGTCGTCAAAGCCCCAGCGGCGCGAGTACTCGCGGGTGGAGGGGAAGAACGACGCATTCATCCGTTCGCCCTGGACCCGGAGCATCATCACGGCGTCAACGCCCTTTTCGAGCGTTTCGTCCAGGTTGTAGCTGACCTTGCACGGCCACTTGTCGACGCCGATGGGCAGCAGGGTGGGCGGGGCAACGAGCGTCACCTCGGCGCCGAGCGTGCGCAGCAGCCAGACGTTGGAGCGCGCGACACGGGAGTGCAGGAC
>NZ_CAKKLY010000036.1 GCF_918698095.1 Arthrobacter sp. Bi83
TCGTTAGCTCCATGAAAACGGGCATAGCCCGCATCCGCTCCCAAGGCCGTCCACCACGCCGCTCCGCGGAGGTTTTCAGATGAGGCAACGTATCCGGCCACGCGGAGGTTTTCTACGAGTCAACGCGAGCACTCGTCATGGGCAACGGACGACGATAGGGTTCTTGTAGCGAACGTCTTCGGAGCGCTCGTCGCTCTGGCCTATGAGGACGTGGAGGATGAAGATGCGGCGGCTTAGGGCGGATCATCCCCTCGTGATCAACGCTGCCCGGGAACGCGCCCGCATCTTGCAGAGCCTTGGCAGGGAAGTGGATGCTAAGACCGCCCGGATCGCTAAGGGCACGAGCGTGCCAGGTCCTCGCAACGAACGGGAAGCTCCGCAGGACCGAACGGTGGACATCGAATTCGGCGGCGCGGATTCCCCGAAACGGGCGCATGGTGGCATCAGCTCAGTTAAGTCACTCGATGAATCTGGCGAGGTACGGATCAGTTTCGTTGATCCCGATGAAGTCCCAGCGGAGGCCGGTCCTCGTCCAGAGCGGGATCGTGATGATTCCCGATCCCGGCGCGGTCCGCGATTTGACGAGCCGGAGAGGTGACTTAGCTTCCGCTTGCAAGCGCACGGAGTTCCCGGGGCACAATCTCGGGGACTAGCTGCTGCTGTTCGGGGGTGAGGCCGAGAGCGCCGAGGATCCGCCGGATGACGTCGGCAACGAGGAGGCCCTGGGACTCGGCGAGCTTCACCTTCCGCTCCTCAATACCGGCACGGAGTGCCAGCGCGCAGACCTTGGCAAGGTGCTCCCGTTCCTTCATGTACAGCTCGTACCAGACCGATGGCGCTGCCTTCTCCGTGGTGACATCCACGATGCCCTGGGGCCCGACGCCGTCGTCGTGCTGGGTCTTGCCCCACACCAGCTCCTCGTCCTCGAGTTCCTGCACCTTGTCGCGCAGCCAGGCAACGTGGCCGGCGGTCCAGTGGATCTCATCCAGCAGCGCCTTGCCCGGGTCTACATCGATCGGCAGGCCAAGCGTGCGAACAGCCTTCGTCATGGTCTCCCTCGCTTCATGTTCCGCGACGCGGCGATCGGCCGCTGCTTTGGCTTGGGGGCTGGCGCCCCCGTGGAATCGGCAGCGAGTGGCGCCGGCCGGGGGAGTGAGCTGGCACAGCTGACCGGCCCGCTTACCCTTCAGCTTTGCACCGCATTTGTAGTCGGACATTGGCGCCATCTCCTCGGGCTATGTTGGGGATCATGGAATGGTACTGGGAAGTCGGAAAGCTGGTTCTCGCCGCCGGCATGGGGTTCGGTGGTGGCAGAGTTGCAGTGCTCCTTGACCGGAGGCACAAGAAGAAAGAAGAGAATCTCGCGAAAGAAGCGGACTGGGTCGTTGAATGGATGGCGGGCGACACATGGGTTCTGACCAATATTGGTAGCGCTGACGCCGCTGACGTCCTCGTGGAATTCGAAGCATTCCAGCTCACTCGATCCAGGCTGCAGCCAGAACATCCCATGTCTGAGTCGCAGGACTTCATGGGCATTCGAAGAGGAGCGTCACAAGCGGTCATCACATGGACTAACCCACGTGGCGATCAGAAGGGGCCAGTTCGCAGGCTAATCCCGCCGAGAGGCTCATAGTTCCCGGTCGGCCTGCAGGATGTACCAGCCGGGGTGTTCCTCGAGTGCCATGCGCTCGGCTTCGGCTTTGGTGGCTGCTTTGCAGAACCAGACTGCGGTGCGTTCCTTGCCGTCTGTGACGACGATGCGCCAGGACGGCATCACCAGACCTCCCAGTCCTTGTTGTAGTCGGGGTGGTCTGCGTAGACCTCGGCGAGGATGAAGAGGAATTTCTCCATGTAGTCCTGGTCGCCGGCGGGTTCGTAGTCCCAGTCGATGCGTTCGTGGTGGGCGATGATCTTCCGTTTTGCCTTGCACTCGGCGAAAGCGCGGAGGTCAGCTTTTGCTGCGGCAACCATGCCGAGCTGTTCAAGTTGTCGGCGCGCTTCCGTTTCGTCCTCGGTGATGCGAGCGTCGAGGAAGGCGAGGATGTCCATGCGTTCATCCTGCCATCGGGGCAGCACCGCAAGAGATACCGTCACGCTGCTTGGCGCGGCATCGCTTCATGGGTGGGCTACTCCCAAACCGTCACGGAGGGGCTGCTCTCAGCGCTTGCTTGGTCAGTGCTCTCGAACGGGTCGCCCTTGGCGACGATACTCTCGCTCTCTCCGAGCGGACGAGAAGCGGTCGCATCGAGCCGGAGACGTTCAACCTGCTCAACATATTTAGGGGCCGACATCATCCCCGCGATGGTCTCGAGGCCGGTTCGGGCGTTGCCGCCGACATTGACGGATCGTGTTCTAAATGTGGATGCGAGCGTAATGCGGTCAGCTACTTGTACAGCAACCATCGAGATCTTGACGCGCTTTATGCCTCCCAGTTCCTCTCCGGTGTCCGGGTCAATGATTCCAATGCTGGCAGGATCGAGGATGGAGAAATACATTCCCTTCCGCACGCCGTCTTTCAGCCCCCGGTTTAGGATGACTTCTCGGTCGCTAATTATTTCCGCAACCTTGCCGGTTACTTCTGGTTCATCGCTCAATTTGGTCCCTTTCCATGAGCTCCAAGAATCTTATTCTTCCTGCATCGAGTTTCGTCCGAACGCGGACTGCAACACCTGGGGCAATCTCATCCCAGTCACCCACAGAACGCTGCATGCGCTCCTCTTGCTGGAGTAGGGCGTTCTGCGCTGCAACCAAACGAATCTTGACCATCGGGTCTTCCACTTCGGTGATCAGAGCCGTGACGGTGTTCTGGACCCCGGTGATCTCTTGGGCCATGTCCAGCAAGCGTTCAACGGAGGTATTTGCTGTCGTAGAGTGGTCAACAGGTTTGGGCAGGGGAGCGAAAAGTATCCCGATAATTCCGCCCACTACTACGAGGAGCCCGGTCTTTAACCCGTCCTCGTTCTCACCGGCAGAACTAAGGGTCCAAATGACCACGCCGGCGGATAGGAGGAGTCCCGCCCAGAACTTCCGGCCGAAGTAGAGCACGGAATTCTTAAAATGGATTCCTGCGCCGTCGTCTGGTTTCGGTTCATTCCCCACTCGGAAATGATCTCACGACGACATGGCGGCCCCGGTGCATCCGCATCGTCGTGCGCCGCCTGTGTCTTCGTAGGTGATGGCCTGGCAGCGGACCCAGCCGTCGTTGGTGCCGTGGTGGTGGCCGCAGCCGGGACAATGCCGCATCCTTGGGGCTCCTGTCGGTTAGTCCTGGTTGAAGTGTGGGGCGGTGGTCACCATGTCCCGCCAGTGGCGGCGCTGGGTTTCGGTGGCCCGGTCCCATTGGGTGAGGGACAAGCCCCACGCTGTCTTCACCGCCATGTCCTGCGCGAAGTTGCTCATGCTGCCTCCAACGCCTTGATCGTGGGGCATCGGTGGCCCTCGTCCTTGGAATGCGTGTGGTGGTCACTGCACGCCTCGCTGATGTAGTCGAACGAGGTGCAGCATTCCTCGCAGGCGTAATGGGTGAAGCTGTTCTCGCAGCCGTTGTAGTCCTCGCAGTCAATCCACTCGTAGTCCTCGGGGTGTGTGCCCTCAGGGCATTCGCACTCGTCGTAGACCTTGATCGGCCTGTGGAGAGCGATGACGGCGTCGATGGCTGCGAGTAGGTCCCTGCGGTCAGCGGGGGCGGCGAGTCCTGGCGTGCCATGCTGCGCGTGCGCTTCCGCCCGTGTACGGACGGCGTTCAACTTGCTCACTGGTTCTCCTCGGTTGCGCGTACTGCTGCGCGGGCTTGTTTGGCGGCGTGCGCGGCGGCCGGCACCCCGAACCAGTTGTTGGTGCGGACGGCGTCCTGCACAGCCTGGGTGTACGCGGCATCCAACCGGGCGGCCTCAGCCTGCAGGTCCGGGCGGGGCAGAGCCGGAGCGGTCATACTGTTTCTCCTTGGTCGGTGCGGGCGCTGATCGCGTACCCGGTGAGGGTGCCGGCGGCCTCGGCGGTGAGGAAGTCTTTGTACGAGAGCATCCCGTAGTAGTCGCAGTACCTCGCGGGCTGGTTCTTGGGGATCATGCCGCGACCTGCTGGCCGGTGCGGGCGTCTTCTTCGTGGCGTTGTGCCCTTGCCTGGTTGAGCATCCAGCTCATCTGCCGGTCGGTGTAGCGGGGCTTGATCTCGGCGGGGCAGTTCGCCCGGCGGTGGCCGTGGCGGATGTGCGTGGTCCAGCACTTCCGGCAAAGCGGGGTGGCCTTCATGCCTGGGCCACGAGACGCTGGAGGCCGGCTTCGAGTTCGGCGGCGCGGTTGACGTTCTCGGGGGTGGGCCTGCGCTCGGCGAGGTGGCGGGCGTCCGTTGCCCTGCGCCTGGCTGCGATGAGGCGGCGGTCGGCTTGGCGGGTGGGGGTTTGAGTCTAAGCACTCATTGGTTTTCCTTTTCGTGACCGGGGGAGTTGCAGCTCCGGTTCTGGCAGGAAGTGAACCGGATCCTCGACATGCCTGCCGCCCACGCCTGGGATCCGCACACGGTCTCGAGGCTCAAAGATCAGCGGGTACAGCGGCGCCGCCCAGCGCTGGCCGGCCGGATCCTCTGATGGCCCGCGTCGAAGACCGGTGGCTACGGAAGGACAAGACCCGCACAATGCTCTACGGGAAGGGCCTGCGCTGGCGCGCTGAGTGGACACCGCCCGCCGGTAAGAAGCAGCGCCAGAGCTTCGCCACGAAAGCCGCGGCCGAGCACTTCCTCGCCGACCAGGTGACATCCATCAACAAGGGCACCTATGTGGCGTCCCGGAAGAAAGTCCTGCTGGCCGACTACGCGGAGAAGTGGCAGAAAGCCCAGCTGCATCACCGGGCATCGTCCAAGGAGCAGGTCACGGCCAAGCTCAAGCTCTACATCATCCCGAGCCTCGGGGACATGACCCTGGACTCTGTCCGCCGTGAGGACGTCCAGTCAGCGGTGGGGGAGTGGAGCGAGTCTCTTGCACCGTCCACGGTGAAGGTGACCTACGGGTATCTGTCGGCGATGTTCAAGGCCGCCGTGTTGGATGGGCACCTGCAAAAGACTCCTTGCCTGTCGATCCGTCTTCCGCAGATCGAGGATGAGGCCGTCATCCCGTTACGCACCGAGACCGTGCAGCGTCTCGCGGGGGAGATCTGGCGGCCGTACCGTCCCATGGTGGTGTTCTGCGCGGCGACGGGCCTGCGCTCCTCGGAGCTGCGCGGGTTGACGTGGGACCGTGTGGACTTCGACAACGCGATGATCAGCATCGACCGGCAGCTCATCGGCAGCGATTCGAGGAACCCTGTCTGGGGTCCTCCGAAAACCAAGGCGAGCCGCCGGCGGATCCACATCGGTGACCATTCCATGCAACTCCTCAAGCAACTCCGCGAGGGCCCCCAGGGCGTGGGCGGGTTGGTGTTCCACTCGTCAGGTTGGGCGATCACCCGGCACACCGCGGGGGAGGCGTGGCGTCACATCCGCGACATCGTCGAGGGGTCTGGCACCGGCTGGCATGAGCTTCGTCACTATCACGCTTCGCAGCTCATCGCCGGGGGCATGTCCCCTGTCGCGGTGGCCCACCGTCTGGGGCACAAGGACGCCACGGAAACACTGAAGACTTACGCCCACCTGTGGCCCGATGACGACACCAAGGCGGCCGCTTTGACGGACGGTCTGGTGCGATTCAATGCCCCTGATTTGCCCCTGACCTAGCCCGCATCCCAACGCGGACGCTGAATTTGTCAGAACCCGGCGTATCGGTCAACCCATCCACTTTTTGCCGCGACACTGACCGGCCGCGCCCGGTGTGAGTGAATTCACGCACGCAGCGGCGATACGGGCAAGCGGCCCGCCTTAGAATGGACAGTGAACGTAGAAGTTCTTCCGCCGGATCTGCGTTCGCAGCCGGCGGTTTTTCTTTGCAACGTACAACGGCATCCGGGGTGGACCGAACCCTGCCGGTGCCAGCGCCCCTGGATAACTTCAGGTGGCCGCCATCCGGTTTACGACGACGTATCCGGTTGAACCAAGGAAGGTAGTTCTGTGAGCCAGACGTCAGATTCTTGTCTTGATACGTGGATGGGCCGGGAGGCGCTCGCCGAGGCCATGATTCCGGTGATCGGCCGGCTGTACCGCGAGAACAACGTGGTGACCTCCATCCACGGGCGCAGCCTGATCAACAAGTCCACCATGAACATCCTCAAGGCGCACCGCTTTGCCCGCCGGATGAGCAAGGATGAGCTCCTCCTGGAAGAGACGGCACCGCTGCTGGACACTCTCGCCAAGCTGGAGCTGGGCGCCGCGGCCATCGACATCGCGCGCCTGAACCAGAAGTACAAGTCCGACGGCGGGGACCTGACTTTGGAGGAATTCCTCCGCGCCGAGCTGGCTGAGATCGTGGGCAAACGCGGCGCAGACGACCGCACCAGCACCGACGTCGTACTTTACGGCTTCGGCCGGATCGGCCGCCTGCTGGCGCGCCTCCTCATC
Organism: Arthrobacter sp. Bi83; assembly: GCF_918698095.1. Lineage (GTDB taxonomy): Bacteria > Actinomycetota > Actinomycetes > Actinomycetales > Micrococcaceae > Arthrobacter. Next base: position 6,484 of record NZ_CAKKLY010000036.1, read on the forward strand.
GAAAAAGCAGGCGGCGGCCACGGCCTGCGGCTGCGCGCCATCGTGGTGCGCCGAGGCTCCGACAACGACCTGTCCAAGCGTGCCAGCCTCCTGCGCCGCGACTCGGTGCACGGCTCCTTCGAAGGCACCATCAAGGTGGACCAGGAAGCCAACACCATCACGGCCAACGGCGTCCAGGTCCAGGTCATCTACTCGGACAACCCCGCCACCATCGACTACACGGCCTACGGCATCAAGGACGCCCTGGTGGTGGACAACACAGGACGCTGGCGCGATGCCGAAGGCCTGTCCCAGCACCTCCTGAGCAAGGGTGTGGCCCGTGTGCTCCTGACTGCCCCGGGCAAGGGCGACCTGAAGAACATCGTCCACGGCATCAACCATGGAACGATCCTGGACTCGGACAAGATCGTGACCGCAGCATCGTGCACCACCAATGCCATCACCCCGGTCCTGAAGGCGATCAACGACAAGTACGGCGTAGTCCACGGCCACGTGGAGACCGTGCACTCCTTCACGAACGACCAGAACCTGATCGACAACTTCCACAAGGGTGACCGCCGCGGCCGCTCTGCTGCGCTGAACATGGTCATCACCGAGACCGGCGCCGCCAAGGCTGTGGCCAAGGCGCTCCCGGAACTGCTGGGCAAGCTCACCGGCAGCTCCATCCGCGTCCCCACGCCGGACGTCTCCCTGGCGATCCTGAACCTGAGCCTTGAGCAGGGAACCACCAAGGACGAGATCAACGACTACCTGCGCGAAATGTCGCTGCACTCGAACCTGCGCAAGCAGATCGACTACATCGACTCCCCGGAGGTCGTCTCCACGGACTTCGTCGGCTCCCGCCGGGCGGGCATCGTGGACGGCCTGGCCACCATCTCGAACGACAAAAACCTGGTTCTCTACGTCTGGTATGACAACGAGTTCGGCTACAGCTGCCAGGTGGTCCGCGTCATGGAGGAAATGGCCGGTGTGAACCCGCCCGCCTTCCCCGCAAAGGACTCCGTGAAGGACGCCGCCCCCGTGCTTGCCGCCGCAGCGGTCTAACAGAGGCAGTCCTGGTTCCGCGGTCATCCGGCTGCGGGAAACCTGTTCCCGGGAAGTTCCCGGCTGGTTCTCTGGAATCAGCCGGGAAAGGGGACCAAACTGTTGTCATGGAACACGACTCGACTCTCCAGCACGAAACAACCCTCGAACATGCCCTGGACGTAGCACGGGCAAACCAGAAGGAGGCACAGCGCCTCCTGGACGGGGCTAAGACCAGTCATGCCGCGGGCGAGATTGGTGAAGAGCGGGTCGCCCAGCTGGGACGGCTGCTTGACCTGGCCAACGAAGATCTCCGGCGGGTGACCAGGGAGCAGTAGGGAGCAGTTTCGCCGTTCCTCCGGCCTCCAGGTGTGCACGCACCATTCCTCCGCAAGGCACCTGTCCCCAACACTGTGGATAACAGCTGTGATGTCAGGGGGCTGCCCTAGGCTCTGGGGGTGCGCACAAAACATGTCCCGAAACACCAGGCCTCATGACTGTCAGCTGGGCTGCCTACCGGCGTGCCCGCCGGCGCTCACGCCAGGCCTGGGCCGTGCTAGTCATTCTCGCGGTGTCCGCAGTCTGGGGAGTCGCCTGGTTCTTCAGCGAAGGCCAGTTTCTCGTGGCGGAGCCTGCCGTTGCCGGCCCCAGCGAGGCGCCGGTCTTTGACCCCGCATGGATGAAGCCGGTGATACGGCCCGCGGCTGTTCCTGAGGGCAGCGCGGCTGCGGCGCTGGATACCCTGTCCGTCAAGGGGCGCGCACCCAAGAACAATTACGACCGTGCGGCGTTTGGCCAGGCTTGGCTGGACGCCGACCGCAACGGGTGCGACACCCGCAACGACATTCTCCGGCGCGACCTCAGCGAGGTGGTCTTTTCCAAGGGCTCACGGTGCAAGGTCGCCTCCGGGACCTTCCATGAACCGTACGTCGGCCGGAGTGCCACATTCAGGCGCGGGGCAGAGTCCAGTAAGGCCGTCCAGATCGATCACGTGGTGGCGCTGGGGGATGCCTGGCAGAAAGGCGCTCAGCAGCTCACCCCGAAGGAGCGACAAAACCTGGCCAACGATCCGCTCAACCTCATCGCGGCGGACGGGCCAGCGAACCAGGAGAAGAGCGCGTCGGACGCAGCCAGTTGGCTGCCCAAGAACAAAGCCCTCCGCTGTCACTACGTCGCCCGGCAGATCTCAGTGAAGGCAGCCTACGGACTCTGGGTGACGCAGCCTGAGAAAGATGCCATGGCCCGTGTCCTTGGTTCGTGCCCACAGCAGCAAACCGTCATGGCGCCCTGAGCCCCAGGCCACGATAGCCGTCGCCGATCAGTGTCCGAACGGGTCTGGATCCACTCCGGGCATCCAGGTCAGCCCGGGGACTCCCCAGCCGCTTTTCTTGGCCTGCTTCATGGCCTTGCGCGCATAGCGGTCAAGGAGACGGTTCACGTACAGCTTTCCGTCCAGATGGTCATATTCGTGCTGGATGACCCGGGCAAACCAGCCCGTGGCCTCGAACTCGACAGGCTTGCCAAAGCCGTCGAAGCCCTGCACCCGCGCCCATTCCGCCCGTTTGAGGGGATACTGCTCGCCGGGGAAGGAGAGGCATCCCTCCACTTCCTCGTCCGGATCGGGCAGTGCACCGGAAACCTTGGACAGGGTGAGGATCGGGTTTACCAGCACTCCGCTCGGCGGGGCGTCGTCATCATTCTCATACTTGTAGACGAAAATCCGCCTGCCCACGCCGACCTGTGGGGCTGCGAGCCCGACGCCATTGGCCTTGTCATTGGTCTCAAACATGTCGGCAATCAGCTGGCGAAGCTCGTCGTCGAAAACCTCAACTTCGGCAGCCCGGCGGTGCAGCACCGGCTCGCCCCAGATCGTGATCGGCAAAACGGTCATGGCAGATGGTTCCTTTGATGCTTGGATGGACGACCCGGCGAGGGGTAAAACAAACAAAGGCTGCACCGGATAACCGGTGCAGCCTTTGTGATTGGACGACATACAAGCTGCCGACCTATGAGGGTGAGCGACGGGGGTTGAACCCGCGACCTCCTGGACCACAACCAGGCGCTCTGCCAACTGAGCTACGCCCACCATGTGCCCCGCAGGCCTGCCGGCTTACCGGCTGGCTGGAAAGGCAACGTCAAATAGCTTACCTGCTGTTTGGGGTTGGTTTTGCCACTTTTGGCAGTTTCGGCAAAATTTCCCCCAAACGTGAGGCAGATTACTTTCTGTCCGCTTATTTTCCGGGTCCGGCGTCGGCCCGGGTGGGAAGGTCCTGCTCCGCGAGTCCCTGTGTCAGCTGATTGATGGCTGAGGGCTGGGCGGAGATGCCCTTGGAGATCTGCAGGGCGGTGGCGCTGTCCGGTCCCGGGGCGGGCACAAACACCGCTTCCCTGTAATAACGGAGTTCGTCGATGGAATCCTTGATGTCGCCCAGGGCGCGGTGGCCGCCGAGCTTGGCAGGGGCCTGAAAGTAGGCGCGCGCAAACCATCGACGGGCCAGTTCCTTGATGGTGCTGACGTCGATGATCCGGTAGTGCAGGTGCTCCACCACGGACGGCATGTCCCGGGCCAGAAAGACCCGGTCGGTCCCCACCGAGTTACCGGCGAGGGGTGCCTTGCGCGGATCGGGAACCCATTTCCGGATGTAGGCAAGAACGGCTTCCTCCGCCTCTTCCAGCGTCTTCCCTGCTGGGAGTTCCTTCAGGAGCCCGGACCGGGTGTGCATGTCCCGGACAAAGTCGTTCATCTGCGCGAGGGCTGCGGCGGCTGGTTTGATGACCACGTCCACCCCGTCCCCGAGGATGTTGAGTTCGGAATCCGTCACCAGGGCCGCGACTTCGATCAGGGCGTCATTGACGGTGTCGAGGCCGGTCATTTCGCAGTCGATCCAGACGATGCGTTCGTTAGATATAGGCACCCGATCAGCCTACCGTTTCGTGGTGTCAGAGCGGTCCGATGCTAAGATTTCGGGTACGTGGCGCCGCCCTGCGCAGTCGCCGCAATCCAGTCTGCCCGGTCAAGCCGGCAGCAGATTGAGGCAGCACGCCCACAAGAGATTGGACAATCCTGAGATGACGGCGCCTGTGCCTGAGACGGAGGAAATGGCCACCGATACTTCCACGGATCCGGCCCTCGCGGAGGTGGACAACCCCCGGTCGCCCATCCTCTCCGGTTTCGTGGGGTCGCTTTTCCTGGTGATCGGCTCCCTCGGCGTCGGCTGGCTGGCTCCGGCCTCGGAGCTCCGGCGGATGCCGTTGTTCATCTGGATGCGCACGGAGGCGTGGGGCGTTGGGCTGTCCATCGTATTGATTGCGGTGGGCGGCATGCTTCTGGTGCGGGCGTGGCTCCGGCTTGGCCAGCGTGTCCGCGTCTGGGGGCTTGAGGCCCGCAAAGCCACACTCCAGGCCGTCGCGGCGTGGGGGCTTCCCATGATGTTCACTGTGCCCTTGTTTAGCCGGGACGTGTATGCGTACATCGGGCAGGGCCGGTTGATGGTTGAGGGATTCAACCCCTACGAGAACGGTATTTCGGCGCTCTCCAACTATTTCCAGCTTGGCGCAGACAAGATGTGGACCGAGGCGCCCGTGCCGTACGGGCAGCTGTTCCTTTGGATCGAGCAGTTCGTGGTCTGGTCCACCAACGTCCATCCCGAGGCCAGCATCATGCTCTTCCGCCTCGCTGCGCTGGTGGGCGTGGTGCTGTGCATCATCTATGTCCCCAAGCTCGCTGAACTGCACGGGGTCAACCCGCATCGGGCCCTGTGGCTTACCGCCGCCAACCCGCTCTTCCTCACGAACTTCATCGCCAGCGTCCACAATGACTCGCTGATGATCGGGCTCGCCCTTGCCGGCCTGTACTACTGCGCCACGCGGCGGGTGATCTTCGGAATTGTCCTCGTCACGGCCTCCATCGCAGTCAAGCCCATCACCGTGGTGTTCCTGCCGTTCATTGGACTGCTCTGGGCGGGCAAAGGTGCCCGCTGGCCGCGCAAGTTTGTTTTCTGGGGGCTGACGGCGGGCATCAGCTTTGCTCTGCTGTACCTCATGAGCCTGGTGAACGGATTCGGTTTCGGCTGGATCAACGGCCTCTCGGCGCCCGGAAGCGTCTGGATCTGGTACGCCCCGGTGGGGCTGCTGGGACTCGTTGTCGCTTCCATCGCCAACGCCTTTGGACTGGACGGGTGGGGGCTCGCCAAATGGGTTTACGACGCCGGGAAGTTGCTCGCCGTCGGAATCGTCGCCTGGCAGATCTTCAGGGGAGACCACGACCGCATCATGCGCCGGCTAACGCTGGCCTTCGCCGCCGTCGTCGTGCTGGCGCCCATGATCCAGTCCTGGTACGTGGTCTGGCTGATTCCGCTGTTTGCCGTGACGGGCATCCGGGCCGACTGGCAGGTCAAGGCCCTGTACTTCATCGTGTCCTTTTTCATGGTCTACGCCATCTCGGACCAGCTTGAGGTCTTCCCGTATCTGCAGTCAGAGGATCTCGGACTGGCACTGGCCCTGGCCAGGAACGCCGCCGCCATCATCGCGCTGCTGTTCGCGCTCTACCTTATTTTCCTGGACCCGCGCACCAAACTTCTGTTCAGCAAGTCGGATCAGCCGGTCACCACCCGGCCCGTCATCTGACCGGCAGGTTTTTCACCGCTTCCCGGCGGGACAGCGGGCTGAGGGACTGGCCATTGCGCTCGACGAAGTCCATGACCCAAACCGGATCCATCTTGGCGTATTCCCGCAGCGCCCAGCCGATGGCCTTCCTGATGAAAAACTCCGTGTCAGCCGTGTTCGCTTCAATGACTCTGGCGAGCAGAGTGGTGTCCGTGCCGGATTTCGCCGCGAGCTGGGCGGTAATGGACGCCCGCCTGAACCAGAAATCCGCGTCCTCGCTCCATGCGAGCAGCACAGGCGTTAGCTCCGCCCGGTGCGCCTGAAGGAGGGCGCAGAGGCGGTGGGCAACGCCGTCCACAAGATCCCAGGATGCTCCGGTGCGGATGATCTCCTCATAGACGGAAAGCATCCCAAGGTCTCCGGCCACCAGCCGCAGCCCGGTCAGGTCGATGGCCGCGTAGCGCTCTTCGCGGTACTCCGCCCCGCGCCAGAGGTCGAGCACGGTTTCGCGCAGTTCTTCGGCGGACTCGAGAGGATAGGCTGCCGCGGCTGCCTTGGCAGCCCTGCGGACCTCGGGTACGCGGACGCCCAGCGACGGTGTTGACGACTTCATGTAGGCCTGCGCCGCAGCGCCCCGAACGGGATCCGCGGCAGCCCGAAGCGCGGAGCGGATCGCGGCCCGGACCTTGTCGTTTGCCATGAAGCCAACATAGCGGCTCCAGAAAGGGCCAGGCTGAGCGCAGCCGACATGAAATCATCCAGCACCCGAGGGGCGCGGCCGTTCCTGAGCCGGGAGCGTCCTTGAGTGGGGAGGGGCCTTGGAGCAGGAAGCGTTCTACAGTAGACAGGGTACAAGGCGCTGCCGGCCTGTCCCTGTCAGCGGCACCGCCAAAAGCCCGGAGGCCAGCAGATGTCCATGATCAAAAGCCCTGATGAAATAGCACTCATGCGCGAAGCGGGGCGCGTGGTGGCCAATGCCCTGGCCGCCGTCCGCCAGGCGGCCGCCGTCGGCGTTTCCCTCAAGGAGCTCGACGGCGTTGCCGCCGCCTCCATTTCTGATGCCGGCGCCACGCCGGCCTTTCTCGGCTACAGGCCGCGCTGGGCTTCGGTACCGTTTCCGGGGGTCATCTGCGCCAGCGTGAACGACGCTGTAGTCCACGGGATCCCCAACGGGTACCGGCTTCAGGACGGGGATTTGCTGAGCGTGGACTGCGGCGCCTTCCTTGAGGGCTGGTGCGGCGACGCCGCCGTCAGCTTTGTCGTTGGCACCGTTGATCCCGTTGACCAGGAACTCATCGACGCAACCGACGCGGCGCTGGCCAGGGGCATCGGCGCGGCGCGGGTGGGCAACAAGATGGGTGACCTCGCCTATGCCATCGGTGGCGCGGCCCGCCGCGCGGGCTACGGGCTGCTGGCCGACCATGGAGGTCACGGCATCGGCCGGACCATGCACGCGGAGCCCTCTGTCCCGAACGACGGACGCCCAGGTCGCGGAATCAAGCTGACCGAAGGGCTGGTCATTGCCATCGAGCCAATGCTCATCCTCGGCGGCAAGGGGGACTATTACCACGACGACGACGAATGGACGCTGCGGTCAGCGAACGGCCGCAGGGCAGCCCACAGCGAGCACACGGTGGCCATCACCGCCGACGGCCCGGTAATTCTTACGCTGCCATGACCCTGAATGCCTTCTTTGGTCGAGTGGGGTATTCTGGCTGACGAATTCAGTTAGCGCTAACAAAACCTCGTAGGAGTCCCATGCCGGCCACGGAACACAGCATCAGCTTTGGCCCTTATTCAGCCATCGTCACTGAGCGAAGCGGAGCCCTGCGGCAACTGCGGTACGGCGAGCGGGACCTGGTGGTCGGTTTCGGTGCGGCCGGGCCCGTTCCGGACTACCGCGGAGTTGTCTGCGCCCCGTGGCCCAACCGCGTGGCCGACGGCCGCTACAGCCATGGCGGCAGGAGCTTCCAGGCCACTATTAACGAACCGGAGCGCCAGACGGCTCTCCATGGACTGGCGCTGGATGCCCGCTGGACTCTCGCCGGGCGCACAGCCTCATCGGTCAGCCTGACCTGCCAGGTCGATTCCGGTCCTGCCTATCCCGGGCGGCTGCAAATTACGGCGGCCTATGAGCTGGTGGAAGACGGCCTGCACTGCAGGGTCACTGCCACCAACACCGGCGACACCCCGGCACCCTACGGCGTCTGTCCCCACCCCTATCTGGTCGCGGGACCGGCTCCGCTGGATGAGTGGACCCTGGAGCTCCCGGCCGGGGAGTTCCTGGAAGTTACCCCGGACCGGCTGCTGCCGCTTGAGCTGGAATCGGTGGAGGGCCACAAATTCGACTTCCGGACCGAACGCCCCCTGGGAAGCATCCGGATTGACCACGCCTTCACCGGAATCAGCCGCACGGAGTACGGCCTGGCTGCGGTGCGCGTGTTTGACCCCTCAGACACGGGAGTGGAGCTCGAATGGGACGAACGCTGCCCCTGGGTGCAGGTTCACACCGGTGACAAGCCGGTCGGTCCAGACCGGCTCGGTTTGGCGGTCGAACCGATGACGTGTCCTCCGGACGCGTTCAACTCAGGAACCGATCTCGTGGAGCTGGCACCAGGCTCGTCACACGCAGCGGGCTGGACCATCCGGGCCCTGACTCGCTGACGGCAGGGCTACGCAGCAGCCTCCGAGACTGGCTCGGCGCTGCGGCGAAGCGTTACCTGGCCGGTCACCGGGACTGTGGTGCCGCCGTCGGACGTTGAGCCTCCGGCAGCGGTCCCCAGGACGGCCAGCCGGCCGATCGCTTCGCTGCTGACACGGGGAATGATGGGCGACGGCGTCATCGACTTCGCGACGATCGGCACCTGGGTCCGGGACGCCGGCTACACCGGCGACATGGAGGTGGAAAATCTTCAATCGGGGGATCTGGGACTCCGACGGCGACACAGTCCGCGCGCCAAGAAGGAGCGCTACCGGCGCCTTCCCTTAACAGCGCCGTCCGCAGCGCGTAGGGTGATGCTCACGCGTTGGATGGCAATCAGGAGGCGGGCTGATGAATGAGCGTGGCAAGGATGCGGTGGCGTCCATCGATGTGGCGGCCACACCCCAGCGGGTCTGGAAAGCCCTCACCGACCCCGTCGACGTCAAAGAGTATTTCCTGGGCACGAATGTTTCCTCAACATGGCACGAGGGCGATCCTGTGACCTTTGCTGGGGAGTGGAAGGGGAAGGCCTACGAGGACCGGGGGATAGTTCTGGCGAACAGAGCCAACGAGCTCCTTCGCATCAGCCACTACAGCCCGTTGAGTGGTCTGCCCGACGTCCCGGAGAACTATCACACGGTGGAGTACCGCCTGGCTCCGAGGCCCGAAGGCACCGGCGTCACCATCACTCAGGGCAATAACCGGAGCGACTCCGAGGCGGATGAGTCTGCCAAGCTCTGGGAAACAGTGCTTGGCAACCTCAAGGAGTACCTGGAGCGCTGACGGGGAGAGGGCTCGCCGGCAGCGACGGGATTCTTACCGTTTGCGTGCGGCCAAGGACCGGCGCCGGTGTTCAGCTGCGCGCAGCTGGATGATTCGTGCGGCACCGGCCATTGCCACCAAAACGCCGCCGCCGACGGCCGCTATGAAGAGGGCGATGCCGAGGGCCACTGCACCTTCAAGCCCGAAGAACTTTACCTGAACCAGTTCCTGGTTTTGCAGGATGAACACGATGAGCAGCACAAGGACCACCAGCGCCGAGGCGACCGCGGCCCAGATCATGCCTGCCCGGGTCACCGGACGTTTCGGTTCGGCCATGCCGGCCTGCGGGGCGGAGGTCCCGCCGTAGCTCGGCAGCGGAGATGTGCCGGGCGGGATTTTGTCCTCTTCGGCGGCCGGGCGCCGTCCGTCGAGGGGCGAATGTTCTGTCCCGTCCGAAGGCTGCGCCGGCGGCCGTAACGGTTGTCGCTCGAACGGATCGGGTTCAGATGGACTCTGCCGCATGCTGTGGATCCTTCCTCTTGTCTGTCCCGCAACGGGCCAGGAACGTGGGCGCCGGCGCCACATCACTGTGCCGGCGCCCGGTCTGATCATAGGCACATGTCGCGCCAAGTAATAAGCATGCTTTCCATTAATTGTTCCGCGTGTCGGGTTTGGCGTCCACCCGCCCGCTGGTCAGACTTCGAACATTCCGTGGATCCAGATGTTGGCATTCGCTTTCGCGAGCTCGGACATCGGAACGCGGCGCGCTCCGGTGCGGGTTATCCAAAACCTGTTGTCCTTGGTCGGTGTTTTGACGGCAACCCCGACATTGTCGACAAGGTACAGCGACGTCGATGTGGCCGATATGCCTTCCATGGAGGCTCGTTTGGTAAGGCTCCTCGACGTGACGGAGCCGCCGAAAGGAGAGGGCATGGCGGCGTGCATGCAGGTGATGAGTCCGGTGCCGGCGTTCGTTGATGTTGACTGGACGAGTCCGTTGAGGGAAACCTAGGCAGCTCCGTTCCAGGAAACGTAATCGCCGAAGCCGCCCGGCTGTGACGCGAATATCGTCACCGAGTTCAGCCCGACCGAGGCGCCCAGCTGATACCCGGCTGCGGCCAACGTTTCGTCGGGTGCCGCGATGACGGAGCCGACCCGCAGGCCTTCGAACTGAGATTGACGGTGACGGGCATGCCATCGAATGACGTCACGACGGATTCGACTTGAACGGGCATGTGGTTGTCATCGTTGATGAATTTGAAATCCTGTGCCGCTGTTGCGAAGGGCGCAGGCCACCATCCGGTAACGCTTGCCGTCAGTTTTCTGGGACTAAGAAGAAGCCCGCTAGCAAGACTGGGAGCGACGAGGCAGGCAGCTGTAACTGGAGCCCTACCAGATCAAAGCTCGGCTTTGCGAAGCTCTCGGGCGGCCGCCGGGGGGCGTACGGTCGGTGGAATACTCAAAGGATGCAACAACTTGGGGATGATTTGCAGCGCGTTCTGGTCGGTACGCCCAGGGGCAGAAGGCCTTGGATCGCTGCTGCCGTCTCTGTGATGGTGATTGGGCTTCTGCTGCTACTGACCGAGATTCCGCGGGGACCGGCTGTTGAGTTGATTTGCGGATATGCGGCTACATATGTCCTGGTGGGGCTATTTATGTTCGGGCCCAACATGAGAGATCTTCGCGGCGGACGGATTGTCGGCTTCGCCGGGCCCGGCTTGGTCATGGTGATTCTGTGGGTGCTGGGCACTGGCTATTGGGGCGGACTTTGGCTCCTGGGACTCCCGGCGTGGGCCATCGTTTGCCGTGATTGGACCAGTTACACAACGCGGCAGCGGATTGTCCGGCCCCTCATATTCCTCTTGCTGCTAGCCGTAGCGTCGGCAATCTTTGTCGTCGCCGGCATTTACCCAAACTTCAGCGCATTCTTGTTCCCCCTCATACCCTTAGCGGGCCTTGCCGACCCGAAGTACAGGGCCCGAACCGTCCAAGCTGTCACCGAACTTGCTCTCTCCTTCGCGGTTATAGCAGTGGCCGTGGCCCAACCGTCAAGCGGGTGGGCATGGTCCCCAAGCTATGCAGGTGGAGCTGTTTTGGGTTGCGGACTGGTTCTTGCAGGCATGCTGCGTTGGGCGCCGGCCAGCTCCCTGCCAAAGCGAACCAGTTTCGACGTCGCGTCATAGTCGGACCGTGCTGCCAGCTGGCCATCAGGCGGTCAGGGCTCGGACACCGGGAACGGAACCTTGAGCGGGTTCTTTTCGTGTGGTTTCGTCTCGTCTCCGCGGATCTAGTCGTTGAAAATCGTCGATCGTTCGGGCCGCGAGGGTCGCCTCTGATGACTGAACAGAGATGCTGTTACCTTCAAATCGAACGCGTTGCGACGATGGTCGGAAACCGCATAACCAGCCCAGACAAAGAAAAACACCCCGGTCCGAAGACCGGGGTGTCAACGATGACCCGATACATCCGTAAAGGATGTCTCGACTCACCACACAAGTGCCCCAGGAGGGAATCGAACCCCCGACCGGCGGATTAGAAGGCCGCTGCTCTATCCCCTGAGCTACTGGGGCTTGTGGCCGCCCGGCAGATTCCGGGTTGCCTCAAAAAGTTTACATTGACTTTCGCCCAGGTGTCGGCATGGGCCGGGACGGTTTTCCCGATCCTCCGCCGGCGGCCGGACCCGGGTTATCCACATACGGCAGTTGGGCTCTCCCCGTTGCCGCGCCGCCGACTGATGCTGGGAGTGCCTGCTAGGGCAAGACACATCGAGACAGGACACCAAGATGACCGACAACATCACTGTCCGCGGCTTCGTTGCCTCGGAAATCAGGAGCTCCACCACACCAGGAGGCGTCGCAACAGCCTCCTTCCGCCTCGGGTCCACGGACCGCCGTTACGACCGCGCAAGCAGCACCTGGGTAGATGGCAACACCAACTGGTTCACCATCCAGGGGTATCGCCAGCTGGCCGGGAACATCGGGTGCAGCATCAAGAAGGGCCAGCGGGTCATCATCGTCGGACGGCTGAAGATGCGGAGCTGGGAAAAGGACGGCCGAATCTACCATGTGGCAGAGATCGATGCTGAGTCCGTGGGCCACGATCTTATGTGGGGCTCGGCCAACTTCACCCGGACGGCGGGAATCAACTCCCAGCCTGCCGTGGCGGCCGGCGTGGTTGGCAGCGAACACGACGGCCACGGTGACGGAAACGGTTCAGAGCCATCAGACCGCGACGAAGCTGGGTCTGATGAGGAAGGGGACGAGGACGACGGCGGCGACGCGGCAGGCATCTTCATCGACGACACCACCGGGGAAACCATGCAGCTCGACTCCGATACCGGCGAGCTCACCGGAGCCGCAGCCTGACCGGCGGAGCCATGCGGCACCGTACCCCCGCGGTGCCGCATGGCAGAATGGCAGCGTGAGACGACCCGGGATATTCCAATCGACCACCCGACTCTTGGGCTCCTGCAGCAGGGTACCCGTCAGGGCATCGGTCGGAACATCGACCAGAGCTTCGAGCACAACCTCGAGCAGAACGTCCAGCAGGACGTCGCTAAGGGCATCCGTACGGATCACGTTTACCGCGCTTCTGCTCGGAGCCATGGCTGCCTGCAGTTCCGGAACCGCCCAGCAGCCCGGTCTCGGCGCAGCGGGGGCTACCAGCCAGTCATCCGCTCCGTCCGCCGCGGCTAGCCCGCCGCGATCTGCCCGCTCCTCGCAGGCGCCTTCTGCGGCAGCCGGCCAGGCATCACGGGCTACGGAGACGCCCGGTACGGAGACGCCCGGTACGGCGACGGCCAAGATGCAAAAGACAATGTCTGAGACGCTGGGCGTCGTCGCCTCGGGAACCCCTAAACCCGAAGCCGAGCAGGTCAGGCAAGCGCTGACCGCCGCGGGAGTCCCGGCTGCCACCCTTGAGGTTTCGGCGGGCCGAACGCCCACCGGCCTGGACGCTGATTCCATCGAGGCGGCGGCGGTGCAGGGCAAGGACTGCGTCATTGGCCAGATCCGCGACGGCAAAGTGACGATTGCGGTGCTGCCCGTCCTGGCGGGCGGGAAGTGCTTCGTGGGGCCCCAAGCCTGACGTCCCGAATGTGAGATATACCCGTCAACCCACTAGATTTGGAACCATGGCGGAATTTATCTACACAATGACCAAGGCCCGTAAGGCTGTTGGCGAAAAACTTATTCTCGACGACGTAAGCATGTCCTTCTTTCCGGGCGCCAAGATCGGCGTTGTTGGCCCCAACGGTGCCGGTAAGTCCACCATCCTGAAAATCATGGCAGGCCTGGACACCCCCTCCAACGGTGAAGCCCGGCTGAGCCCCGGCTACTCCGTGGGCATCCTGCTCCAGGAGCCGCCGCTCAATGAGGAAAAGACAGTCCTGGGCAACGTCCAGGAAGGCGTTGGCGAGATCTACGGCAAGATCCAGCGTTTCAATGAGATCTCCGAGGAGATGGCCAACCCTGACGCGGACTACGACACCCTGCTGGAGGAAATGGGCCACCTGCAGGAAGCCATCGATGCCGCCGACGCCTGGGACCTCGATTCCCAGCTGGAGCAGGCCATGGATGCCCTCCGTTGCCCGCCGGCCGACGCTGACGTGACCCTCCTTTCCGGCGGTGAGCGCCGCCGTGTGGCGCTCTGCAAGCTGCTTCTGCAGAAGCCGGACCTGCTCCTCCTTGACGAGCCCACCAACCACCTTGACGCCGAGAGCGTGCTCTGGCTGGAACAGCACCTGTCCAGCTATGCAGGCGCAGTCCTTGCTGTCACCCACGACAGGTACTTCCTGGACCACGTCGCCGAGTGGATCGCTGAAGTGGACCGCGGCCACCTCTACCCTTATGAAGGCAACTACTCCACCTACCTGGAGAAGAAGCGCGCCCGCCTCGAAGTCCAGGGCAAGAAGGACGCCAAGCAGGCCAAGCGCCTTACCGAGGAACTGGAATGGGTCCGCTCCAACGCCAAGGGCCGTCAGACCAAATCCAAGGCCCGCCTGGCCCGCTACGAGGAAATGGCGGCCGAGGCTGACCGCACGCGGAAACTGGACTTTGAGGAAATCCAGATCCCGCCGGGCCCCCGCCTGGGCGGCCTGGTTCTGGAAGCCAAGAACCTGCAGAAGGGCTTCGACGACCGCACCCTGATCGACGGACTGTCCTTCTCCCTGCCCCGCAACGGCATCGTCGGCGTCATCGGCCCCAACGGTGTCGGCAAGTCGACGCTCTTCAAGACCATCGTTGGCCTGGAGCCTCTCGACGGCGGCGAGCTGAAGATCGGTGACTCCGTCAAGATCTCCTATGCGGACCAGAGCCGCGGCGGCATCGATCCCAACAAGACCCTCTGGGAGGTCGTTTCCGACGGACTGGACTTCATCCAGGTCGGCCATGTTGAAATGCCGTCCCGCGCCTACGTTGCCGCCTTCGGCTTCAAAGGCCCGGACCAGCAGAAAAAAGCGGGCGTGCTCTCCGGCGGTGAGCGAAACCGTCTGAACCTCGCGCTGACCCTCAAGCAGGGCGGCAACCTGCTGCTCCTCGACGAACCGACCAACGACCTCGACGTCGAAACCCTCAGCAGCCTCGAAAACGCGCTGCTGGAATTCCCCGGCTGCGCCGTGGTGGTCTCACACGACCGCTGGTTCCTGGACCGGGTTGCCACGCACATCCTCGCCTACGAAGGCGACGAGGAGAACCCGTCCAAGTGGTACTGGTTCGAGGGTAACTTCGAATCCTACGAGGAGAACAAGGTGGAGCGTCTCGGCCCCGACGCCGCTAAGCCCCACCGCGTTACGCACCGCCGCCTCACCCGCGACTAGCAATACGCGACTAAGCGTTAAGCCGCAAAGGCCGGTTCCCCGAAGGGAACCGGCCTTTCGCATGCGCGTGAGGCGACGCCGTGCCCGCAGCAGCCCGCAGGACCGTAATCCCGCTCAGGCTTTGCGTATCTGGTGCTGCAGGACTTTGGACTGGAAGGCGCCGGCAACCTTGCTCTTCAGGTCCGTCGGCACCCTGACCATGCCCTCCTGGGCCACGGACGCCACGTGCAGCCCCTCTCGGCTAAAGATCTTGCCGGTGGCGAGCCCCCGGGCCCCTTGGGCGCTCGGTGACTCCTGGACATACAGCAGCCACTCGTCCACCCGCACCGGCCGGTGCCACCACATGGCGTGGTCCAGGCTGGCCACGCTCATGCCGGGCGTGATCCAGCTGAGCCCGTGCTTGCGCAGAATGGACTCGAGCAGAGTGTAGTCGCTGGCATAGGCCAAGGCGGCACGGTGCGTGTTGGCGTCGTCCGGCATGGGGCTGAAGGTCTTCATCCAGACCGCGTTGCGGGCTTCCTTCTGACCCGTGGCCGCAACGTAGAGCGCGGGGTCCACGTGGCGGATGTCGAAGGGACGCTCATACGCCCAGTGCCTTGCCACCGGGTGGTCGAACTTCCCCAGGAGGTCTGCGGTGCTGGGGAGCGTTTCCGGAGCCGGAATTCCCCGAGGCATTTCCGACTGGTGTTCGATACCCTCGTCCTCGGCTTGGAATGAGGCGATCATCGAGAGGATCGGCGAACCGTCCTGGTACGCGTGGACCCGGCGCGCCGAGAAGGACCGGCCGTCCCGCAGCCGCTGCACGCCGAAGGTGATGGGCTTGTTAGCGTCACCAGGGCGCAGGAAATAACCGTGCATGGAGTGCACCGTCCGCTCGGCGTCCACGGTCCGCATCCCTGCGATGAGGGACTGGGCCAGCACCTGGCCGCCGAAGACCCGCTGGTGCGGCTGCCGCTGCGACGGGCCCATGAAGATGTCCTCGTCGGTGCGGGCGCCCTCAAGCTCGCCAAGATCAAGCAGTTCGATCAGGGAAGTCGTGGGGTCGTTCGTGGGCAGTTCCTGCAATCCGGCGTCCGCTTCAGTCATGGTTTGACTCTAGACGTCGCCCCGGCACCGCTCAACCGAGGCTCAGCCGGTAGTGTTCTTAATGTGTCTGATCTTCTCACCCAGTCCTTCCGCTTCGCCGATCCCCTCGACCTCGCTGATCTTCGGACGTATGCCACCCGCGCCAAGGCCATCGACGACGGCGCCATCCGGCTCCAGGCCGCAGGGTCAGTCCTCGCCGCGTACGTCTGCGTGCTCCGCCCCAGGATCCTGGGGGAGTCCACGCCCACCATCCTCGGCCTGCGGACGGTGGCCCTGGCGGAGCCGTCCGCAACGGATGTCACGGTGCCGCTGGCAGCCGTCCTTGACAGGCTCGCCCGGGCGGGGGAGAACGACGCCGAGCTGCCGGTCCCGCCGTCGACCGTCACCGAATCGTGGGCGGGTGTCGGAGCCCCCCGCAGCGGCTGGGAGCTGATCGGATCCGTTCCCGACGCCGAACTGCGGAAGACCGCCGAAGCGGGAATCGCCGAGGTCGCCGGACTCGTACCGGACAAGCCCGGCGCCCTTATTGTCAACAACGCCCGCGCCGCAGTCTGGGGGCGCGAGCTGGACGGCAGGTCGGGGCTTCCCGCCGGCGCGGCCTTCGCCGCACTCGCACTCGGCTTCCTCGGCGACGACGAGCAGCGCCTCTACCGTGCCGGGCGCTGGTTCCGACTCAGTGGCAGCCGCGGGCACGTCCTGGCGAGGACGGGTGCCGGCCTGTCCTAGCCGGCCGCCTTCGCCAGAATCGGTCAGGGAGTGCCTCAGTCCAAGGCCTACGGGTTCCTAGGACCCTGACGGGCTGTTGACCATGGAGAGCGCGGCACGCTCCATGTAGTCCCACAGGGTTCCCTCGTAGAGCGGGGGCAGCTGCAGGGCGTCCACGGCAGCGCGCATGTGGTGCAGCCAGCGGTCCTTGGCCTCAGGTGTGACCTGGAAGGGTATGTGGCGCATTCGCAGCCGCGGGTGGCCGCGTTCTTCGCCGTAGGTGGTGGGGCCGCCCCAGTACTGCTCAAGGAACATCAGGAACCGCCGCTTGGCCGGGCCAAGATCCTCTTCCGGGTACATGGGACGCAGGAGCGGATCGGTTGCCACGCCGTCGTAGAACACGTCGATGAGTTTTACGAACGTTTCGTGCCCGCCCACGGCGTCGAAAAAGTTGTCCGTGTAGCCCGGCTGGCTGAAGGGATCATTGCGCATCAGCTGCCTGGGCGCGCCGGGTTCGGATGGTGTGGGACTGGTCATGGCTATTCTCCGGCCTTCTGCTGCGGTCCGTGCTGGGCTTCGGCCTCGAGCGGCCCGTCTCCTGGCTCATCGGCGGGAGCCACGTAGTTGCCCTGCGACCGGTTTCCGACGCGGAGGATCTCACCGTTGCGCAGGTACCAGATCGCACCATTGTCGTCGCGGACGCGGGTAATCCTCAGGCCAATCGACTCCACGACGCCCACGACTTCGCTGGTCTCGATGATGTCACCGATCCCGTACTGGTCCTCGATCGTGATGAAGATGCCGGCCAGGAAGTCGCGGATCAGCTGCTGGGCGCCAAAGCCGATGGCGATGCCGAGGATACCGACGCTGGTCAGCAGCGGCGCCACGTCGACGTCGAGATTCTTGAGCACGTAGATGCTGGTGATGACCGCGATGACCACCCCCACCACACTGTTCAGCAGCGATCCGATGGTATTGGCCCGCTGGACCCGCCGCTCATGGTCCAGGGCCCGCAGCGCGGGGGCGACCCACTTGAAGTGGGGCTTCTTGAACAGCGCTGTTCCGCTGGCGACCCGCTTGGTGATCCGTGAGATCACGAAGCTTGCCAGCAGCCACAGGATGATGCCCGCGCCGAGGCTGATCGCGATTCCGGCGACGTCGAACCCGGTGGGTTCCAGCGAGGCCGAAGGCGTTGTAAACATGCTGTACATCTGCAGGGATGCTCCTTGTTGCTCTCCGGCGCCAGCCGGATTCCCCGCCGGCGTTCGCGGCGGCTGGACTCGTTCCCTTTTAAGCCTAGCGGGGTATGCCGGTGGCTAGCTTCCTGCCGCTGTGGTAACGGGAACGTGCATTACGGGGAAATTTACGCTGCGGGCGATGAAACAAACCTGGTTGGCCTGCCGGTGCATCTCCTCGGCGAGCCCCACGTGGACAGGATCACCCACTTCCACACGCGGATGGAGCGTCACGTTTTCGAACTGGCCGCTTCCGTCGCGGTTGACGCGCATGAGGCCGGAGGCATTGTCCTCATAGGACAGGACGACGACGCCGTGCCGCACCGCGACGTGCAGGAAGGACAGCATGTGGCACTGCGCCAGCGCCGTGAGCAGCAGCTGCTCCGGGTTGTACCGCGAGCGGTCGCCGTGGAATGTGGGGTCGGCCGAGCCCTTGAGGACCGGCAGCCCGGGAATCTCGACGTCGTGGTCCCGGGAATACTCCCGATACGACGACGTGCCGCTTCCAAGGTTGCCGGTCCATCGAACAGTCAGCGAATAGTGATGCTCGTCAAGGGCCATGCCGCCAGTTTAGATGCCTGCGGGCCGTCGCCTAGACGTCAGCTGCACGTGCCCGCAAGGCCCGGGCAACGCCGTCGCGGTTTTCCAGCATCATGCGGCGCAGCGCCGCGCTGTCCTCGGGAAGCGCCGCGAGGAACTCGTCCGTCCGGTCCACGGTGGCCTGGGTGGTCAGCTGTGCCGGGTAAAGCCCGACGACGATCTGCTGGGCCAGTGCATTGGTGCGCTGGGCGACAATCCCCGGTACGGCGTCGAAGTACTTCCCGGCATAGGGCTCAAGCAGTTCCGTGTCCAGCACCCGCGTGAAGCCGGCGACGGCCGAGGCCTGAATGGCGTTGGACAGCTCGCCCTTTTCCACGATGGATTCCCAGGCCGCCGCCTTGGCCTCGGGGGTGGGGATGGCAGCCTTGGCCAGCGCGGCCGCGTTCTGGCCGCTGGAGGTGTTGTCCCGCTGCCGCTCGGCGTCGATCTGCTCCTGGCCCATCCGTCCGCCCACCACGAGTGCTGCCAGGAGTTCCCACCGCAGGTCCTGGTCCACCGTCAGCCCGGGCAGCGCGACGGAGCCGTCCAGCAGCCCGGCAACCGCGTCCAGCTGCTGTTCGCTTCGGGCCAGCAGAGCGTAGGACTTGATGAACTGGAGCTGGGCATCGGATCCGCCCGGCACCGTCGAGGCGAGATCCCAAAGCCTGTCTCCGGCTGCCACGATGGTGGCCTCACGGTGTTCCCCGGCCACGTAGAAAGTAAGCGTGGTGGCCAGCTGACGCAGCTGCACAAGGATCACCGACGAGTCACTTTCAGAGGCGATGTTGGCCAGGATCAGGTCCACGTAGCCGCGCGCTGGCGTCTCGCCGTCGCGGGCAGCGTCCCAGGCCGATCCCCAGACGAGCGTGCGGGGCAGGCTCTCCCGGAAGTCCTTCAGGTGCGACTTGGCCGTGGCCAGCGATTTTTCGTCCAGCCGGACCTTGGCGTAGGCGAGGTCGTCGTCGTTGAGCAGGATGAGGTCCGGCCGCCGCAGCCCCGCCAGCGCTGCCACCTCGGTGCGTTCGCCGTCGATGTCGAGCTCCTCGCGGTGGACGCGCTCCAGCTTGCCGTCGTCTGTGACGTCGTAGAAACCCACGGCGAGCCGGTGCGGGCGGAGGGTCGGCTGCGCGGCAACGGCTGACTGCAGGATGGCGAAACCGGTGATGGTGCCGTCCGCGTCCACTGTCAGTTCGGGCTGGAGCGTGTTCACCCCTGCGGTTTCGAGCCAGAGGCGGCCCCATCGGTCCAGGTCACGTCCACTTGCTTTCTCCAGTTCACTCATCAGGTCGCCCAGCTCGGTGTTGCCCCAGGCATGCTTGGCGAAGTACTCCCTGACACCGGACATGAACTGCTCCGGGCCCACCCATGCCACCAGCTGCCGCAGCACGGAAGCACCTTTGGCGTAGGTGATGCCGTCGAAGTTGACCTCCACGTCCTGAAGGTCGTTGATCTCGGCGAAGATCGGGTGTGTGGTGGGGAGCTGGTCCTGGCGGTAGGCCCACGACTTTTCCACCGACGCGAAGGTGGTCCATGCGCTCTGGAACTTGGTGTTCTCTACTGCGGCGAGGTGGGACATGTATTCGGCAAAGGATTCATTGAGCCAGAGGTCATTCCACCAGCGCATGGTGACGAGGTCGCCGAACCACATGTGCGCCAGCTCGTGCAGGACGGTGATGGCGCGGCGCTCCACCTGCGCTTCGGGGACCTTCCCGCGGAAGACGTAGCCCTCCAGGATGGTCACGGCCCCGGCATTCTCCATGGCGCCGGCGTTGAACTCCGGCACGAACAGCTGGTCGTACTTTTCGAACGGGTACGGGCAGCCGAACTGCGCCTCGAAGAACTCAAACCCCTGGCGGGTCAGTTCAAAGATGTTGTCAGCGTCCAGGTACTGCATCAAAGACTTGCGGGCGAACACGCCGAGCGGAATGACGCGGCCGTCGGATCCCGTGACGTCGCTGCGCACCGACTGGTACGGCCCGGCGATCAGGGCCGTCACGTAGGAGGAGAGCCGCGGCGTGGGGGTGAATTCCCAGACCGAGCGGGCGCCGCCGTCTGCTCCGGGCGAAGTTTCCACCGGCGACGGCGTGGGGGAGTTGGAGACGACGTCCCAGTGTGACGGTGCCGTCACTGTGAACTTGAACGTCGCCTTGAGGTCCGGCTGCTCGAACACAGCGAACATGCGGCGCGAATCCGGCACCTCGAACTGCGTGTAGAGGTAGACCTCACCGTCCACGGGATCAACGAAACGGTGGAGCCCCTCTCCGGTGTTCATGTAGGGGGTGTCCGCCACCACGGTGAGCTCGTTTTGCGCGGAGAGGTCCGCCAGTCGGATGCGGATGCCGTCGGAGACCGCCGCAGGGTCGAGTTCGCGGCCATTCAGGGTCACGCTGTGAACGGTCTCGGTCACGGCGTCAATGAAGCTGGAGGACCCGGGGGCAGCGCTGAACTTTACGGTGGTGGTGGAGCCGAAGACCTTCCCGCCCCTGGTCAGGTCCAGGCGGACATCGTAGGACTCGACGGCGATCAGATCGGCGCGCTCACGTGCTTCGGCGCGCGTCAGGTTCATTCCTGGCAAGGTTGGGCCTCCTGAGGGGTGGTGGGTCGTTACTGTGAAGCCATTGTTTCATTTCCCGGTTCTTTGGCAAGTTGCGTGGATCACTTTCCCGGTCCCGGCGGCGCCGCAGGGGTAGCGTTAACGCATGGGAAAGTTCCTCGATTCGGTGGACATCAAAGCGCTGCGCTTCGCAGTAGGGTTTCCCGTCCTGCTTGCGGCTGCCTTTGCGCTGAGCGCCGCATTTCTGCGTCCCGACCTTCCGGAACCGCTGGCGGTCCGCTGGAACGACGACGGCGGCATCAGCTTTGCGCCGTTTGCCGCCTACGTGGGGGTCGGGGCCGCGATGATCGTGGCCGCCGGCTGGCTCGTTCTCCTGCAGGCTGTCCCTGTTTCCCGGCCCACGGTGATGCGCCGCATCATGATGGGGGCCGGCCTGACGGTGAGCCTGTTCGTGACGAGCGTCCTGGCCGCCGGCCTGGTGGGACAGGCGGGCCTGGCCGACGCTCGGGAATCCCGGGTGGACCTCATCGTGCTGGCCATGGGCAGCGGCGCCGCTCTTTCGCTCGGCGTCATCCTGGGATTCGTTTTCAAGGCGGACCAGCAGTGGACGCCGGAGGACGACCGGGCCCTCCGGCACGCCCTGGAGCTTGAGCTCGACCCCGAGTTGGCCAGCGATTCGATCAGGCTATGGGTGCACGCCCGCAGCTCTGTCTTTGTCATGATCGGTATCGCCAGCCTGTTCCCGGCGTCCCTTGTTTCGATTGCCGTTCCCTGGCTGGGTGCACTGTTGGTTGCTGCGGCCCTTGTCGGCGCTGCCTTCCTCTTCGCCCGAGTCACCGCAGACCGCAGCGGGCTGCGGGTTTTCGTTGCCGGAATACTGAGGGTGGTGAACATTCCGGCGGAGGCCATCTCGGCGGCCGCTCCGGCGGACGTCCGCGCCGCCGACTACGGCGGCTGGGGCTACCGCCACCACGGCGGAACAGCAGCTGTGCTCGTGAGCAGTGGGCCCGCCGTCGTGGTCCGCAAGACCGACGGCCACCGGCTGGCGGTGAGTGGCGGAAACCCTGCCTCGGCAGAGCGCCTCGCTGAAGTACTGACGCGCGTGGCCGCGCGTGCCCGGAACGAGGGCCGCTCTCCTTCCCAGGGCGATGCCGGCGCGTAATTTGCACGACATCACGGGAACCGGACCTAGTACTCTTGGACCTGTTGATTTGACCTGTACCAGCCCGGCCGCGCCCCGGTGCTCATGACTGAACGGAAGCCACCGTGACCACAACTCCTGCATACCCGCGGGTCCACATCGCCACCGACCACGCCGGCATGGAGCTGAGCGCCCACCTGGTCAGCCACCTGTCGGCCAAGGGTTACGACGTGGTGGACCACGGGCCGAAGGAATACGACGCACTGGACGACTATCCGTCGTTCTGCATCAACGCTGCGCTCGCTGTCGTGGCGGACCAAGAGGCGGGAGTCCACTCCCTCGGCATCGTGCTGGGCGGCTCCGGAAACGGCGAACAGATCGCTGCGAACAAGGTCAAGGGTGTCCGCGCTGCCCTTGCCTGGAACCATTCCACGGCCACCCTGGCCCGGCAGCACAACGACGCCAACGTCGTCGCCGTTGGGGGACGGCAGCACAGCGTTGACGAGGCCACCGCCCTGATCGAGGCATTCCTGGAGGAACCCTTCAGCAACGACGAGCGCCACATCCGCCGCATCGGAAAGATCGCCGCCTACGAAACCAGCGGCGAGGTCATCGAGTAGTGCCCGAGGGGCATTCCATCCACCGGCTGGCCCGCCAGTTCGGTGACGTATTCGCTGGCGGACGGCTCGCCGTCTCCAGCCCCCAGGGCCGCTTCGCCGCGGGCGCAGCTCTGCTTAACGGCCACACTCTGGTCAACGCCGACGCTCACGGGAAGCACCTGTTCCTGCACTTCGAGCACGGAATGGTGCTGCACGTCCACCTGGGACTCTACGGCGCCTGGGACTTCGGCGGCGACGGCGAGTTCCGCGGCGCGTCCAGCATCGGCGCGCCCCGCAGGGTGGGGGAGCGTGAGGTGGCCGGCGAAACCGGCGTGGACCTGCCCGCGTACGCCGGCCCGCCGGCGCCTGTGGGTGCCGTGCGGGTGCGGCTGGCAGGCGAACACGGCTGGGCAGATTTGCGCGGCGCCACCACGTGTGCGGCCATCACGGAGGACGAAGCGGCGGCGGTCCTCGGGAGGCTCGGCCCCGATCCGCTTCACAATCCGGGTCCGCTGCGCACTCCGTATCCCCTGAATGAAGCGAACGTCAACCGTGAAGACTTCGTCCAGCGGGTTCTGGGGCGCAGAACGCCGGTGGCGACGCTGCTGATGGACCAGAAGGTGATTGCCGGCGTCGGGAATGTGTACCGGGCCGAGGTGCTCTTCCGCCAGCGGCTTGACCCCCTGCTCCCGGGCCGGGCGCTCACGGCAGCCGTTGCAGGCCGCATCTGGGATGACACAGCCGCCGTGATGTCCGACGGCGTCCGCGATGGCCGGATCATCACCACAACCCCCGGCTTCTGGAGCGATAAGACCTCGCTGCCGCCCACGGAGGAAGCACATTTCGTCTACCGGCGGCACGGGCAGCCGTGCCGGGTGTGCGGCACTCCGGTGGCTCTCGCAGAGCATGCCGCCCGCAAGCTCTACTGGTGCCCGCTGTGCCAAAGCTCGGCGTGAGCAGACGGTCCGGCTCAACGGCCGGCCACAGCCTCCGTTGCAGCAGATCCGGGAACGAATGCAGGAACAAAAAAGGGCCCCTCACCGAGGGGCCCTTCGCCGAGGGGACGACGGGAATCGAACCCGCGTAATCAGTTTGGAAGACTGAGGCTTTACCATTAAGCTACGTCCCCGAAAGAAAGCAGTTGTCGCAACTGCGGATCTTCGGGCTGGCTGTTGAAGCCGGATATAACTAAACCTAATTCATGCCCCACGTGTCAAATGTGCAAAGCCGGCGGGTATGAACGTAGACTGTCCTGTGCATTACGGGGTGTAGCTCAGCTTGGCTAGAGCGCCTGCTTTGGGAGCAGGAAGTCGCAGGTTCAAATCCTGTCACCCCGACTCTGCGGCCCGGGCCGATGGCCTGGGCAGAGAATCGCGATTGCAGAACCCCATCCAACAAATCAGGAGTACTTAGACTGTGAAGAGCGCTGTCGAGAACCTCACCCCCACGCGGGTCAAGCTCAATGTTGAGGTCCCCTTTGAGGAATTGAAGCCCAGCATCGAAGAGGCATACAAGACTGTTGCTTCCCAGATCCAGGTCCCTGGCTTCCGTAAGGGCAAGGTTCCCTCCAAGCTGATCGACCAGCGCGTTGGCCGCGGCTACGTGCTGGAGACCGCCATCAACGAGGGCCTCAACGGCTGGTACCAGGCCGCCGTCCAGGAATCGGGCATCCGTCCGCTGAGCCGCCCCGAAGTTGAGATCACCGAGGTTCCGGACCCGTCGGCAACCGACGGTGAACTCAAGTTCCACGCCGAGGTTGACGTCCGCCCGGAGATCGAACTCCCGGAATACGCAGGCATCAAGGTCGAGGTGGCTGCAGCAGAGTCCTCCGACGCCGACGTCGACAAGGCTCTGGATGAGCTGCGCGGCCGCTTCGGCACGCTGAAGTCCGTGGACCGCCCGGCGGCCGAGGGCGACTTCCTCACCATCGACATCACGGCCACCATCGACGGCGCAGAGGTGGACTCCGCTTCCGGTCTGTCCTACCAGGTTGGCGCCGGCACCATGCTCGAGGGCATGGACGAGGCAGTCACCGGCCTGAGTGCCGATGAGGACGCCATCTTCGACACCACCCTCGTAGGTGGCGACCACGCCGGCGAAGCCGCCCAGGTCAAGGTAGTGGTCAAGTCCGTCAAGGAGCGCGAGCTGCCCGAGGCAAACGACGACTTCGCCCAGCTGGCATCCGAGTTCGACACCCTTGCCGAGCTGCGTGAGGACCTTGCCAAGCAGGCTGCCGACTCCAAGGTCGTCGAGCAGGGCGTCGAAGCCCGCGACAAGGTCCTGGACAAGCTTGTTGAGCTCGTTCAGGTTCCCGTCCCGGAATCCGTTGTTGAAGAGCAGCTCGAGCAGCACTTCAACGCCGAGAACGCCCACGGTGAAGGCGAGCATGACACCGAGGAGCACCGCGCCGAGGTCAAGGCCAACACGGAGCGCGCCTTCCAGAACGAAATCATCCTCGACGCCATCGCCGAGAAAGAGGAAGTGGGCGTCAGCCAGAACGAGCTGATCGACTACATCGTCACCACTGCCAGCCAGTACGGCATGGACCCGAACCAGTTCGCCCAGATCATCGATCAGAGCGGCCAGGTGCCCATGATGGTGTCCGAGGTCCGCCGCCGCAAGGCACTGGCCGTCGTGCTCGGCCAGGCAGAGGTCACGGACTCCGAGGGCAACAAGGTTGACCTGAGCGACTTCGTCCGTCCTGCCGGCGAGGACGAGGCCGCGGCCGCCGAAGAAGAAGCTGCTGACGATGCAGCCGAGGTCGTCGCCAGCGACGATCCCGCAGCTGTGAAGTTCTAGCAGCTGTCTCGCACTGACAGCTTAACGGCAGCCCCCGGATCCGCGGATCCGGGGGCTGCCGTGTTTAACCTCAATGGCCGGCGGAAGGCGCCGCCTCAGCCGCCCGCGGCAGTCGTGCGCCGTCAGCGAACAGCGCGATTCCGACGAACAAAACCGCTGCGAAAGCAGTTAGTGTCCAAGTAGTGAAGTTCAGTGATGTCACCGTCACCAGCGAGAGGTAAGTACTTATGTCACAGCAAGCAGGGGCGCCCCGCATGGCAACTGTCGATCCGGCAGCCCAGGACAACTACATCTACAACCGACTGCTGAAAGAGCGCATCATCTGGCTTGGCTCCGAGGTCCGCGATGAAAACGCGAACGCGATCTGCTCGCAGCTGCTGCTCCTGTCGGCAGAGGATCCGAACAAGGACATCTACCTTTACATCAACTCTCCCGGCGGCTCCGTCACGGCCGGTATGGCGATCTACGACACCATGCAGTTCATCCCGAACGACGTCGTCACCGTGGCCACCGGGCTTGCTGCCTCCATGGGCCAGTTCCTGCTGTCCTCCGGCACTAAGGGCAAGCGTTACGCCACCCCGAACGCCCGCATCCTGATGCACCAGCCGTCCGGCGGCATCGGCGGCACGGCCTCCGACATCAAGATCCAGGCCGAACTGATCCTGCACATGAAGAAGGTCATGGCCGAACTGACTGCGGAGCAGACGGGCCAGACGGTGGACACCATCCTCAAGGACAACGACCGCGACAAGTGGTTCACCGCAACCGAAGCACTGGAATACGGCTTCTTTGACAAGATCTCCGCCCACGCCGGCTCTGTAGCCGGTGGCGGCGGAACTGCCCAGAACTAACCGGCACGCAGAGCGAATTGAATCCAGGAGTAAAGAACATGAACTACAACTTCGGCTCGACTGCCGGCAACCTGCCGACCAGCCGCTACGTGCTGCCCCAATTCGAAGAGCGCACGCCCTACGGCTTCAAGCGCCAGGACCCCTACACAAAGCTCTTCGAGGACCGCATCATCTTCCTCGGCGTCCAGGTCGATGACGCGTCCGCCGACGACGTCATGGCTCAGTTGCTGGTGCTGGAGTCCACCGACCCGGACCGTGACATCACCCTGTACATCAACTCGCCGGGCGGCTCCTTCACTGCCATGACCGCGATTTACGACACCATGACGTACATCCGTCCGGAAATCCAGACCGTCTGCCTGGGCCAGGCGGCCAGCGCCGCAGCCGTCCTCCTCGCTGCAGGAACGCCCGGAAAGCGTCTCGCACTGCCCAACGCCCGCGTGCTGATCCACCAGCCCTCGCTGTCCGGCGGCCAGGGAGGCCAGGCCTCTGACCTAGAGATCCAGGCGGCCGAGGTCATGCGGATGCGGTCGTGGCTGGAAGACACGCTGGCCAAGCACTCCGGCCGGACGCCGGAGCAGGTCAACAACGACATCGAGCGGGACAAGATCCTGACCGCGGCCGAGGCCATGAACTATGGCCTCATTGACCAGGTGCTGGATTCCCGCAAGATCAAACCGCAGGCGATTGCAAGGTAGAAGCGGCTGTCCCCGGCGCCGGTGTGGTTCAGTTTTTTTGGACCGCACCGGCGTCCGGTTTCACCCTCTTGGGCCGAATGTGACCTAGAGTGGATGTAATCACGGCCAGACCGCGACGGGTGACCGTGATTCAAGCAACCGGTGCAAGGCTGCACTCGCAGCAAGATACTAAGGGGTTCACATATGGCTCGGATTGGCGAGAGCACGGATCTGCTCAAGTGCTCTTTCTGCGGAAAGAGCCAGAAGCAGGTACGCAAGCTTATTGCCGGGCCCGGCGTGTATATCTGCGACGAGTGCATTGAACTCTGCAACGAGATCATTGAAGAGGAACTCGCCGAAGTGGCCGATCTGGGCAGTTTTGAACTGCCCAAGCCCCGGGAGATTTTCGATTTCCTCCAGGAATATGTCATCGGCCAGGAACCCGCAAAGCGGTCCCTCGCCGTCGCCGTCTACAACCACTACAAGCGGATCCAGGCCGGCCACGCTCCCAAGAGCGGCAGCCTGGCGGACGGTGTCCACCATGACGACGTCGAGATCTCCAAATCCAACATCCTCCTGATCGGCCCCACCGGCTGCGGCAAGACCTACCTCGCGCAGACCCTCGCCCGCCGCCTCAACGTGCCCTTCGCCGTGGCCGATGCAACTGCCTTGACCGAAGCTGGGTACGTGGGCGAGGACGTCGAAAACATCCTGCTGAAGCTCATCCAGGCAGCGGACTACGACGTCAAGAAGGCTGAGCAGGGCATCATCTACATCGACGAGATCGACAAGATCTCGCGCAAGAGTGAGAACCCGTCCATTACCCGCGACGTCTCGGGTGAGGGCGTGCAGCAGGCGCTGCTCAAGATCCTCGAGGGCACAGTGGCCTCCGTTCCGCCGCAGGGCGGCCGCAAGCACCCGCACCAGGAATTCATCCAGATCGACACCACCAACGTGCTGTTCATCGTGGCTGGCGCCTTTGCCGGCCTGGAGGACATCATCGGCTCCCGGTCCGGCCGCAAGGGCATCGGTTTCGGGGCGCCGCTGAACGAGGTCAAGAACACCACTGACTCGTACGGCGAAGTGATGCCGGAGGACCTGCTCAAATTCGGCCTCATCCCGGAATTCATCGGCCGCCTCCCGGTGATCACCACAGTCTCGAATCTGGACCGTCCCGCGCTGATCCAGATCCTCTCCACTCCCAAGAATGCCCTGGTGAAGCAGTACCAGAAGATGTTCCAGCTGGACGGTGTTGAACTCGTGTTCGACGACGCCGCCCTGGACGTGATTGCAGACCAGGCGCTCGAGCGCGGGACCGGTGCACGCGGACTACGCGCCATCATGGAGGAAGTCCTCCTG
Organism: Arthrobacter sp. Bi83; assembly: GCF_918698095.1. GTDB lineage: Bacteria > Actinomycetota > Actinomycetes > Actinomycetales > Micrococcaceae > Arthrobacter. The sequence goes on from NZ_CAKKLY010000036.1 coordinate 34,975, forward strand.
CCGGTGATGTTCGATCTGCCCAGCCGCGACGATATCGCCAGCGTTGTGATCACGGCGGACGTTGTAGCCAAGAAGGCGCAGCCCACCATGATTGCGCACGACGTCGTCGCGAAACGCCGGAATAAATCCGCCTAGATTCTCGCTGTCGCCTGGGCGTGCCCTGGGTACGCAACACCCTGATGACTTTTCGAGGAGATTCGCTGTGTCTGAAACCGCTGCCAACAAAGCTGATTTTTGGTTCGACCCCCTGTGCCCCTTCGCCTGGATCACCTCGCGCTGGATCGGTGAGGTGGAAGATGTTCGCGACATCACCACGGAATGGCACGTCATGAGCCTCTCCGTGCTGAACGAGGGCCGGGACCTGGACCCCAAGTACCGGGAAGCCATGGACAAGGCGTGGGGACCCGTGCGCGTGATCATCGCCGCGCAGGAACAGCACGGCGGCCGAGTGGTCAAGGACCTCTACGACGCCATGGGCACGCAGATCCACGACGGCGGCCAGAAGGATTTTTCGATTGTCATCGGCAAGGCCCTCGCCGACTGCGGTTTGCCGGCGGATCTGGCCCACGCTGCGGAGTCCGACGCGTATGACCCCCAGTTGCGGGCGAGCCACGAACAGGGCATTTCCCTGGTGGGCCAGGACGTCGGGACACCCGTGGTGGCGTTCAACGGCACGGCGTTTTTCGGCCCCGTCCTGACCCGCATTCCGCACGGCGAAGAGGCCGGCCGGCTGTGGGACGCCGCGGTCACACTGGCCTCGTTCCCGCACTTCTTCGAGATCAAGCGCAGCCGCACCGAAAGCCCCGCCTTCGACTAGCCGGGTGCCCTGTTTGAAGGGACCAAGAGCCCCGGGAGAACTACATGCGAGTAGTTCTCCCGGGGCTCTTGCGCATCCAAATGAGGGGGACAACAATGGTTCTTACCCAATTCGAAAGAAAAGGGACGCAGGAACCAAAGATTCAGTGACACTCATCCGACGCAGCCTTCGGCAAAGTCAGATGATGGCTACCAGTGACAAGGTAGGAAGACCTGAAACTTCTGAGGATCTTGCCAGACCGTCATAGATGTCACCAGATGGCCGAAAGTCGAAGCCCCACCAACGGCAAAACGCTGATGGGGCTTCCCCTTTGCCCGGAAACTTTTAGCGGGCGTGCAATCCGGTCAGGCCGGCCCGGTCTCCTCGGCTGGAACCAGCACCACGTCGCTGACACTCAGTTCGCCGTCACCCGCTATCAGCGTGATTTCGCGGGCGTTGGAGGCCGCCTTCAGATCAGCCAGACCTGCCTTGAGCTGCGTGGTGAGGGATTCGGTGGCCGTGATGGTGGCAGACAGAACCTCGGTGCGCTGCTTGACCTTGGCCTCCGACTTCGCCTTCCGGATGCCGCTCAGGGCCAGGCCCACCGTCGCGAGCAGCGTGGTGTCTCCGTCCGCGACCTCAAGCGCCGCAGGCCATTCAGCGCGGTGTACTGAGGCGTTTCGCCACCAGCTCCAGACTTCCTCGGTGGCGAACGGCAGGAATGGCGCGAAGAGCCTGAGCAGGGTGTCCAGGCTGGTGGCCAGCGCGGCGAGCACTGAGGCCTGCTCTGTTTCACCCGCGGCCCCGTAGGCGCGGTCCTTGATGAGCTCCACGTAATCATCGGTGAACTGCCAGAAGAAGCTCTCGGTGATCTGCAGTGCCCGGGCGTAGTCGTAGTTCTCAAATGCCTTGGTGGACTGCGTCACGACGTCGGAGAGCTGCGCCAGGACGGCGCGGTCAAGCGGGTTGGTGAGAACCGCGTGGTCGTCCGTTACCACCGAGTTTTCCGTCGCACCCAGGTTCAGGACGAACTTGGAGGCGTTGAGCAGCTTGATGGCCAGGCGGCGGCCGATCTTCATCTGCGCAATTTCATACGCCGTGTCCGCGCCGAGCTTGGCCGAGCTGGCCCAGTAGCGGACAGCGTCGGAGCCGAACTCGTTGAGCACGTCCGTGGGCACCACCACGTTGCCCTTGGACTTGGACATCTTCTTGCGGTCCGGGTCCAGGATCCAGCCGGAGATGGCCGCATGCTTCCAGGGGGCCGTGTTCTGCAGGGCGTCTGCGCGCACCGCGGACGAGAACAGCCAGGTGCGGATGATGTCGTGGCCCTGCGGGCGGAGGTCGAAGGGGAAGACCTTGGCGAAGAGCTCCTCGTCCCTGCTCCAGCCGCCAACAATATGCGGCGTCAGGGAAGACGTGGCCCAGGTGTCCAGGACGTCGGCGTCACCGGTGAAACCGCCCGGAACGTCGCGCTGTGCTTCGTCGTAGCCGGGGGCCGCGTCCGCGGCGGGGTCCACGGGAAGCTGCTCGTCGGCGGGCACGACGGGGGCGTCGTAGTCCGGGTTCCCGTCCGCGTCCAGGGGGTACCAGACAGGCACGGGCACGCCGAAGAAGCGCTGCCGGGACACCAGCCAGTCGCCGTTGAGGCCGGAAATCCAGTTCTCGTAGCGTGAGCGCATGAAGGCCGGATGGAACTCGATCTCGTGACCTCGCCGGATCAGGCGTTCGCGGCGGTCCTCGTCGCGGCCGCCGTTGCGGATGTACCACTGGCGGGAGGTTACTACCTCGAGGGGCTTGTCACCCTTTTCGAAGAAGTTGACCGGGTGCATGATCTTCTTCGGCTCGCCGTCGAGCAGTTCGGCCGCAGCGAGGAGCTCCACCACGGCTTCCTTGGCGCTGAAGACGGTCTTGCCGGCGATGGCGGCGAAAGCTTGCCGGCCCTCTTCCGTGGTGATCCACTCGGGCGTTTCGCCGATGATGCGTCCGTCGCGGCCAACAATGGCGCGGGTGGGCAGCTGGAGTTCCCGCCACCAGGTGACGTCGGTGAGGTCACCGAACGTGCACACCATGGCGATGCCGGAGCCCTTGTCGGCCTTGGCCAGCGGGTGGGCCTTGACCTCAAGCTCGACGCCGAAAAGGGGAGACGTGACCTTCTTGCCGAACAGCGGCTGGTACCGTTCGTCGTCAGGGTTTGCCACGAGCGCCGCGCAGGCGGCGAGCAGCTCGGGGCGGGTGGTCTCGATGTAGATCTTTTCGCCGTTTTCAGTAAAGAACGGGTAGCGGTAGTAGGCGCCGGCAACTTCGCGGTCCTCAAGCTCCGCCTGGGCGACGGCGGTGCGGAACGTGACGTCCCAGAGGGTGGGTGCCTCGGCCATGTAGGCATCGCCGGCAGCCAGGTTCTTGAGGAAGGCACGCTGGGACACGGCACGGGAGGTGTCGTCGATGGTGCGGTACGTGAGGTCCCAATCGACGGACAGGCCGAGGGTCTGGAACAGGTTCTCGAAAACCTTCTCGTCCTCAACGGCGAGTTCCTCACAGAGCTCGATGAAGTTCTGCCGGGACACGACGTCAAAGTCGCGCTGATTCTTGGCAGCCTGTGCCGGCGGCCGGTAGTCGGCGTTGTAGGGGATGGCTGGATCGCAGCGGACGCCGTAGTAGTTCTGCACGCGGCGCTCGGTGGGCAGGCCGTTGTCGTCCCAGCCCATCGGGTAGAAGACGTTCTTGCCGGTCATGCGCATGTAGCGGGCCTGGACGTCGGTCTGCGTAAAGGAGAACATGTGGCCCACGTGGAGGGACCCCGATGCCGTGGGCGGGGGAGTGTCGATCGAGTAGACCTGCTCCCGGGTGGTGTCCGGGTTGAACTTGTAGGTTCCTTCGTCCAGCCAGCGCTGCGTCAGGGCAGCCTCAAGGCCTTCAAGGGCCGGCTTGTCGGGAACGTTGATGGGGGCGGTGGCGGGCGTGTCTGTACCCTGCGTTGATTCAGCCATGGGCCAATTGTTTCATGACCTTAGACGGGAGCCTGCAGCAGACCGCCCGGTGAACCTGCAGTAGCATGCCGCCTATGGAGAATGCAGACGGTCCCTTTGTGATCAAGCGCATTTACGAGGACCCCGCGGACGACGACGGCTGCCGGGTTTTGGTGGACAGGCTCTGGCCGCGCGGGGTCAGTAAGGAACGCGCCCGTCTTGAGCTGTGGCTCAAGGAAATCGCGCCCTCCCCGCCCCTCCGGCAGGAATTTGCCCACATGCAGGAGCGTTTCGCCGACTTCCGGGCGCAGTATGAAGCGGAACTCGAACAGAACCCCGCAGTGGGGCAGCTGCTGGACCTGGCCCGCGGCCACACGAGGGTGACGCTGCTCTACGGTGCGCGGGATCCGGAAGTGAACCACGCCCGGGTGCTGCTGGAGTTCCTACAGGCGAGACGCGGCTGAGGCATGCTCCGAATGCCGTTAGGGTGGTGCCATGACTGAGGTATCGAAGAACAAAGCAGCTGTCGTCACAGGTGCAAGCACCGGCATCGGCGAGGCGACCGTCCGGGCGCTGAGGGCCGAGGGGTGGACGGTTTATGCCGTTGCCCGGCGCCAGGAGCGGCTGGCCGCGCTGGAAGCTGAGACGGGTGCCGTCGGAATTCCGGCTGACATCGCCGAAGACGGTGACGTTGCCAGGCTCCTGGCCGAGGTGACCGCCGCAGGCGGCATCGACACCCTGGTCAATATCGCCGGCGGAGCCCGCGGCGCGGATCCGGTGGGGCAGGCCCAGACCGATGACTGGGAGTGGATGTACCGGGTGAACGTCCTGGGGACCATGAAACTTACTCGCGCCTTCCTCCCGATGCTGCGCGAAAACGGTGAGGGCACTGTCCTGAACCTGACGTCCACAGCGGGGCTCGTGGCCTACGAGGGCGGCGCCGGATACAACGCCGCCAAGTTCGCCCAGCACGCCGTGACCGGAGCGCTTCGCCTTGAGGAAGCCGAAAACAATGTCCGCGTGATCGAGGTTGCCCCGGGGCTCGTCCAGACCGAGGAGTTCGCCCTCAACAGGCTGGGCGACGCGCAAGCCGCCCAAAAGGTCTATCAGGGCGTGGAAAACCCACTGACGGCCGCCGATGTGGCGGACGTGGTGCGCTACGCCGTCTGCGCACCGCACCACGTGAACCTGGACCAGATCGTGATCCGTCCGGTCGCGCAGGCGGCCAACCACAAGCTGATCCGCAAGCAGGCCTGAACACCTGAGGTTCACTCGGGGTTGATGGGCGAATACGGCATGAAGCTGCCCCGGGCCTAGCCCGCTGCCGGGATCCTGAGCGTGGCCAAAACCGCGGCGTGATCCGTTCCCGGGATCCGATGCACGGCATAGCCGGAACTGGCGATCTGCGGGCTCGTGACGAGGTGGTCGATGGTGATCCCGGGCAGGGGCATGCCTTCCATCGGCCACGAGGGGACCAGCCGCAGGCCCGCGGCGGTTCCCACGTCAACCAACTTCAATCCTGAACCGTTGGCGCCGCCGTCGAGCACTGCCCGGAACTCGGAGTGGTCGTAGGTGGCGTTGAAGTCTCCGATCAGCAGGCGGTTGGCCGGCAGTCCGGGAGGACTCCCGTGCGCTGCCGTCCCCGCGGCCGTCCCCGCAGCCGGACTCGCTGCCGTCCCCGCAGCCGGACGATCCTGCGCAGCGAGCCGCCCGAGTGCCGCCAGGTCGCTGCGCCATTGGGCGACGCGGACGTCCACCGGCGGCAGCGCGTGGACGTTCGTGACGTCGAGCGTGCTTGTGCGGCCGGTGTCCTCGATCGCCAGCCGGACCGTAGGCATTTGGAACGGCGTGTCAGGCAACATCCCCAGGGCCTGCATTGGATGGGCAGAATAGATCGCGCTCCCGGCGCCGTCGTCCGTTGGACTGCTGATCCTGTGGGGCAACAGGCTTCCCAGCCCCTCGGATGCCAGGCTGTCCTCAAGGTCCTGGGTGTGTTCCTGAACCGTGAGCAGATCGACGCCGTTCTCCCGGACCAGGCGGACGATCTCCGCCGCATCGGCCTGGCCGAATTCGGAGTTGATGTTCATGGCCGTCAATGACGTGGCGGCGGCGGACTGGCCCGGCAGGGAGCGCCCGGCGTCCAGGGGAAAGAGCCAGAACAGCTGGGCGGCCAGCAGCACCGCGGCCGCGGCGTTGACCCACACCCGGCGGCCGGCCAGCGCCAGCCCCAGAGCCAGGACGGCGGGAACAACCATCCAGGGCGTGAAAGACAGCAACTGGACCACGGGCGTCGGCCATTGCGCGGGGACGGCCCGGAAGATCGACAAGGACGCCACAGGCACAAGGACGGCGAGCGCCAGAAGCCGCCACGCGAAACCCCTGCCGCGGCTCGAAGCGGGGGATTGCGGGGAACCGGGGGGATTCGAGGAAGCAAGGCCTCGTTCCGAGGAGTCCGGGGCGGGGACTGTCATGGCATCGAGTCTAGGCAGGAAACAGCGCTTGACGCCCGTTCTGGAGGGTCCCCTCGGTTATGGCGTCCGGGAGCACAGCCGTTAGACTGGTGCCAACAGCTTTGACCCGGCCATCACCGGTGAGCTTCCGGAAGAACCCCGGCCCGGTACTCATGAATTGACCGAACTCATGAACCAACCGTGCAGGCCAGTAGAACCGGACGGGTAAGCCCGTCACAGCAGTAATGAGCGGCCGGCGCGGGAACACCTCCTTTGGGGGCCAGTCCCTGTGCCGGTAAGTGAGGTGGTACCGCGGTGCCGGCATCGTTGGGCAGTGACACTGGACAGTGACACGGGACAACGGCGTACGGGCCGTCCTCGCATCCTGAATGATCCACTTGTTCACCAGCTCAACCCAGGATGTCGAGATGACCTATTACCCCAAGGCTTCTGCCGCACCGTCAGGCGCCAACACCTCCGGCGTGTCTGCCTCCGTGAAGTTTCCGGAGATCGAGGAGCGCATCCTCAAGTACTGGGATGAGGACGGCACCTTCCAGGCAAGCATCGACCAGCGCCATCCGGACCTTCCCGGCGGAACGTCCGGCAGCAACGAATTCGTCTTCTACGACGGCCCTCCCTTCGCCAACGGCCTGCCGCACTACGGCCATTTGCTGACCGGCTACGCCAAAGACCTCGTGGGCCGGTACCAGACCCAGCGCGGCAAGCGGGTCGAGCGACGCTTCGGCTGGGACACCCACGGGCTGCCCGCCGAGCTGGAAGCCATGAAGCAGCTCGGCATGACGGACAAGACCCAGATCGAAGCCATGGGCATCGACAAGTTCAATGACGCCTGCCGCGCGTCGGTGATGAAGTACGCCAACGAGTGGAAGGCGTATGTCACCCGGCAGGCGCGCTGGGTCGACTTCGACAACGACTACAAGACGCTCAACGTCGAGTACATGGAGTCGGTGCTGTGGGCCTTCAAGCAGCTGCACGAGAAGGGCCTGACCTACAACGGCTACCGTGTGCTGCCGTACTGCTGGAAGGACGAGACGCCGCTGTCCAACCATGAGCTGCGCATGGACGACGACGTCTACAAGAACCGCCAGGACCAGACCGTCACGGTGACCTTCCCCATCACGGCGGGGGACTCCGGGCTCTCCCGGCAGCTTGCCGGAGTCCAGGCGCTCGCCTGGACCACCACCCCCTGGACGCTGCCCACCAACCTGGCGCTCGCCGTCGGGCCTGCCATCACGTACGCCGTGCTGCCCGCCGGCCCCGGCGGCGTCAAGGCTGCCTCCCCGGAGGCGCCGGTCACCGGCAGGTTCCTGCTCGCCGAAGACTTGCTCGGCACCTACGCTAAGGATCTGGGGTACGACGACGGTGCTGCCGCGGCAGCCGCCGTCACATCAACCCACACGGGCGCGGAGCTGGAGGGCCTCGAGTACGAGCCGTTGTGGCACGACTTCAGCGACACCGAAAAGTTCGGCACCGAGAACGCCTGGCGGATCCTTGTGGCCGACTACGTCACCACCACGGACGGCACGGGCATCGTCCACCAGGCACCCGCCTACGGTGAGGACGACCAGAAGGTCTGCGAGGAAGCGGGCATCCCCGTGGTCCTGTCCGTGGACGAAGGCGCCAAGTTCCTGCCGCTGTTCAAGCATGGCGACCTGCACGACATCGCGGGGCTGCAGGTCTTCGAGGCCAACAAGCCCATCACCCAGGTGCTGCGCGCCCAGGGACGGCTGGTCCGGCAGGCCAGCTACGAGCACAGCTACCCGCACTGCTGGCGCTGCCGCAACCCGCTGATCTACCGGGCCGTGTCCTCCTGGTACGTGGAGGTCACCAAGTTCCGCGACCGCATGTCCGAGCTGAACCAGGAGATCAACTGGATCCCGGGCAACGTCAAGGACGGCCAGTTCGGCAAGTGGTTGGCCAACGCCCGCGACTGGTCCATCAGCCGCAACCGCTACTGGGGCAGCCCGATCCCGGTGTGGCAGTCCACCGACCCGGAGTACCCGCGCACCGACGTCTACGGTTCGCTCGCCGAAATCGAGGCCGACTTCGGCCGGCTCCCGCTGAACAAGGACGGCCAGGTCGACCTGCACCGGCCGTTCATCGACGAACTGACCCGCCCTAACCCGGACGATCCCCGTACCCCCGACGAGGGCCAGTCCGTGATGCGCCGCGTCGAGGACGTGCTGGACGTCTGGTTCGACTCCGGCTCCATGCCGTACGGCCAGGTCCACTACCCGTTCCAGAACGAGGCGTGGTTCGACACCCACAACCCCGCGGACTTCATCGTGGAGTACATCGGGCAGACGCGCGGCTGGTTCTACATGCTGCACATCCTGTCCACAGCGCTGTTTGACCGTCCTGCCTTCCGGAACGTGATCAGCCACGGCATCGTGCTGGGCTCCGACGGTCAGAAGATGTCCAAGAGCCTGCGCAATTACCCGGACGTGTCTGAGGTCCTGGACCGCGACGGCTCCGACGCCATGCGCTGGTTCCTCATGTCCAGCCCCATCCTGCGCGGCGGCAACCTCGTGGTCACCGAACAGGGAATCCGCGACGGCGTCCGGCAGGTCATCCTGCCGCTGTGGAACGTGTACAGCTTCTTCACCCTGTACACCAACGCGGCCAAGGGCGGGGACGGCTACGACGCCCAGCTCCGCTACGACGGCTACTCCGACACCCTGGACCAGTACCTGCTGGCCAACACCGGCGACCTGGTCCGCAACATGACCGTCCAGCTGGACAGTTATGACATCTCCGGCGCCTGCGACGAGCTGCGCAGCTACCTGGACATGCTCACCAACTGGTACGTACGCCGCAGCCGCCAGCGCTTCTTCGACGAGAACGCCGACGCCTTCGATGCGCTGTACACGGCGCTGGAGGCGGTCTGCCGAGTCTCAGCTTCGCTGTTGCCGCTGGTCTCGGAGGAAATCTGGCGCGGACTCACCGGCGGCCGCTCCGTGCACCTGGCCGACTGGCCGGACGCCGATCTGTTCCCGGCCAATGCCGGTCTGGTCGAGGCGATGAACCGCGTCCAGCAGATCTGCTCCACCGGTTCCTCCCTGCGCAAGGCCGCGAACCTCCGCGTCCGCCTGCCGCTGCAGGAACTCACGGTGGTGGCACCGGGGGCGGATGCGCTGGGCGGGTTCGCTGCCGTCGTCGCCGATGAACTGAACCTGCGCTCGGTGCGCCTGCTGGATGCCGCCAGCGCCTCTCCGGAGGAGTTCGGCATCGAGCAGAAGCTCGTGGTCAACGCCCGGGCGGCGGGCCCACGCCTCGGCAAGAACGTCCAGCAGGCCATCAAGGGGTCCAAATCCGGGGACTGGTCGGTTTCGGACTCCGGCGTGGTGACCGCAGGCGGACTCGAGCTGGAGCCGCAGGAATACTCGCTGGAGACGGTGGTTGCCGAGTCCGCCGGCGGTTCCGGCTCCGCATCTTCTGCCGTCGCAGTATTGCCCACCGGAGGCTTCGTGGTGCTCAACACCGAGGTCACCCCCGAGCTTGAGGCCGAAGGGCTGGCGCGGGACATGGTGCGCGCCATCCAGCAGGCACGCAAGGACGCCGGACTCAACGTGAGCGACCGGATCCGGACCACGGTCACCGCGGCACAGAACGTGGTGGACGCCCTGCTGGCCAACGCCGAACTCGTCAAGACCGAAACCCTGACCCTGGAGCTGGACACCGTTCCGGACGGGTCAGGGGAACCCCTCATCACCGTCGAAAAAGCAGAGGCCTGAATCTTATGACCGACGAATTCTCCGTGGAGAGCGTCTACGCCGAGCTGCTGGGCCGGGCGCCGGAAAACAAGATGGAACCCCGGCTCGCGCCCCTCTTCCGGGCCATGGATGTGCTGGGGGAGCCGAACAAGGCGTTCCCGATCATCCACGTCACAGGCACCAACGGCAAGACCTCCACGGCACGGATGATCGAGGCCGGCCTCCGCGCGCACGGCCTCAGCACCGGCCGCTACACCAGTCCGCACCTGTCCAAGGTCACGGAGCGGATCAGCGTGGACGGCGCGCCGGTGTCCGACGAGACGTTCGTCCGGATCTGGGACGAAATCAGGCCCTACCTGGAAATCGTGGACAACGAACTCCTGGCCGAGGACCAGCCCAGACTGACCTACTTTGAGTGCCTGACCATTCTCGCCTTCGCCGTCTTCGCGGACCAGCCCGTCAATGTGGCGGTCATGGAGGTGGGCCTGGGTGGCATCACCGACGCCACGAACGTGGGCGACGGCCAGGTAGCCGTGATCACGCCGATCTCCCTGGACCACACGGACCTCCTGGGTGACACCACAGAGGACATCGCCTACGAGAAGGCCGGCATCATCAAGCCGGGCGGCTTCCTCATCAGCGCGGCCCAGCCCACGGATGCTGCCCAGGTCCTGCTGGAGAAGGCCAAGGAAGTACAGGTGCCGTTCCGCTTCGAGGGCGTGGAGTTCGGCGTCGAATCGCGGCAGGTCGCCGTGGGCGGGCAGGTTGTGACCATCCAGGGACTTGCGGGTCGCTACCCGGAGCTGATGGTGCCGCTCCACGGCGCGCACCAGGCCGAGAATGCGGCGGTCGCCGTCGCGGCGCTCGAGGCGTTCCTGGGCGGTGGCGAGAAAGAGCTGGACGCCGAAGTGCTGCAGGAAGCGTTCGCCACGGTCACGTCCCCGGGCCGCCTTGAGGTGCTCCGCACCGCGCCCACCATCATCGTGGACGCAGCGCACAACCCGGAGGGCATCCGCGTTTCGGCCGAGGCCATTGAGGAAGCCTTCAGCTTCAGCAAGATCGTTGCAGTGGTCGGTGTCCTCAAGGAAAAGGACGCCGAGGAGATCCTCCGCCAGCTCAAGGCGTCCCTGGGCGGTCTCGCCGAGGAGTTCTGCTTCACGCAGTCGAACTCGCCGCGGGCGGTTCCGGCCGCGGAACTGGCGGAGCTCGCCGTCGACCTCGGCTTTGGTGAGGAGAACATTCACATCGCCGAGAAGCTGGATGATGCCCTCGAATGGGCTGTGGAGCGCGCTGAGGCCAACGAAGATCTTGCCGGCGGCGTGCTGGTGACGGGCTCCATCACCTTGGTGGCGGAAGCCCGCATCCTGCTCGGAAAAACGGAGGCCTGACCCATGGCCAAGCTGACCAAAGCCCAGCGCGAATGGCGGCCGGGCATGCCCAAAAAACGCAGGTCCACCAAGGTCATGTTCGCGTCCACGGTGCTGCTGCTGGAGGCTTTCGTGGCGTTCTTCGCTACGCTGGCCGTCTTCGGACTGCGGCGCAGCGAGATGTCCCCGGTGCTAATCCTCGCCGTGGGCATCGGGCTGAGCGTGGTCCTGGTTCTGGCCTGCGCCGTCCTGTCGAAACCGTGGGGCGTGGCGCTCGGCTGGGTCCTGCAGCTGGTGCTCATCCTCGCCGGGTTCGTGGAGCCCCTGATGTTCCTCGTGGGCGTTCTGTTCGCCCTCGCCTGGTGGTACGGCATCAGGACAGGCATCCGGATCGACGCCGAAGCCGCCCAGCGGGCCCGGGAGCAGGCCGAATGGGATGCCGCGCATCCCGACGGCCCGCGCAGTGAAGGCGCCGGCCAGAACCCGTAGACTTAGCCGGAAACCCACAACCAACCACATTGGAGCAGCTGTGAGCATTGAGCGCACCCTCGTCCTGATCAAGCCCGACGGCGTCACCCGTAACCTGACCGGCGAAATCCTTGGCCGCATCGAAGCTAAGGGCTACACCCTGGCTGAGCTCAAGAAGGTAAATGCCACCCGGGACCTGCTCGAGCAGCACTACGAAGAGCACGTGGGCAAGCCGTTCTACGAGCCGCTGGTTGAGTTCATGCTCAGCGGCCCCGTGGTTGCCGCGATCTTCGAGGGCCACCGCGTGATCGAAGGCTTCCGCTCGCTGGCCGGCACTACCGACCCGACGACGGCGGCCCCGGGCACCATCCGCGGCGACTTCGGCCGCGACTGGGGCCTGAAGGTCCAGCAGAACCTCGTTCACGGCTCCGACTCAGTGGACTCGGCCGAGCGCGAAATCAAGATCTGGTTCGAGTTCTAAGCGTTTCCGCGCCCTCGCTAAAAACCGCGAACAAACGCTTGAGGCCCCTGTTTCTTTGCTTGGGTTCTAGCGGTCGTTGCAACACCCCGACTTTTGGGAGTTGCAACGACCGTGGTTCGTTTAAGCGGTGATTCATCAGGATCCGGGTGGTACTCGCAGGATCAGAAGGATGCATTTTTCGCGGT
>NZ_CAKKLY010000037.1 GCF_918698095.1 Arthrobacter sp. Bi83
TACAAGGGTTACGGCGGTCATAGCGTGGGGGAAACGCCCGGTCCCATTCCGAACCCGGAAGCTAAGACCCACAGCGCCGATGGTACTGCACCCGGGAGGGTGTGGGAGAGTAGGTCACCGCCGGACACTATTTACGGCCAAGGCCCCGACAGCAAATGTCGGGGCCTTCGCTCTTTAACCCGAAAACCAACCACACCACCGCATGCACCGGCCCCTATTTTCGGCGAGCACAACCAGAGCCCGGCTCGGGCTTCGACGGGCTCAACCACCAGCCCGCACCAGCGATCCTGTCGGTCTCGAGGTTGTAGAGTTGGTGCCCATGGAAAACCTCTTCAGCCACGCTGCCGGCCCCGGCGCCAATCAGCCTGATCCCTCCATCGAATTGGATCCGGTGATCTGCACCGTGGTTGTGCCTGGACCTGTATCCCGGGCCTTCATGGGGTTTACGGACCATACGCATTTGTGGTGGCCCATGGAGGAGCACAGTGTCTTCGGTACGGGGTCGCACGTTGAGTTTGAGGAAAACCTCGTCCTTGAGACGGCGGACGATGGCAAGACCACTTCGTGGGGAACCATCGATGATTGGCAGCCGCCGTTGTCGTTCCACGCGTCCTGGTATCCGGGAACCACAGCGTTGTGGTCTACGGAGCTGAGGGTCGCGTTCAGAGCCGTGGATGGGGGCACCGAGGTGCGCCTGGTCCATGACGGCTGGGAGGGCGCGGAGGACCCGTCCGCGACCCGCGCCAGCTACGACAAGGGTTGGCCGGATGTCCTCGCAAGGTTTGCCCGCTTCATGGGCGTGCCAGCTAGCTGATCGATGGCGGTACGGCGGTACTCGACCGGATAACGAACTTCGTGGGGTACTCGGTATCGACTGCCGGCCGGCCGGCGCCGCCGTCGAGCCCCTCCAGCAAGAGGCGCACCGCCAGCGCCCCCTGGCCGCGGGGATCCTGGTCAATGGTGGTGAGACCGAAGAGTTCACCGAGCTCGTGCCCGTCCAAACCGATGACGGACAGATCTTCCGGGACCCTGAGGCCGAAGTCGCGGGCAGCGAGGATGGCGCCGATGGCCATTTCATCGGAAGCGGCGAAGACCGCGGTGGGACGCTCAGACGGGCTGCCGAGGAGCTGACGAGCCGTGGCGTAGCCGCCCTGGATGGTGAAATCAGCGGTGGCAATCCACTCCGGCCGGACGTCGTGCCCTGCATCCCGCATGGCCATTTCAAAACCTGCGAGCCGCGTGCGCGGGATCTTGAAGTCCTGTTCATAGACTGAATCTCCGGTCAGATGCGCGATCCTGGAGTGGCCCAGCCGGATGAGGTGGTTCACCGCCGCTTCGGACAGGCCGTGGTCGTCGATCCGGATGGTGGAGGCGCCCTGGAGCGGGCCGCCAATGCCCACGATGGGCCGGTGCACAGCCAGCATCTGCCCGATCTCCGACTCCGTCAGGGCCAGCGAAACGGCTATCACGGCGTCTACGCGCTGGCGGAGCAGGAAGTCCTTGAGGACGCTCTGCCGGCGCGCTGAGCCCTCACTGACGTTGTACAGCGTCAGGTCATAGCCGGCGTCCAGCAGCGCCGCAGAAACGCCCTCCACCACCGACGAGAAGTACCAGCGGTGGACGGAGGGGACCACGAGCCCGATGTTGTAATTGCGGCCGGAGGCCAGGCTCGAAGCCTGGTAAGACGGCACGAAACCGAGATCGGAAGCCGCCGCCTGGGCACGTTCGCGGCTCTTCGGCGACACGTTGCCCTTGCCGCTCAAGGCCCGCGAAACGGTGGCTATGGAGAGCCCGGCACGTTCCGCGACGTCCTTGATGCCGGCCATGTTGTTAGCTCTCCGTATCCTCTGCTGAAATCCTCAACCAAACGGTCTCTCCAGAGCCTAATCCATGCCAGCCCTCGGTTCCGTAGTCCCTGGCGGAGCTGCGCAGCAGCACTTCACCCGCAGGCAGTTCGAGGGCGTCTTGGCCGACATTCATGACCACCAGGATGTTGCCGTTGAGGAAACCCAACGAGGCGCCGGTGCACCACTCTTCGGCCCACGACAGTGAACCGCGGCCGAGGCCGAGTTCGCGGCGGACCGCCAGCATGCGCCGGTACAGGTTCAAGTGCGACGACGGGTCCCCGGCCTGGGCGTCCCGGGCCAGTTCGGCGAAGCTCGCCGGCTGCGGCAGCCAGGGGTCCTGGCCGGAACCAAAGCCGTGGTGCGGCTCGGAGGCACGCCACGGCAGCGGGACGCGGCAACCGTCGCGGCCCAGCCGGGCGCCTCCGGTCCGCGCGAACGTAGGATCCTGCCGCTGGTGGTCGGGGATGTCGATGCCGTCGGGAAGGCCAAGCTCCTCGCCCTGGTAGATGTAGGCACCGCCAGGCAGGCCCAGCATGAACAGGGTGGCAGCTGCGGCCCGGGTTCTGCCCAGGTCGTGATCCGGCTGGGGGTCCTGGGGCCCGATTCCGTCGCCTTCGCGCGGTGACGACCAGTAGTAGCCGAAGCGGGTGGCGTGCCGCACGACGTCGTGGTTGGACAGTACCCAGGTGCTGGGCGCGCCCACGGCGTCCAGCGACGTCAGAGACTCGGTGATGACGTGCCGCAGCCGGTGGATGTCCAAGCCGGCATGCAGGTAGGGGAAGTTGAACGCCTGATGCATCTCGTCCGGCCGGACCCACTCGGCCAGGCGGGACAACGGCTCTACATTGGCCTCGGCGCACAGGATGCGGTCGGGGCCGTACTCTTCAAGGATGCGGCGCCAGTTCCGGAAGATGTCGTGCAGGGCCGGCTGGCCGAACATGGGGGCTGCATGCCCCGGGAAGCCATCGATGCTGGTGCCGTCGGCGCGTCCGCCCCAAGCAGGAAGCCCGGGCGCCTTGACCAAGGCGTGGGCCACGTCCACGCGGAAGCCGGAGACGCCGCGGTCCAGCCAGAAGCGCAGCACGCGCTCAAACTCGTCGTGGACGGCCTGGTTGTCCCAGTTGAAATCAGGCTGGGAAGAGTCGAAGAGGTGCAGGTACCACTGCCCCGGTGTTCCGTCCGGCTCGGTGATCCGTGTCCAGGCCGGACCTCCAAAGTGCGACTCCCAGTTGTTGGGCGGCTCCTCGCCCGCGGGGCCTGTGCCGTCCCGGAAGATGAACATGTCCCTCTGCGGGGTGCCCGGCCCTGCGGCCAGCGCAGCCTGGAAATCGCGGTGCTGGTCAGAGCAGTGGTTGGGGACCAGGTCCACGATCACCCTGATGCCGAGCCGGTTGGCCTCGGACACCATTCCGTCGAAGTCGCCGAGCGAGCCGAACAGCGGGTCCACATCGCAGTAGTCACTGACGTCATAGCCTGCGTCGCGCTGGGGGGAGCGGTAAAAGGGTGAGAGCCACACCGCGTCGATGTCCAGTTCGGCCAGCTGCGGCAGTTCCGCCGTGATGCCGGCGAGGTCGCCGATCCCGTCGCCGTTCATGTCCCGGAAGGACCGCGGGTACACCTGGTAGATGACGGCCGATCGCCACCAGCCGTGGGCATTGTCAGCGGCGTGGACGGGTGTCAGGGAGCCGGCCAGCGGCGAAGGGGAATGCAGTAATGAGTCAACAGACATTGGGCAAGTTTAGAGGCAGCGCAGGTCGGAATGAAAGCGCTTCCAGTGCGTAGTAGGTTGACAGTTTCGGTAATACTCCCGTGTAGAAGCGTCAGGACCTTCACTGGATTGGAAGCGCTTGCATTCCGATAGGTGAGACGTAACTCACGGGACTGGGCGGACATCTAGACTGGGAGGCACGTGTGACGGAAACGGGAGACCCAATGAGCAGCATTGCTGACGAACTCACGTCAAACCTGGGGCCAGGAAAAGTAGTCCAGGACCCGGCCGTCCTGGCCGCCTACGCGGTGGACCAGGCGCCGGTGCTGGACTATCAGCAGCCGCTCGCTGTGGTCTTTGCGGAGTCGGTGGCGGACGTACAGGCAACCGTGAAGAGCTGCGCCGCGCACCTGGTTCCACTTGTGGCGCGGGGTGCCGGAACGGGGGTCTCCGGAGGAGCCCACGCCACCGAGGGGTCGGTCGTTCTGAGCCTCGAGCGGATGAACCGGATACTGGACCTGAACCCGGACGACGAGACCGCCGTCGTGGAACCGGGAGTGGTCAACGCAGACCTGAACGATGCTGCCGCCAGACACGGCCTGATGTTCGCGCCGGACCCGGCGAGTTTCAGGATGTCCACGATCGGCGGGAATGTAGCCACGAACGCCGGCGGGCTGCGTTGCGCCAAGTACGGAGTGACACGCGACTCTGTGCTGGCGCTGGATGTGGTGCTCGCCGACGGTTCGCTCATCCGCACCGGCCACCAGACCTTCAAGGGCGTGGCAGGCTACGACCTCACCGGGTTGTTCGTCGGATCGGAGGGGACGCTCGGGATCGTGGTGGGCGCAACAGTGCGGCTCAAGTACCTGCCGCGGGAGGTGCACACTATCGCAGCCTTCTACCCTGACTTTCGGCAGGCAGCCGCCGGCGTGCTAGCCGTGGGCAGGGCCCGCGTACAGCCGGCCATCATGGAACTGCTCGACGGCGGGTCGCTCACGCAGCTGGATGAGATCCACGGCTCGGACCTGGCGTCGAGGGGGGCCTCCCTCCTGCTGATCCAGACCGACGGCTTCGGGGCAGCGGCGGAGGCCGCCGTCGTGCGGGATGTGCTTGCCGCGGGCGGCGCGGTGGTGACCACCGAAGCCAGCGAGGAAGCCGAGCAGCTGGTGGAACTGCGGCGCAACAGCCGCGGCGTCGAAGTGGACGACCAGTACCGGGTGGGCGAGGACGTGGCAGTGCCCCGTTCGCGGCTGGTGGACTACGTGGCAGCTCTCGAATCGCTGGCTGAGGTCCACGAAGTGAAACTCAAGGTGGTGGCCCACGCCGGCGACGGGAACCTGCATCCCACGTTCTGGGTGGACCGCGTGAATGACCTTGTGGACGCTGATGCGATGCAACGCCTGAACAAGGCACTGGATGCGTCAATCGCGGTTGCACTGGACATGGGCGGCACCATCACGGGGGAGCATGGCATCGGGCAGTACAAGCTGCGCTGGCTGAGCCTGGAGCAGCCGGAACCCATCCGTGAACTGCAGCGACGGGTCAAAGAGCTCTTCGACCCCGCAGGCATACTGAACCCGGGCAAAGCGATTTAACGCAGCTGTGCCATAACAAGCAGTGGCACAACAAGCAGTGCCTCAATAAGCAGCGCCACAACCGGCCGTGCCACTGGCAGCGGCGCGTTGGCCGTGCGCTCAGGATCAGTCGTCTGAGTCCGGGTACTCGTCAACGGATTCTTCGTCGCCGTACCGGGACTCTTCAGTTTCCACTTCCAGGATCTTCAGGAGCCCGGTGTCGGGGTTGAGCATGATGGCTGCCTCATCCCGGCGGTGGCGCAGGATGGAATCGATGTAGGACTGCACCGCTTCGGCCAGCGGAATGTGGCGTTCCTGTTTTTCGGACATGTACCAGCGGTGCTCGAGCACTTCGTGCACGGCTTCGGCGGGTTCCAGTTTTCTTGAGAGGTCGCGGGGGATCGAGCGCACGATGGGTTCGAAGATCTGGCTCACCCAGAGGTGCGCGCTGTATTCCTCGTCCATCTCCGGATTGTTGTCCGCGCGGAACGAGTCCATGTCGTTCAGCAGGCGGCGGGCCTGGTTCTCCTGGGCATCCAGCCCGGTGAGGCGCAACAGGCGCCGCATATGGTGGCCGGCGTCCACGACCTTCGGCTGCAGCTGGATGGTGGAGCCGTTCTGGGTGGTCTTGATCGCGTATTCCTCGACGTCGAAGCCCAGCTCGTTGAGGCGCCGGATGCGGGCGCCCACCCGCCAGCGTTCGCCAAGTTCGAACGATTCCTTTTCGGTCAGCTCCATCCAGAGGCGGCGGTAGCTTTCCATGATGAGCTCGCTCGTGGCCACCGGGTCCACCTTCTCCTCGATCAGGCCGCCGTCGAGGAGGTCCATGAGCTCGCCGGCGATGTTCACGCGGGCAATCTCCAGGTCATACTCCCGTTGGCCGGTGGAGAGGTCCGGATAGAGTTCGCCGGTTTCCGCGTCCACGAGGTACGCGGCAAAGGCGCCGGCATCCCGGCGGAACAGGGTGTTGGAAAGCGAGACGTCGCCCCAGTAGAAGCCGATGAGGTGCAGCCGAACCATCAGCAGGGCCTGCGCGTCGATGAGCCGGGTCAGGGTGTCCTTGCGCAGCATCTGGGAGAAGAGAGCGCGGTACGGCATGGAGAACTTGAGGTGGCGTGTGACGAGTACAGGGTTAAGGGGCCTGCCGTCCGGGGTGGTGCGGCCGGTGATGACGGCGACGGGTTCCACACAAGGGACATCCAGCCGGGCCAGCTTCCGGAGCATGTGGTACTCGTGGCGGGCAACGTGTTCGGAGGTTTCCTTGATGGCGATGACGGACCCGCCCAGGTGTGCGAAGCGCACGATGTGCCGCGAGATGCCGCGGGGGAGGGCGGCCAGGTTCTCGGTCGGCCAGTCTTCGAGCGCAATGTGCCACGGCAGGTCCAGCAGTTCCGGATCCGCGGCGGCCGCAGTGATATTCAGGGAACTGGAGACCAAGGACGCTTTTTCATCGTTCGCACTGGCGGCTTCGAACCGCGGCAGCTTGCCGATCTGCCCGTAGTCGGTGGGTTCGTCATGCCACTGGGCGCTGTATTCCTCGGTCATGGCTCAATTCTTCCGTACGTAGGGTCGGCGTGCCTAAACAGAGTCAGGGTGCCGGTGCTTAACGCCCGACGGCGGCCCTTCCGGTTGGGAGGGCCGCCGTCGGTTGCTTATTCCGGAGATGCTCTGGCGGTTTCGACAGGCTCAACCGCCGGTGGGGACTAGTCGCCCAGGCGCAGGCCGGTCTTGGTGTCGAACAGGTGTACGTGTCCGGACTGCGGGCGAACGTAGATGGACTCACCCTTCATCGGGGGCCGGCGGCCGTCGACACGGGCCACGATGTCGTGGCTCTTGCCGTCCAGCGTGGTGTGACCGTAGACGTAGGCATCGGCGCCGAGTTCTTCGACGACGTCAACCTCAACCTGAAGACCTTCACCTGCAGCGACCTGCTCGAGGTCCTCGGGGCGTGAACCCAGGGTGACAGTGGCGCCGTGTGCCTCTTCGAGGACATCGCGGGGAACCGGGTAGACGGTTCCGCCGAACTGGACGCCGCCGTCGACGACGGGGAGTTCCAGCAGGTTCATGGCGGGGGAGCCGATGAAGCCGGCAACGAAGACGTTCTTGGGCTTGTCGTAGAGGTTGCGCGGGGTGTCCACCTGCATCAGCAGGCCGTCTTTGAGCACGGCGACGCGGTCGCCCATGGTCATAGCTTCCACCTGGTCGTGGGTCACGTACACGGTGGTGACGCCCAGTCGGCGCGTCAGGGACGCAATCTGGGTGCGGGTCTGGACACGGAGCTTGGCGTCCAGGTTGGACAGCGGCTCATCCATGAGGAAGACCTGCGGGTTACGGACGATAGCACGGCCCATGGCAACACGCTGGCGCTGACCGCCGGAAAGGGCCTTCGGCTTGCGGTCCAGGTACGGCTCGAGGTCCAGGAGCTTGGCAGCTTCGCGGACGCGCTCGGCGCGCTCTTCCTTGCTGACGCCTGCGATCTTCAGAGCGAAGCCCATGTTGTCCGCCACGGTCATGTGGGGGTACAGGGCGTAGTTCTGGAAAACCATCGCGATGTCGCGGTCCTTCGGCGGAACGTCGGTGACATCGCGGTCGCCAATGAGGATACGGCCGGCGTTCACATCTTCGAGGCCTGCGAGCATTCGCAGGGAAGTGGACTTGCCGCAGCCGGAGGGTCCTACGAGGACCAGAAATTCGCCATCAGCGATTTCGATGTTGAGCTTGTCAACAGCGGGCTTCTCTGTGCCCGGGTACAGACGCGTAGCGTTATCAAAAGTAACTGTAGCCACAGTTATCAATCCCTTCACCGGCAGGTACGTGCCGGACGATCCGTAGTGAATGGTTCATGTAATTCAGTTATGTACTGCTTTATGTACTCCCCGGCCTAAGCCGAGGAGTATAGCGTGACGCCGCACGGTTCCTGTGCGCCACATCACATAGAGAGTATGTCAGATTTATCCCGAATGGTTGCAAATGTTACGGAGCTCACACGTGAGATGCCACACGCGGGCCGGATCAGGATGGCACTTCCACGGTCTTGCGCCGCTCCCGCAGCAGGGCTTCCAGCAGTTCGGCGACGTGCACGGGCGCCTCGACGCGGAACTGGGCCTGTGTGAAATCGAGGCCCACTTTGACACCCACGTCACCCGGCGTGAGGCGTCCGAAGGCGTCTTCGTCAGTGGTGTCGTCGCCGGCGAATATCACGGCCGTGGCGCCTGAGGCCTGCCTGAGGAAGTCGACGCCCTCGCCCTTCGAGGCGTGGACCACTGACGTTTCAAGAACCCTCTTTCCGTTCTTGAGATAAAGTCCCTTGCGCTCCTTTAGTGCCGCGCGGGCGGCGGAAACCGCGTCTTCGGCCACGTCATCCGCGGCCAGTCTCGTGTGGAGGACGACGCCCGCGGGCTTGTCCTCCAGGAGTGTGCCGGGGGCGAGCTCCACGATGCCTTCCAGAATGCTGCGGACCTCAGCCAGGAGTTCCCGCTGTTCGGGCTCCAGGGTGAGGGGCGCCGAACCCGGGCCGAGCCAGGCCTCGGCTCCGTGGCTGCCGATCAGCAGAGTCTCTTCGGGGGGTGAGGCGACCGCCCGCAGGCTGTCGAGGGCCCTCCCCGAGATGAGTGCCGTCGTCGTGCGCGGAAGGACAGCGAGCTCCGCGAAGGCGGCCGCGGAACGGGGCAGCGGGCGCGCGTCGCCCGCGTGGTCCACGAGCGGCGAGATGGTGCCGTCGAAGTCCATGGCGACCAGCAGGTGTTCAGTGCCGGCGATGCGCCGGACGGCCTCCAGCAGCTCCGGCGGGAGCGTCAGCGGGGTGCTTTCACGGGCGCGGGCGGGGTCTGCCTCAGGAGTCATCGCGGACCACCTTTTCGTTAAGGGCGTGCAGGAACTCGGCGGACCAATGGTCGACGTCGTGGTCGAGGATCTGTTTGCGCATGGAACGCATGCGGCGGGCCGATTCTTTGGGAGACATCCCTACGGCCCGCATGACAGTGTCCTTGAGCCCGTCGATGTCGTGCGGGTTCATAAGCAGCGCCTGCTTGAGCTGGTCTGCTGCGCCCGCGAATTCGCTGAGGACCAGCGCGCCGTCGTTGTTGGTCCGCGCAGTGACATATTCCTTGGCCACGAGATTCATGCCGTCGCGCAAGGCCGTGACCAGCATGACGTCCGCTGCCAGATAGAGCGCCACCATCTCTTCAATGGGGTAGCTGTGGTGCAGGTAGCGCACGGCCGTGTTCTCGATGGTGTCGTAGGTTCCGTTGATGTGGCCCACGGTGCCCTCCACCTCTTCGCGCAGCAGGCGGTACTGCTCCACGCGCTCGCGGCTCGGGCTGGCCACCTGGATCAGCGTTGCATCGCCAACGTTGAGCTTTCCCTCCTTGAGTAGCTCTTCGTAGGCTTTGAGCCGGTGCCGGATGCCCTTGGTGTAGTCGAGGCGGTCGACCCCCAGCAGGATGGTCTTGGGATTGCCGAGGTCCTGGCGGATCTGGCGCGACCGTTCAATGATTTCCGGTTTTCTTGCCAGTTCCGTGATCTGCCGGACGTCGATCGAGATGGGGAAGGCCTGGGCGCGGGCGATATGGGTGATGCCGCCGTCGGCGCCCTTGACGTGGACCTGCTGCTGCTTGACGCTGGCGCCGAGGAACCGGCGGGCCGAGCGCATGAAGTTGCCGGCGTCGCTGCTGCGCTGGAAGCCCACGAGGTCGGCGCCCAGCAGCCCATCGATGATGGCGTGGCGCCAGGGGAGCTGGGCGAAGATCTCGGGCGGGGGGAAGGGGATGTGGTTGAAGAATCCGATCCGCAGGTCGGGCCGGGCCTCGCGCAGCATCCGCGGCACGAGCTGGAGCTGGTAATCCTGGACCCACACTGTTGCGCCGTGGTCGGCATGGCGCACGACGGCGTCGGCGAACCTTCTGTTGACCTTCCGGTAAGACTCCCACCAGGTTCTGTGAAACTCCGGCGGGGCGATGACATCGTGGTAAAGCGGCCAGAGGGTGGCGTTGGAGAAGCCCTCGTAATACAGCTCAACGTCATCGTTGCTCAGCTGGACCGGGACCAGGTCCATGCCGCCGTGGCTGAACGGCTTGACCGTTTCGTCGGGGGCGCCGTGCCAGCCGACCCACGCGCCGTCGGTCTTGGTCATCATCGGAGCGAGCGCGGTCACCAGGCCGCCGGGCGAACGGCGCCAGCCGGAGCCGTCGTCTCCGTGCTCTCCCGGGGCGCAGCGGTCCACTGGCAGGCGGTTGGACACCACCATGAAGTCGTACGTTGTGGCGTGGGAGCTGTCTGCAGACGTAGCCCCGCCGTCCGTTCCCGTATTCGGTTTGTCGCTGTCAGGTCCTTGCATTGCGCCCCCTGGGGTTGCTTGTGGCTCTAAGCCAACCCTAACGGGCCGGAATCTTCCGGGCTATTCGTCCGTTGGGCAGGCTGAAGGAATACTTGAAAGCGCAAGCTCCGGGGTTTCCCCCTAAAATGGGAGAGTTGCCCCTGGGTGGTCCGCACCTGTCCGATCGACACGAGGAACTAATGAGCCCCGCAAACGAACCCCGCATGTCCAAAGCAGAACGCACGGCAGAGGCCCGCGAGAAAGCCCGCCAGATCCGTGAAGAGCAGCTGAAGAAGGACAAGCGGAACAAGTTGCTCATCGGATGGGGCATCGTTGTTGTGGTGGTCGCCATCCTTGCAGTCGTGGCGATCATCGTCAGCTCAAGCCTCCGGAGTAATGCGCCCGTAGCGGACCAGGGCCCTACGCCGGCCAACGGAAACGCCCATGGCGGCATCACCCTGCTCAAGGGCTCCGAGGTCGCCAAGTCCGATCCCGCGACCGTGAACATCACGGACCTTCCGGAAGCCCCCGCATCGGCTCCCGCCACGGTCAAGGCCCCCGGAGCCGAGGCTGAGGCCGGCAAGCCGGTGAAGGTGGTGCTCTACATCGACTTCATCTGCCCCGTCTGCAAGAACTTCGAAGCAACGTACAACGAGACCCTCACGAAGCTTCGCGACGAAGGCAAGATCACCGTGGAATACCGCGCCATGGGGTTCCTGGACAGCCGGTCCACCACCAACTACTCCTCCCGTGCAGCGAACGCCGCGGCCTGTGTTGTCAACGAGTCCCCGGAGAAGTACTCGGACTACGTCAACGCCCTGTTCGACAAGCAGCCTGCCGAGGGCAGCGCGGGGCTGTCCGACGATGAGCTGAAGAAGATGGCCACCGAAGTGGGCGCGAAGAGCATCGACAAGTGCGTCGAAGAGAAGACCTACCGCCCCTGGGTGAAGTACACCACCCAGGAAGCCGCGGTCCTGGGCGTCACCGGCACCCCCACCGTCCTGGTGGACGGCAAGCAGTGGGGCAAGGGAGACAGCGCCCAGACAGAATTCCCGGCCTTCGTCGACGCAGCCATCAAGGCCAAGGCCTAGCCCGCGCCAGCCAGGCTTTACGGCGGTGGCCCGTTCCCGGATTCTTCCGGGAAGCGGGCCACCGCCGTTTTTACCTGCGGGCAGTCCGTGGGCTAACCTTGTCTAGCGCCGTTGTGGCGCACGCCCTGACGGGCGCGCCTCCTTAGCTCAGTTGGCCAGAGCACCGCTCTTGTAAAGCGGGGGTCGTCGGTTCGAATCCGACAGGAGGCTCTCATTGTGGCTTTGCGGCTTTCGTTCCGTAGGCGGCCCGGCGCGGGAGGATTACAGCCTTCACTCGGAGGGATCCCCGGTTCGAATCCTTCGGGGGATTGAACGTGGCGCTTACCTTCGCTTTTAGTCCGGAGCGTGTCGTTTAGTGATCTAAGCGCCCCATGGGGGCAGTTACCGTCGGGCGTTTCGTCACCTTTTCAGCTTGTCGGCGACAGCCGGGCCGCCAGATCCTCGCCAACCGCGAAGGCCCGAGTGATCGCCGAGCCGAGGGTGGCGCCGCCGCCCGGGTAGTTGTTGCGGAAGACGCCGGCCGAGACGTTGCCGGCGGCGTAGAGTCCCGGGATGGGTTGCTGGCGGCGATCCAGCACGCGGCCGTTGAAGTCCGTGGCCAGCCCGCCCGAGGTCCCCAGTACGCCGGCGTGGATGGGAACGGCGTAGAACGGTCCTGCAGCCAGCGGTGCCAGGCAGGGGTTTGGCGTGTTTCCGGCGTCACCGAGGAACCGGTCCTGCGGTGTTGCGCCCCGCCCGAACTCCGTGTCCATGCCAAGGGCCGCATCCGCGTTGAACTTTGTGACGGTCGAAACCAGCCCGGCCGGGTTGATGCCCGCCTCCGAAGCCAAGAGCTCGACACTAGGAGCGGACGCCATCCACTCAGCGGGCTTACCCGGCGTCGACCCCGCCACCGGGTACTTGGCCAGGTAATGGGAGTCGAAAACCAGCCACGCGGGACTGTTCTGTTGCCTGCCGGTGTGCGGGTTGATGGAGGCGAAGACCCTGCTGGCATCGTGATAGTTAAGGGCCTCGTTCACGAAGCGCTTCCCGTCGCTGTTCACCGTGATCGAGCCGGGCAGCGTCATTTCGACGTTGCCCATCCGGCCGGACCGCTGCCCGTCGTACTGATGGGCCGCCGTCGAAATCACCGGAACGCCCCACACGGCTGACATGTCCTCCACAGCCGCGCCGGCCTTCAGCCCGAGCTCCAAACCGTCGCCCTCGTTCGACGGCGCACTGATCGGCGTCACCGGGAAAGGCAGGAAAGCGTTGCGGAGCCTCGAATTCCATTCGAACCCGCCGGAGGCCAGTACGACGGCGGTCGCGGCCACGTGCGCGCCGGCCGCGGCACCGCCAAGGCTCACCTTCCATCCGGCATCGGCGGGCTGCAGCTCCTGCACGGGAGTAGATACCGCGATCTGCACATCGCGGTCCAGGGTGCTCGCAAGCAGGCTCCCGACCAGCGCTCCTCCCATGGTCCGTATCCCGGTGGAAGCCCGATGCTCCAGGAGCGACGGGTCTGCGGCGCGGCCGTTGAGTTCGTCCCGCTCGGTCATGGTGAGCAGCGGGAAGTAGGAGGACTGCCGGATCAGTTCCGACAACCCCGGGTAGTCCTGGGGATCGAAAGCGTTGTTGTCCAAGCCCCGGCCGCCGTTCGCGGAACCTTTCCACTCCATGTGATAGTCCGGGCGGGCGATCGGAGTCATGGACACTTTGGTGTTGCGGTTGAGGTAGTCCACGGCCCGGGGCGCAATGCCCACGTACCAGTCGATTTCCTCAGCCGCCATCACGTGGCCGGCCGCCTCTGAAAGGTAGGCAACGCCGTCGGCATGGCTGTCCTGGTACCCCGCGGCTTTGGCGAGGTGGTTGTTCGGCGCCCACATCACGCCGCCACCGGCGGCTGTCGTCCCGCCCAGAAGGGCGGCCTTTTCGACGACAAGGACGCTCAGGCCGGCATCGGCGGCGCGGACCGCAGCAACCAGACCTGCGGCCCCGCTGCCGATAACCACGACGTCGTACTCGCTGGCGAGCTTTTCGGGTCGAGTGAGGATTGAGGTACTCATGTGACGCTTCCTGCGGGCATCTGGATGAGGATCTTGCCGATCTTCTCCGTGCGCCCCTGCATCAGTCGGAACGCCTGTTGAAGGTCTGCGAACGCGAAGCGGTGGGTCATGAGAGCCCGGGCCTGTTCCGGGTGGCGTGCCAGCAATGCCAGTCCGTCCGGGATGAGGTTCAGGCTCATGCGGCTTCCCATCAAGTCCAGTTCCTTATAGGGGATGTCTTTCATGGAGACGGAGGCTTGGCGCGGGGAGATGCCGACTTGGACGATCCTCCCGGCGCTGGCAACAAGCCTGATGGCGTTCTCAAGGGAGGACGGCACGCCCGTGGCTTCGATGACCAGCTGCGGACCGTAGCCGCCAGTCAGCGCGTCCAGCCGAGGCACCTGTTCGGCGTCAGGGAAATCGCCGCCTGGCGTCACCAGCAAGGTGTCGGCAGCTCCGAATTGGACGGCGAGATCCAAGCGGTGCTGCTCCCTATCGGCGCATACCACGTGGACGCCCAACTCCGTCAGGTAAAGCGTGGCGAGCAGTCCGATGGGTCCACTTCCCAGCACCAGCGCAACTTCACCGGCAACGGGCCGGCCGCGGTTGACTGCCTGGATGGCGATGGATGTGGGCTCTCCCATGGCGGCGATGTCCAGGGGCAGTTCGTCGGGCACGGGACACAGTTTGTCCAGCGGAACTGTTATCAGCTCCACGAGTGCTCCGTCCGAGTAGCAACCGAGGCAGCCGACGTTTTGGCAGACGTTGTACCTGCCCGTGAGGCAGGGTTGGCATGCACCGCAGTAGATCATGGGGTTGACGGCAACCCTGTCGCCTATATTGATGCGGGCTTCGCCGGGGGCTACGGCTTGGTTTGGGCCTATGGCCTCGACGATGCCGGAGAACTCGTGGCCTTGGATGATGGGCAGCTCTGTGGGGTAGTCGTCCTCCCAAATGTGGAGGTCGGTGCCGCAAAGCGTGACGTTGTGGATCCGGACCAGGGCGTGCCCTGATTCGAGGGCGGGTTCAGCTGATTCCTGGAAGTCGATGATCTCTTTCGAAGCCGTGAGCGCGGACAGCATCCCGGGCCTCAGTTCTGCACTGTGTTCAAGGCGGTCCGGCCAGCGTCGACGCCAAAGAAGATGTTCCACTGGCGCACTGTGCGTTCCTCGATGAGGCCTGCCTGCTGGAACGGGTCCTGGTCCATGAGCGACTCGACATCCGCCTTGGAATCCCCGGCGATGATCAGCAGGGCGCCGGGAGCTTCCTCGGAGCCGAAGGGGCCGCTCTTGAGGAGCCGGCCGGTCTCGAATTGGGCCTTAAGAAATTCGACGTGCCCGGGCCGGGCCACGTCCCGCTCGGCGGAACTGGAGTAGGAGTACGCGTAGGTGACGGCGAAAGTGGGCATGGAGTTGTCCTCTTCATTGAGTGGGTGGTTGGGCTTTCCTCAATGCTGGGCAACGAATTAGGACTTGTCCAATACTTAATACGTCATTGACTATGTGAAAATTGCACATAGTCGGATCACTCCGCGGGCGTGGGCAGCACCTCTTCGGCCAGGTTAAGGGCCGCCAGCAGGGCCGGGGACATTGCGCCGGGGTTCCAGGCGAGCCCCGAAAAGAGCAGGACTTCATCCCCGGACAGTGGCAGAAAGACCGTGCCTGCGGGCATGATTCCTTCGATGGATTCCGGCATGAGGCTGATGCCGATCCCGCCGGCAACCAGTGAAAGCGCGGTGTAGGGATCTGCGACTTCCTGGCTGATCCTTGGTCGGAATCCGGCGGCAGCACAGGCGGCGAACGTGACCTCCCGGAGGGTGGAACCCTGAGCCGCGGGCATGGTGACGAATGGATCCCCGGCTAACTCCGCTACCTCCACCGATTCCCTCCCGGCAAGCCGGTGGTCTGCCGGCACGGTAGCTCCAAGGCGCTCAGTGGCGATTCTGCGGGTGGCCAGCGTGGGTGCGTCGATGGGCAGGCCGATGAAGGCAAGGTCCAATGCGCCGTGGATCAGTTGTTGCAGGGCTTCCTGGGTGAGCAAACCGCCATGCAGGGACACGTCGAGCTGGGGGTAGTGCTGGCGCAGTGCCCGCGTCAGGGCTGGAAGAGTGGTGTGGTTCAGAGCGCCGGAAAAGCCGATGGCGAGCTTCCCGTAGACCGTTCCGCTTTCCGCCTGGATCGATCTGCGCGCCAGGTCGACTTCTTCGAGGATCTTTCGGGCGTGCGGCAGCAATGAGTGCCCCGCCGTGGTCAGGGTGACGGACCGGGTGTTGCGTTCAAACAGCGGCGCGCCCAGGTCCCTTTCGAGCTTCCGGATGGTCTGGCTCAGGGGTGACTGCGCTATCCTGAGCCGCTCTGCCGCCCGCCCGAAGTGCAACTCTTCGGCCACGGCCAGGAAGGCCTCAATCTGCCGCAGTTCCACTTTCGCTCCTAGGTTCTCGGGGTCCGGCCTGCATGTCCCAGCTGCACGGTCCTGGTGTTCAGTGCAAGGCTATATTGGGTTTTGGGGCCGGGAAGGCCGGGCTCCGGAAGTTCGATGGAGGCATCATGGCAAACTCGGCGTCGGGGGAATCCGTCATCGAGCGGGTCGTGAAGATCATGGAGGCCTTTTCCAAGGGCCAACCGTGGCTTCCCTTGCGGGAGATGGTCCGGATCACCGGAATGTCCAGCAGCACAGTGCATCGTCTGGCCACGGATTTGGCCGTGAGCGGGCTACTGGAGCGCAACGAGGCCGGGGAGTTCGGCGTCGGGATGAAGATGTGGGAACTGGCGTCCCGGAGTAACCCCCTCGAAGAGTTCCGCCGCCGCGGCCTGCCGTTCCTGGAAGGCGTCCACGCCGCCGTCCGCGAGCAGGTCGCGCTTGCGATCCCCGACGTCGAATCCGGCACGGTGCTGTACCTCGAGCAGCTGGACCAGCACGGCACCGCAACCAATCTCGCCGCCGTGGCCGGCAGGCTCGGCATCCACAACACGACGCCGGGCATGGCCATGATGGCGCACATGCCCCGCGCCGTGCAGGAGCGCTTCCTCACCGGACCGCTGGAGAAAACCACGGCCGCCACGGAAACCGATCCGGTGCGGATCCGGGCGCATCTGGCCCTGATCCGCGAGCGCGGCTACGTCCGCATGGCCGGAGTGCTGGTGCCGGAGAACACCGCCTATGCAGTCCCGGTTTTCGGCGAGGGCAACACTGTGATCGGTGCGATTGCCGTCGTGCTTCCCACCCTGCACGAGGACCCCCAGGTCATCCTCCCGGTATTGGTGGCCGCGGGACGCGGCCTATCACGCACCATGGGTGCTGAGCGCCGTCCGTATGGCTCCCGCCCGTGGCTGGAAAGCACATCGTCCCGTTGAACGGGAAGTTTCCCCGCGCTGTGTGACGGCAGCCCTACAGTCGTTTTCAGAGGAAAGATCGCTTGTGATCTGGAGCACACATCCCGCAGTCGTCATCAACGACTGCCGAATGGGCTGCACAACAAAGCACTGGCTGGCGATAACAACTCACCCCAATTCTTGGCCGGGCAAGGCACCATGGCGGTGCCACCACCGGCGCACTCAATGAGGAGACAGTATGGGACCCGTGCAGCAGCACTCGCCCTCGGATGTTCACAACCCGGCAGCGCCGGGGGAACACGTCAAAATGCCCAAGAAGGCGGCGCTCGCCTCCTTCCTGGGGTCCACCCTGGAGTACTACGACTTCTTCATCTACGGCACCGCTGCCGCGCTGATCTTCCCGAAGGTCTTTTTCCCTGGCGGAGATCCCGTGGTCGCGCTCCTCGGAGCCATGGCGACGTTCGGCGTCGGCTACTTGGCCAGGCCCCTCGGTGGCGTCGTCATGAGCCACTTCGGCGACAGGATCGGCCGAAAGCAGGCACTCATGATCACGCTGGTCATCATGGGCGTCGCTTCCATCGGCATCGGTTTCCTGCCGACCTACGGGCAGATGGGCTACTGGGCGACAGCGCTTCTGCTGGTAGGCCGCCTGGCCCAGGGATTCTCCGCAGGCGCTGAGTCCGCCGGGGCATCAACCCTCACCATGGAGCACTCACCCGAGGGCCGCCGCGCCTTCTTCACGAGCTTTGTGATGACCGGGTACGCCTCCGGAATGGTGCTGTCCACCATCGTCTTCATCCCCCTCGCCGCACTTCCGGAAGATCAACTCCTCAGCTGGGGTTGGCGCGTGCCATTCTGGCTCTCCGTAGTGGTCCTCGCCGTGGCGTACTGGATCCGCACGCGGCTGGACGAGCCGCCTGTCTTCGAAGAAATCGTCGAAGACGGTAAGCCCAAGTCCGTCCCGGCGGCCGTGGTCCTCAAGACCCAGTGGCGCGACGTACTGCGGGTCGGCGTGGTCATGCTGTTCTCCGTCATGCAAACCACCTTCACGGTCTACGCACTGGCGTACGCCACCGGCCCCGCAATCGGCATTGACCGCACCCTGATGCTCACCGTCAACGCCGTGACGGTCGGCCTGTCCATGGTCACCATTCCCATGGCAGGCGTCATCTCCGACCGGATCGGCCGCAAGAAAGTCCTCCTGGTCGGAGCCGTTGGTTGCGCCGCGACCACCATCGGTTACTTCTGGGCCATCAGCGAGCACAACATCGCACTGATATTCCTCTTCGGCTTCCTGAACATGACCGTCTTCTACTCCTGCTGGAATGGCGTGTGGACGGTCTTCTTCCCCGAGATGTTCCCGGCGGCGGTCCGCTATTCCGGTATGGCGATCGGTAGCCAGATCGGTCTGATCCTGGCTGGCTTCGCACCCGCCATCGCAACGCTTCTTGCACAGCCCGGACACGACGGCTGGATGCCGGTGGCCGGCTTCACCATCCTTTGCCTGGTGGCCTCGGCTATCGCCATCATGACGGCCCGCGAGACCTACAACGTTCCCCTCGAAGAACTGGGAAAGCCGCGGCGCTAGCCACCGAAGGCTGGGCGGCACCCACCTGCCGCCCAGCCAGGACCACACGAAACAACGACCCAATGCCTCGAAAGTTGGATACCCCATGACCTCGTCAGCAGCAGCGCCCCGCACCTTCCGCGTTGGAATCGCGGGTTGCGGCGCCATTTCCCGCAACCACCTGGCGGCGTTCCGTGCTCTGGAGAACGTCCAGATCGTCGGAGTCTGCGACGTGGATCCAGACCGCGCACTGGCCGCGGCTGAAGCGTGGGCCGTGCCCAACGCAGTGACTACCGTGGATGAACTCCTAACCCTGGACCTGGACATCGTCTCCGTCTGCACGCCGCATCCGACGCACGAAGAAGTAGTCCTGAAAGCGGCAGCAGCCGGCGTCCATGCCCTCTGCGAGAAGCCCATCGCCACAAAGCTGGAATCCGCCGAACGCATGGTGGCCGCGTGCGAGGAAGCCGGAGTCCAACTCGGGGTGCTGTTCCAGCGTCGCTTCTGGCCCGCCTCGCAGAAGATCCGCGCCGCGATCGACGACGGCACGCTGGGCCGTGCCATATTGGCCCAGTGCTCGGTCATGCTGCACCGGGCACCCGAGTACTACAACCGCGACGCCTGGCGCGGGACCTGGGAGAACGACGGCGGCGGGGTCCTGATGTCCCAAGCCGTCCACCAGATCGACCTTCTGCAGTGGTACCTGGGTGACGTGGCCGAGGTCTACGGCAAGGTCAACACCTACCGCCACGGCGACTACATAGAGGTAGAGGATTCCGCGACGGCGGTGATCACTTTTACGTCCGGGGCCATGGCTACGCTTGAGGCCTCCACCGCGGTATCGCCAAACCTCGGCATCCAGCTCCGCATCACGGGGGAAACGGGAGCCTCGGCTTCCCTCACGGAATTCCCTGAAGGAAGCGATGGCCGCCTGGACCTGTGGGCGGTAGGCGAGAAGATCGTCGTCGAGCCTGTCCACCCGGAAGGGGCGGAGCCCAACGTCGATCTGTCTGCCATCAACGGCCAGCTGGTTCCATTCCACACCCTTCAGGTCAAGGACTTTGTCCGTGCCTTGGAGACCGGAACCGAACCTGCCATCACGGGCAAGGACGCACTCAAGTCCCTGCGGATCCTGCTGGCCGTCTATGAGTCCTCCCGCACCGGCGAGCCCGTTCGCTTCGCGCCGGTCCACGCCGCTCATACGAGCATCCCGGAACTGCGGGTGGGCCAGAAGGTGGAAGGTTAAGCGATGGTTGCCAACTCACGCTTCGCGGAGCGCCCCCTGACCCTTGGCCGCAACGGCCGGATCCCGAAGACGCTACGCAACCGCCTCGCCTCGGCGCCGATGGAGCGCAATTACGGCACCACGGACGGTTACATCACCGAGCAATACATCGACTACCTGGTGACCAGGGCCAAGGCCGGCCTCGGCATGGTGACCACCGAAGCCACTTATATACGGGCCGACGGCAAAGGCCGCACCCACCAACTGGGCCTGCATACGGATGACATGATTCCCGGTCTCCGCCGCCTCACCGATGCCCTGCACGCCGAAGGCGCGCTTGCCGCCGTCGAACTTAATCACGGCGGCCGCACCGCGCAGTCCTCGGTGTCCGGACTCAGGAATGTGGCGCCATCGCCGGTGTCATGCGCGACGGCGGGTGGTGAAGTTCCACAGGAACTCACCGCCGCCGAGTGCTACGAACTCGTGGAGGCTTACGCGCAGGCGGCTCGCCGCGCAGTGGCAGCCGGCTTCGACGTCATCAACCTGCACGGCGCCCACGGGTACCTGATTCACCAGTTCATGTCGCCGATTTCCAACCACCGCACGGACGAGTTCGCAGCGCCGGAGTTGTTCATGAACCTCGTGATCGACGCCGTCCGCGAGGCCGTGCCGGACACGATCCTGGGCATGCGCGTTTCCGTGGTGGAAGGCCCCGCCGATGGCATCAACGCCGAGCAGCAAGTGGCCATCGTCGCCAAGGCCGACTTGGACAAGCTCGACTTCCTGGACCTTTCCGCAGGCAGTTACGACGCCGGCGAATGGATTGTGCAGTCGGGGGAGTGGAAGCCCGGAGTCCTGTCCGACTACGCCAAGGCCTACCGCCAGTTCGGACTTCCGCTGGGCATGGCCGGGCGCCTCAACAGCCCGCAGGTCATTGAGGAAGTCCTCAGCGAAGGAACCTGCGATTTCGTCAGCCTGGCCCGCGCCATCCACGCCGATCCGGCGTTCGTGGGCGGCGTGCTGCGCGGCGAACGCTACCGTCCCTGCATCGCGTGCAATGTCTGCATCGACAACCTCGGCCTCGGCCAGGTCACCTGCACCGTCAACCCTGCCGTCGGCCGCTCCCGCGTGACCGTGCCCACGCCCACCGTCCGCTCCGACTCCAGCGTGCTGGTGGTCGGTGCCGGACCTGCGGGCCTCACCGCCGCCCGCGAACTCGCCGAGGCCGGTGCCCGCGTGACGTTGATCGACGACGGCGCGCGGCCCGGTGGGCAGTTCACCCTCGCCGAACGCATGAAGTCCACGCCGGACTTCCACCGTTTCGCCGATTGGTCGGGTTCGGAAAACGCCCGCTTGGGCGTGGAGGTCCGCGTCGGAGCGCACATTGACACGTCCGACGCCGGCAGGCTGGCCCGAGATTTCGGCGCCGACGCCGTGGTGATTGCCACCGGTGGGCGCCGGCCGGCGATGGAGTTCGACTTCCCTGATGTCGAAGGCGGTGACTCACCGAGCGTCAGCGACATTCGGGACTGGCTCGCGGCCCATCCGGAGATCCTCGACGCCGGGACGTCACCGTCCGTGCCGACCGCCGTGACGATCTGGGGCGCAGATTCGGTGGCCATGTCCGTGGCTGACACCCTCGCGGCCAAAGGCACGGCTGTCTTGATCGTCGGTCCGCAGGCAGCGTTGGCTCCGGAGTCCGGGCGCCGTGCCAAGATTCTTGCCCTGCCGCGGCTGGAGTCAAACCCGCGGGTGCGGATCTTCCTGTCCAGCACCATCGAGGAATTCGACGGCGGCCGGGTACGGGTCAGCCGGACGGGACTTGCAGACGAATGGATCGATGCGCCCGGTGATCTGTTGGTCTCGCGTTCGGTGCTGCCACTTGACGCAACGCCCACGCTCACCGAGCGCGAGGCCGAACTGGGCCGCGAAGCCGGCTTTCCCGTGGCACTTGCGG
This sequence comes from Arthrobacter sp. Bi83, assembly GCF_918698095.1. Lineage (GTDB taxonomy): Bacteria > Actinomycetota > Actinomycetes > Actinomycetales > Micrococcaceae > Arthrobacter. Next base: position 21,640 of record NZ_CAKKLY010000037.1, read on the forward strand.
GAAGCGTCGTCGATCAGAATCCCGCCATCGTGTCCAACGCCGTTAAGAGTGGCTACGACGCAGCGCAAAGGATCGCAGCCGCATTGGCCCCCGTCACGAACGCCAGCAACAACCCCACCCCGAACGGAGCCCGCAAGTGACAGCACAAGCCCGACGCCTAGGCCTCGCACAGCTATGCCTCGTGGGCACAGCGCCGCCGGACCTGGTCACCATCGCAGCGGAGGCCCGCTTCGATTTCATCGGTGCACGGGTCAGGCCCGTCACGGCAATGGAGCGGCCCTACAACCTCCAGCCGGGGTCGCCCATGCTCCAGGAAACCTTGGTGAGAATGGAGGACACAGGAATCACGGTTGAAGACATCGAGTTCCTGCTCCTGGATGGAACGGGCCTGCAGAACGGCAAGGATCAACGCAACGCCTGGTTGCAGATGATGGAGGCCGGCCAAGCGCTGGGGGCTTCCACACTGACAGTCGCTTGCTCGGATCCGGACATGGACAGATTCGGGGACCACCTCGCGCAGATGACCCAGGACGGCAAGGCTTACGGCATCATGCCTGCGCTGGAGCCAATCGCCTACCAAGCCGTCCGCTCGATTCCCCAAGCAGCCTTGTTGGCCCGCCGAGCCGGCTGCAAGGTGGTTGTGGATGCCCTCCACTTCAACCGTTTCGGCGGCACCTTGGCGGAACTGGGAGCAGCCGCGGACGTCGTTCCATTGGTCCAACTCTGCGACGGCCCAGCGAATGCACCTGCCAACAGGGACGGACTCGTGGCCGAGTCCCGTTCAGAGCGCGGTGTTCCAGGGGAAGGCGACTTTGATCTCGCAGCCTTGATCTCGGCGTTCCCGGAGGGTACCCCCATCAGCGTCGAAACGCCCTCGGACAGCCGGGTGGCGGCCATGGGCGAACTGGCGTGGGCCAGACACCTCAAGGCAGCCGCCGATTCCACCCTGAACAGCGCCGTCCAGGACACCACAACACTTAGTTGGAGCGAGAATTGAACACCACTGCAAGCCCCCGCCGGATCCTGGACTGCGATGTCCTGGTAGTAGGCTCCGGCGCTGGCGGCCTGTCCGCAGCTGTGACCGCGGCCTATCACGGACTGAAAGTCATCGTCGTGGAGAAGGCTCCAGTCTGCGGCGGCGCAACATCGTGGTCCGGCGGTTGGGCCTGGGCGCCGGGCAACCCGTTGGCGAAGGCGGAAGGCGTCAACGAGGACAAGGAAACGTTCCGAACCTATCTCCGCGAGGTCCTTGGCGATGACTACCAAGCCGAAAAGGTGGACGCGTTTCTCGAATCCGCTCCGCACATGGTGGACTTCTTCCACAAAAAGACCTCCCTGCAGTTTGTCCCCGGCAGCCGGATCAACGACATTTACGGCAAGCTTCCCGGCGCCGGAAGAGGCAACCGCTCCGTGGGCCCGAAGCCTTTCAATGCACGCAACATCAAGCCCGGCCTGCGAGCCAAAATGCGCCACCAGCTCTACGAAACCTCCTTCCTGGGCATGGGCATCATGGCCGGACCGGACCTTTCCAAATTCCTTTCGGCGTCGCAAGGCAATCTCCACGGAATCTTCCACGCGGGCTGGCGCTTCGGCTTCCACCTGCTGGATTTGCTGATGCATCGCCGCAACATGCAGCTGGTCAACGGCACGGCCCTGACCGGCAGGCTCATGAAATCCGCGGACGATCTTGGCGTCGATCTGCGCGTCTCCACGCGTGCCACAGCGTTGCTTACCGATGAGAGGGGAAAGGTGACGGGCGCCGTCGTACATTCTTCTGAAGGTGAGCTGCAGATCAACACTGCCCGCGGCGTCGTGCTCGCCTCGGGCGGCTTCCCCAACAACGTGCAGCGGCGCAAGGAGCTGTTCCCCAAAACGCCTACCGGCCGGGAGCACTGGACCCTCGCTCCGGGGGAGACCACCGGTGATGGCATCAACCTGGCCCAGGCCGTGGGAGCCCGGTTCAAAACAGTGAAGTCGGCGGCGGCGTGGTGCCCGGTGTCGCTGGTGCCATACGGCAACGGCAGGACCGGCGTGTTCCCGCACATCATGGACCGCGCCAAGCCGGGCAGCATCGGCGTCCGCGCAGACGGGAAGCGGTTCGTGAACGAGGCCAACGGCTACCACGACTACGTCGAGGCGCTTCTGGCAGCAACGCCCGAGGGTGAAACCGTGGAGTCCTGGCAGATCGCTGACAGCCGGTTTGTTCGCAAGTTCCCGCTGGGCATGGCCAAGCCGCTGCCAGTTCCGCTCTTCCCGTACCTGCGCTCCGGATACCTGATCAAGGGGCAGACGCTGGAGGAACTGGCGAGGAAATGCGGCGTCGATCCTGCCGGGCTGCGCGAAACCGTGGCGACGTTCAACACGCACGCCCGTTCCGGCGTCGATCCTGATTTCGGCCGTGGCGAGACGGCCTTCAACCGCTACGGCGGCGACGCCGGCAACCAGCCCAACCCCACGCTGGGGCCTATCGAGAAGGGCCCGTTCTATGCGGTGCGCGTAGTGCCGGGCAGCTTCGGGACGTTCGCGGGCCTGGACACCGACGGCCTTGGCCGGGCGCTCAACAACGACGGCGAGCCCATCGACGGTCTGTACGTCGCAGGCAATGACCAAGCCAACGTCATGGGTGGCCACTACCCGGCGGGCGGCATCAACCTTGGCCCGGCGCTGACGTTCGGTTACATCGCCGGCCGCGACCTGGCGGGCGTAAATAATTATGAGGTTGCGTTGTGAGTGACGTTCTTCAACGCACGACGGCGGAACTCGCCTCGGGTGTCCAGATTCCGGTCATTGGGTAAGGGACATGGCCGTTGATGGATGAGGAGGCGAGTGGGCCGCCGCGCTGGGGGAGGGAGTGGGCTCGAACCTGTCTTTCCCCCTCCTCCTGGAGGGGGAAACGGAAGCTGGCCTGAACATGCAAGCGGAAGCTACTCCGCGTCGATTTCCTCCAGCAGATCCTTTGCCGCTTTGCGGATGTCCTCGTGATCATGCTGCGCCGCACGACTCTCGAGCGAAATGACCGCGCAGCGGTGGACCTTCTTGAAGTCGCCGAACGGAAAGCTGACGCTTCCCTTGGTCCCCTCGGATTGTTCCTTGTCAATGCCGAGGTGCCACTTCGAGAATTCAGCAAACCCGTGCTTGTCGATGAACGCGTTTTCATCATCGGTGGACGGCGCGTGTTCGCTCCAGTCATCGCGGACGTCCTGCTGCACCTTCCCCTGTTTTACGAGCTCGCGGGCGAGTTCCAATGCCTTGCGGTTCAGTTTCGTGGCCATCTGGTGCCTCCGCAGTGGGTTCCGGTGTTGGGCTGGGCGGGCAGAGCCGAGTCCATCTCTAGGCTAGAACCGTCGACGGCGGCCCGCCAGTATCGAGGCAAGCTCAGCCTGATGACTCCCGGTTTTCCATCCGGCCCCAGGGATTTACCCCGCGGAGACTCCGCCGAAACGTTTCCACAACAATGGGTGCCTAGCTTGGCAGCATGACCTTTGAAGCCATGGCCAGGATCCGCGACAGCATCGTTGACGCATTGTTCCCCGCCCAGCCCAGCACCGCGGAGCAAGCCACCGACGCCCTGCGCGAGGTGACGCGCTGGGCCTGGCTGCCTGCCCTGAGCGGCATTGCCGTGTCCGGGGACCACGCCCGCAGGGCCCATGAAACCGCCGTGCGGGCGGCCGCGGAATAGCCTCACATCGGCGATAGATGTCGCGTCGCACACACTAGTCTTCCATTTGCTGCATAATGACCTAAACTGCTTCACTGAGGTGCCTGAAATGGCGCTGCGCAGCAACGAAAGTGAACAACCACATGGCTACCGATTACGACGCCCCACGCAAGACAGAAGAAGAGTCTCCCTCCGAATCGCTGGAGGCCCTTCAGGCGTCCCGCGGCGGCGGCGCCCAGACCGCTGTTATCGACGTCGACGAGAACGACACCGCTGAAGGCATTGACCTTCCGGGCGCAGATCTCTCCGGCGAAGAACTGACGGTCATTGTTGTTCCCGAGCAGTCCGATGAATTCACGTGCTCCTCCTGCTTCCTGGTCCGTCACCGGTCCCAGGTCGCACGCGAAAAGAACGGCATGAAGTACTGCCGCGACTGCGAAGGCTAATACTGCCCTTAGGCGCGCGCTCTTCACAGCAAAGCAACGCGAGACGCCGGCAGCCCAACAGGGAAGCTGGCGCCTCGCTTTTTTGTGCCCTTTCCGCCCGCACAGCCGATCTGCCGGACGTGGCGGACCGGCCGGAAAATACTGCTTCCGCTTCCGCTGATATCGGCCGTTATCAGCGGTAACAGGAATATGGAGGTAGCGGCACGAACAGCTCTCAAACGCCCCAATTCCGAGCCTGGAATCACGTTCCCGTAATCGGTTGCCGAGGAGACTAACGGTTCCGCCCCGAACCGGATACAACCCTCGTTTTGGGGTTCCGGCACTCCTACGCTTGAGCTATCCAATCACTCGAGGGGGTGGCCAAAATGAAAAAAATCTATGCTTGGCTGACAGCTATCCTTATGGCTGTCGGACTAGGCCTTCTTGTTCCGGGGTCCGCCTCCGCGGCCTCGTATTGCGGACTCGTCTGGGGCTCGTTGGCAAAAACCAACCAGGCCATGAGCACCGCAGCAGTAACCAACGTTCGGACGGGGCAGCATTACTGCTTCGACCGGATGGTGATCGATATTAAGGGGAAAGCGGGAGGCTACAACGTCCGCTACGTCTCCAAGGTGGTCCAGGACGGCTCCGGCCTGCCCGTCAAGCTGAGGGGCGGCGCGTTCCTTCAGGTCACCGTCCATTCACCGGCCTACGACAACGTCACCGGGAAGGCCACATTCATTCCGGCCAACCGGTCAGAGGTGACTAACGTATCCGGATACCAGACCTTCAGGCAGGTGGCCTGGGCAGGCAGCTTCGAGGGCTACACCACCCTTGGACTCGGCGTCCGCGCCCGGCTGCCGTACAAGGTCTTCACCCTCGCCGGACCGGGCTCGGGCACACGGCTCGTCATCGACGTTGCCCACCACTGGTGACGAGCCGGGTTGTTCAAACCCTTGAAACCCTGAACTCGCGAATCGCCGATTAACCAAGCGACGCCCCGCCCCCGGCAACCCGGGAACGGGGCATCGCTTTGCTGTTCTAGAAGGGCTGTGCTTCGAGGGGACGGCGTTTCGGGCCGGCCGTGCCCGGGTACAACGGTGATTAGTTTCCGAAGTCCCACGCCGGACCCGGCGTGGGACCGTCGGCCTGACTAAGCACCATCCAGGATGGGGAAGGACGCCACATCTTGGACACCGCCGTGTCCGTGTGAATACAATAGGTGCCCGGGCGACGACTTCAGGTCTGTGAAACCTGGCGGGATCGAGTAGCAGGACAAGTCTCCCATCCGAAGTTGCCTCTGTGGAAGGAATGCTGTGTCAACTGGTTCTGCACCGATGCGGCACGACGGAGATTCGATCTATGCCCAGCTGCGCTCTGAAATCCTGGGCGGCGCAATTCCTCCGGCGACTCCATTACGGGAGGTTACCCTGGGGGAACGCTTCGGCGTCTCCCGCACTCCGGTACGCGAAGCTCTTCGCCGTCTTCAGCACGACCGGCTTCTGGACCGTGGCGCCCGCGGTCTGCAAGTCCATCAGGCGACCCCGCAGGAGGTCATCCAGGTATACGACGTGCGGATTCTTTTGGAACAGGAGGCGGCCGGGCAGGCAGCCCTGTCCCGCGGCATCACTGACATAATGCAGCTCGAAGGCCTGGTGGAGCGTGATCGCGCGCTTTCGGATCCGGATGACCAGACCCGGGCGTCGACGAACCTGGAGTTTCACGCCGCTGTCTGGGCGGCCGCGCATAATCCGGTCCTCCAGGATCTCCTGCAGCGGCTTTCCACCCACCTGATTCGCACCCCCCACTCGACTCTGTCGGTAGGAAAGCGTTGGGATGAGGCCCTGGCCGAGCACGCGAAGCTGGTCGCGGCCATCACCGCCGGCGACGAAACCGGTGCGCGGAACACCGCGCGCGAACACATGGAGACAGCCCGCATGATCAGGCTCGACCTGCTGCGGAAATCGGCCTCCTACTAAGATTCCCCAGCGGCTCTCCCGCTAAACCTTCTTCCGCGGAGTACCAGCCGTCCGTGTCCCCCTGGCATGCCAGTATTGCCCGCGGCGCCGCTGGCTCTCGTATCCGTTGCCGGGGCGGGTGCAGGCGTGAGCACCCACCGGAGACTCCCAAGACTTGCCGTGATTGCGGCCACTATGCAACACTGTACTTCACTGTATACAGTCGTATTCCATCAAAGGAGATAGATCATGACAGCGATCACAGAGACGGACACCGTCGTTGAGTTCCGCGGGGTCGGCAAGCGCTTCGGCAGCATGCAGGCCCTGACCGGCATTGATTTGTCGGTGCGCCGTGGCGAGGTGGTCGTCATACTGGGCCCGTCAGGGTCGGGCAAATCGACGCTGTGCCGGTGCATCAACCGGCTGGAAGCCATCGACGAGGGTCACATCCTCATCGACGGCCACGAACAGCCTGTCGAGGGCAGGGACCTGTACAAGTTCCGTACCGAGGTGGGGATGGTCTTCCAGTCCTTTAACCTCTTCTCGCACAAGACCATCCTCGAGAACATCACCCTCGCTCCACGGAAGATCCTGGGCCTGAACAAGCAGGCGGCAGAGACCCGGGCCCTCGAGCTGCTGGCCATGGTGAGCATCGCCGACAAGGCACACAGCCGGCCGTCCCAGCTTTCCGGAGGCCAGAAACAGCGCGCAGCCATCGCCCGTGCACTGGCCATGGAACCCAAGGTCCTGCTCTTTGATGAACCCACGTCCGCGCTCGACCCGGAATCCACCCGCGAGGTTCTGGCAACCATGCGGAACCTGGCGCAGAGCGGCACGACGATGATCGTCGTGACCCACGAGATGTCCTTCGCCCGTGCTTTCGCCGACCGGATCGTCTTCATGGCCGCCGGAGCCATCGTCGAAATTGCCGAGCCTGAAACATTCTTCACCTCCCCTTCCAGCGACCGGGCCAAAGCCTTCCTCTCCTCGGTCCACTAACAGCGCCTGTGCAAAGACGCACCCACCTTAAGGAGTAACCATGAAACGCCAGCACTTCCTGCCCGCACTGGCCATCGCCGGCGCCCTGATCCTGGGCACCACAGCCTGCGCCGGCACCGCCCCGGCCGCCGACAGCCAGCCCGCCCAGAACTTCCCGGCCAACAGCACGATGGACAAGATCCAGAAACGCGGCAAAGTCATCGTCGGGGTCAAATTCGACCAGCCGCTCTTTGGCGTGAAAAATCCAGTCACCGGCAAGATGGAAGGCCTGGACATTGAGATGGCCAGAATCCTGGCCAAGGACCTCACCGGCAGTGCAGACAATGTCGAGTTCGTGGAAGCGGTCACCAAAAACCGCGAAGCGTTCCTGCAGCAGAACAAGGTAGACGTCGTGATCGCCTCCTACGCCGTGACGGAAGAGCGGAAGAAAGTCGTCAGTTTCGCCGGACCTTACCTCGAGAGCAACGTGGCCTTGCTGGTCCGCAAGGACGACAGCTCAGTAAACAAACCCGAGGATCTCCAGGGCAAAACCGTGTGTTCCACCACCGGCGCCCGCGCTGCCCAGCTGATCGGTGAGGCCGTGCCCGCGGCCAACGTGGTCCTGTTCAGCACCTACAGTGAATGCGCACAGGCACTGAAGGACAAGAGGGTCGATGCGGTGACCACCACCGAGGCCATCCTGCTCGGTGTCCAGTCCCAGAATCCGGACGCCTACCGCATCGCGGACGGCCATCTGGCCGATGCCGAGGAATTTGCCATCGGTTCCGCGAAAGACGATGCAGCATTCCATGACTACCTTGATCAGCTTCTGAACAAGGCCATCGCGGACGGGGACTGGAAGAAGGCCTACGACTCCACGATCGGCAAGGTCAAGCCCGGCGACGTTACCCCGCCCAAAGTAACCCTGTAGGGATCGGCTTATGTCATTCCTTGTCAATCATCTCGTCGATTTCGGTCAGGGCGTGCTGGTGACTCTGGGACTCGTTCTCCTGGGCGCCACCGGTTCGATGATCCTGGGGACGCTGCTCGCTGCACTACGGACCAGCCCCGTCAGGACGGCCCGGGCGGTCTCCTCGGCCTACGTGCTGATCTTCCGGAACGTGCCGCTTCCCGTACAAATGGTGCTGTTTGTCTTCGGCCTCCCGGTCCTGGCCATCCAGTACTCGCTCTACGCCTCGGCCGCGATCGTCTTGGTGCTCTACACGGCGCCGTTCGTGGCCGAAACCCTGCGTTCGGGCTTGAACACCGTAGACCGCGGCGAGCTTGAAGCCGGGCGCGCCCTGGGCTTCGGGCCAATGGCGTCCCTGAAGCTCATCGTCCTCCCGCAGGCCTTCGCCACGGTCACCAGACCGCTGGGCAACGTCTTCATCACCATGGTCAAGAACACATCGGTCGCTGCCCTGGTGGGGGTATCCGAACTGACGTTCCTCTCGGACAAGATCGCGGTGGATGAGGCACAACCGTTCATTATCTTCGGCGGGGCCGCCGTCTGCTACCTCGTTATCGGGCTGGTCATCGGCCGGCTCGTATCCGCAGTCGATCAGAAGGTGGCGTTCAGCCGATGAGTACCGTATCGCTTTTTGACCCGGCCGGTCCGCGCGGCAAACGCCGCCACCTGCTACTGGAAATCTTCACCGCCGTCATCGTGACCGCCGGCGCCTATCTGGTCTTCAGGGTCCTCTACGACAAAGGCGAGCTGAGCGCTGCGGCGTGGGCTCCGTTCGCCGAGCCGGGGCTCTGGGCGCTTCTCGGCCAAGGCCTGTGGAACAACATTGCGGCCGCAGCGGTCGGCATGGTGCTGTCCATGATCACCGGGTGCCTCCTGGCGTTCGGGCTGGTCTCCACCCACACCCTGATCCGCAGGACCTGCCGGGTCTACACGGACGTCTTCAGCAGCATCCCCCTGCTCCTGCTGCTCTACTTCACGTCGCTGGTGTTGCCCAACTATGGCCTTAAACTCGGGGATTTCTGGTTCCTGGTAATCGCACTGACCCTCTACAGCGGGGCCGTCATCGGTGACCTGCTGCGATCCGGGATCCTCGCGCTGCCACCGGGACAGGCCGAGGCCTCCCTCGCGCTGGGTTTCTCCCAGGTCGGCACGCTGCGCCTGGTCCTGCTTCCGCAGGCCCTGAGGTCCATGAGTCCCGCCCTGGTGAGCCAGCTCATCATCCTCTTCAAAGGAACGGCGCTGGCCTTTGTGCTCGGCGGTTACATGGAACTGCTGAGGTCGGCCACCGTCATCGGCCAGTACTACACCCGGTCGCTGCTGCAGGCGCAGTTTGTTGCCGCCTTGGGGTTCCTGGTGGTGAACGTCACCTTGGGCGCCCTGGCCGTGGCCCTGGAGCGCCGCCAAAACCGCCTCGCCGAGCAGGAACCGCTGCCAGTAACGGCAGCAGAACCAGACCCCGTGCCGGCCCGCCGCTGACACCCCGATGTCGCCACACACGGGCCAAGTACGCTTGGCCGGCTCTGTATACAGACGAATACTTATGAATTCACAAATTAAGGAGACAAAGAACAATGGCTGATCAGAACGAATCCGCAGCTGCAAACCTCACAAAGGCCGACGTGATCGTCGTCGGTGGCGGCAACGCCGGCTTCACAGCGGCCCACGCCGCTGCCGTCCGCGGACGAAAAGTCATCCTGCTCGAAAAGGGCACCAAAGACATGGCTGGCGGCAACAGCTTCTACACCGCCGGCGCCACTCGCATCGTGCACAACGGCCTGGATGACCTCCAAGGGCTCGTGGAACCGGACGAACGGCACAGCCGGACCGTCGTTCCGCCCTACAGTGCTGAAGAATACGCATCAGACCTGGCAAAGGTCACCGAAGGCCGGAACGACCCGGCACTGACGGAAGTCCTCATTGCCGAGAGCCAGTCCACCCTTCGCTGGCTCAACGGGCTGGGCCTGAAGTACCGCCTGATGTACGAACGCCAGGCCTTCGAGCGTGCCGACGGGTCCTACCTCTTCTGGGGCGGCCTGCACGTGGGAAACGTGGGCGGCGGCGAAGGCCTGATCGAAGACCACACCCGGGTAGCTGCAGAGCTGGGCATCGAAGTCAGGTACGGCCACGCGGCCCAAAGCCTCATCGTTGAGAACGGCCGTGTAGCCGGCGTCGTCGTCAACACCTCTGAAGGGAAGCTGCGCCTGACGGCAGAATCCGTGATCCTCACCGCCGGAGGCTTCGAGGCCGACCCGAAGCGTCGGCGGGAGTACTTGGGCGAAGGCTGGGAAAACGCCAAGGTACGCGGCACGCCCTACAACACCGGCGACATGATCGCCGCAGCGTTGGAGATCGGCGCCACCAAGGGCGGAGACTGGGGCACCTGCCACAGCGTCCAGTGGGATGCCTTCACCGCCACCAACGAAAGCAACCGCGAACTCACCAACCGCCTCACCCGGCAAAGCTACCCGTTTGGAATCATCGTCAACACCGACGGCAAGCGTTTTCTGGACGAGGGCGCGGACTTCCGGAACTACACCTACGCCAAGTACGGCAAGGAAATCCTCAAGCAGCCCGGCTCGGTTGCGTACCAGATCTTCGACGCCGGCCTTCGGCCCATGCTGCGCAGCGAAGAATACGAGATGCCCGGCATCTCCGTTGAGGTCGCCGACACCCTCGAGGACCTGGCCGTCAAAATCGGCATCGACCCGGAAAGCCTGTCCAAAACCGTGACGGACTTCAACAACTCGATCGAGCGCTCCATCCCGTTCGACCCCAACATTAAGGATGGCCGGAAGGCCGCCACCGAACCGGTCAAGAGCAACTGGGCCGCCCCCATCGAAACCGGACCCTTCTACGCCTACGGCGTCACCTGCGGAATCACGTTCACCTTCGGTGGCATCAAGTCCGACACCCACGGCCGCGTCCTGGACGCAGACGGCAAGCACATCGAAGGCCTGTTCGTGGCAGGTGAAATGCTCGGCGGACTATTCAGCGTCAACTACCCCGGCGGCACCGGACTTGCTGCCGGATGTGTCTTCGGGCGGCGAGCCGGAGTCCTGGCGTAGGGCACGGTTCACTGCACTTTTTGCGATAGGCCCCGGGACTAGCGTTCCAGGGACGAACAACTGGTCCCCGATTGGACCATCATCACCGACCGCCGGCCCTATGACCGGCACAGATGGGCGCTCTTCCCGCACTCCGTCGCAACAGGCAGCCCGAAAGTCGGGCGTGGGAAGAGCGCCCATGGGGAGAGGGCAGGGTGGCTGTAACGCCGCCCTGCCTTCTCCGAAGCCCGCATTAAGCGGATTCCGTCGGTGCCCGCCAAGCCCGAACGAGGGTGGAACCCGGCCACTGGCACCACTCGGCTCCTGCCACGCCTAGTCGGGCACCACGAGTGCCGGCGTGTCCTGGCGGATGGTTTCGCCGCGGAAGAACCCCGGCCGCAGCCTGGCCATGATCAGCATGAACACCACGCCCAGGGCCAGGATGCCGATCCCGAGGACGAACACGAGCCCCACGCCGAAGACCTCGGAACCGCTGCCGAACTCCGGCGCCCAGCTGTCCGCGGCGGTCTGCAGGAAGACCACCAACAGCCCCAGGCCGCCCAGCAGCGGGCACAACAGCCGGAAGACGAAGTTGCGTGCGCTGCTGAAGACGCTGTTGCGGAAGTACCAGGCGCACGCGAACGCCGTGAGCCCGTAGTAGAAGCAGATCATCAGGCCCAGCGCCAGGATGGTGTCATTCAGGACGTTCTCGCTGATCACATGCATCACGGCGTAGAAGACCGCCGAAAAGGCGCCGGCGGCGACAGTGGCGAATCCCGGCGTCGAAAACTTCCTACTGAGGTGGCTGAACCGCTCCGGCAGCGCGCCGTAATGCGCCATGGCGAGAAGGCTCCGTGACGGCGAGGTGAACGTGGACTGCAGGGAGGCCGCCGAGCTGGAGAGCACGGCCAGCGACATCAGGATGGCGAACGGACCCATGGCGGGCGAGGCCAGGGCCGTGAAGACGTTGGCGTGGTTCTCCTCGTTGTTCAGGCCGATGCCCGTGTCCCCGACGCCGGCGAACATCATGGTTGCGATGGTCACCAGCAGGTAGATGCCCAGGACGACGACGGCGGTCAGCGTGCCTGCCAGCCCGGCCGTTTTCTTGCCGTTGGCGGTCTCCTCGTTCACCGTCAGGCACACGTCCCAGCCCCAGTAGACAAAGATGGACAGGGAAATGCCGGCGGCGATCTGGCCGAACGTCTCGATTTTGGTGACGTCGAACCACTCCCAGCTGAACGGGATGGCGGTCCCGGACGAGGACCAGTTCGCGAACGCCATGCCCACGAACAGGCCCAGCACCAGGAGCTGGAATCCGACCAGCCCGTACTGGACCACCTTGGTGGTGTGCAGGCCCCGGTAGCTGACCCACACCGCCAGCGCCACGAACACGAAGCACGTGACCACGTTCAGCGGCTTGTTCGCCGCGAGGTCCGCCAGTTCCGGCGATCCGGTCAGCTGGGCCAGGAACAGATAGAAGAAGTCCACCGCCACGCCGGCCAGGTTGGACAGCACGATGATGTTGGCGGCCAGCAGGCCCCAGCCGCCCATCCAGCCAACCCACGGGCCGAAGGCCTTGGTCACCCAGGTGAAGGTGGTGCCGCTGTCGGGGGAATCGGCGTTCAGCTCCCGGTAGGCGAGGGACACCAGGATCATGGGGATGAAGCCGATGAGGAAAATGACCGGCAGCTGAAGCCCGGCCTCGTTGACGGTGGGGCCCAGCGCGCTGGTCAGCGTGTAGGCCGGCGCGATGGTGGAAATGCCCAGAACCACGACGGCGAGGAGGCCCAGCTGCCCGCCCTTCAGTCCCTTCCCGGTAATGCCGTGCACGGTTCCCGGGGCGTCTGTGCCGGCGCCGCTGGCAGGATCGCCCGCCGGTGCGCTGGCGCGGGTGGTTTGGCTCATGACTGACCTTTCCAGGACGCAGCGGGCTGCTGCTGGGTGATGCAGTGGATGCCGCCCCCGCGGGCGAAGAGCTCGCGGGCGTCGATGCCCACCACGCGGCGCCCGGGGTAGGCGTCGGCAAGGATGCGGAGGGCCTTCTCGTCGTTGGGATCGGAGAAGGTGCAGGCGATGACTCCGCCGTTGACCACCACATGGTTGATGTAGCTGTAGTCCACGAAGCCCTCGGCGTCCGTGAGGACCGTGGGAGCCGGAACCTCGATGATGTTCCATTCACGCCCGGCCGCGTCCCGGGTGGTGGACAGGAAGCTGACGATCTCGCGGCTGACCTCGAAATCCGGGTGCGCCGGGTCCTGCTGTGAATGGACCAGCAGTGTGCCTGGCGAGGGGATGGCGGCCACGATGTCCACATGTCCGCGGGTGCCGAACCGCTCCGAATCACGGGTGAGGCCGCGCGGAACCCAGATAACGTGCCTGGCGCCGACGGTCCTGGCCAGCTCCGCTTCGATCTCCGGTTTCGTGAGCCCGGGATTGCGGCCCGGGTCCAGCTGCACGGTCTCGGTGACCAGCACGGTTCCCTCGCCGTCCACCTGGATGCCGCCGCCTTCGTTAACCAGACGGGACACGAGATGGTGGGCGCCGGACCGGCCGGCCACTTCCGCGGCGAGGAGCGAGTCCTTGTCCCACCGCGCCCAGTCCTGGGCGCCCCAGCCGTTGAAGACCCAGTCCACCGCACCAAGCCGGCCGGCGCCGTCCAGCACGAAGGTGGGGCCGATGTCCCGCATCCAGGCGTCGTTCAGTTCCGCCGTCAGTACCTCGACGGCGGGATCGAGGTAACGCGCGGCGGTATCGACGTCGTCGGGGGCCACCGCCACGGTGACCGGCTCAAACTCAACGGCGGCATTGGCGACGGCGGCCCAGACGGAACGCGCGGCGTGCGCCTCTTCGGCTGTGTCGCCCAGGGTGTAGCCGCCCGTGGGGAACGCCATCCAGAGCCGGTCCTGGCGTGCCGTTTCGGCGGGCATGCGCCACGCGCTCATGCGGTCACCTCGGCAGGCGCATAACCACTGATTGAACTGGTCGAAATCGCGGGACCCGCCTCGTCCCCGAACGGTGCATCGTGGCGGACGGGTTCGGTGAGCCGGGCATAGGTGTCCGGGCGGCGGGTGGTCAGGAACGGGAACAGCGTGAGCCAGTCCTGGCGCTGGTCCAGGTCAAGGTCCGCGACGAGAACGGCTGACTCGTTCCGCGGAGCCTGCGCCAGGATGCGGCCGTAGGGGTCGGAGATGAAGGAGGTTCCGTAGAAGTTGAGGCTGCCCTCCTGGCCCCAGCGGTTCGGGACCACCATGAACAGGCCGTTGGCGATGCCGTTGCCCACAATCACCTGCTGCCACAGGGGCTGGGTGTCGAACTCCGGGAACAGCGGTTCGGACCCGATGGCCGTGGGATAGACGAGCAGTTCCGCCCCGCCGAGCGAGTACAGCCGGGCCAGTTCGGGGAACCACTCGTCCCAGCAGGTGGGCATGCCGAGGCGTGCGCCGCCGAGTTCGGCAGGCGAGTGGACTTCGTAGGCGTCACCCGCGGGCGGGCCCTGGCGGAAGAACCGGTCCTCGTAGTAGCCGGCGGTGACGGGGATGTGCAGCTTGTGCGTGCTGGCGAGCAGTTCGCCGCCGGGGGACACGAGGATGGAAGTATTCAGTCCCAAGCCGTCGTCCGAGCCGTCGGGGTTGTCCGCCCGCTGGTAGAGCGAGGCGTGGACGCAGATGCCGTGCCTGCGGGCAGCCTCGGCGGCAAAGCGGAAGGTGGGGCCGGTGAGCAGGTCCTCGGCCGCGTCAGAGGGGCGTGGCCTGGTTTGTCCGGCGAGGGACAGATCGTTGTCCGGAATCTGGTCCGCCGGATAGCGGGACAGCGTAAGTTCCGGCAGGAAGACAACTGTGGCGCCGAGGCGGGCTGCGCGCTCGATGCCGTCGTTCAGTTCGGCGCGAAGAGCCGCGGCGTTGCTGTGCCAACGGTGCTGGACGACGCCGATCCGCAGTGCCGGACGCGCGGACGGCACTGTCCGGGCCAGGGAGGAGGGTGAATCGAGGCAGGTGATTTCAATCATGATGACTACTCCAGAGAGACGACCGTCACTAAATGAATGACGTTCATTTAGTATGCACAGCCCGGCGCCGGCTGGCAAGGGTCAATTTGAATAGCATTCATATATGACAGAAATGGCAAGTAAGCTGATCGTGAAATTTTGGGCCTGCTCCTGCCTGCCCTGACCCGGCCTGCGGTAGCGTCGGAGCTACTGGACCACTCGAGGAGGACGAATGAAAGCTTCACCGACACTGACCAACAACATGCAGGCCGTGCTTGCGGACCTGATCGAACTGCACATCCAGGGCAAGCAGGCGCACTGGAACATTGTGGGGACCAACTTTAGGGACCTTCACCTGCAGCTGGACGAGATTGTCGATGCCGCCAGGGCGTTTGCTGACGACATGGCGGAGCGGATGCGCGCCCTGCACGCGCTGCCCGATGGCCGCAGCGAGACGGTGGCCAAGTCCACCAGCCTGGCCCAGTTCCCGGAAGGCCTCATCAACACCAAGGACGCGATCGACCGGATCGTCGCCGCGCTTGAGGCCGCAGTGGGCACCATGCGCAAGGTCCATGACGAGGTGGATGAAGAGGACCCCACCACCGCAGACCTGCTGCACGCCTTCATTGAAAAGCTGGAGCAGTACGCCTGGATGGTGGGTGCCGAGAACATGAAGGCCTCGGCCAGCGTCACGCAGCCCGACAGCAAGTAACCGCAGCCTAAAAATCTGAGATCCGCAGGCGGCCGACGCCCGCGGAACCGACAGAACAGCCCCGGAGTTCCTCCGGGGCTGTTTTGTGCTTTGAACCCTTGACTTTCCGGCGCCGCGGAGAATACTTAAGCATGTGCTTAACAATCAGCTGCCGGAGGATCCGGACCTGGATTCCGTGTTCCAGGCGCTCGCCGACCCCACCCGGAGGGCGATCCTTATCCGCCTCTGCGACGGCCCGGCGTCAGTCTCGCAGCTGGCCCGACCGTTTGCCATGAGCCTGCCGGCAATCCTCCAGCACCTGCAGGTCCTGGAGGGCAGTGGCCTGGTCCGCAGCGAAAAGATCGGACGCGTGCGCAGCTGCACCATTGTCCCCGCTGCCGTCCGCCGTGCGGAGGGCTGGCTCAGCGCGCGCCGGACGGCTGAAGAACGCCGCCTCGACCGGCTCGAGTCGTTCCTTGATTCAGATGATCCACCCACAACAACAACCAGGAGTACGCCATGAGCACCCCCATCACGCATGCCAGCTTCACGTTGTCACGCACGCTCAACGCCCCGCCGTCGCGCGTTTTTGAAGCGTTCTCGGATTTCGCCAGCAAGAAGAAGTGGTTTGGCGGCCCGCCGGAGTGGAACCAGGGCGAATCAAGCCTCGAGTTCCGGGAGGGCGGCCGTGAGACGGACGTCGGAGGGCCCGAGGGCGGTTTCGTTTCGACCATGCAGGCCCTCTATTACGACATCGTGGACAACGAGCGGATCGTCTATACCTACGAGATGCTGCTGGACGGCCAGCGCACGTCCGTTTCGCTCAGCACGGTGGAGCTTCAGGCTGAGGGCGACGGTACCCTGCTGACGCTGACCGAACAGGGCGCCTACTTCACGGAGGTTGACCAGGTGGCCGGGAGGAAGGAAGGAACCGACGGCCTGCTCGATGCCTTGCAGGCCTTCGTCGAAGGCCACTGAGCAGCGGCCGCGGCAGGCCGCCATCGCTCCTCCGCCGTCGCCCTTCCGGCGGCGGGACCGGCCGGCGGCAGGCGGCCTCGGCAGCCCACCGGCCGGTCCCTTAGCGGGCCCTCGGCACCCGGCGGAGAACGACGGCGGAGAGGACTGACGCTCCCGCCATCAGTACCAGCGCGATGGCCGCCGTGATGTGGACGCCCGAGTCGAAGGCCGCCCGGGCGGCCGCGGCGAGGGCTTCGGACAGCGGCGCCGGCAACGTTCCCGCAAGCTCCATGGCCCCCGCCAGGGTTTCCCGGGCCCGGTCCGTGGAGTCCGCGGGCGCCACCTGGGTTACGGCTGCGGGCAGTGCAAGCTGCCTCTGGTAGGAGGCGGTCAGGATCGATCCCAGAACGGCCGTACCGAGCAGTGAGCCCACTTCGTAGCCCGTCTCGGAAATCGCCGCCGCGGCCCCGGATTTCGCGGGCGGCACGGCGCCTAGGATCAGGTCGTTGGAGATTGTTTCGGCGGCACCCACGCCGAGGGCAAGGAGGAGCAGTGCACCAAGCAGCAGGGCCGGTCCGGCGGAGTGGTCGCCAAAAGCCACCAGGGAGTAGCCCGACGCGCTCAGCGACAGGCCGCCGGCCACCACGAACCCGGGCCGAATCTTCCGGACCAGCGGCACCACCAGAAGCCCCGCCACCACGGTGGCCGTCAGTGCGGGCAGCATGGCGGTCCCCGACGCCGAGGGCGACATCCCTTCCAGCAGTTGCAGGTGCTGTGCCAGGAAGAGGATGAAGCCGTTGAAGGAGAACAGCGCCAGCACGTTGGCTGTGATGGCCGTGCTGAACACCCTGTTCCTGAACAGGGACAGGTCCAGCAGCGGGGACGCGAGCCGCTGCTGGCGACGAACGAAGACGAAGCCCATGGCCATGCCAAAGGCAATGATGGACAGGGCCTGTGCGCCCGGTCCTTCGGTGGCCAGTTCCTTGATTCCGTAGACCATGGGCACCATGGTCAGCATTGACAGCAGGATGCTGGGCATGTCCACCCGGCCCGGCCTGGGGTCCCTGGACTCCGGAATGAAGAACGGGCCGAAGATGAGCAGCGGCAGCATGATGGGCGCGGCCACGAGCAGGACCGCGCCCCACCAGAACTGCTCCACGAGCCAGCCGCCGAAAATCGGGCCGAGGGCTGCGCCGCCGGAGAAGCCTGCCGCCCAGATTGCGACCGCCAGCCTGCGCCTGTTGGGGTCCGGAAAAATGTTGCGGATGAGCGAGAGCGTGGACGGCATCAGCATGGCGCCAAAGAAGCCCAGTGCGGCACGGCCGGCAATTAGCCATTCGGCGCTTGGGGCGAACGCTGTGGCGGCCGAGACTCCGGCGAATCCCATGGTGCCAATCAGCAGCAGCCGGCGGCGCCCGATCCTGTCACCCAGGCTTCCCATGGCAACCAGAAGACCGGCCAGGACCAGGGCGTAGGCGTCCACGATCCACAGCAGCTGCACTCCGGACGTATCCAGGCTCCGCGCGATTGCCGGCAGGGCGAAGGTCAGTGCGGTGTTGTCCACGGCCACGAGCAGGACCGGAAACATGAGCAGACCCAGGGCAAGCCAGTCGCGGGCTCCGCCGCTGGCGGGGGAGGGCTGTGCTGCTGCTTGCGTGATGGGCTTCTGCTGCTGGAGGTCTGCGGACGCGGTCATGCCTTAACTGTACCGTCTGGACGGTATAGTTATCAAGCGAATGACCAGAACAGGCATGATGGGAGCCATGGCCAGAAAACCAGTAGCGCGCAGTGCCGTCCTCGACGCCTTTGAGTCACTCCTCATCGAAGTAGGGGAGCGAGCAGCAACCCTGGATGCCGTGGCCGGGCGCGCTGGGGTTTCCAAAGGGGGCCTGCTCTACCACTTCCCGAATAAGGAGGCCCTGATCGGGGTCCTGCTGGACCGCCTGGACGAGCATGCCGAGGCCGATGCCCGGGCCATGGCCACGGCACCCGAAGGTGCGGCCGCCTACTTCATCAAATCCTCAGTGTGGGCAGACACCCCTCTGGACCGCGTCATTGTGGCGGCAACGCGGCTCGCAGAGGTGGCCCATCAGGAGACCCGGCGGCGTTTCGCCCATATTCAGCAGCGCTGGCTCAATGAGATCGCCAAGGATGTGGGGCCCGGGCTCGCGAAGGCGGTCCTGTACATGGGGGACGGCCTGTATTTCAATGCGATGTTGTCGATCGGGCCGGCCGCGACAGCTGCCGAGACGGCCGCCGACGTCGAAAGCCTGCTTGCCGCGCTGGAGCGGCTCCGGGACTGACCGGCCGGTGCTGAAAGCGCCGGCGGCAGTACCATCCGGCCGCTACGAGACAGTTTGCGGACGCGTTCCGGACATAGGAGAATAGCCTCTGTGGCTGTTGTCACCGCAAACTGAATATGCCTTTGATCTGCGGCGGGAGAGTTCTGCAAGTAGGTACAAGCAGGCGCCGTAGGAGCAAATCCTCCCCAGGAATCTCTCAGGCCCATGTACCGCCGCGGCAAGGCAACTCTGGAAAGTAGCAGGCTGTCCGTCTGGAGTCCCGGGATCATCCCGAAACATCAGGACATGCTGTGCTCACCGACGGTGCAAGCGGGGCTGTGCGCAAACCACAGCAACGCGGAAACTCTCAGGTCCAATACAGAGCGGGGAGGAACCCGATCGATGTGGCGTACCCTGCGCCGCCTTAGTTATGGAGTTCCCTTGACTGTCAATTCAGCCTCCACGTCCTTCGTTGACCGGCATATCGGCGCCCGCCGTGAAGCCGACGTCGACGCCATGCTCAAGGCTGTCGGCTACGACACCGTTGATGCTCTGGTTGATACCGCAGTTCCCAAAGACATCCGGCAGGACTCCCCGCTGGAGCTTGCCCCGGCCCTGAGCGAAGTTGAAGCCCTCGCCGAGCTGCGCAAGCTTGCCGCGAAGAACAAGACGGCCGTGCAGATGATCGGCCAGGGCTACTACGACACCGTGACCCCGCCGGTGATCCGCCGCAACATCCTCGAAGCCCCGGCCTGGTACACGGCCTACACGCCGTACCAGCCGGAAATCTCCCAGGGCCGGCTCGAGGCGCTGCTGAACTTCCAGACCATGGTGCAGGACCTCGTGGGGCTGCCCATCGCCAACGCTTCGCTGCTGGACGAAGCAACCGCCGTGGCCGAGGCCGTGCTGATGATGCGCAGGGCCAACAAGAACAAGGCCGCCCACGACGGCAAGACGGTGCTCGACGCCGACTGCCTGCCGCAGACCATCGCCATCGTCAAGGGCCGCGCCGAGGCCCTCGGCTTTGAGGTGGAGGTCGCCGACCTTTCCAAAGGACTGCCTGACGGCGTCATTAACGGCGTTGTCCTCCAGCAGCCCGGGGTTTCCGGCCGCGTCTTCGACCACTCCGAGGTCATCGCTGCCGCCAAGGAGCGCGGTGCACTGGTGACGGTTGCCGCGGACCTCCTTTCACTGACGCTCATCACCCCTCCGGGCGAGCAGGGTGCGGACATCGCCGTCGGCTCGGCGCAGCGCCTCGGCGTGCCTCTGTTTTACGGCGGACCCCACGCCGCCTACATGGCAGTCCAGAAAGGCCTCGAGCGCTCGATGCCGGGCCGCCTCGTCGGCGTCTCCAAGGACTCTGCAGGAGTTCCGGCCTACCGTCTGGCCCTGCAGACCCGTGAGCAGCACATCCGCCGCGAAAAGGCGACGTCCAACATCTGCACCGCGCAGGCCCTGCTGGCCATCGTCGCCTCGATGTACGCCGTGTACCACGGTCCGGACGGGCTGAAAGCGATTGCCGAAACCGCTCACCGCCACGCCAGGACCCTCGCCACCTCGCTGAAGGCTGCCGGGCTGGTCGTCCTCCACACCAGCTTCTTCGACACCGTGAGCGTGTCTGTGCCGGGCAAGGCGGCGGACATCATCGCCGCGGCCGAGGCCAAGGGCATCAACCTCCGCAGCATCGACGCGGACACCGTGGGCATCTCCACCGATGAAACGACGACGGCGGCAATTGTCGAGGACGTCCTCGGCGCCTTCGGTGCCACGGCCGTTGAGGCGACGGACGCTTTTTCCCTGGACGCCGCCGTCGAACGCTCTTCCGAGTACCTGCAGCATCCGGTGTTCAACACCCACCGCTCCGAGACCCAGCTGCTGCGCTACGTGCGCCGGCTGTCCGACCGCGACCTCGCGCTGGACCGCACCATGATCCCGCTGGGTTCGTGCACCATGAAGCTGAACGCGACGGCCGAAATGGAAGCGATCTCCTGGCCGGAGTTCGCGTCCATCCATCCGTTTGCCCCGGATTCCCAGACCGAGGGCTGGCGCGAACTGATTGCAGATCTTGAAGCGCAGCTGACCGAGATCACCGGCTATGACCAGGTGTCCATCCAGCCCAACGCCGGTTCCCAGGGCGAGCTCGCGGGCCTGCTGGCCATCCGCGGCTACCACCGTTCACGCGGCGATGACCAGCGCAACATCTGCCTGATCCCGGCCTCCGCCCACGGCACGAACGCGGCCTCGGCCGTCCTGGCCGGAATGAAGGTTGTTGTTGTGGCCACGGCGGCAGATGGCACGATCGACCACGCCGACCTCAACGCCAAGATCGAGCTGCACAAGGACGCACTGTCCGCGATCATGATCACCTACCCGTCCACCCACGGCGTGTACGACGCCGATGTCCGGGAAGTCTGCGACGCCATACACGCAGCCGGCGGGCAGGTCTACATCGACGGCGCCAACCTAAACGCCCTCGTGGGGCTCGCCCAGCCGGGCAAATTCGGCGGCGACGTCTCGCACCTGAACCTGCACAAGACCTTCTGCATCCCGCACGGCGGCGGCGGCCCGGGCGTCGGTCCGGTCGCTGCCAAGGCCCACCTGGCGCCGTTCATGCCCGGCAACGCCGCGACCTGGACCGAAGGTAATGACGTGCCCATCTCCGCTTCGAACTACGGATCAGCAGGCGTCCTGCCGATCTCCTGGGCTTACGTGAAGCTCATGGGCGGCAGCGGCCTGACCGACGCCACCAAGTCCGCGCTGCTCGCCGCGAACTACATTGCGGCGCGCCTGAACGACTTCTTCCCGGTGCTGTACACGGGCGAGGGCGGGCTCGTGGCCCACGAGTGCATCCTGGACCTGCGCGAGCTCACCGCCAGGACCGGCGTCACGGCGGAGGACGTTGCCAAGCGCCTCATCGACTACGGCTTCCACGCACCTACCCTGGCGTTCCCTGTTGCCGGCACGCTGATGGTGGAGCCCACGGAGTCCGAAGACCTGGACGAAATCGACCGCTTCATCACGGCCATGATCTCCATCCGGGCTGAAATCGACCAGGTGGCCAACGGCGACTTCAGCGTGGCGGACAGCCCGCTGCGCAACTCCCCGCACACCGCCGCCGCCGTCATCAGCTCCGACTGGGCCCGCGAATACCCGCGCGAACAGGCAGTGTTCCCGGTGCACTCCCTCAAGCAGGACAAGTACTTCCCGCCCGTGGGCCGGATCGACGGCGCTCTGGGCGACCGCAACCTGATCTGCTCCTGCCCGCCGCTTTCCGAATTTGAAAACTGAGGATCCGCCGATGTCTGAGAATTACACCGCCCTTTACGAAGAGCACAAGAAGCTCGGCGCCTCCTTCACCGACTTCGGCGGGTGGCAGATGCCGCTCAAGTACAGCTCCGAGCTGGCCGAACACCGCGCCGTCCGCAGCGCGGCAGGCATCTTCGACCTGTCCCACATGGGTGAAGTCTGGGTGACCGGCCCGGACGCCGCAGCCTTCCTGGACTACGCGCTCGTCGGCAAGATTTCGGCGATGGCCGTCGGCAAGGCCAAGTACTCGCTGATCTGTAAGGAAGACGGCGGCATCATCGACGACCTCATCGTGTACCGCCGGCCCGCTACTGCGGACACCGCACAAGGCGGTACGGACAGGTTCCTTGTGGTGCCCAACGCCGGCAACGCCCAGGTGGTTGCCCAGGCCCTCGCCGAGCGTTCCGCCGGGTTCGACGCCGTGGTTGAGGACGTCTCCGCCGCCACGTCGCTGATCGCTGTCCAGGGTCCCAAGGCCGAGGAAATCCTCCTCCGCCTGGTTCCCGCCGCGCAGCACGAGCTCGTCACCGGCCTGAAGTACTACGCCGCCGTGGAAGTTCCTTTCCTGGTGGGCGGTGCGAGCCAGGAACTTCTGCTCGCCCGCACGGGCTACACCGGCGAGGACGGCTTCGAGATCTTCGTGAACAACGACGACGCCGCCGCCCTCTGGCAGGCCATCGTCGCCATTGCGGACGAAGGGGAGCTGACGCCTGCGGGACTCGCCTCCCGCGATTCGCTCCGCCTCGAAGCCGGAATGCCGCTGTACGGCAACGAGCTTTCCCTCGAAGGGGACCCCTTCGCCGCCGGCCTGGGCCCCGTCGTCGCGCTGTCCAAGGATGGCGACTTCGTGGGCAAGGCGGCGCTGAGCGCGCTCAAGGCAGCCGGCACCGGTTCCACCACTGGCCGTAAGCTGGTGGGCCTCAAGGGGCTCGGGCGCCGTGCCGGCCGCGGCCACTACCCGGTGCTCAAGGACGGCAACGTCATAGGCGAAGTCACCTCCGGCCAGCCCAGCCCCACCCTCGGCTACCCGGTCGCGATGGCCTACGTCGACGTCGAGTTCACCGAACCCGGCACGGCCCTGGACATCGACCTGCGCGGCAAAACGGAGCCGTTCGAAGTCGTCGCACTGCCTTTCTACAAGCGCTCAAAGTAGGCCCGTCTCCGCTGGTTGAGCTTGTCGAAACCCCTGGTCCCGGGGCCGTGGTTGGCTCCGTGGCCGGCTGGCCCCGGTTTTCACGCGTGCTGCTCCTTCGTCGCTTTGACGCACGCTTTCGAAAACCCCGGCCAGCCGGCCCCTCGAGGGCAAGTCACCTAGCGCTGGTTGAGCCTGTCGAAACTCTTTAGGCCCACAAGTAGCTCGGACCCGATCGATCTAGTAGAGCCACTGTTTCTTTCCGGAGAACTGTTGGCCCCCAAACTGAAGTGCTGGTCGGCGGGTGAGGGGATTCCGGAAGCGTGCGTCTAAGGGAGCGTCGCGTCCGCTCAGCGGGCGCCCTCGCGACCGAGCACGCGGAGGAATTCGCTCATCCGCCGCCCAACCCGGCCACTGTCCGCATCAGCCCAGCACAACTGATTTAGCACCAAGATTTCAAGAGTAAAGGAAAAACACATGGCAAAAGTTGCCCGTGAACTGCAGTACTCCGACGAGCACGAGTGGGTTGCGCGCGAGGCCGGGAACGTTGTGTCCATCGGCATCTCCGCCGTGGCCACGGACGCCCTCGGCGACATCGTGTACGTGGACCTGCCCGAGGTTGGTTTCCCGGTGACGGCGGGGGAAACCTGCGGCGAGGTGGAGTCCACCAAATCCGTCTCGGACCTGTACTCGCCGGTGACTGGCGAGGTCACGGAAATCAACCCCGCCGTCGTCGACGATCCGGCCCTGATCAACAGCGATCCGTACGGCGCCGGCTGGCTGTTCAAGGTCGCCGCCGAATCGGAGGGCCCGCTGCTGTCGGCCGAGGAATACGCTTCAAAGAACGGCGGCGAGCTGTAAGCGCTTCGACCTCGCCGCGGCAAAAACCGCGTAGCGTGGATTAAAACAGCACGGCGGCGGGCGGCCGCCACTAGCTGCCGCCCGCTGCCGTACTGACCGGCTGCAAGCCGCGACCCGCGGCCACTCAGTCATCCGGCAGGACCATCTGCCGGGCCACAGCAAGACCTAGTTAGGAACCGACAATGGCTGTTGGAGTCTTTGACCTCTTCTCCATCGGAATAGGCCCGTCCAGTTCACACACGGTGGGCCCCATGCGTGCTGCCGCGGTGTTTGCCGAGGAGCTTAAGGCT
>NZ_CAKKLY010000038.1 GCF_918698095.1 Arthrobacter sp. Bi83
CGGCTGCCCCACCCAGAATTGCGCCGCCGCAAACCGCCCCGGAGGATATCTCGCCATATCCCGGAGCCCGGCCGGCCCCGGAGCCAAGGGCCGAACTGAGGCAGAACCTGTTCAAGGCGGCCTTCGTGGTGGCACTGCTCGGAGTGGCCGGCCTGCTCACCTGGACACTGACTTCGCTGCTGGCCACCGCAACGCTGGAGGCCGCGAAACAGCCGGGTGCCTCCAACGGGCAGGCCTCCGCCGCCGCTCCGTCCGCATCGCCGCGCCCCAAGCTCCCACTCAAGGGCGTGAGCCCGCTGGACTTCAGGGTTGGCGACTGTTTCAAGGATTTTGACCCATCAGCAACCGGCGCCACCGTGGTGGCGTGCACCACCGAGCACTCGGCGCAGCTCGTGGCAGCCCACCGCTACCCTGCCGGGGACTCCTACCCCGGCAGGGTAGCGATGAAAGCCAAGGCGCGGGAGGCTTGCCAAGCTGCGGCCCTGACCAGCAAATCCAACGCTTATGTGCTGAGCTACAGGCTTGCCTACCCCAGCAGCGACAGCTGGGGCCAAGGCGACCGCCGCGTCGACTGCTACGTCATCGCGGACGCGGGCAACATCATCAAGGCCAGCCTGCTCCCTTAGTCGCGGGCGGGCGTCCCCTAGGCGCGGGCGGGCGGCGACTAGCCCTTGCGGCGGACCGAAAGGCCGCTTCCGGCGGGAGCGCCGCCACCGGGTCCTGCCATGGCCTCGAGCCCCTCAATGGTGAGTTCGTCGACGTCGGCGGCCGTGTCCACAAGCACAGTGTCGCCGTCCGCGATTCCGCCGGCGAGGATGGCCTTGGCGAGGCGGTCGCCGATCTCGCGCTGGACCAGCCGTCGCAGCGGGCGGGCGCCGTACGCCGGGTCGAAGCCGGACATCGCCAGCCAGGCGCGGGCACTGTCGGTCACTTCGAGCGAGAGCCGCCGCTCGTAAAGCCGGCCGGACAGCTCTGCCACCTGCAGCTCCACGATCCTGGCGAGTTCGTCCACTGTCAGGGGGTCGAACAGCACCACCTCGTCCAGCCGGTTCAGGAACTCCGGCTTGAAGGACGCGTTCACCGTAGCCATCACGGCATTGCGTTTGGCCTCGGCGTCCAGGATGGGGTCCACCAGGAACTGGCTGCCCAGGTTGGACGTCAGCACCAAAATCGCGTTGCGGAAGTCCACGGTGCGGCCCTGGCCGTCGGTGAGGCGGCCGTCGTCGAGCACCTGCAGAAGGATGTCGAAGACCTCCGGGTGCGCCTTTTCAACCTCGTCGAGCAGCACTACGGAATACGGCCGACGGCGGACGGCCTCGGTCAGCTGACCGCCTTCCTCGTAGCCCACGTAGCCGGGGGGCGCCCCCACGAGCCGCGCCACGGAATGCTTCTCGCTGTACTCGGACATGTCGATCCGCACCATGGCGCGTTCGTCGTCGAACAGGAAGTCCGCGAGCGCCTTGGCCAGTTCGGTCTTGCCCACGCCGGTGGGGCCGAGGAACAGGAAGGAGCCGGTGGGGCGGTTCGGATCGCTGATGCCGGCGCGGGCGCGGCGGACGGCGTCGGACACGGCGGCCACGGCCTTGGACTGGCCGATCAGGCGCCTGCCGAGTTCCTCCTCCATGTGGAGCAGCTTCTGGCTTTCACCCTGCAGCATGCGGCCGGCGGGGATGCCGGTCCAGGCCGAGATGACCTCGGCGATGTCGTCAGCAGTGACCTGCTCCGCCACCATCTGACCGGACTTGTCCGTGACGGCGGCCTCGGCTTCTGCGGCGGCGTTCAGTTCGCGCTCCAGCGCCGGAATCTCGCCGTAGAGTACGCGCGAGGCGGTCTCGAGGTCGCCTTCACGCTGGGCCTTGTCCGCGGCGGACCGAAGCTCGTCCAACTTGGCCTTCAGGTCTCCCACGCGGTTCAGGCCTGCCTTCTCCGCCTCCCAGCGGGAGTTCAGGGCGGCGAGTTCCTCTTTCCTGTCCGCCATGTCCGCGCGCAACGCGGCAAGACGCTCCACCGAGGACGCGTCCTTCTCGTTGGCGAGGGCCAGCTCCTCCATGGTGAGCCTGTCCACCTGTCGGCGCAGCTGGTCAATTTCCTCCGGCGCGGAGTCGATCTCCATCCGCAGCCTGGAGGCGGCCTCGTCCACGAGGTCGATGGCCTTGTCCGGCAATTGGCGCCCGGAAATGTACCGGTTGGAAAGCGACGCCGCCGCCACCAGCGCGGAGTCCGCGATGGCCACCTTGTGGTGGGCCTCGTAGCGCTCCTTCAGGCCGCGGAGGATGCCGATTGTGTCATCCACGCTCGGCTCACCCACGTACACCTGCTGGAAGCGGCGCTCCAGAGCGGGGTCCTTTTCGATGTTCTCGCGGTACTCGTCAAGCGTGGTGGCACCGATCAGGCGCAGCTCGCCGCGGGCCAGCATGGGCTTGAGCATGTTGCCGGCGTCCATGGAGCTCTCGCCCGTGGCGCCGGCGCCCACCACGGTGTGGATCTCGTCGATGAACGTAACGATCTGGCCGTCCGAGTTCTTGATTTCCTCCAATACGGCCTTGAGCCGCTCCTCGAACTCGCCGCGGTACTTTGCACCGGCCACCATGGACGCGAGGTCCAGCGCGATGAGGGTCTTGCCGCGCAGGCTTTCCGGCACGTCGCCGGCCACGATCCGTTGGGCCAGGCCCTCGACGACGGCCGTCTTGCCCACGCCGGGTTCGCCGATGATCACGGGGTTGTTCTTGGTGCGCCGGCTCAGCACCTGGATGATGCGCCGTATTTCCGTATCGCGGCCGATCACCGGGTCCAGCTTCCCGGAGCGGGCCATGGCGGTCAGGTCCGTACCGAATTTTTCCAGGGCTTGGAACGTGTTTTCGGGATCAGGGCTGTTGACGGTGCGGTCCCCGCGCACCCCGGGCACCGCGGCGAGCAGCGCTTCGTGGGAGGCGCCGGCGTCGCGCAAAAGCTTTCCGACGCCGTCGCTCCCGGCCGAAAGGCCCAGCAGCAGGTGCTCGGTGGAGACAAACGAGTCCCCGAGCCTGTCCGCCTCGTTCTGCGCGGTCTGGATGGCCTGCAGGGCCGTGCGGGACAGCTGCGCCTGTTGGACGGAGCTTCCCGACGTTGCGGGCAGTTTCTTGATGGCCGTGCTGGCCTGCACGCTGACGGCATCCGCGTCCGTCCCGGTGGCGCGGAGCAGGGCGACGGCGACGCCGTCCCGCTGGTCCATCAGCGCCTTCAGCAAGTGGGCCGGCTCCACCTGGGGATTTCCGGCCGTTGACGCGTTCATGGCTGCCGCAGAGAGAGCCTCCTGGCTCTTGGTGGTGAATTTGGCGTCCAAAGAGAGCTCCTTCCGGGATGCGATTAAGTAAATTGAGTCTAATACGCTCAACTTTGCCAAAAGACGCTGAGAGGTCCAAGTTTGCCCACAGCGAACGGCCCTTTCGGGGCAGATGAACTTCGGGAAAACCATAGCCCTTGAACTGTATCCCTGCCACCGGAATCCCCCTAGGATCGACCCGTGACCAGCGATGATGGTTTCATCAGCACACTCGAGAAGAGGACCTGACATGACGAAGTTTGTTGTTCTTTACAACGCCCCGCAGTCGGCACAAGCGCAAATGGCTGAGAGCACCCCCGAGGCCGCCCAAGAAGGCATGAAGGCCTGGATGGAGTGGGCCCAGCGGGCGGGTGGCGGCATCGTGGACATGGGTAATCCGCTGGGCGCCGGCAAAGAGGTCAGCGCCACCGGAACCTCCGACACCAGCACGAACGTGGGCGGGTACGGCATCCTTCAGGCAGAGGACATGGACGGCGCCCTGGCCCTGCTCGAGGGCCACCCGCACCTGATGATGCCCGGCGCCAACATCCAGGTCTACGAGGCCCTCGACATCCCGGGCATGTAACGGAGGGAGGCGACGCGGGATGACGGGCGAAGCCTCTGCTATGGCCTAAGCTGCGCAGCCGGCGTTACTCTGGGGCCAAGCAGTTGTCGCGCTATCGCCTCGGGCTGATCCGCGTCATCAGGTGCCGTTCTGTGATGTGAGGGATCATGACTGGACCGTCCACTCCGCGGAAGCTGGCAGGACGGGTTCCGGCCGCCGTCTTGGCCTTGGCGTTGCTCCTGACCGGATGCCAGCAAGACCCGCCGCAGCCCCCGCCGTCGAGCCCGCCACCCACAACCGGCTCGCCGGGAACATCGAGCCCGCCAGCGCCTTCCCCGACCGCAACATCGCGGCCGACCGAAACACCAAGCCCCAGCGCAACGCCCACTCAGTCGGAGCCGGCAGAACCCTCTGTCCACTTCACGGCGCAAGGCGACGTGGGCCTCGGCGACGGGGCCCGGCGCGTTCTGGACACCATTGCCGGGCTCCGGCCGCAGCTGAATCTCGGACTGGGGGATTACTCCTACGAGGCCGGGCTCGAGCAGGAGTTCTGCGACATGGTCACGGGTAAACTGGGCTCCGATTTTCCCTACCAGGTCGTCACGGGAAACCACGAAAGTGATGGCCACGACGGCGACATCCAGAACATCGTCAGGTGCCTGCCCAACAAACTGCCGGGCCTCCAGGGGGACTACGGCACGCAGTGGTACGTCGATGTCCCGGAACGGAACCCCCTGGTGCGGTTCGTCATGGTGTCTCCCGGCATTGACTTCCACGACGGAAAAAACCTGGACTATTCAAGGAACAGCGAGCGCTGGCGCTGGACCGCGGCGGCCCTGGACGGAGCAGAGTCGAAGCGGATTCCCTGGACCGTGGTGGGCATGCACGCACCCTGCCTCAGCGTGGGCAAGTACGAGTGCCAGCCGGGCAAGGACTTCATGAACTTGCTGGTGGACAAGAACGTTGACCTGGTGCTGACGGGGCATGAACACACGTACCAGCGGACGCACCAGCTCCGCATCGGTGTTCCGTGTGCCAATGTCGTGCCCGACGCTTTTTCGACAGGCTGCATTGCTGATTCCGATCAAAGCATGGTCCACGGTGCCGGAACGGTTTTCGCAACTGTGGGCACGGGCGGGGTGGGCTTCTACGACGTGCACGGCGACGATTCCGAAGCCCGGTACTTTGCCGCCATGGCGGGCAGAAACCGCGATGCGGCACTGGGCACCCTGGACGTCACCGCCACGGCAGGCCGGCTCTCCGCCAGGTTCGTCCCCGCCGAAGGCTACAGCTTCACAGACGACTTCACCATTGAACGGAAGTAGTTCTTACCACTCCCCCTCAGCCGCGTTTCCAGACGGCCACCCAGTCCACGGATACGTGTCCCGCCGTCTCGGGCTCCGGGCATCCCCGCAGGCAGGACTCAGTCTGAAGGATGTAGTGCATGGGGGTCGTCGGCGTGCTCTCCGTTCCTGCTCCGAGTGAGCGGCCGTCGAGGAAAAACTCGACCTTGCCCGGGCTCCACTCCATCGTGGCGACGTGCCACGTCTCGAACGTTGCCCGGGAGTCGAACAGGTCTTGGTCCTGCGGGTCTTTGCCCATTTTGTGCACGGCACCGTAGAACGTCTTGGAAAGGTCGCCTTCAGGGAAATCGACCTCGCCGTCCCGCGGCCACGCCCCGCTGTCCGGCCACAGGAGCCACGCTGTCTTGAAGCCCGGCAGGGAATCGGCCTTGAAGCGGACCGAATACCTTCCGTAGAGCAGGCTGTTGGCCCGGTGCGGGTTCGAACTGTCATTCGGGATCTTGGGTGTGGGCGCGGCGCCCATGGAGACGCCGTCCTCGGAATGGAGGTACCAGTCCAGGGTCCCGTCCTTCACGCTCAGCACCTTGGACGGGTAGTAGCCCGATTTCGTTCCCGTCTGTCCCGCCGTGTCAGGGGTCCCGTCCTTGTATCCCTCGCTCCACATCTGGCCGTACGCATCGCCCGGGAAACTGCCCACGGGAACGTTGCCCTTGTCGAAGTCCTCGAGGAACACCTGTTTCCAGCCGGGCAGGTCACCCACCGGCAGTTTGCTGATGAGGGGGTCGACAGGGGGCAGCTCCCCGAGCGGTAACCGCCGGGCTTCGTTGGCCACGGATCCGCATCCGGCGAGCATCACCATCGCCGCGAGCGTGGCCAGGCTCCGGAGGCCGTAACGGCGCCGCCGGCCCCGGCGCGGACGGATGCTCCACTGGGCTGAGAAAAACATGCGGCAAGTCTGGCACCACGAACTTCACGCTTCCTAGGATTTAGCGACCCCCAAAACTGGGGGTTGCGCCGATCCCGGCGTTCATCGACCCCCAAAAGTGGGGTGACCCCAAGGAACCCCAAGGTTTTCCCAAGTTGATAAATAAAACATAAACGAGGGGGAGTGCACGCAAGTTGCCTCCGACGCAGCAGCAAACGCTTTGGTCTACTTCCCGGGAGACCGGGAAGGCTGCTGCGGGTTGGCAAAGGCATACAACTCCATTGAGTGGTGAGGCTAGTGACCATCCCTGTTCTTGTTTCCAGTCTGCGCGCAGACTTACCTGCTCCATCGCCCTTGGCTTCGGTCAGCGTGGTTATCCCCACCCTGAATGAGGCCAAGAATCTTCCTTGGGTCCTTCGACGAATGCCCTCCTATGTAGACGAAGTGGTGATCGTCGACGGCCGTTCCCTGGATAGCACAGTAGACGTCGCCCGCGCCCTCCGCCTCGACGTCGTGGTGGTTTCCGAACCGCAGGCCGGCAAGGGCTTCGCGGTGCGGGCCGGCCTGGCCGCAGCCTCCGGCGACATCATCGTCATGCTCGATGCAGACGGGAGCATGGACCCCCAGGAGATCGGCTGGTTCGTTTCCCCGCTTCAGCACGAATTCGACTTCGTCAAGGGTTCCCGCTACGTCACGGGCGGAGGTTCCGAGGACATCACGTTGCTTCGCAGCACCGGCAACCGGGCGTTGACCGGCCTGGCCAACCTCGTGCTCCACAGCGATTTCTCGGATCTCTGCTACGGCTACATCGCGATGCGCCGTGAGTGCCTGCAGATCCTGGAGCTCCAGTCTGAGGGCTTCGAGATTGAGACGGAACTGATTGTCCGCGCCTCCAGGGCCGGGCTGCGGATCGCAGAGGTCCCCAGCAACGAGCTCAACCGCATCTCCGGCAACTCGAACCTCCACACTTTTCGCGACGGCTGGCGCGTCCTCCGGACCCTTGCCCGCGAGTGCGTCGGGTGGGAGGCGCCCACGGCTGGCGCCCGGCCGGAGGCACTCAGGCGCGTGAAGTACAAGTACCCAAGCATTTCCCTTCCTCACATTCCAACCGATCCCCAGACTGTCCTGGGCCTCATGGCGGGCGACTAACATGCATCATACTGAGGGCTTGCCGGCGGTTTCCGTCGTGATCTGCTCCTACACGGAGGATCGCTGGGACCTGCTGATGTCAGCCGTTGAGTCTGTCCGGGGCCAGTCGGTTCCGCCGGAGCAGACGATTGTGGTTGTCGACTACAACATGGACCTCTACAAGAGGCTCATTTTCACGGTGTCGGACGTCGTGATCCTGGAAAACACCGGCCCAAAGGGCCTGTCCGGGGCACGCAACACGGGCGCCGCCGCCGCCACCGCCGGCATCGTTGCCTTCCTGGACGACGACGCCCAGGCGGCACCGGACTGGCTGGAACGCCTGACGGCGCTCTACGACGACCACGATGTCCTGGCGGTGGGCGGACGAGCCGTTCCCGTGTGGGAAAAGGGGCGTCCGGGCTATTTCGCGGAGGAGCTCGACTGGATCGTCGGCTGCACCCACCGGGGGATGCCAAGGGTGGCCGCGGAAGTGCGCAACGTGATCGGCGCGAACATGTCATTCCGCTCCGAGGTACTGGACGTCGTGGGTGGCTTCAACACCTCCCTGGGCCGACAAAATTCCTTGCCGCTCGGCTGCGAGGAAACGGAGATCTGCATCAGGGCGGTCATCGGCACGCCGGGCGCCCGTGTGGTGTACGAACCCGCTGCCCTCGTGCATCACTTCGTTCCCGCCCAGCGCGGCACCTTGAACTACATGCTGCGGCGCGCCTGGTCCGAGGGCATTTCCAAGGCACAGGTCAGCAAGATTGTCGGGCACAAGCGGGCACTCGGACCGGAACGGCGCTACGTCCGGCAGATTCTGCCCCGTGCGGTGTTCGTCGGCATCAGGGATCGGGTCCAGGGCAAGGATCCGGCGGGCCTGGGCCGCGCCATGACCATCATCGCCGTACTGGCCGTCACCACCTGCGGGTACGTCCGCGGGCGGCGCCTGCCAGCAGCCCCCATAGACGCGGAATCGAAGCAAAACGGAGCACGACCCAGCTGGAGGGAAGTCAATTGATTTGCATTAATCCAAAACACAGCCACGCCTTAACCGCCACGCCAGCCGGAAGCGCAGATCATGAGCCAGTCTGAGCGCAGCGTAACGAAGGAATCGGGTGCGCCCGCAGGCGCCAGCTTTGATGTCCACGGTCTCGTGGGTATCGACGTGGCCCCCGGCACTCCCGGCGAATCGCAATTGCGGGACATGCTTGGCCCGTTTCTCGGCGGATCCCACGCGCCACTCCGCCTGCATGTCAGCGGAGAGATGACGGCGGTGACAGACCAGTCGCACGCCGAGGATGCCTACCGCTTCACGGCAGACTCGCTCTACCTTCCCGCGGACCGAGTACAGATCATCGAAACCCGTGACGGCTATGCCGTTCAGGGCAACGGCGAGCTGCTGACGGCTGTCATCCCGCTGCTCGACGCCCTCTGCATCAGGGAGAACGCCGCGATGATTCATGCGGCCGTGGTGGACTACCGCGGTTCCGGAGTTCTGCTTCCTGCGTGGGGCGGTGTGGGCAAGACCAGCACGGTGGCCAAGCTGGTGGCCAAACCCGGGGTGCGCTTCATGGCCGATGACTGGGCCTTCCTGGGTTCCGACGGCATGCTCATGGGGTACGCGAAACCGATGTTCCTCAAGCCCCACCACAAGACCATCTACCCGGACATGTTCAGTGGTGCCCGCAAGCCGCTGGCGCCGGGCTGGCTCACCAATTCAGTGGCCCGGCTTGCCACCGCGGTGCACCCGGTGATCGTGAGATATCCAAAGACGGCGGCCTTCACCCGCCGCTGGTCCCCTGAACACAGGATGGTGCATCCCGAGGAGGTTTTCGGCCCGGGCCGCATCTCATCGGGGGCGCTTACCAGGCTGGCGATCTTCCTTGAACGCTTCGACGGTTCCGATGCGCGGTTGGAAACACGCAGCACCGAATGGATGACGTCGCGCATCGTGGGGAACTTCCATTCTGAGCTGCCCATGGTTTCGCGGCGGCTCGTGGAGGCTTTGGGCGCTACCGGCCTCGTTCCTCTGGAGGAGTACTTCGCCCACAAGGCAGCAGTGGTGCGGCAAGCCCTCGACGGCGTCCCGTGTTCCCTGCTGCGGATCCCCGCCTCGTGGTCCGCGGACCGGACCTCCGATTACGTTGCGAACCTGATCAGCTCAAAGCTGGAGGAGTGAGATGAGGCGCCACGTCAGCGATCTTGAAGTATCGGTGGTGGTTCCCGCGCGCAACGCCGCCCAGTGGCTGGCGGAATGCCTGGAATCCATCCGCAGCGAAAAGCCGCGCGAGATCATCGTGGTGGATGGCTGTTCTACGGATGACACGGCCGAGATCGCACGATCGTTCGGAGCGAGAGTCATTTCCGACGAGGGCCGCGGGCTGCCCGCGGCCCGGATGCTCGGCGTCGAGAACGCCTGCTGCGATGCCGTGGCGCTCATCGACGCCGACGTGGTTCTTCCGCCCGGTTCCCTGGGCGGCCTGCTGGACGAGTTCAAGGCCGGCGGCTACGACGGGCTCCAGTTCGGCCTCGCCAGCGAATCCGACGGTCCCGGATATTGGGGGGCGGCCCTGGCCTGGCACCACAACCACAGCCGGGTCCGGTCGTGGTTCGGAGTCTGCGCCACCCTGATGCGCCGGAAAGTACTGATGTCGGTTGCCTTCGACGACACCTTCCGCTCGGGCGAGGACATCGAGCTGAGGATACGGCTGGAGGAAGCCGGCTACCGGCTGGGCGTCTCCAGCACCACGGTAGTGCGGCACCGCTTCATCGACACGTTCGACTGCGCCCGTGACCAGTGGCTCCAGGACGGCGCCGGCCTGGCACGGACCATCCGCAAGCACCCGGCCCGCGCCGGCTGGCTTGTGGCCCTGCCGCTGCTGGCAACGGTCCGCGGGGTTGGCCTGTCGCTCCTGCACGCGCCGCGCTTCCTGCCGTATTGGGCCGGTTTCCTCCTGTACAACTACCGCTCGATGTTCGGCGAAATCCTCCGCCCGCCAGGCGCCGGCCTCTCCGTCGGCGGAAATGCCGCGTGGCTGACCGCAGCGCGGGTGGCACCGATGGTCACGGGGTTCCTGTTCTGGGCGCTCGCGGCGCTTGCGATGCCGCCGGCGGAAATCGGGATGGGCTCCGCCGTGGTTGCCGCGGCCCTGCTGACCGTGCAGCTCGGGATGCTCGGCGTCGGGCCGGCCACGCTCACCCTTCTTCCGGCACAGTCCGACGGCGGACGCCGCCTGATCGCGAGCAGCCTGCTGACAGTGGGGGTCGCGTCGGTGGTTGTTGCCGGCGCAGTGGCCGCAGTGACGCACGCGCTCGGCGCGGGCGTTGGTGAAGCCTGGAACGACCCCGCAGTCACCATCATTTTCATGGCAACCGCGCTTTTCGCGGCCTCCGCCTATCAGCTGGACCACGTGGGAGTGGCGCAGGAGCGCGCCGACCGCACCCTGGTCCGGAGTCTGGCCCAGAGCCTGGTCCAGCTGGCGTTCCTTGGAATTTCCCTGGCGGCAGGCGCCCGCGAGCTGACGGTTGTGGTGGGAGCGGTGGCGGCCGGTGCCCTGGCCAGCGTGCTCGTAGGACTGCGCCAGCTCCGCCAGGCCAGCACCTCCCCGGACTGGAAAGGCGGGTTCCGGTTTGGCCCCGCCGTGAAGCTGCTGAAGCCGGGGCTTCCGAACCACGCACTGATGCTCGCGGACCGCGCACCCGGTTACCTGCTGCCGCTGATCGTCGCTGCCACGCTCGGAACCTCGGCGACAGCGTCCTGGTACATCGTGTGGATGATGGCGTCGGCGGTCTTCTTTGTGCCGCAGTCCGCCGGGTTCTCGCTTCAGACCGCCCTGGCGGGCGACCGGTCGAAACCTGGCCTCGTGTCCTCGGCTCTCAGAAGCAGCCTCGCCCTCACACTGGCAGCCGGAGCCATCCTGCTCCTGGCCGGCCCCTACCTCCTCGGTTTTCTGGGCGCGCAGTACGCGGCCGCCTGGACACTGCTGCCAGTCCTGGTGCCAGCCCTGCTTCTGAGCTGCATCACTCAGGTCTACTTCGGCCTGTGCCGCGCGCAGGGCCGTCTCGTCGAAGCCACGGCAGTAGCCGTTCTGGCCGCCGTGCTGGTGGTGGCACCCGCCGCCGTTGTGGCCCAGCAATATGGCCTCACCGGCGTATCCGCGCTCTGGTCCGCGGCCCAGGCGGCCGCAGCGCTGATCGCCCTCTGGCGCCTGAGGAATCTCACCTCGGCCACGCCCGCCGCTGAACCGGCCCAGGTTCCGTCAGCGGCACTCAACCAGCCGACTGGAATCGAGCAACCATGACACCCGAACCCACGCCGACCGCCCCTCCGGCACCCGCGCCCCACCGGCACGCCGAAACGAAGCATGGCGGCACCAAACATGGCGACGCAAAACACAGCGAAATCAAGCATGCCGAAACCAAGCACAGCAGTGCCAAGCACGGCGGCACGGTTCCACCCGCCGTCGTCCATCATGAGCCGTCACCGCCCTGGAAGTTGGCAGCGCTGGCAGCCTTGGCCGCGACTGCCCTTGCCCTCGGCATCTGGAGCCTGCTGAACGTCGATCCGGAGCGGATTGGCGGGACCGGGCTCATTGAGGCGTTGCCGCCGGCCTTCTTCGTGGCCCTGGCCCTCAGCCTGACGGGCTTTGTGGCCACCCTGAATCTGCGGCGGCACACGCCGGCGCTTCTGGCCGGGCAGGTCCTGGTCATGGTGGTCATCCTGCATTCCGCCGACCCCATCATCCATGGCCTGCCGCGGCTCGAGGCCAGCTACCGCCACCTGGGCATTGCAGACCACATCGCAAAGTCCGGGCAGCTGGATCCGAACCTCGACGCCTACTTCAACTGGCCGGGCTTCTTCGACTTCCTAGGGCTGGTCTCCGGAGCAACCGGTGTCAAGGACCTGATCGGCGTCGCCACCTGGGCCCCCCTGGGAATCAACCTGCTGCTGCTGGCGCCCCTGCTGGCCCTGGCAACAAGGATCACCTCCCAGCCCCGGCAGGCCTGGGCCGGCGTCTGGATCTTTTTCCTCACCAGCTGGGTGGGGCAGGACTACCTGTCCCCGCAGGCCTACGCCTTCCTGCTGCTCGTCACGCTGCTTGCCTGTGTGCTGAGTGCGTTCAGCGGCTGGGCGTGGCCCACCGGCACCAACAGGTTCACCGCATCGCTGGCGCGCGGCGTATCGAAGCTTGACCCGACCGTTCCGCACCAGGGCATGGCGAGTCCTCCCCCGGCCGACGCAGCCGTGCTGGTAGTGGTGTGCGCGGGCTTCCTCGTCGCCATGACCGCTTCGCACCAGCTCACGCCGTTCGCGGTCATCCCGATCCTGGCGGTCTTCCTCCTGAGCGGCCGGCTCCGACTGCCTTTCCTTCCCCTCCTCGCGGTCGCACTGCCGCTGGCCTGGCTGGTGTTCGTGGCCTCGGCTTACTTCGAAGGCCACCTGAGCCAGCTCTTCGGATCGTTCGGTGACGTCCAGGCCAACACGCTCGGTGCCGTCACCCAGCGCGTCTCCGGCAGCGATTCCCATGTGCTGGTGGTCTACATTCGCCTTGCCGAGGTGGCATTTGTGTGGATTCTGGCCGCACTGGGCGCCTTCATGGCCCACCGGCGGCGGACAGCCTGGCTCACGGCGGCGCTCGGGGCTGTGGCGCCGCTGGCGCTGATTCCCGGCCAGCCCTACGGCGGCGAACTGCTTCTCCGCCTGTACATGTTCAGCCTGCCGTTCGCGGCCTGCCTGGCGGTCCTCACCCTCATCCCGGACCGGAACGGCACCCCGGGCTGGCGCAGGGCGCTCGCCCTGCTGCTCCTCGGCTCGGTCCTTGCCACGGCCACAGTGGTTACCCGCTATGGCAATGACAGCATGGAAAAATTCACCCAGGACGAAGTTTCCCTCGTCAACCGCCTCTACGCCACGGCACCGAACGGCTCAATCCTGATCGAGGCCATACGAAATACTCCGTGGCAGTTCCAAAAATACGCCGAGTATGACTACCGGGCACTCCTCGCGGCCCAGCCAAGGACCAATCCGGATCCTCTGACCTGCGATGCGAGCAACAGAATCGCCCAACGGTCGGGCGCCTACCTGATCGTCACAACCAGCCAAAAACGCGCCGCGGATCTTCTCGGCACCACTCCCCCCGGCGATCTCGACCACTTCATTGCGACGTGCGGCACCAGCCCCGGCTGGTCGAAAGTCTTCGAAAACGCCGGCGGCGTGGTCTTCCACATCAAAGGAGCAGGCAATGGCATTTGATCAAAAATACGCAAGCTACGCTGTGGCCGCCGTGGCCGTGGCCGCGATACCCCTCTCATTCGTCGGCCCCGAAGGACTCCGGCTGGTGGTGATCGGCCTGTTCCTGCTCGCGGGACCGGGAACAGCCCTGGTCATGCTTCTGCGGTTCGGATCCCCGGACCAGGTGGAGAAGCACAGTACTCTCCCGCTGGCCATAGCAATCGCGGTCGCGTCCAGCCTGGCGCTTTCCACCATTGTGGCCACCGCCATGGTCTTTGCGCGGATGTGGTCCCCGCCTGTGGCCGTGCTCCTGCTGTCACTCATCACCCTTGGCCTCCTGGCGCTCGGCGCCAAGCGGTCCCGTGAAGCCCTGGTAGGTGCATAATGCTCATCTTCCTGACGGGATTTGCCACCGTCGTGACCCTGGTCACGTGCGACGTCCTCCGCATCAGGCGGCCGGACACACCGCTTCCGAAAGCCGCAATCTACACTGCTGCAGCTCTCCTTTCCCTGATCTGCGTTTCGCTCGTGGCACGGCTTATCCAGCTGTTTTAAAGCATTTCGCACCCGGCGCGGCCTAACTAGCTGCAGGGCCGGGACCGCCGTAGGGGACCGGTAATCCAAGACCCGAACAAGATAGTGAGGACACAGAAATGAGCAAGCTTAAGAAACTCGGCACCATTGGCAGCCTCGGGGTGATCATTACCGGCGGGTTGGTCTTCGGTTCCGCGCAGGCGGCCAGCGCGGTCACCTGCCGCACGCCACAGACCACTCCAACCAGCAGCACGATCACCGGAACGACGGTCGCAGCCACCAGCTTCGAAGGATCCCTCTCGCCGTTCCTTCCGAGCACGGCGGGGACGGGCACAGCCGCCGTCAGCAGCACCACGGACCATGTCGGCCTGTGTTCGGCCAAACTGCACGTGACGGCAGATTCCGGGTCCGTCGCATTGATGTCTTTGCCTCTGGCAGCCGGGACCAAGACAGCCGGCGTGGACGGCTGGTTCAATGTGACCACCGCCGGGCTCGCCGGAAACGACGTCCCCTACATCCGGTTCTTCTCGGGCGGCACGCGGATTGCGGATATCTACCGCTACAACAGCAACGGGCAGCTCTGGCTCCGCGTGACGGGCCCCAGCGGGACGTTTACTTACACGAAACTGAAGTCCTCCACCATTCCGCTGAACACCTGGCACCGGGCCACGATGCAGGTCAGGGCCAACGGCAGCACCTCCACGATCAAGGTGTGGTTCGACGGTCTCCAGGAATTCTCCAGCACCGCACAGAACCTGGGCGCCTCGAGTGTGAGCGCCGTGCAGCTCGGAGCCGAACACTCCCGCCAGATGGGAGATGAATACATCGACGACGTCGTGGTCAAGCGGTCCAGCTCATAGCGCCGGCCCGACCGACCCGGACGTGCAGTACGAAGCGTCCTTCCGCGCACATTCGTCCTTCCGCGCACATTCCAGAACGGCAGGCGGCTACCGGCCGCCTGCCGGGATCACCGGGGCCCTTGGGCGCGGGATCCCGATGGCCCCGGGGACTAGACTTCCTCCATGGCCGTTTACCTGGATCCGCCTCTCTGGCCTGCGCACGGAACACACTTCTCGCACCTGATCTCGGACTCCTCGCTGGCGGAACTGCACGCCTTCGCCGCAGCGGCGGAGATCCCTGAACGGGCCTTCGACGGCGACCATTACGACGTGCCCGAGCGGCGCTTCGACGACCTGGTGGTGGCAGGCGCCATTCCCGTGGAGGCACGGGTCCTGGTCCGGAAACTCATTGCGAGCGGACTCAGGATCCCCGCCCGCGAGCGCAACAAATCCCTGAAAGTTCCGCTGCTGAACCGCTGGAACGCGGTGATGCCGGGCCACGACGCCCTCTTCCTGGACCTTCTGGACCGCTGGAGCGAAAGCCACCGCCGCTACCACGGCTGTACCCATCTGCTTGCGGTTCTTGAGGCCCTGGACCTGCTCACCGGACCCGACGAACCGCCGCTCACAGTGCTCCTCGCAGCTTGGTTCCACGACGCCGTCTACCAAGGCATCGCCGGCCAGGACGAGGAGGAGTCGGCCCGGCTCGCCGAAGTCAGGCTTGCCGAAGCAGGCCTGCCCGCGGATGACGTCGCCGAGGTGGCGCGGCTGGTCCGCCTCACCTCCGACCACCGGCCGGCATCCGGGGACGACGGCGGCGCCCTCCTCTGCGATGCGGACCTGTCAGTTCTCGGCGGCGAACCCGAGTCCTACGCCCGCTATGTGGCCGCCGTCCGGGAAGACTACGCGCACATTGGCGACGCTGACTTCGCGGCCGGCAGGACCGCCGTCGTCCGCCAGCTGCTCGCGCTCGATCCGCTGTTCCACACCGGCCGCGCCCGCACGCTGTGGCTGGACGCCGCCCGGCGGAACCTCCGCAGCGAGCTCGACACGGCGGGCCGCTGAGCGCAGGCGCGTGCCGGACTGTGGGCGGTTAGCCGTCAGTCCTGACGTGGCTTGCCAGGCGGTCGAACGCCTCGCCCCAGCCGGCGCCGTGCCCGTCCCGGCTTTCCACTGATTCGAAGGGGCCCTGCGTGAAGGTCATCCGGGTGCCGCCGAGCTCTTCCTCGAGTTCGACGGCCACTTCCGTTTCGTAGCCGCGGGTGCCGTCCTCGTTGTCCCAGGCATAGGTGAATTCGAAGACGGCAGGCGGGTCGATCCGTGTGTGGATGCCGCTCCACCACAACTTCTCGCCGGTCTCGTCCTTGATCATGCAGGCCCGGTACCGGCCGCCTACTTCGAAGTCCGTCTCGATGGTCTCCCGCGGCGTGTGGAATCCGTGCGGCCCCCACCAGGACGGCGCCTGGTCAGGATCGGTCAGGGCGGACCATACCCGGCTGGCCGGGGCCTCGAAGTGGCGGGTGATCACCAGCATCGGTTCCTCGGTGGGCGTGCTTTTCGATCTGGTGGTCTGGGCTTCAGACATATGGCTCTTCCTCACTTTCCGTGGGGCTGCATGAACTGTTGAATCGGTCAGCGGTAGCTGCTGACGAAGGGCGTGTTGGTGGGAACGATCTGCTTGCCCAGCGGCATGAGGGAGACCGGGATGAGCTTGAGGTTGGCGATGGCCAGCGGGATTCCGATGATGGTGACGGCCATGGCGAACGCCGTCACCACATGCCCGATGGCGATCCAGATGCCCGCTACGAGCAGCCAGATTACGTTTCCCAGCAGGGCGAACACACCGTTTCCTCCCGGCTTGTCCACCACCATGCGGCCGAACGGCCAGAGCGTGTACGAGGCGATCCGGAACGACGCGATGCCCCACGGGATGGTGACGATCAGGAGGCAGCAGACCACGCCGGCAAGGAAGTAGCCAATCGACAGCCAGAGGCCGCCGAACACCAGCCAGATGATGTTGAGAAGTGTCTTCATCAGTCCATTCTGCCCCTCGAAGAGCTGTTGGAGCCTCGGGGTCCGCCCTGATTTAACCCTGAACTGACCGACCTTGAACGCAACGTGGGGATGCTGGCAGCCGCAACGAGCAGCGCGAGCACGCCGAGGCCGAGCGGGAGTCCGGCCAGGGTGGCCACTCCTCCGAGAAGGAGAGGTCCGCCGGCGTCGCCGAGTTCGCGCCCGAGTTCGGCTGAGCCCATGGTCCGTCCCATCCGTTCCGGCGGAGTGGCGTCCGCCAGATGGGCAAAGCCCAATGGGGTGGCGGCGCCCACGCCGGTGCCTATCGCTGCCGCAGCCACGAAATCGGTGACGGGAGACGGGGCGATCGCCAGGAGGGCGGCCCCGGCTGCGGTGACCAGCAGGCCCGCCCGCATGCCGACGGCGTCGCCGATCCGGTGCCGGTCACGAAGCCGACCTATCCGGGGCTGCACCAGCACCGAGGCGACGGCCAGCACGCTGACAGCTGCCGTGCCCGCCAGCGGATCGAGCCCGTCCCTCACGGCCAGTGCAGGAAGGAATCCGATGGCTGCCCCCATGGCCCCCATGGAGGCCGCCAGCGCCAGGGTTGGCACCAGGAAGCTGCGCTCGGAAACCTGCCGGGCCAGATCCAGCACGGTGTAGCGCCGGCGCGGGAGCGGCGCAAGGTGCGGCACTGCCGCCATGACCCACACAGCGGTGCCCGCGGCCAAGACCGAAAGCACCGCGAACAGCAATGCGAAACCGCCCGCCAGGATCAGGCCGGCACCCAGGAGTGGTCCGATCACATAGCCCAGGCTCTTCCACGAGCCGTATCTGCCGAACACCGTTCCGGCGCTCTTGCCCGCCGTCAGCCGAGCCACCATGGCCGAGGAGGCCGGCGAGAACGCCGAAGCCGCGGCGCCCTGCCCTAGGCGGGCGAGGCCAAGCAGGAGCGGATCCGCGGCCCAGAGGCCGATCAGCGAAAGAACGGCAAAGCCCAGCAGGCCGCCGACAATGACCGGTTTGGCTCCAACCCTGTCGCTCAGCACCCCGAAAACGGGCTTGAGAAAGACTTCGGAGACGTCATAGACAGCGAGCAGAACGCCCAGATTCAGCAGGGTCAGGCCGATGTTTCCGCTCTGCGCGCCCAGGCCCGCGGCAACGCTGTGGGCTCCAAAGGCCGTAACGAAACCCGCCGCATACAGCGGGGCCAAGGGCGCCTGGGCAATCACAGCCGGAGAGGAGCCCACGCCGTTGTCAGGCTTTCGCGGCCGTCACGAACGCGCGGATTTTCGCCAGGTCCTTGACGCCCCGGGACTTCTCGACGCCGGAGGAGACGTCCACGCCCCACGCCCCCGCCGCTTGGGCCGCTTCTGCGACGTTTGCAGGGTTCAGCCCGCCGGCGAGGAGCCAGTTCCGGCCATCGAGGCCCTTGGTGCGCATGGAGCCGTAGTCCCAGCTTTCGCCTGATCCGGGGACGGCGGCATCGACCAGGAGCCGCTCCTCGCCCCAGCTCCCGAACGCGTCCGGGGCGTCATCCATGGTGACTGCCCGGATGACCTTCATCCCGGCGTCATGCGCTGTCTTTACGTCCTCGGGGGTGCGGCGGCCGTGAAGCTGGATCCATTCCAGGCCGGCCGCGCGCGCTATGGCCACGGCGTCCCCGGCCGGTTCGTGTCGGAAAACGCCGATGGCGGCGACGCTTTCGGGAACGCTGCGGAGCAGCTGCATGACCTGCGCCGGGGAGACAACCCTGGGGCTGGCGGTCAGTACGAAGCCCACCGCATCCGCTCCGGCCTCCACTGCCTCCCGGATCGATTCAGGCGTACTCAACCCGCACACTTTGACGAACATTCACCGGCTCCTTTGGTTGATGTGTCCCCCAGTTGCGTGGTTTCACAGCGCTGACTTTACGCGGGCCACCACCCGCGGGCAACGAAAGACCCGGCAACGTCCAGCCGGTTGGCTGCCGTGCCGGACGCCGCCCCGGCTAGGCTGGGCGGATGGAGATCATTCGCTTCGCAGACCTCAGACCGCAACCGTGGCGCAACGGCGGCGGGGTGACCCGGGAGCTGGCCAGCCATCCCCTGGCCGCCTCTGCACAGGACGGCGCCTGGGACTGGCGAGTCAGCATCGCCGACGTCGCCGAAGCCGGCGATTTCTCGTCCTTCCCCGGCATGGAGCGCGTGCTGACGGTCATCGACGGTGAGCTCCTGCTGCTGACCGTCGACGGCGGCGAACATCCGCTCGAGAAATACCGGCCCTTCCGCTTCTCCGGCGAAGCGGCGGCCTCCGGCGCGTTGCCCACGGGTGACATCCGCGACCTTAACGTCATCGCCCGGACCGGCGCTTTCAAGGGGTACACGTCCATTGTGGAGCTCTCCAAGAAGCGGGCACATCCAGTATTTGAGGGGCAGCTTGGCATCCTGCTCCAAGGCCAGGCGACGGTCAGTCCTGGCACGGAACCGGACGATGCCGGCCCGGAAGCCGGTCCGGGTGACGCGGAGCCGCTCGGCCGCTACGACGCCGTGGTCGGTTCAGACGCGCGGACGCCTGAAATCCTGGGACGCGGGTTCCTGGCCGTGGTGTCCATCGATGCCGTGTCCCCCGACGCCGGATCCAGCAA
The DNA here is from genome assembly GCF_918698095.1 of Arthrobacter sp. Bi83. GTDB lineage: Bacteria > Actinomycetota > Actinomycetes > Actinomycetales > Micrococcaceae > Arthrobacter. The sequence goes on from NZ_CAKKLY010000038.1 coordinate 19,471, forward strand.
TGCCGGATCCCGCGGCTCAGCGTCCACCGGCCCGGTCGTAGGCTAGCCACCCGCCCCGCTTGGTCAATCAACCCAGCTGGCCAATCAACCCAGCTGGCCACCCGCCGTCGTGCGTTGCTAGGCTGAAACACAAGGTCCCGTTCGGCGGACCTCCGGACGACGGTTCAGTACCCGGCACGCGACAAGACTGGCCAAAGGATCTGTCATGTCGTGGTTCATTCTCATTTTCTCCGGTGCCCTTGAGGCTGTGTGGGCGGCGGCGCTGCACCGCACCTTCCAGTCTTCGGGCCGGCGCCGGATTGCCCCCGCAGCCCTTTTCCTCGCCTCGGTCCTGGCCAGCACGGGCGGCCTCGCCATCGCGATGCAGTCCATTCCCACCGGCACCGCCTACGCGGTGTGGGTCGGCGTGGGCGTCGTGCTGACGTCCGCTTACGCGATTGTCACCAGGGTTGAACGGCCGACGGCGGCCCGGCTGCTGCTGCTCGGCGGGATCGCCGCCTGCGTGGTTGGCCTGAAGGTGGTGGCGTGATGACCTCGAAACCTGGCACTGCCTGGCTCATCCTGCTGGCCTCCGCCGTCCTTGAGGCGGTCTGGGCGACGGCGCTGGGGCTGTCCGAAGGTTTTACCCGGCCGGTGCCTTCGCTCGTGTTTGCCGCGGCGGCGACGCTCAGCATGCTGGGCCTCGGCCTGGCGGTGAAACGCATCCCGCTCGGCACGGCCTACGCCGTCTGGGTGGGGATCGGCGCGGCGCTGACGGTCGGCTGGGCCATGGCCACCGGCGTCGAGCCTGTCAGCGTGCTCAAGGTGCTGTTCATCGCCGGGATCGTCGGTTGTGCCGCGGGACTGAAGCTGCTGCCTCCGGCGCCGTCAAGCACCGGCGCTGAACCTCCCCACCTTTGAGCGGCACTCCCGGCGCGTCCTGGAACGGGCTGCCGGAATACCTGCCCGGCCGCCTTGGTTCTTGGCTGGGACAGCACTTCCCTGGAGACGGAGATTGAGATGACGAACAACCTGGCAGCATCGTTGCACCTGGGCGACGGCCTCCCTGTCAGCCCCCTGGGGTTCGGCGGTATGGCGCTCACCCCCGTGTACGGCGAGGTGGACCTGGCCGAAGCCCTCCGGACCCTGCACCATGCGGTGGACGCAGGCATCAGCTTCATCGACACCGCCGATATTTACGGCGGCGGAAACAACGAAGAGCTGATCGCGCAGCTGCTCCGTGACCGCCGCGGTGAGGTCCAGCTGGCCACCAAATTCGGCCTCGTGGGCTCACCGTCCACTGGCTACAGTGACATCCGCGGGGATGCCGCCTACGTCAAGGCAGCCGTGGACCGCAGCCTGCAGCGGCTTGGCACGGACGTCATCGACCTCTACTACATGCACCGCCGCGACGTCCGGGTTCCGATCTCTGAAACCGTGGGCGCCATGGCGGAGCTGGTGGAGCAGGGGAAGGTCCGGCACCTGGGCCTGTCGGAAGTAACAGCCGATGAACTCCGGGAGGCCAGCACCATCCACCCCATCGCCGCCGTCCAGAGCGAATGGTCCATCTGGAGCCGGGATGTGGAACGCAACGTGGTTCCGGCAGCGGCCGAGCTTGGCGTGGGCTTCGTGCCGTATTCGCCGCTGGGCCGGGGATTCCTCACCGGAACCGTTGACGCCTCGCAGCTGGGTGAAAATGACTTCCGGCGCAAGATCCCGCGCTTCGCCGAAGGTGCGCTGGACGCCAACCAGCAAGTCGTGGCGGCAGTGCAGTCCGTAGCGTCGGAGCTGGCGTCCTCGCCGGCACAGGTTGCGCTGGCCTGGCTGCTCGCCCACGGCACGCGCCTTGGCCTGCCGGTCGTCCCGATTCCCGGCACGCGCAAAGCGCGCCGCATCGACGAAAACCTGGGCGCCCTTGCGTTGGAACTGACCCCGACGCAACTGGAGACGCTCGACGCAGCCGCGGACGCCGTCGTCGGCTCCCGGTCCGCTGATCCGCAGTGGGTGTCCCAGGGCCGCGAGTAGGCGGCGCACCGGCGGCAGACGCAGAAACGCCGCCCCTCCGCATTCCGATAGTGGAATCCGCGGAGGGCGCGGCGGCCCTGCAAGAGCGTCAGCGCTCAACCTTCGTAGACTGAAGCGCATGGACACGCTCATTCATTCACTCCGGAACATCACCATCCGCCGCATTTCTGTCAGCGAGATGGACAACAACGTGTATCTGCTCACCGCCAAGGAGTCCGGCGCGCAGCTGTTGATCGACGCCGCGGATGACCTGCCCGCAATCCAGGGCCTGCTCGCGGACGCTGCAGCGGATACAGCGGCAACGCCCAAACTGGCACTGATTGCCACCACGCACCAGCACTGGGACCATGTCCGTGCGCTTCCGGAGCTTGTGGCTGCGACCGGCGCCAAGACGGCGGCCGGCACGGATGACGCCCCCGGACTGCCGGTGCCGGTGGATGTGCTGCTGGACCACGGGGACGTCGGCAACTTCGACGGCTTCGACGTGACCGCAGTGCACCTGCGCGGGCACACCCCCGGCTCGGTGGCACTGGTGTACCAGGACCCGGAGGGCCCGGCCCACATCTTTTCGGGCGATTCACTGTTCCCGGGCGGCGTGGGCAACACCCAGAAGGATGCCGAACGGTTCAACCAGCTCATCACCGATGTGAGCGAGCGGCTGTTCGATGCCTACCCGGACGACACCATAGTGCACCCGGGCCACGGCAAGCCCACTACCCTCGGCGCGGAGCGTCCGCATCTGGAGGAGTGGCGCGCCCGCGGCTGGTGAGGCCTGAAACCTCATCGAGTGCTCCAGAACTGCCGTTATGAACCCTCCAAACGGCAGTTACGGAGCACTCGATGGTGGTTGTGCGGGTTTTTAGCGGCTGCGGCGTTCGTTGGAAGCCGGAGCCGAGGCGCGGCGGGGGCCGCTGCGTGCCGGACGGCCTTCGCCGGAACGGCCGTTGCCGCCGCCTGCGTAGGATCCACCCGAGGTGCCGCCAGTGTTGGAGGACCAGACAGCCTTGTTGCCGCCGGTGTTACCGCCGGCAGCGCGCTGGCCGCCGGTGTTGCCGCCGCCGGTACGGGCGCCGGTGCCGGCAGGGGCTCCCGCGGCACGCTGGCCTGTTGCCGGGCGTCCGCTGCGCTGGCCGCCGGTCGCCGGACGGCCGGTGCCGCCACGGGGAGCATCGCTGCGGGTTATGCGGGATTCGGAACGTCCGTCCGAACCGCGGCCAGCCGACGGACGGCCACCAGCTGCTGGAACGTCGTTGCGGTGCGTGGACGCCGTGCCACGGCCACGTGCGTTGCGGCGTGCAGCTGCTGCTGCCTGGGCCCGGTCTTCGTTTTGCTCGATGACGCGGTCTGCGGCGTTCCGTGCGGCAGCCTGGCCTTCGTAGGCCGCGGCACGGCGCTCGGCGCGGGGAAGATCGGTGCGGGGAGCCTCGGCGGAAACACGTCCGCGTCCGCCGCGACCGCCCCGGCCACCCGTGGTGGGTGGAGCCTGGCGGCGTGCGCGTTTGCGCTCGGCGTTGGCACCGGTGGAGGTGCCGCCGCCGTGCTGTGCCGCCTTCGCGGCGAGCAGTGCGGCGCGGGTGCGCGGATCGATCTTGTCGGCCATTTCGCCCACCAGTTCTGCAACCAGCGGCGAGTTGGCGGTGACGCGCTCGAAGTTGACCTCGACGCCGGCAGCCTTCATCAGCTTTTTGACGTCCGACTGCTGCTCCGGGAGCGTCAGCGTGACCACGGTGCCGTCCGAACCGGCGCGTGCCGTTCGGCCCGAGCGGTGCAGGTAAGCCTTGTGCTCGGTGGGCGGGTCAACGTGGATGACCAGTTCGACGTCGTCCACGTGGACACCGCGGGCGGCGACGTCGGTGGCCACCAGGACGCGGACGTCACCGGAGGAGAACTCGGCCAGGTTCCGGTCACGGGCGTTCTGCGACAGGTTGCCGTGCAGATCGACGGCGGGGATGCCGGCGTCTGTCAGGGTCTTGGCCAGCTTGCGGGCGTGGTGCTTGGTGCGCATGAAGAGCACCCGGCGGCCGGCGCCCGAGGCGAGCTCGACGATCAGCTGCTTCTTGACGGTCTGGTCGTTGACCACCAGCACGTGGTGTTCCATGGTGGTCACCGCGGCCTGCGGATCGTCCACGGAGTGGGTCAGCGGGTTGGACAGGTAGCGCTGGACGATCTTGTCCACGCCGTTGTCCAGGGTGGCCGAGAACAGCAGGCGCTGGCCCTGGCTCGGGGTCATGTCCATGAGCTTCTTGACCACGGGCAGGAAGCCGAGGTCGGCCATGTGGTCTGCCTCGTCCAGGACGGTGATCTCCACGGCTTCGAGCGTCAGGATGCGCTGGCGGATCAGGTCCTCCAAGCGGCCCGGGCAGGCGATGACGATGTCGACGCCGGCGCGCAGCGCCTTTTCCTGGCGGGCCTGGGAGATGCCGCCGTAGATCACGGTGGTGGTCAGGCCCATGGCCTTGGCCATCGGCTCGATGGTGGCGTTGATCTGGGTGGCCAGCTCACGGGTGGGTGCAAGAACGAGGCCCATGGGGCGGCCGGGCTTGCGGAAGTGCTTGGCTTCCCGCTCAGCGAGTCGTGCTACAAGCGGGATGGCGAAAGCAATGGTCTTGCCGGAGCCGGTGCGGCCGCGGCCCAGGACGTCGCGACCGGCAAGGGTGTCCGGAAGGGTCTTGACCTGGATGGGGAACGGTGTTTCGATCCCCTGTGCTGTCAGGGTGTCGGCGAGTGCCTTGGGCGTGCCGAGGGCAGCGAAAGTAGTCATGTGTTTATCAGGGTCTTTCAGGCGGTATCCAAGCGGATATCGGCCCCCGATGCCGGTTGGCTCAGGGGGTCGCCGAAGAAAAGTCAGGTGATCAACCGGCCGGTTTTTGCGGCTGGGACCAAATAGCGTTCATCGACGCAGGATGTGCCTCTCACATGAAAAAAGCCCACTCCCTGCCGGACGGATCCTAAGCGGGATTCCGGTTGATGGACCGGAACAAAGTGGGCATCACTGCACATCAAGTTCCACCAGTCTACCATCTGCGGCCTCCGCTCCCGGTCACTGCCCGAAAAGCAGGCGGTGGTGAGGAAGGTGTTATACGGAAATTACCTCGCGCGCGGAAGCGCGAAACAACCCCGGAGCACCATGGTCGTATGCCCGGCTGATCGCCACCAGGTCAGCGATTCTCTGCCGAAAGGATCTGACCGTGATCTTGAAGAACCTCTTCCTCCAGGGCATCTTCCCCTTCGACGGCGCCGGCCTGGAAAAGCCCGTGCCCATCCACAGCCAGCTGTCGCACTACGTTCCGGACGGAGTGATCAACCAGACGCTGTACTTCAGGGGCGGTAACTCCTCCCCGGAGCTGATCACGGTGGTCCTGATGCGGGACGGCATTCCCATGCGGTACTTCCCTATCGGTGCAAAGAGCGATGTCCACGTCCCGCTCCGCGTGGTGGAGGACATCGAGGGCGGCTCGCTGATCGAACTCAGGCTGCTGGCGGACACGGGTGTGAGCGGTTCAGTGGTGGTCGATCTGGGCATGGTGGAGCACTGATGACAGCGGTGGCGAGCCGGTCCGCCCGGACGAAAACTGTTGATTCCCGCCGTCGGCTCGTGGTGATCGGCAACGGCATGGCCGGGGCGCGGGCCGTCGAAGAGATCCTGGCCCGCGGCGGCGGCGTGCAGTACAGGATCACCATGTTCGGGGACGAGCCGTACGGCAACTACAACCGGATCATGCTCAGCCACGTCCTCTCCGGCGAGGAAAGCGCCGGCGATATCTTCCTCAATTCCCTGGCCTGGTACCGGGAGAACGACATCACGCTGCACGCGGGCGTCCGGGCAGAAAAAATCGACCGCTTCGCCAGGCTGGTATTTTCGGACGACGGCCGTGCCACGCCGTACGACGTCCTGGTCATTGCCACGGGCAGCCGCTCGCACCTGCCGCCGATGGACGGACTGTACACCCCCGGAGGGCTGCTGCGGCCGGGCGTTTTCGCGTTCCGCACGATCGACGACACACACGGCATGGTCTCCTACGCCCAGCAGGACCACCACCACCGGGCAGTGGTGATCGGCGGCGGACTCCTGGGGCTGGAAGCCGCGCGCGGGCTGCAAAGCCACGGCATCGACGTCGAGGTGGTCCACTCTGGAGGTCACCTGATGAACGCCCAGATGGGGCCCGACGGCGGCGCGGTCCTGCGGCGAAGCGTGGAAGCGCTCGGCATCAGGGTCCACACGGGCAGCCGGACCACGGCCATCCTGGGCGATGACAGGGTGCGCGGCGTCCGGCTGCGGGACATGCCGGACATCGGCTGCGACATGGTGGTGGTGGCGGCAGGCATCCGCCCCAACGTTGAGGTGGCCGTCACGAGCGGCCTGCCGGTGGAGCGGGCGATCGTGGTTGACGACCAGATGCGCGTGCCGGATGAGGACGAGATCTACGCGGTGGGCGAGTGCGTCCAGCACCGCGGCGAGGTGTACGGCCTCGTGGCGCCGCTATGGGAGCAGGCCTCCGTCCTGGCCGACCACGTGACGGGCGCCAATCCGAAAGCGGCCTACCTGGGCACCCGGACGGCCACGAAACTCAAGGTGGCCGGCGTCGACGTCGCCTCCATGGGGCTGCAGGCCCCGGAACGGGACACCGACGAACACGTGGTGTTCTCGGAGCCGAGCCGCGGAGTCTTCAAGTCCATCGTGATCCGGGACAGCAAGATCGTGGGTGCCACGCTGCTCGGGGACAGCCGCAAAGTGGCCTACCTGACGCAGGCGTTCGACCGCGGGCTGCCGCTGCCGGAGGAACGCGTCTCGCTGCTGTTCGACGTCGGCGGGCCGGCTGAGGAGGCGGGCGTGGCCGAACTGGGCGGTGACGCGCAGGTCTGCAACTGCAACGGCGTCAGCAAGCAGGCCCTGGTGGACACCGTGGCCGGCGGCTGCAACACGCTGGCCGGCGTGATGGACGCGACGCGCGCGGGCAAGGGCTGCGGCTCCTGCAAACTGCTGGTCCGGCAGGTGGTGGAGTGGGCCGCCGACGGCGCCGTGGCGGAAGATCCCGCGGCAAGCTACTACGTGCCGGGCGTGCCGCTGGAGAAGGCTGCCCTCATGAAGGCCATCCGCGAACAGAATCTGCATTCGGTGTCTGCGGTATTCGCCGCGCTGGCTCCCGGCGGAACCGAGGATGCGAAATCCAAGATGGGCCTGGCCTCGCTGCTGAAGATGATGTGGGCCGGTGAATACGTCGACGAGCGTGACGCCCGGTTCGTGAACGACCGGGTCCACGCCAATATCCAGCGGGACGGCACGTTTTCGGTGGTGCCGCAGATGAAGGGCGGCGTGACATCCCCTGAGCAGCTCCGCCGGATTGCCGACGTCGCGGACAAGTACAGGATTCCCATGGTGAAGCTCACCGGTGGGCAGCGGATCGACCTGCTCGGCGTTCCCAAGGAGGACCTGCCCAGGGTCTGGGCCGACCTCGACATGCCGTCCGGCTATGCCTACGGCAAGAGCTTCCGGACCGTGAAGACGTGCGTCGGCAAGGAGTTCTGCCGCTACGGGACCGGCGATTCCACCCGGCTGGGCATCGAGATCGAGTCGCGCTTCCAAGGCATCGAGTCGCCGGCGAAACTGAAACTGGCCGTGTCCGGCTGCCCGCGGAACTGCGCCGAATCGCTGGTGAAGGACGTGGGGGTGGTGGCCGTGGAGGGCGGCCGCTGGGAGATCTACGTGGGCGGCGCGGCCGGGGCCCACATCCGCAAGGGCGACCTGCTTGCCACCGTGGACAGCCCCGAGACCGTGAAGCTGCTGACCGGCCGCTTCATGCAGTACTACCGGGAGCGCGCCAACTGGCTGGAGCGCACGTACGCGTTTGTGCCGCGCGTCGGCATTGAGCACCTCCGGTCGGTGATCGTGGACGACGCCGAAGGGATCGCCGCGCAGCTCGACGCCGCCATGCAGGAGTCCGTCGACGCCTACGTCGACCCCTGGACCGAACGCGACGATCCGTTCACCCCCGGCCAGTTCCGCACTTCGCTCCCGCTTGAGGTTCTTCCCCAGGTGCCGGTCCGATGAGCACGGGACTCTCCAAAACGGGACTCTCCGACGCCGGGCAGAGCGCCGGCCTGCACGTCCTCGGCCGGCTGGACCAGGTTCCCGTCGGCGAGGGCCGCGCGTTCGGCGTCGACGGTGAGCAGATCGCGGTATTCCGGCTCAGGGACGGGTCCCTCCGGGCGCTTTCCGCTGTCTGCCCCCACAAGGGCGGCCCCATAGCCGACGGCACCATCGACCAGGCCCTGGTGATGTGTCCCCTGCACCAGCACTCCTTCGAGCTGGACACCGGCTGCTCCACCACCGGAGCCGGCCCGCTGCGCAGCTATCCGGTGCACGCGGACGGCGAGGGGAACATCATCCTGCAGCTCCCCTGACACTGTCTCCAACTGCGGATTGTGTGGCAGGGTGTTCCCCATGGACTACACCGCAGATCCGCGCGTGGACGCCTACATTGGCGCGCTTCCCGAATGGCAGCAGGCGGTGTGCCGGGAAGTCCGCGAGCTGGTCCATGCCGCCGATCCGGAAGTGACGGAGACCATCAAGCGCACGCGGCAACCCTACTTTGAACTCCAGGGCAACATCTGCGCCCTCCTCGCGGCCAAGGACCACGTCAACGTCTTCCTGTACGACGGCGGGATCGTGCCTGACCCGGGCCACCTCATCACCGGTGGACACGAGAACAAGACGGCCCGCACGGTGGCCTTCTACGAAGGCGAAGCGATCAATGCACCTGCCCTGACGGAACTGTTCAGGGCTGTCATCGCCAACAACCGCGCCGGCGGCTGGCGCAAGATCAAGAGCGGCGGATAACCGGATGCCTTCACCTTCCCACCAGCATTCCGCGGACGGCGCCAATGCAGAGCACTACGCGGCAAAGAACGACGGCGCCGCCCACCTTTGGGACGAAATGTACCGGAGCCGTCCGCGCATCTGGAGCGGACGGCCCAACCCGCAACTGGTCGCTGAAACGGCCGGGCTGAGACCGGGAACGGCTTTGGACCTCGGCTGCGGCGAAGGTGCCGATGCCCTGTGGCTCGCCGGACGGGGCTGGACGGTGACCGCGGTGGACGTGTCCGCCGTCGCGCTGGAACGGGCCGCCGCGCATGCAGCGGAATTAGAGGCGGGCCGCCGCATCACCTGGCTGCGGCAGGACCTGGAGACGTGGAAACCGCAGGAACAGTTTGACCTCGTCTCCGCGCAGTTCCTGCACTCCACGGAAATGCCGTGGCAGCGGTCCCACCGGATTGCCGCGGGCGCGGTGCGGCCGGGCGGCACACTGCTGATCGTGGGGCACCATCCGGAGGGGTTGCCACCCTGGTCCGGTCATAGCCATTCCGACGACGGCGGAGCGGGCCACGCGGCGGGACGGTTTTTCACGGCGGAGGAGCTCGTGTCCGAGCTCAGGCTGACGGCGCCGGAATGGCGGGTGGACGTGGCTGAGGCCAGGGAACGCGAGGCCACCGGCCCGGACGGACAGATGGCGCTCCTGGCCGACGCCGTGCTGCGCGCCACCCGGGCAGACGCCTACAAAGTGCTCCCCCGCCTCTAACAGGCTCCGGCGCTAGTCGGCCACCCGGGGTGCAATGGCCACAGCGGCTGCGGCGACCGCGGCCGTCAGGGCGAACACCCCGGCGAACGATGCCGCCGTCGTCGTAAACGCGGTGAACACGATGCCGGTGGTGGCGAGGGCGAGGGCACCGCCGAGGGAATCGGAAATGGACATCGCCGAGCTGTTGAAGCCTTCCGTGTCCGGCGTCGAGAGCGCGAGCGTCATAACGCTCAGCCGCGGATACATCAGTCCCATGCCGCCGCCGGCAAGGATCCAGCCGGCGATCGCGATGGCGGCCGGCCAGCCGAAGGCGGTGGTCACCAGGGCGAGGACTATCGCGGACAGCACCAGCAGCGAACCGATCCGGACCGCGACCGGGCTCGGCAGCCGTCCGCCGAGGCGACCCTGGATACCGGAGGCCGCGGCCCAGGCGAGAGCTCCCCCGGTCAGCGTGAGTCCGGCGAAGGTGGGCGAGAAGGCGTAGCGGTCCACCAGCAGGTACGGCAGGTAGACTTCGGCGCCGAAGAACGCGGCCGACGCCAGTCCCCGGGTAAGGATCACGCTGGGCAGCCCGCGGCGGGCGGTCAGGGTTCCGCGGGGCACCAATGGCCTGACGGCCAGCAGGGCAACCACGACGGCGGCAGCCGCGACGAGCGCGCCGGCCACCGGAATCCGGGAGGACAGGTTCAGGCCCAATACCGCGATGGCGGCGAGGGCAGCCCAGGCCAGCCGCCCGAAGGCCCACGGTGCCAGCTGCTCCTCCGGTCCCGACCGGACCCCGCGCAGCGCCGGGACCAGCATGGCCAGGGCGGGGACAACGAGGGCCACCACGCCGAGGAACACCCACTGCCAGCCGGCCAGCTGCGCCACGAGTCCGGCGGCAAACGGCCCCACCAGGGACGGGATGACCCACGCTGCGGAGAACGCGGCGAAGATTTTAGGATGAAGCTCGGGCGGATAGGCGCGGGCCACCACCACGTAGAGGGCCACGGTCATGGCGCCGCCGCCCAGGCCCTGGACCAGCCTGCCAGCGACCAGGACGGCCATGCTGCCGGACGTGCCCGCAATCAGCAGCCCCAGAACGAACACGGCCACGGAAGCGTACAGCGGCGCCAGAGGACCCCGCCGGTCGGACCAGTTGCCGGCGCCCACCATGCCGATCACCCCGGTGGCCAGCGGGCCGGCAAACGCCAGGGCGTACAGGCTTGCCCCGTCGAGCTCGCGGCTGACGATCGGCATGATGGTGGTCACGGCCAGCGATTCGAAGGCGGCCAGGAACACCAGGGCGCACGAGCCGACGGTCACCAGGAGATAGGGGTGCCGGAGGATCCCTGCGGCGGGTGCTGCGGAAAGTGGCGGGGCGGATTCGTGCACGGCGACAGCATGCCACACGAGGCGGCGCAACGCACCCGGCACAGGTCCGCTGCGCTGGGAACCCGCGGGCTAATACGGGAGCTCGAGGCCCCCGGCATCGACGACGACCGCGCCGCTCGCCGTGGAGTCCTTGTTAAGCAACCAGCCGACCCGCTTCACGGTGCTGAGCATGACGACGCTTTCGACCAGCTCGATGCCCGGGACCTTCTGCTGCAGGGCGACTTCGGCGGTCATGACGTCGGCCAGCGACTGGAGCCACATGATGATCACGAAATTGGTGGGCCCCGTGGTCGAGGCGCTGAGGCGCACGTTCCGGATGGTCCGGATCTCCGCGGCGGCGGCCTCATGCCGGCCGGCCGGAACGTTGACAAACCACTGGCAGGTGACCGGGTAGGACGAGTACCGCTGCGCCACCTCGCACCGCAAGGACAGGATTCCGCTGGCGAGCACGCGGTTCAGCTGGCGCTGCACAGTGGCAGGATTGCGGCCCAGGGCGCGCGCGATGTCTGCCGCGGTTGCGCGCCCATCCTTGGCCAGGTACGGAAGCAGATCCAGGTGGCTCGCGGGCAGCGGTTCCCGGGCGGCGCCCTGGCGCTCGGTGCCGGGACCAGCGGGGCGCGCGAGTTCCCGAAGAGCCGCCTGTTGCGCCCGGCTCAGCACGTTGAGCCGCCAGGCATCGCCGCCGGTGTGCAGCCGGGTGCACAGTGCCGTCTGGTACTTCACCAGGCCCTCGATGTCTTTCAGCCGGGACACCACATTGGTGCTGAATTCCTCCAGCGACCGGGTAATGACGGTGAGCATCAGGTCGCGGTTGCTGGCGGCCTCCTCCACCGTGACGATCTCCGGCATCGCCGCCAGGCTGGCCGTGACACGTTCCCGGCGGTTCATCTCGCAGTCCACGGCCACGAAGGCGAGGCACATCTGCTTGGGGTCGCCGATGAGATGGGCCGTCACCCACGAGGCCCCGCCGGAGCGCAGCCGCTCCCACCGGTTGGCAAGCGTCGTGGCGTGAACGCCCAGAACCCCGGATGCATCCGCCCAGCTGAGCCGGGGCGCGATCTGCAGGGCGTTGATGAGAACCAGGTCATCCTCGCTGAGCTCCAAATGAGCCTCCGTCCTGCATGAATCCTGCAGATAATCCAATACAAATGCATTCTTCCAGCACTTCTTCGGAGTGTGAAGCAGGCCACTTCAGAATAGACGCACCGAGCATAATACCGAAGACAAGGAGTGCACGTGCCAATTGCCGCCGATGCCCAGGAACTGCAGGGAGACCTCGCCAGGCTCCGCCACGACTTGCACCGGGAGCCGGAGATCGGCCTGGAGCTGCCGCGGACGCAGGAAAAGGTCCTCAAGGCCTTGGACGGGCTGCCCTTCGAGATCACCCTGGGCAAGGACACGACGTCCGTCACCGCGGTCCTGCGCGGCGGCTCACCCGGCGCCGCCGGCACCACCGGGGCTGACCGGCCCGCAGTCCTCCTCCGCGCGGACATGGACGGGCTGCCAGTCCAGGAGAAGACCGGCGTCCAGTACACCTCCACCATCGACGGCGCCATGCACGCGTGCGGCCACGACCTCCACACGTCCATGCTGGCAGGAGCCGCCACGCTGCTGGCAGAACGCCGGGACCAGCTGGCCGGCGACGTGGTGCTGATGTTCCAGCCGGGCGAGGAGGGCTTCGACGGTGCGAGCTACATGATCCGTGAGGGCGTTCTGGACGCACCCGGCCGCCGGGTGGACGCCGCCTACGGCATGCACGTCTTCTCCTCCCTCGAGCCCCACGGCACGTTCTGCACGAAGCCGGGCGTCATGCTCAGCTCCTCCGACGGGCTGGTGGTCACCGTGCTGGGCGCCGGAGGCCATGGCTCAGCCCCGCATTCGGCCAAGGACCCCGTCACGGCGGCGGCCGAAATGGTGACGGCCCTGCAGGTCATGGTCACCCGGCAGTTCAACATGTTCGATCCGGTGGTTCTGTCCGTGGGCGTGCTCCACGCCGGCACCAAGCGCAACGTCATCCCGGAAACGGCGCGCATCGAGGCCACGATCCGGACGTTCTCCGAAGAGTCCCGGCAGAAGATGATGGACGCTGTGCCTCGTCTGCTCAAGGGTATCGCCGCCGCACACGGGCTCGACGTGGACGTCGACTACCAGCAGGAATACCCCCTCACCATCACGGACGAGGACGAAACGCACACGGCCGAGAACGTCATCGCGGGCCTCTTCGGCGAATCGCGGCTCGCGCGCTGGGCCACCCCGCTCAGCGGCTCCGAGGACTTCTCCCGGGTGCTCGCCGAGGTGCCCGGCACCTTCATCGGCCTGAGCGCCGTGCCCCGGGATGCGGACCACGCCACCTCCCCGTTCAACCACTCACCGTACGCAACGTTCGACGACGGCGTGCTGGCTGACGGGGCCGCGCTCTATGCCGAACTCGCCGTTTCGCGGCTGGCCACGCTGTCTGCGGCGGCGTCCCCCGCCCGCGCCTCCGCCGTTCCGGCCGCCGCCTCGGCCTCCTAGCCCCGCCCACCTGAGGAAGAGAACCATGACCACCACCTTTAATCAGCAGCGCACGGGCCGAGCGTCCACCGCGAAGACCATCATCGGCACAGGCATCGGCAACGCAGTCGAATGGTACGACTGGGCCATCTACGCCACGTTCACCCCATTCATCGCCAGCCAGCTGTTCAGCAAGGCGGATCCGGCGTCGGCGGTGCTGTCCACCTTGGCGATCTTCGCTGTCGGCTTTGTGGCCCGGCCGTTCGGCGGGTTCCTCTTCGGCTGGATCGGCGACAGGGTGGGCCGCAAGACCTCCATGACGCTCGCCGTCGGGCTGGCGTCTCTGGGCAGCCTAATGATCGGCGTTGCGCCGACGTTTGCCAGCGTCGGCGCGTGGGCTTCACTCATGCTCCTGGTGGCCCGGCTTGTTCAGGGCCTGGCGCACGGAGGCGAGCTGCCGTCGTCGCAAACGTATCTGTCCGAGATGGCACCCAAGGAGCGCCGCGGCTTCTGGGCGACGCTGATCTACACCTCGGGCACGGTGGGCATCCTGTTTGGGACGCTGCTGGGGGCGGTCCTGAACATGGCGCTGAGTACCGAGGTCATGAACGCCTGGGGCTGGCGCATTCCGTTCCTGATCGGCGCCGCCATGGGCCTGTACGCGCTCATCATGCGGTCCAGGCTGCACGAGTCGGACGTGTTCGAAGGCGAGACAACCACCGAGAAGCGCGCGCCGATCTGGCCGCAGATTGTCCGTTACCGCAAGCAGGCGCTGCAGGTCATCGGGCTGACGGTCGGCCTCACGGTGATCTATTACATCTGGGGTGTGGTGGCGCCGAGCTATGCCACCACCGCCCTGAAGATCGACCGCGGCGAAGCGCTGTGGGCCGGCGTGGTCGGCAACATCGTGTTCATCGCCGCCCTGCCGTTCTGGGGCAAGCTGTCCGACCGGATCGGCCGCAAGAAGGTCCTGTGGGCCGGCGCCATCGGTGCGGCCGTGATGCACTTCCCCATGACCTGGCTGCTGAAGGATTCTGCCTGGCAGCTGGCGGTCAGCATGTCCGTGATGCTCATCTTCATCGCCGCGAGCGCGGCCATTGTGCCCGCCGTCTACGCGGAGCTGTTCCCCACCAGCATCCGGACCGTGGGCGTGGGTGTGCCGTATTCCATCTGCGTGGCGGTGTTCGGCGGAACAGCTCCCTACCTGCAGCAGTGGCTTGGCACGACGCTCCAGCTGCCCAACCTGTTCAACGTTTATGCGGTGGTGCTTCTGGCGATCAGCGCGGCGTTCATCTTCACCATCCCCGAGACCAAGGGCAAGGACCTGACGCACTAGCCAGCTGGCAATCCGCTGGTTGAGCTTGGTCCAGGCAGGCTTAACCAGCGAGTCAGATGAAGCGGTTCCGCCCGGCCCGGTATCCGAAGAAGGCGGCAAGCGAACCCACCACGAGGAACAGCACGCCGGCAGCAGTGAACGAGCCGGTGGACTGGTGCAGCTGGCCCACCAGGAGCGTTCCCGTTGATCCCAGCCCGTAGCCCACGCCCTGCATCATGCCCGACAAGTGTGCGGCTGCTTGCCCGTCCCGTGTGCGGAGCATGATCATGGTCAGGGCCACGGCCGTGAGACTCCCCTGGCCCAAGCCGAGAAGGCCGGTCCACACCCAGATCAGCTCCTGCGGACCGAAGATGCTCAGCGCGAAGCCGCCGCCGGTCATGAGCGCCACCACGGTGTTGATGATGCGCTGGTCACGAAACCTCGCGGCCAGGGCGGGTGCGAAGAGCGAGCCCAGCATCTGCAGCACGATCGATGCGGACACGATCAGCCCGGCCGTGCCGCCGTCCACCCCGCGTTCGCGGAGGATCGGGGCCAGCCAGGCAAAAACGCTGAAGGACATCATGGCCTGCAGCACCATGAAGATGGTGACCTGCCAGGCGATTGCGGAGCGCCACACGTTCACGCCGTCGTGAACGGCTTTGTGTTGCCCGTTCCGCTGCCGTACGGCGACCGGCAGGAAAAGCAGAAGAACGACGGCGGCCGGCAACGCCCAGAACCACAGCGCCGAGGTCCACTGTCCCGTCGCGATGAAGACCGGGTAGGTGAAACCCGCACCGAGGGCAGCGGACGCACAGATGGCCGTGGTGTACAGGCCGCCCATTAGGCCCAGCCGGTGCGGAAAATCACGCTTCACGAGCCCGGGCAGCAAGACATTGCACAGGGCAATCGCCGCCCCGCACGCGGCCGTACCTGCGAGCAAGGTGGGCAGGTGCCCGCCGCCTGGGACTTCCACCGGGCGCAGGAGGAGCCCGGCCGTCAAAACGGCCATTGCACCGAGCAGCACGCGCTCGGCACCGAATCTTCTCCCCAGCACGGGTGCCAGCGGCGCGAACACGCCGAGAAGCGTTACCGGGACAGTGGTGAGCACAACGACTGTCCAGCCAGGCAGTCCGGCGTCCGACGTTATTTCGGGGAGCACGGCCGAAAAACTTGAGAACACCGTGCGTAGGTTCAGCCCAATCAGCACCAGGCACAGGCCAAGGTATGCCAGCGCCCGCGGGCCGCCAACCTGCGTGGGTTCGGCGGCAGGGATTTCATCGATCTCGGCGTCCACCAGCATGCCAGGACGCCTGCCAGTCGCTCCGGGCATTTCTTGGTTCGTCGCTGCTGTGTTCTTCGCTTCCCTCACTCGCCCATTCTTACAGGCGCTCAGGCAGCGGCGGTCCTTGTCCAAACAGGCCGGACTGGGGCCCAACGAGCCAGCCGGACGCCCGGGGGGCAGTTATCCACTTAGGCAAAAAAGCCAGTCACGTCTGCCCGGGTCCGCGAATAGTGTGGACTGAAAGTTTCCGGTTCCGTGTCATCAATCGCCAACTGTTGGGAGACCCATGAGCTTTCCAAATGCGCCGATGTACCGCGACGGGCCCCAGCCTCCCCGTGACGATCAGCAGGGCTCCGGGGAGGGGAGCGCGAGTCTCGTGTTTAGTGTTCTGGCCATCCCCAGCATGGTCCTCACGGCTGTGCCCACCGTATTCGCCGTTCTGTTTACGCGGCCGGACACCGGCACCAGCGGCCTGGATTGGGTGGCGCCGGCGGTGTTGTTTAGCCTGCCCGTGCTGTTCGGACTCCTTGGCACGGTCCTTGGCATCCTCGCGGTCAGACGGAACCACAGTGGCACCAAGGCCTGGAGAAGCGGGGTCGCCGGGTTATGGATCGTAGGGACGGAGGCCGCCTTTTTCATCATCCCGGCGGTCGTCCAAGGCATCATCACCCTCATGTCCTGAACCGCTGGAGAGCCCTTTTCACATCACGTACGCCCGCCGGCCGCGCTCCGGCCGATGTCTCTGGCCGTGCCAGCCATCTTGCCTTCGGTCTCTCCCGGCCAGCTGCGCTGGTCGCCTGCGATTGCCGGGACGGCGGCGATCGGCCCGTCGGCTCCACTATTCTGGAGGTGATGAGTGAAACTCCAGAATCCCCCCAGCAGCCTAGGAACGAGCAGCCCGAAAATCCCAACGCGCCGCGGCCCGTCACGCCGGGCAGCCAGGCGTCGTTCGGCACGTACGGCGGGCGGCCGGTCAGCTTCGTGCGCCGCGGAACCCGCCTTCAGGGCCGGCGGCAGGCCGCCTGGGAAGAGCACTCGGACCGCTGGGCGGTAGACGTTCCGCGCCATGTCGCCAACACCTCGGTTCACCCGGATTACACTTTCGATGCCGAGGCTGAGTTCGGCCGCAGGGCCCCGCTGATCGTCGAGGTCGGCTCCGGCCTGGGTGATGCCGTCTGCCATGCCGCCGAGGAGAACCCGGACCAGGACTTCCTCGCCGTGGAGGTCTACACGCCGGGGCTGGCGAACACCATGATCAAGATCAACAGCAGGGGGCTCACCAACGTCCGCGTCGTGGAGGCCAATGCCCCTGAGGTCCTCGCGAGCATGCTTCCGCCAGCATCGGTCAGCGAGCTGTGGATCTTTTTCCCCGACCCCTGGCACAAGTCCCGGCACCACAAACGCCGGCTCATCCAGCCCGAGTTCGCCGAGCTGGCCGCCAGGGCACTGAAGCCGGGCGGGCTCTGGCGGATCGCCACGGACTGGTCCAACTACGCCGTGCATGTGCGGGACGTGCTCGCCAGCTCCACGGCCTTTGAGAACCTGCACAACGGCGAGCGCAGGGGTCCCGAGAGCCCTCTCACGCACGTTTGGCAGAGTGGCGTCGAATCGCTGGTCGGCGGCGCTCCGGTGAAGGAAGGCCGGGCGCCTGTCAGCACCGAGCACACCGGACCCAACGAAGGCATCGACGAAACCGGCGGCTGGGCGCCGCGCTTCGAGGGCCGCATCCGCACCAGCTTCGAGAACAAGGCACACGAGGCCGGCCGCATGATCTTCGATCTCTGCTACCGGCGGATATAGTTCCCAGCCGTGCCTTGGGCGCGGCCGCCGCCGGTCCTCGATCGGCCTGTTTTGGGCACCACGGCGGTCTGTCGCCGAGCGCCTTCCCGTGGCACGATTAGCCTTAGCGGGCGGGAAACCGCAGTAACTGCACGACGGTGCCGGCGCAAAGGAACGATCATCAAAAGAGAACTGCAAGGCGCATCGGACAAAGCCCAGGAGGTTACCAACTCCCGCACACTTGAGTTGATGGCCAGGGCAGGGTTTGCCGTGAGCGGGCTGCTTCACGTCCTGGTAGGGACCATCGCCATCGGGCTGGCGATTGGCAAGGGCGGCCGGGCTGACGTCAGCGGGGCCGTGGCGGAACTGGCCAGCCAGCCGGCCGGGCCATTGCTGCTGTGGGTTAGCTTCGCCGCTTGCATCGCTCTGGCCCTGTGGCAGGCTAGCGATGCGATCTTCGATTTCAGCAATCTGCCGTCCAAGGAGAAAGCCTCCCGTAAGTTCCAGGCGGGAGCCCAGGCCGTGGTCTATGCGGCCTTCGCATTTACGTTTGCCTCCTTTGCCCGCGGAAGTGGCAAGGACAACAGGGAGTCCACCAGCGACATGACCGTCACGCTGATGAAGGCGCCGGGCGGAGTCCTGCTCCTCGTGCTGATTGGCGCGGCTGTGGCCATCACCGGCATCGTCTACGCCGTCCGCGGATTCCGGAAGTCCTTCGAGAAGCGCATCCACATGCCGTCTTCGCCAAGCACCCGGAAGGGCGTTCGCGGCCTTGGCATGGCCGGATACGTGGCCAAGGGCGTGGCCCTCTTTGTGACGGGTCTCCTGGTGGTCGTTGCCGCGGTCACGGCCCACCCCCAGGAATCAACTGGGCTGGACGGCGCGCTCAGGGGATTGCGCGAGCAGCCATTCGGCGTGTATTTGCTAGCAGCCGTGGGGCTGGGGCTCATCTGCTACGGGGCGTACATGGTGGTCCGCGCGAGGCTCGCCCGGATGTAGCCGCCCCGGCCGATGCTGTGACCCGGCCCGGGCAGACTATGGCTTGAAGTCGTCGTGGACCACCACCCGGGACAGCTCCACGCCGCCCTCCGTCCTCCAGTAGTGCAGTCTGCGCGCGGACGCGACGCCCCGCTCGATCGATGCCCGGAAGCACCGGGCGCCGTCTTCGCGCTGTATCTGCGGGGCATCGCCTCCGTCGTTGGAGCGCAGGGGATGAACCTCCCGGGCGGAACTCCGCTCCGCAATGCCCGTCAAGACCACCACCACCGCTTTCAATGCTTTGGCGACGGCTCCCTTTTCCGTCCGCGAATACAGTGAAGCGGCGAACTCCGGACCCATGCTGAATCCCGCCGGCAAGGGAAATCTGGACTTGTCGTCGGCAGGAACGTTGCGCACCCAAGCCAGATAAATATCGTGCCGGACTCGTTCCTCCGCCGTTTCAAAAGCCCCGGTCTGATCGTCGCGGGACCGCTTCATCCCCTGTTGCATTTCGCGATTGCGGGCACGCAGCGTGCGCAGATCCTCCAACTGCTTGGCATTCTTAGCGGCCAAACCGGCCAGGTGCGCCCCGCTCGCCGCCGCTTGCCGGCGCTCCAGCCCAAGCTCTTCGTGCAGTGCCGCCACCTCGCGCTCCAGGCGAAGGAGCTCCGGACCGGCGCTGCTCCCAGCTTTGACCAGTTCCCGCAACCTGCCCACCTCGGCCTTTCCGGTGGCAAGGGAAAGCTGCACCGACATCAGGGCAGCCGCCGGCGTGCCGGCCGCACTTCCCGTTGGGGCTGGCGGGACTGGCTGCCCCGTCACCCCCGCCGGTCCGGCGGGCAGCCCTGCCCCTGAGGATGCCGCCGAGGCCTCTCCGGTGGCCGTCTTCGCCCGTTCCTGCAGATGCCGTCCTGCCTGCAACCAGGCAGTCCCGCCCCGCACGAGCGCCGGCGCTGCCCGGACCTCTTCGTCGTCATCAACGTCGATGAGGGAGAGAACGACGGCACCCTTGTCACGGAGGAACCGGACAACCACCACCTCCCCCTCCGTGACGAGGCTGTCTGCGGTGTCGAGGGGGTTGGACGACATGCGGTCGACGGGCACCGACCAACTGGACCCGGGAAAGAGAGTGAGGGTAGCTGCCTTGCAGGTCACTTCCTCCACCAGTGCCAGTACAAGGTCGTCCGAAGAGTAGAGATCCGTGAGCCGCGGAACTGTCTTCGCCCCACTGATGTCCAGGGTCCTGCCGACGGGATCCTACAGGCCGGCCACCGGCTGCCCCGGATCAAGCATCCAGTCCAAGCGCACGGGCGGTGCGACGTGCTCTCGCTGGATGGCGC
The DNA here is from genome assembly GCF_918698095.1 of Arthrobacter sp. Bi83. GTDB lineage: Bacteria > Actinomycetota > Actinomycetes > Actinomycetales > Micrococcaceae > Arthrobacter. Next base: position 39,613 of record NZ_CAKKLY010000038.1, read on the forward strand.
AGCGCCTGCTATGTGAGCGACGTCGATCTTGTTCTGGGGCATGGCGGGGTGCCAGGCGATCACCGCCGCCGGACGTGTGCGGCCCTTTGCGGTGAGGGTCCGAGCGAGCTGCTCACCGGAGGCGACAACCTCGTAAGCACCATCAACCCCGACGGGATCATCCTCAATGCGGTTCCCGGGGCTCCGGCCGCCGTTTCCGCGGTCCCGCCGTCGCTGCTCCATCGAATCTCCGTCCGCTTCGCCCTGGGTACCAACCGCGATGTCCGGCAGCAAGGTGCTGCTGGACACCAGTAGAACAGGAGGGTCAGACAAAATGGGCTGTTCAGGCGCCCGGCACGGCGATCACGGCAATTGTCTGCTGCTGTTCGTTCCGCAGCTCGACGCTGGCAATGCTCGTGTACTGAAACGGAGTCGCACTCGTCACCCTGACTTTGCCGCTTGGCGTCGCCATCCAGGCGCAGGCGCGATCCGCCGCTCCGGCACGGTCCTTGACCCACAGTGACAGCGTTCCCTTGTGCGGGAGACTCTTGCCGTCCACTGCCAGTTCGGTGCCCCAGGTCTTTTTGACCATGCCCACTGTGACCTGGATCCCGGTGTCGGCCTGAACCGAGTAACTGACGTCGGGCTTGTTGGCCGGGTCGAGGAGCGGTGCGGCGGCAAATCCCAAGGCCAGGCAAGCTGCGGCGACCGCCCCGATGAGGGCGGTCAACCGCCGTCGGGTATTGCGGCGTCGGGCTGCCAACTCGTCGAAGACGGGTTTGGGGACGCTGGTCTCCGGTGCCCCGGAGCCGGCCCCGCGGGGAGCGGGGACGGCGAGCGCCACAGCGTCGGGCACCGGCACGACGTTCAGAAGCCCGGGCAGGGTCTCGAGATCAGCGAGTTCGTCGCGGCACATTCCGCACTGCTTGAGATGTTCTTCGAAGCGCGCCCTGTCAGCGTCGTCGAGGCCTCCCAACAGGTATGCCCCCAGCAACTCATGGAGTTCCTTGCCGTTCACCGTTCCACACCCATTTCATCAAGAATTGTCCGCATAGCCTTCACCGCGTAGAAGGCCCTGGATTTCACTGTGCCGCTTGGAATGTTCAGCTGGACCGCCGCCTCGCTCACCGTGAAGCGCCGGTAATGCAGTGCCACCAGCACGTCCCGGTGCTCCGTGCTCAACCGGAGCAGGGCCTCTTCCATCAGCACCCTGGTCAGCAGTTCGTCGACCCTTCCGGTGGCCTCCGCCGGGTCGGCAAGGTCGCGCTCTTCGGCCTCCTGCGGCCGGCGCTGGGATTTCCGGTAATTGTCGATCATGATGTTCCGGGCTGTCCGGAACAGGTAGCTGCGCATGCTGCCGGTAATCTTCGGCGCCTGCTGCCAGACGCGCAACACCGTTTCCTGGACGATGTCGTCTGCGAGGAGCGGGTCGTGGGAGGCACTGATCACGAACCGGCGAAGGGCCGTCCCGTGCTCGCGGTAGATCGCGGCAACCACTTCTTCGTCTAGCGCCACCAGGACCTCCAGCTGTACTCGTTGAAGCCGGTCCACGCGAGCCGGCGTTCATGGCCTATACGACGCAGGCGGCACCCAAAAAGTTCATTCGGGTCTGTCGGCGAAGCTTTGAACCATTCTTCACCTTTGTGCGTCCTTCCAGATAGCGCCGGTCTCCCAGTTGCCGGCCCGAGCCAAGGAGCAGCACATGAACAAGCAATTGAGCGTTGGTCTTGCAGTTTTGGCACTTGCCGCCTCGTTGACCGCCTGTGGCGGTGGAACCAGCTCAACGCCCACGACGGCGGCACCCGCCACTGAATCGGCAGCAGCGTCCGCCAGCGAATCGGCCACGGCAACGGCAAGCGAAGCAGCAACGGTGGACCTCAAGACCGCATCGTCGAGCAAGGGCGACATTGTGGTGGACGGCAAGGGCATGAGCGTCTACTACTTCACGAAGGACGTGAAGGACTCGGGCAAGAGCAACTGCACCGGTGACTGCCTCGTCAAGTGGCCGCCGGTCATCGCCACCAGCGACGCACCCAAGGTTGAGGGCGTGACCGGAAAGGTCGGCACCATCACCACGCCCGACGGCAAGAAGCAGGTGACGGTGGACGGCATGCCGGTTTACCTGTGGCAGAAGGACAAGGCCCCGGGCGACATCACCGGCCAGGGCGTCGGGAATGTCTGGTACCTCGTGGCTCCCGACGGCGCAATGATGAAGTAGGGCAACAACACTGGGAAAGCCGGCGCCTGCTGTGCGGGCGCCGGCACTACCCTCTGAGTAGATGGCCAATACGAAGACCACCCGCACCTGCGGCCCATTGCCGACGCCCTCTTGGCATGGGCCGCAGCCACAGGCGGTGCGTGGATACAGATGCGCAAGGGCCACGTCTCACTGCACAGCCACCGGCGTGACTTTGCAGAACCGCTGGCTCACCAAACCGCGGGTCGGGACGCAACCGCTGATCGAGCCTGTCAAGATCAAGGCCCCCCGACCACAGTCTCAATCGGGCGTCGGTTTGCTGACAGACAGTCGTGCTAGGGCTCCATAGTTCCCCTCGATCAGGGCCTTACGCTTCGCTCTGCCCCATCCCTGCACCTGTTTTTCGCGGACGTACGCCTCATCAATGCGGTCAAATTCGACTGCCCACACGAGTTCCACCGGACGCCGGCGACGGGTGTAGGCCGCACCTTCTCCTGATTGATGCTGGCTGAGCCGGATTTCGAGGTTCACGGTACTTCCGACGTAATAGGAACCGTCAGAGCACCGCAGCATGTATACGTGAGGCATCCTTCGAGCATGGTTACCGAGCAAAATGAGTGCAAGACTTCGTAACGCCTATGTGGACACTGCCGGTTTCGACAAGGTCAACCAGCGCACCCCCCGGTTTCGACAAGCTCAACCAGCCACCGGCTTCGACAAGCTCAACCAGCGGTCAGCCGGTGACGGAGAGGTTTACCAAGGTGCCGCCGTCGCCTTCAGCGAGCAGGCCGACGGCGGTGCTTGAGCCTGCGGGAAACACCTGGTCAGTGATCGTGGCCAGGCCGCCCTGGGCGAAGACCTCCACGGAGCAGCGGTCCAGAAAGATCCTGAGCCGCAGCCGGCCGTCCTCCAGGGGAACGGCCACCCTTTCCACGGACGGGAACGTCTCGTGGAAGCCCACGTTGCCGGACGCCGTCCGGTCCAGTGTGAGCTCCCCCGCGACGGAGTCATAAGCGAGCACCGTGCGCTCCCCGCCGCTGGCCCCGGCACCAAAATCCCCGCCGGCTCGCAGCACGAGGCCCGTCCGGCCGGCCGCGCCGGGTTCAAACTCGGCGTCGATGCGCAGTACTTCGCCGGACGCCTCGGCCGGAAGCCAGGTCACGCCCTCGGGTAGCCGCCGCCGGTCCAAGGCGAACAGTTCCATCCCGGCGGCAGCAAACGGGTCCACGGCGGCCTGCACCAGCGCGGGACGCCCGCCACGGGAGACCAGCCGTACTTCGCGGACCAGGGACATGGCGCTGCGCCAGCCGTCCGAAGGCGTTGACGCCCCGTACTGCCAGTTGTTCATCCAGCCGACCATGAGCCGGCGGCCGGCGGGCACGTTGCTGAAGGACACCGCCGCGTAGTAGTCCCGGCCCCAGTCCAGCCAGCCGTACTCCGCCATCCGGCTTCCATCCGGCTGCAGGCCCTCGGTGACGGTGGTCTCGGAACGGAACTCCACGCCGTCGAACGTTCCGATGAAGTACTGGCCGCCGGAACCGCCGGCGATTCCGCCGGGGCTCAGGTTAACCACGAGCACCCAGCGGGTGTTCTGCGCATCGCCGTCCACCGGCAGTTCAAACAGGTCCGGGCATTCCCACACGCCGTCTGTGGCATTGGCCGGCCCGAAACTGCTGAGGTATTCCCAGGACTTCAGGTCTGCCGACTTGTACAGGACCACTTCCCGGTCCAGGGCTTCGACGGCCACCATCACCCAGTAGCTCCCGGCGTCGCCGTCGTACCAGAAAACTTTCGGGTCGCGGAAGTCGGCGGATGCGCGGTCCAGCACCGGGTTGCCGTCGTACTTGGTCCAGGTTGCGCCGTCGTCCGTGCTGTAGGCGAGGGACTGTGCCTGCCGGCCGGCCAAGGGCGAGGCGGGCGCGTAGGCACTGGTGTAGATGGCTACGAGCGGCGGAACTCCGCCGGCGCCGAAGCCGCTGGTGTTGTGCACGTCCACCACAGCTGAGCCGGAGAAGATGGCCTCCTCGTCGTCACAGGCAATGGCGACGGGCTGTTCTTCCCAGTTCAGGAGGTCAGCCGAGGTGGCATGGCCCCAGGACATGTTGCCCCAGACATCGCCGTGCGGGTTGTGCTGGTAGAAGAGGTGGTAGGTGCCGTTGGAGTAGACCAGTCCGTTGGGATCGTTCAGCCAGTTGCGTTCCGCGGCGTAGTGCCACTTCGGCCGGAACCGGCAGTCGAGCTGGGTAATTGTGTTCATGGGGATATCTGTCTTTCGCACTGGGAGCCGGCCGTGGTCAGCCCTTGACGCCGCTGGAGGCGATGCTGTTGATGAAGGAGCGCTGGAACGCGATGAACATGATCACCACGGGAATAGTGATCAGGGACGCGTACGCCATCACTTCGCCCCAGGAGACGTTGAGCTGGAAGAAGTACTGGATGCCGATCATCACGGGGCGCAGCTCCTCGGACTGGACCACCATGAGCGGCCACAGGTAGGAGTTCCAGGCGGGCAGGAAGGTCAGGATGGCAACGGTGGCGGTGGCCGGTCCGGCGAGCGGCATGACCACCTGGCGGTAGATCTTGAACCAGCCGGCGCCGTCGATTCTGGCTGCCTCGTCCAGTTCCTTCGGGATGGATTCGAAGTACTGGTGGTACAGGTAGATGGAGAACGCGTTGGCAATGAACGGAATGATCTGCACCTGGTAGGTGTCCAGCCAGCCCTTCGAGATCTCCAGGCTGAACCCGTTGAGCTCAAAGTACGGCAGCTGGTTCACCCACCACACCAAGGGCAGCGCCAGCGTCTGGAAGGGCACGATGAGGGTGGCGAGGATGGCGGTGAAGACCACGCGCTTGCCGCGCACCTGCATGCGGGACAGCGCGAAGGCGCAGAGGCTGTTGATGAAGATGCCCAGCACTACGGTGATGGTGGAGACACCGATGGAGTTGATCAGGAAGCGGGCTGCCGGGACGCGGTCGAACACTGCCGTGTAGTTGTCCAGCGAGATGTTTCCTATCGGCAGAAAGGCCGCCACGGACGACATGTCGCCGAAGATCTGCGTGTCCGGCTTCAGTGAGGACACCAGCATGAACACGATGGGGAAAGCGGCGACGGCGGCGAACAGGATCCGTACGGCCATGGCCGCTGCGCTGGTGAGTCGAAGAGCGTTTTTCACGTCAGTCCTTCTCTCGGGTCAGGTAGCGCTGCACCGCGGAGATCAGCAGCACCAGGACGAAGAATACGAGCGAGATTGCCGAGGCGTAGGAGGTTTCCTGCTGCTTGAAGCCGGAACGGACCGCCTCATAGATGATGGTGGTGGTGGAGTCGAGCGGTCCGCCCTGGGTCATGACACTGACTTGGTCAAAGAGACCGAGGGCCTGAATGGTGATGGTCACCAGGACCAGGCTGCGGGTGTGCTTGAGGCCCGGCCAGGTCACGTAGCGGAACTGGTGCCAGCGGCTGGCTCCGTCGAGCTGCGCGGCCTCGTACAGGTCGCCGGAGATGCTCTGCAGCCCGGCGAGCCAGATGATCATGTGGAATCCGGCCGCCTGCCAGATGGACAGAGCGATGATGGCCGGCATGGCGGTGGCCGGATCGTTGAGCCAGTCGGCGCCCTGGATGAGTCCGAAGCTGAAGGTGGACAGCAGCTCGTTGATCAGGCCTTCCTTGCGGTACATGAACAGCCACAGCAGGGACACCACCACCATGGACGTGACCACCGGGAGGAAGTAGATGGTGCGGAAGAAGTTCACGCCGCGGAATTTCTTGTTGATCAGGAGCGCCATGGCCAGGGCGATGCCAGACTGGACGGGGACCACCACAACGGCGAAGTAGCTGACGTTCAGCAAAGCACGCCAGAACGTGGGGTCGCTGAAGAGCCTGGCGAAGTTGTCCGTTCCGACAAACTCCACGGGACGGGGCGAGATGAGGCGGGCATTCGTGAACGCGAGGCCGAAGCCCAGGATCGCGGGAAGGAAGACGAAGGCGAGCAGGAGGACTGCGGCCGGGGTGATCATCCCCCAGCCGCTGAGCTGTTCGCGCAGGTATCCGGGGCGTTTGCGCCGCGGGGTTGGGGACTGGGCC
>NZ_CAKKLY010000039.1 GCF_918698095.1 Arthrobacter sp. Bi83
ACGCGGGGTCACTCCGCGCCCATCCCAGCGTGTGGAATGGGCGCGGAGTGACCCCGCGTTGGTTGTATTACCGGCGGGTAAACACTGGCGAACAGGCAGGGATATTTCCGCAACAGCCGGGAAACCTGCGCGAAAAGCCGGCCGCCTACGCTGGGTCCCATCAGCACAACAGGGCCCGAGATCCGGCCCGCCTGGTGCAGCATCTGAAAGGGCCCCCACATGTCCGCTCCGGCACAGTTTCCGCCATTTGCCACCGCACCCGCCTCCGAATCCGCATCCGCATCTCCCGTAGGTTCGCCTGCTTCGGCGCCAAAGATTGTCATCGCCGGCGCAGGCCCCGCCGCCCAGGCGCTGGTCCGCCAGCTCGCCACGGCCAGGTTCCGGGGAACTGTCACCGTGCTGAGCAGCCGTGACGACGCGCCCGATGAGCTGCTGGAACTCGCGGCCCTGCCGTTTGTCTCCGTGCGTTTCGGCCAGCCTGCAAGCCACATCGACGCCGCAGCCCGTGTGGTCACCACAGCCGACGGTATGGACTTTGGCTATGACCAGCTGGTGATCGCCACCGGCTCGACGCCCGCCCACTCGCTGGTTGAGGGCTCCAGCCGGTGCCTCAGCTACTCCACCATCGATGACGCCGCGAAGATCGGCGACGCCGTCAAGGTGGTCACGAGGGTCCTTGGCCGGCGGCCGCTCGGAATCCTCGTCGGCACCGGCGCTGCCGCAGGGCAGGCCGAGGCCGTGCTCCGCGCCAGGGGTGTCCGACCCGTCCGGACGACCGCCCGGCCAGCCGCCGTCGTCCCCTCCCCGGCCGGCTCCGTACTGCCGGCCGCCGGCATTGTTTTCGATGACGGCAGCCGCATGAACGGCGACCTCGTGGTGCTCGCCGAAGACCGGATCGCCCGGGACCGTCTCGCAGCCAGCGCAGGGGTCCAGACTGCCGCGTCCGGCGGCGTCGCCGTCGGCAGGGACTTCCGCTCGTCAGTGCCCGGCATCTGGGCAATCGGTGACGCGGCGTCGTTCGACGGCGTCAGGCTGGGCCTGCTTGTGGCCTCAGATTCCGCCGCGGGCGTCTGCGCGGCAGAGCTGATGACAGCAGTCCCGGACGTCCGGCTGGCTGCTGCCGCATAGCCTCCGGCAGAGGCGGCCGGCTATGGCAAGATGGTCACTCAAGGAACCGCGACAACCGCGGAGACTGCGGCCCACGAGGCCCATGGAAAGGACCAGCATGAGCAACGAAGCCAGCCCGGGAGCGGGCACTGCAACAAGCCCCGCAGGAACCCCTGTCGTCGGTGCTGAACCGTCCAACATCGCCTCCTATATCGACCACACGCTGCTCAAGCCGGAAGCCAGTGAGGCGGAGATCCTCAAGGTATGTGCCGAGGCTGCCGAGTACCGGTTCAAGTCGGTCTGCGTCAACCCCGTCTGGGTCAAGACCGTGAAAACCGCCCTCAAGGGCTCCGGCGTGCTGACCTGCTCGGTGATCGGATTCCCGCTCGGAGCGACCCCCAGCGACGTCAAGGCCTTCGAGGCGCGGGGCGCCGTGCTGGACGGTGCCGACGAGATCGACATGGTCATCAACATCGCCGACGCCCGCGCCGCAGACAAGGGCGCGCTCGTGGACGACATCAAGGCGGTGGCCGAGGCCGTCCACGCCGGCGAGGCAATCCTGAAGGTCATCATCGAGACCGCCCTGCTCAGCGACGACCAGAAGATCCTGGCCTGCGAGGCAGCCGTCGAGGCCGGAGCCGACTTCGTCAAGACATCCACAGGCTTCAACGGCGGCGGCGCCACCGTGGAAGATGTCGCCCTGATGCGCCGGACGGTCGGTCCCGGCCTCGGCGTCAAGGCCTCCGGCGGGGTGCGTTCCCTGGCGGACGCTCAGGCTATGATTGCTGCAGGTGCAACACGTATTGGTGCCAGCTCCGGAATTGCGATCGTCAAGGGCGAACAGGGTTCGTCCGCTTACTGATCCGCCGGCGGCCGCCACAGTTTGAGCCCCACGGGGCCGAGGAGGAACGAATGTCCAGCAAGATCGACACGCAGACACCCCAGAACGAGAACAGCCTGGTCACCAGCGTTGTCCTCTTCGCAGTGATGATGGCCCTTTTCCTGGGAGCCATCTACTCGCTGTCCTTCCTGTCGCTGGAGAACCCCTGGCCGATGGCCGTATGCCTGGGCCTGTTCGCCCTCGCCTTCTGGATCCCGCAGACCATCCTCGGCCGCTCGGACTCCGCCGGCGAGCACTGACCCGCCCGGCCGCAGCCTAAATACCCGAAGCTCCGGAACTTTCCGGAGCTTCGGGTATTTAACGCGGCTTCAACTGTCAGGGCAGGCCCGGCAGGCTGTCGGCGAGTCTGCCGGCGAGGGCCAGGGCGGCGGGAAAGTGGGTGCCCGCCAGGGTCAACGCTGCGAGGCACATGCCCACCATGGCGTAGGCGCTGACCGGAATGAGCACGAGCCATTCCCGCCGGGATCCAGCCCGTCCCAAGAGAGGGATGGACAGCGCCCCGTTCGGCCGCCAGAAGCTCTTCAGCACGGGCAGGCGGCGCAAGAACTTCGGTGGCCTGATCACGAGCGGCCAGAGGAGCGGCACTCCCCCGGTAGTCACGAGGTCCCCGACGATGTGGACCACGACGCCGGTCAGCATGGACACCGGCAGCCAGGTCCACTGGTCCGGCGCGAACCAGGTCACCAGCCCTGCCATGGTGAGGGCGAAGACCCAGTTGGTGATCCAGCCGGACTTCGGAAAAAGCTTCAGGGCCTTGGCCGCGATGTTGATCATGAACATGCACAGCACGCCGGCGCCCACCGAGAGTACCCCAGAGCCCGTCTGCAGCTGGATCTGGCCGGCCATGGCTGCAAGAAGCACGAAGAAGGCTGCCCCCAGCACCGAATGCGTGCCCTGCCTGTGCCCGCCGCTGGCGTTCTCGATGCCCACCGCAATTGCATTGGACAGCGGCGGCAGGGAGTGCGCGATGGTGCTGGAGCGGTGGTCCCAGTCGCACACCAGGGCGGTCCCCGCGGTCGCCATGCCGCCGATCAGTACGCCGGTGGCATCCAGGGGGTACCAGCCCAGGGCGTACGGTCCCGTCGAGGCAACAGCTATCCACGCCGCGGCTCCTGACGCGGCGTGGTGTCCTCCCATCACGCCTAGCCCACTGTCAGCGGGGCGTCGGAGAAGATATTGCGGATCACGCCGTTCGCCCATTCCAGGATCTCGGCGTCCTGCAGGTCCCGGCCTCCGATTTTTGCCGTCTTCGGCTTCGGAATGAGCACGGCGTCGAGAGCCGGCTTGGTCTGCGCGCCCGGATACATGCGGTTGAGCCGCATGGTCTTCGATTCGGGAAGCTGCGCGGGAGAGAACTTGATGAAGTTCCCCTGCAGGGCGACGTCGGAGAGGCCGGCTTCGCGGGCACCGACCCGGAAGCGGGCCACGGCGATCAGGTTCTGCGCGGGAAGTGGCGGCTCGCCGTAGCGGTCCACGAGTTCGGCAAGGACCTCGTCTATTGCCTCGTTCGTGAGCGCGCCGGCCAGTTTCCGGTAGGCCTCGAGGCGGAGGCGTTCCCCGGGCACGTAGTCGTGCGGCAGGTGGGCGTTGACCGGCAGCTCGATCTTCATTTCGGCGGCCTTTTCCTCGGCTTCGCCGCGATAATCCGCCACGGCTTCACCCACCAGCCGGATGTACAGGTCGAAGCCGACACCCTGGATGTGGCCAGACTGTTCCCCGCCCAGCAGGTTGCCCGCGCCGCGGATTTCGAGGTCCTTCATGGCCAGCTGCATGCCGGCGCCGAGCTCGTTGTGCGTCGCCACCGCCTTCAGCCGCTCCAGCGCCACCTCGCCCAGCGGCTTCTCAGAGGGGTACAGGAAGTAGGCGTAGGCCCGTTCACGGCCGCGCCCGACGCGACCGCGCAGCTGGTGGAGCTGGGACAGCCCGTACTTGTCCGCGCCGTCCACGATCAGCGTGTTCGCGTTGGAGATGTCCAGGCCAGTCTCAATGATGGTGGTGCACACCAGGACGTCGAAGCGTTTCTCCCAGAAGTCCACGATGATCTGTTCCAGGCGGCTTTCGGACATCTGCCCATGGGCCACTTCAACCCTGGCTTCGGGCACGAGCTCGCGGATCTTCGCGGCCGTCCGTTCTATGGTGGAAACCCGGTTGTGCACGAAGAACACCTGGCCCTCGCGCATGAGCTCGCGCCGGACCGCGGCCGAGGTCTGCTTGTCCGTGTACGGCCCCACGTAAGTGAGCACCGGGTGCCGTTCCTCCGGGGGCGTGGCCAGGGTGGACGTCTCGCGGATGCCCGTCAGGGACATCTCGAGGGTGCGGGGAATCGGCGTGGCGCTCATGGCGAGCACGTCCACGTTGGTGCGCATTTTCTTCAGCGCCTCCTTGTGTTCAACACCGAAGCGCTGCTCTTCGTCCACGATCACCAGGCCCAGGTCCTTGAAGGCGAAGTCCTTGGAGAGCAGCCGGTGCGTGCCGATCACCACGTCCACGGTCCCGTTCTTCACGCCCTCGGCGGTCTCCTTGGCTTCCTTGGCGGCTTGGAAGCGGGACAGCGGCTTCACCTTCAGCGGGAAGCCGGAGAACCGCTCAGTGAACGTCTCGTAGTGCTGCTGCGCGAGCAGGGTGGTGGGCACCAGCACGGCCACCTGCTTGCCGTCCTGCACGGCCTTGAAGGCGGCACGGACGGCGATTTCGGTCTTGCCGTAGCCCACGTCGCCGGACACCAGCCGGTCCATGGGGATCTCACGCTCCATGTCAGCCTTGACCTCGTTGATGGTGGTCAGCTGGTCCGGCGTCTCCACATACGGGAAGGCTTCCTCGAGCTCGCGCTGCCAGGGGGTGTCCGGGCCAAACGCATGCCCGCGGGAGGCCATGCGCGCCGAGTACAGCCGGATGAGCTCGCCTGCGATCTCCTTGACGGCCTTGCGCGCCTTGGACTTGGTGCTGGCCCAGTCGGAGCCGCCCATCTTGCTCAGCACGGGGGTGTCACCGCCCACGTAGCGCGTCACCTGGTCCAGCTGGTCGGTGGGGACGAAGAGCCTGTCCCCCGGAGCCCCGCGCTTGGACGGCGCATACTCCAGAACCAGATACTCGCGGACGCCGTCTCCGCCGCCGGCGACTTTGCGCTGGATGAGTTCCACGAACCTGCCGATGCCGTGCTGTTCGTGCACCACGTGGTCGCCAGCCAGCAGCTGCAGCGGGTCCACGGCATTTCGCCGTTTGGACGGCATGCGTCGCATGTCCTTCGTGGACCCGGCCGACGTGCGTCCCAGCAGGTCCGCTTCCGTGAGCAGGCCGAGTTTCAGCCCGTCCAGGACAAATCCGCGTCCGACGGCGGCGGTGGTCACCTCGATGATTCCCGCCTGGGGTTCGCGGTCCAGGGAGTCCACCCGCGCGCACGGGATGTCGGCGTCGTGGAACAGCTCGGCGAGCCGCTGCGCCGGCCCGGGCCCTTCCGTGGCCACCACGATGCGCCACTGGTTCCGCACGTGGGAACCGATGAAGTCCATCATTTCGGCTACGTCGCCCTGGTACCCCCGCGGTTCACGGGCATGGAGGTTGAGCACGTTGATGTCGGGGGTGAGTTCCTCATCGGTGGCCAGCGAGGTGATGGACCACCAGGACACGTCATGGCCCAAGGCTGCGGAACGGGTATCGGTCAGCGAGCGGAAGCTTGCGGAGTGCAGGGCCGCTGACGCCTGGGAGCTGAGGTCCAGCGGCGCGGTTCCGCCGTCGGACGCGGTGGACCACGCTGCCTCCAGGAATTCCTCATTCGTGGCGGCGAGGTCGTGGGCCCGGGTGCGGACCTTCTCCGGCTCGATCACCACGGAGATGGAACCTGCCGGCAGCTGCTCCATGAGCGGAACCATGGCGTCCACCAGTACGGGGGCCAGCGATTCCATGCCTTCCACGGCGATGCCGCCGGCGATCTTCTCCAGCATGTCTGCTGCGGCGGGGAGCTGTGATTTCAGCGTGGCCGCCCGGGACATCACCGACGGTGTGATCAGGATTTCGCGGCACGGCGGGGCATGGAGTTCGGTGGGGTGGTGCAGGCCCGGAGAGGACAGCGAGCGCTGGTCGGCGACGGCGAACCAGCGCATCTGGTCCACCTCGTCGCCAAAGAACTCGACCCGGATGGGGTGGTCCTCGGTGGGCGGGAAGACGTCGAGCATGCCGCCGCGGACGGCGAACTCGCCACGGCGTGTCACCATGTCCACGCGGGCGTAGGCGGCGTCGGCGAGGTTCTTTACGACGCTGCTGAAGGGGACCTCCTGGCCCACCTTCAGCGTGACCGGAACCAGTTCGCCCAGGCCGGCCACAAGCGGCTGGACCACGGCGCGGACCGGAGCCACCACCACACGCAGGGGTCCCGCCGTCGAGGTCTCCGGGTGCGCCAGCCGGCGCAGTACGGAGAGCCGCCGTCCAACGGTGTCCGAACGCGGCGACAGGCGCTCGTGAGGGAGCGTTTCCCAGCTGGGAAACTCCGCCACGGAATCGGCTGGCAGGTACGCGCGCAGGGCGGCGGTCAGATCCTCCGCCTCGCGTCCCGTCGCGGTGACGGCCAGGACCATCCCCGGCCGGCCGCCGTCGGCTTTCGCGAGCCCGTCCGCCATCTCCGCGAGCAGCACAGGGCGCAGGCCCGCCGGGGCACTGATCTGGTAGTCCTCACCACGGACGCTGAAGGTCCTGGACGCCTCAGCCTGCACACGGGCGAACGTCTTGTCTGCGGCTAGGACGCGTCGCAGGCCGCTGAGGGGCAGGCCTTTGATTGGCTGGCCGGTGGGGCTCATGGCAGGATCTCCTGGGGTATTCACTTCGAACGCAGGCAACACGAAAACCCGAAATTCGCGAGAATGCCGGGTCATCCCAGCCTACCCCTGCCAGTGACCGGGCGGCATCCGGCGGAGACGCGGCACGCGATCGGCGACAACGCGGCACGCCCTTGGAGCGGCGTCGGGGCACGCGTCCGGAGGGGAGGCCGGGCCCGTTGCTAAGCTTGCTTGGCAGGTGATGTTGGGCCCAGAAATGCCGCCATCCTAAGGAGACTCCCGTGAGCGACCAGACCGGAAATGACAGCAGCGCATTCACCAGCGGGCGGACGGTGCTGGTCACCGGAGCCACTGGCTACATCGGCGGCAGGCTGGTCCCCCGGCTGCTCGACGCGGGGCACCGCGTCAAAGTACTGGTCCGCTCCCCCGAAAAGATCGCCGGGGTGCCGTGGTTCGACCAAGTCGAGGTGGTGCGCAGCAGCCTCGATGATTCCGCTGCTGTGGAAAAAGCACTGAAGGGCGTGAACGTCCTGTACTACCTGGTTCACTCCATGGCTGCCGGGTCCGGTTTCGAAGCCAAGGAAAAGTCCATGGCGGAGCTCGTGGCCGCCGCTGCCGCGGCTGCTGAGGTGCAGCGGATCGTCTACCTGGGCGGCCTGCACCCCCGCAACACCGAATTGTCCACCCACATGCGCTCACGCGAAGCGGTGGGTGAAGTCTTCCTGTCCGGGCCCGTGGACGCCATCGTCTTCCAGGCCGGAGTGGTGATCGGCTCAGGCTCGGCGTCCTTCGAAATGATCCGGCACCTTTCCGAAACCCTGCCTGTCATGCCGGCGCCCAGCTGGGTGCGGAACCGGATCGAGGCCATCGCCGTCAGGGACGTGCTGCACTACCTGGTGGGCGCAGCCTCACTGAAGGAGCGACTCAACCGGACGTTCGACATCGGGTCCCGGGACGTCCTGAGCTACGCCGGCATGATGAAGGAATATGCAGCCGAAGCCGGGCTGCCGCTGCGCCTGGTCCTGGCGCTTCCCGTACCGGCGCCCAGGCTTGCCGGGCTGTGGGTGGCGCTCGTGACCCCCATCCCGCTGTCCATGTCCGTGCCGCTGGTCCAGTCGCTGCAGCACGACGCCGTCTCCGCCGAACACGACATCGACAACTACATCAACCAGCCCGACGGCGGCCTCACCGGCTACCGCAAGGCAGTGGCCCTGGCGCTTGGCAAGGAACGCGACGGGCAAGTGGAAACCACCTGGGCCAACGCCGGGGCGGACGCCGATCCGCTGCCCAGCGACCCGCAGTGGGCCGGGCACAAGGTCTATGTGGACGAGCGAACCTTCCACAGCGATGTGGAGCCCTCGCACGTCTGGACCATCATCGAGGGCATCGGCGGCCGCAACGGCTGGTATTCCCTGCCGCTGGCGTGGAGCGTCCGCGGCTGGCTGGACAAGCTCTCCGGCGGAGCCGGCCTGCTCAGGGGCCGCCGGCATCCCCACAATCTCGTCGCCGGCGAGGTAGTGGACTGGTGGCGGGTGGAACGGATCGAGCGGGGCAAACTGCTCCGCCTGCGTGCGGAAATGCGCGCACCGGGACGCGCCTGGCTTGAGCTTTGCGTGGAGCCGGACGGAGCCGGCAGCCGGTACCGGCAGCGGGCCATCTTCTTCCCCAAAGGGCTCAGCGGCAGGCTCTACTGGCTGGCCGTGCTCCCATTCCACAGCCTGATCTTTCCCGCCATGTCCCGCAACATCACAGCGGCGGCCCGGAAGATCGCCAGTGCGGAAGAGTCCGTGCCCACCCCGTAGGATGTGGGGAGCAAAAAGCGTTCTGACCCCGCAACAATGTTTTGACCCTGCAACAATGGAGGATCCATGGCACTGAGTGCTTCCACTACCCTTCCCCACGCCGTCGACAGCATCACAGCAGTCTTCACGAACGAGGAATTCCAGCGCCACACGAGCGAATATGTGGGCGGCAGCCTCGAGTCCTTCACTGTCGACGGCGACGTTGCAGGGGCCTTCAGCACCACCTCCGTGCGCACCCTGCCCACCACCCGCCTGCCGGAAATCGCGCGCAAGTTCGTGGGCGACACCCTCAAAGTGACCCAGGTGGAGAACTGGGACGCTCCCTCTGCGGACGGCTCCCGCCAGAGCACCATCTCGCTCAAGATCGCCGGCGCACCCATCGATGTCACGGCCGTTCAGCGGCTCGTCGCAGACGGCGGCAGCACGCGGGTCGAACTAGAAGGCAACGTCACCTCGTCCGTGCCTTTCCTGGGCGGCAAGATCGCCGAAGCAGCCGAGCCGATGGTCGGCAAGGCCCTGAACATCCAGTCCCAGCAGGCGCAGGCCTGGCTCGAAAGCCACTAGGCGATGGAAGTTCCCGCCGTCCTGGCGTGGGTCCTGGTCCTTTCGGGTTTCTGGTCGCTCGTGGTGTGGCCGCAGTTCCTGCGCCGGGTGATGAAAGACCCGCGGGCGCGGGACGCCGGCGGCAAGGCCACCAAGTTCCTCACCGTCCATGTGGTCCTCGTGGCAGTATCCATGGTGTTGGGCGCCGCCACGGCCGGCATCGGGATCGCCGGGCTTCTGGGCTGAACGTTTCCCGGTTGAGCATTTTCCGGGCTGAGCGTCCAGAGTGAGCATTTTCCGGGTGAGGCCGCCGTCCTCGGCTAAGCTGGGACCAGCTGTATTTAGGGTGCGCCGGGAAGTCTGGTCGGCAACATGTTTGCCGACCCCAAGCCAGGAGCCGAGATGCCCAGCCGACCCCCTGCCCCCTCCCGCAAGTCCGCAGTCTTCAGCCGTTCCACGTACCCGGAGTACCTGCGGATTTCCGCCATCCTCCGGCTCGAAACCGTCGGCGGGGCCCTCCTGCTCATTGCGACAGCGGCGGCGCTGATCTGGGCGAACTCCCCCGCTGCGGGCACCTACTTCGGCCTGCGGGACCTGGAAGTGGGTTTTGAGCCTTGGCATCTGCGGCTGAGCGTGGGCCATTGGGCGTCGGACGGCCTGCTTGCGGTCTTCTTCTTCATTGCCGGACTCGAGCTGAAGCGGGAGTTTGTTTCCGGGGAGCTCCGGAGGCCGGCCAAGGCGGTTGTCCCGGTGACCGCGGCCGTGGGCGGGGTGGTCCTGCCGGCCCTCATTTACGCGTCCATTAACTGGGGCCAGGGCGCCGAGGCACTGCGGGGGTGGGCGATCCCCACCGCCACGGACATCGCCTTCGCCCTAGCCGTGCTGGCCGTCATCAACACGCATCTCCCGGCCGCGCTCCGGACGTTCCTGCTGACCCTGGCCGTGGTGGATGACCTGATCGCCATCGGCATCATCGCCTTCTTTTACTCGGCCGGCCTGCAGCCCGTCCTGCTGCTGGCGGCCTTGGTCCCGCTGGCGCTCTTTGCCGTGCTCGTCCAGAAGCACATCGGCCGCTGGTACCTCCTGGTGCCGCTGGCGGCAGCGACCTGGGCGCTGGTCCACGCCTCGGGCGTCCACGCCACGGTAGCGGGCGTCCTGCTCGGATTCACGGTTCCCGTGCTCGCGTCCCGGCAGGAGGCCGAACGTGCCATGGAAAGGGACACGGCAGACAAGGCCACGGCGAACCGGGCCCTGGCAGAAAGGGGCATGGAGGAAAAGGGCATGGCAGAACGCATCGAGCATCGGCTGCGGCCGCTCTCTGCGGGATTCGCCGTCCCGGTCTTTGCGTTCTTCTCCGCTGGTGTGGCCATCGGCGGAGGCGCTGGGCTGGCATCCGCCCTGGCCGACCCCGTGGCCGTGGGAATCGTGGCCGCGCTGGTTGCGGGCAAGGCCCTCGGCGTTTTCGGGGCCACCTACCTGATCACCAAAACCACGCGGGCAACGCTTGACGCCGGGCTGAAGTGGATCGACATCGCCGGACTGTCCATCCTCGCCGGAGTCGGATTCACCGTTTCGCTGCTGATCGCCGAGTTGAGTTTCGGGGCGGGATCGGCCCACGACGATCACGCAAAGGTTGCCATCTTGGCCGGTTCCGTGACCGCTGCGGCGATTGCCGCCGTCGTGCTTAAGGCACGAAACCGCCACTACCGCCGCGTGGAGGCGGAGGAAAAGCGGGACGACGACGGCGACGGCGTCCCTGACGTGTTCGAGCCCGCCGCGGAGAGGGACGGGTAGGCCGCGGTCCGGTGGCTTAGGCCGCCTGGTTGAGCGCGTCCTCCGCGGCAACCCAGGAGATCATGGCGCACTTTACCCGCGCTGCATAGCGGGCCACCCCTTCAAACGCGGCGGCATCGCCAAGCACCTCGGGGTCCGCGTGGACCTTTCCGCGCGAGCGGAGAACCTCCCGGAAGTTACCGATCACCGAGCGCAGCTCGTCCACAGACATGCCTTCCGCCATCTCGCTCAATACGGAAGCGGAGGCCATGGAGATGGAACAGCCTGCACCGTCCCAGGACAGCTGCGCAACGGTGCCGTGGTCCACGGCGACACGCAGGGTGACTTCATCACCGCAGACAGGATTCAGCTGGTGTGACTGCCCGGTGGACGCGCCCTCGGGTGCTGCCGTTTCTGACAGACCGCTCCCGTGCCGGGCCTTGGAATGGTCCAGGATGATCTGCTGGTAAAGCTGGTCGAGGCTCATGCTGCGGTACCTGTCTTCATGGATCCCGGCACTAGGCGCGGAAGTAGGCGCGGACCCCGGACACTGCGTCCAGGAATTCGTCGACGTCGTCGGTGGTGTTGTACAAATAGGCGCTGGCGCGCGTTGTGGCCGTCAGGCCGAGGCGCCGGTGCAGCGGCTGGGCGCAGTGGTGACCCACGCGGACGGCGATTCCGCGCGCATCGAGGAACTGCCCGACGTCGTGCGCGTGCACGCCCGCCACATCGAACGCCGCCAGGCCAATACGCTCCTTGCCGGCCCCCGGGCCAAGCACACGGACGCCGTCGATGGCTTCAAGGCCTGCCACCATGCGCTGGCCAAGTTCGGATTCCCAGCGGTGGACACGGTCGATGCCGGTCTCGGTCAGGTAGCTGACGGCTGCGGCGAGGGCCACGGCCTGGGAGATCTTTTGCGTCCCGGCCTCGAACCGCTGCGGTGCCGGAAGGTATTCTGCCCGGTCCATGGTCACGGTGGTGATCATGGAACCGCCGGTCAGGAAAGGAGGCAGCACGTCCAGGAGCTCCTGCTTGCCGTACAGCACGCCGATGCCGGTGGGGCCCAGCATTTTGTGGCCCGAGAACACGGCAAAGTCGACGTCCAGCTCCTTGACGTCGAGGGACAGGTGCGGCGCCGACTGGCACGCATCCAGCACCACCAGGGCGCCGGCCCGCCTGGCCAGCGCCACGAGCTCGTGTACCGGATTGATCGTGCCGAGTACGTTGGACGCATGCGTGAAGGCGAGAAGCCGCGTCCGTCCGCCCACGATTTCCGCCGCCTGGTCCAGGTGCAGCGCCCCGGCGTCGTCCACCGGAATGTGGCGGAGCGTGGCTCCGGTTCTGTAGGCAAGTTCCTGCCAGGGGATCAGGTTCGCGTGATGTTCCATCTCGGTGACCACGATCTCGTCCCCCGGGCCGAGCCCGAGTTCCCGGAGCCGCGCATCACCGCGCCCCTGCGCAGCCCACAGGCTGGCGTTGGACAGCGCATAGCTGATGAGGTTCAGGCCCTCTGTGGCGTTGGACGTCCAGACGATTTCCTCGTACTGAGCGCCGACGAAATCGGCAACCGTCTGCCGTGCGTCCTCGAATACCTCCGTGGCCTCGACGGCAAGGTGGTGTGCGCCCCGGTGTACCGCGGCGTTCCGCTGCTCGTAGAATTCCTGCTCGGCCTCGATAACGCTCAGCGGATTCTGCGACGTGGCACCGGAATCCAGATAAATGAGCGGTCGGCCATTGACCAGCTGGTCCAGGACGGGAAAGTCGTTCCGGATCCGCAGGACCTCGGCATTATCCATCGCGGGAAGGGCGCGCTCCAGCGTGGTTGGCGTTGATATTACGGCCAATGGGACTCCTTGGGATGCCTTGAGGTACCTCTCAATTGTCCCACAGAGCAGTCTTGTCCAAACGGCAGCGAAAGCGGCCCGTCCAACTGGAGGGCCGCCCTCGCGGTGCCGGCGCGTGCCGGCTGTTCTACTACTTGTAAGGGCCGGCGACGGCTGGGGGGAGAGCCTCGGTCTCAGAAGGCTCTGACGTCGCCGGCCCCGCCTGAACCCGGTCCCTGGGGCCGGAAGTTCGTGTGCGAGACCTGATGTGCTGGCGGCAGCTTCGGCGATGGAGTCCTCCTCCGCATTCCGCTGCCACTAATAGTTAATCGCGTACTGGAACCCACAGCACGAGTACCGAGTACTCGTTTTTTCAGGTACTCGACTACTGGTTTCCGCAGGTGGTCATGCTGGCGCGGAAAAGCTCAAGTTTCCCGGCGGGCACGGCATTAAAAACGGCGGCATTGAGCACGTACTTTTGGGAAGGGCTTACTTTTTGGGCAGCGCTTACTTCTTGGGAAGTGCTTACTTTTTGGGAAGGGCCAGGGCGAGCTCGTCCCGCCGGCGCACTCCAAGCTTGACGTAGCTTCGGTACAGATGCCCTTCAACAGTCCTGACCGACACCATCAGCTGCTGGGCGATTTCCCGGTCAGAGAGTCCTTGTACGGCCAGCTCCACGATGTCCCGCTCCCGGCGTGTCAGGTGGACGCTGGGCACCGAGGCAATGAAGGGACTCTCCCGGAACCGCTCACCAAGCTCCTGGTCACATTTCTCGCGGTGGGCCACTGCCTGCCGGGCGCGGCGCCGCTCCCCCGCAGCGTCCCAGATGGCGCCCGCCTGGGCATACGCCTCGCGGGCGAGGTTGATCAGGCCCGCCTCCTCCAGCCCGGCGGCGGTTTCCATGAGCACGTCTGCGTCCCCGGTGGCCCACGCCTGGGCTACCTGGTGCCAGCCTGCTGCCCAGCGGCCCTCGACGGCGTCCGCAAGTGATGCGAGCTCTTCAATTACCGAGCGGTCGCCAAGATCGGAACAAAGAATCAGGCACTCCATGCTGGTTCCCGGCTGCGCGGCGACCGGCGGTGACGCGGCCAGCTCACGAAGCTTGGCGAGGCCGCTGCCCTTGCGGTCCAGATATTCAGCCGCGGCGGCCGCGTACCCTTCGGCGAGCAGTTCGCACCCGGGTCCGCTGGCGTGCCTGGCGGCGATCAGATCCTGTTCGAGGCGCTGGGCCTGCGCTCCATCCCCCAGGCGCGCGGCGGCGTAGAAGGCGAGGGACGAACCGAACCGGAACTGCTGGAGCGGATCATTGACGCGCAGGGCTTCAACAGCTGGCAGGAGAATCCGGTAGGCCCGTTCCAGCTGTCCCTGGCGGAGGAAGCCCAGACCGCGCAGCACCTGGATGCCGCCGCCAAAAGTGGCTGCCCCCTCGTTCACCTCCGTGGGGTAGTTGGCCAGCTCATGTTCCGCCGCCTCCCAGTTACCGGCGGCGAGCGAAGCCGACACAAGGCGCGTCAGGACGAACTCATTGAAGAAGTACAGACCGTCCTGGAGCGCCGGCAAGGACGGCGCTGCGCCCAGGGCGGCGGTGTGCGCCTGGTGGGCCTGACCTGCAGACACCAGGGTCTGGGCGAGCAACGCGTGTGCCACGGCGTGAGTGGCTTCGGCCACAGTTGCCGTGCTGGGGTCTGCCCGGGCGCGCTGCAGGACCGTCTCACCCTGTTCGGCTGCCCCGGCCATCGCTTCTCCGGTTGAGGCTATAAGAGTCCTTATCCCCTCGTGATCGCCGGCATCGGCCATCTCAAGCAAATGGTGGATCCTGTCCTGCCAGGAAGCCGCGACCTCTTTCCCGGCGTCCGCGAGCTGGTGGCGGGATTCGGCCCGCAGCAACCCGGTGGATTTCCCCAGCGCGAGATGCGCCGACGCCCTGAGCATGAGAATGTGCGGGGCTTCGGGTTCCCCGGCCAGTTCCAGCCAGCAACCGTCCAGGAGAGTCGCAGCCTCCCGGTACTTGCCTTCGTTGAAGAGCGCCCTCGCGGTGATCGACTGTGCATGGGCCTGCAGTTCCGGCGCCCGGACATGCCCGGCCATGAGCCGCGCACCTGAGTTGTTGAACATCGTCACTGCCAGCAGGGCAGCGTCAAGCAGTTCGGGATCAGGCACTTCCAAACCGCATTCCAGCGACCACTCCACCATCCGCAGCCTGCCCTCGGCGCCTGCCGTCCGCGTGTCGAGGTAGTTGTCCAGTTTTTGCCGGAGCTGCAGGCTCCGGGAGACAGACACCTGGTGCCTCATGGATTCGCCGAGGATGGGGTGCCAAATCCGCAATTCCGTGTGCCGTCCGGTGGATTCGCGGACCATCTGGTGGTCCAGGAGGGACCGGACCACCGCGCCCCCGCACACATCTTCGATGAGGCTGCGGTGGACGGGCTCAGCCAAGGCGATGAGCCTCAACGCGTCCTGCTCTTCCGTGGTCCTGCGGAGGAGGTCTTTGATAACAACGTCGGAAAGCCTGGGGCCGTCAGCCGGAAGGAGGCCCAGGAGCAGCCAGATCCCGTTTCGCTTCGCCAGTATGCCCGCTTCGACCGCATCACCCAGCAGGCAGTTCAGGAGCAGGGGGTTGCCGCCGGAGGCAGACCACAAAGACTGCACCGTGCTGGCGGGGACTGTCCCGTGGAGTGTGTGCTCCACGACCTCCGTCACCTGGTCTCCGTTGAGCGGCCGCAGATCGATCCGCTCGGCCTGGCCGTCGTACCACAGCTGGTTCAGTGCCTGCGGCAGTCCGGGCCGCGGGCGCCCGGATGCCAGCACGCGGGCCCATCCCGCCGACATCATGTCGACCACCATGTTCGCGGTGGCTTCATCGAGGTGGTGGGCGTCATCGACTACCAGGAGCAAGGGCACGTCCTTGCCGGCCTTGAGTTCCTGGAAATAGGTCCAGACCGCCCTGAGCACTGCGACGGGCGAGTCTGCTTCTTCTGGAGGGAGGTCCGCCGTGTACGGGGCGAGCACGCCGTAGGGGACCTTGGCCAGCGATGAGCTCCCGTGGATCCGAAGGATTGTCATCTCAGTGCTCATCTCCTCGCTGACGGCGTCCGTCACGGAAGACTTCCCGATCCCCGGGCCGGCCATGAGGAACACAGCCTGGCTCGCACGGCTGCGGATGATGCTGCAGACGTGGTCTATTACTTCACGCCGCCCCGTAAGCTGCCGGTCGTCAGTCTCCGGTTCCGGTGTCTGTGGGCGGCCGTTAGACGAGTCCAGGCAGATCACCCCTGGACGTCACACCAAGCTTCGTGAAGACCTGGTACAGGTGCCCTTCCACTGTCCGCACGGAAACACCCATTTCCAGGGCGATGTCCCGGTTGGACACTCCCCGCCCGGCCAGGCGGGAGATCTGGCGCTCCCGTGCGGTCAGCAGCGGGCTGCCGCTGCTCGGGACGATCGGGAGACTGGGAACGGTGGCCGTGAGGGTGTCCAGCCGGGCCTGGGCGACGCGGGCCGACGCGGAGTCCCCGGAATGCCTCGCAAAGTCCACCGCGAGCGCTACGCACCGGGCTTCCACGGCATCCAGTTCGAGCTCTGCGGCCAGATGCGCGCCTTCCAAAAGCACCTTTGCGTCCTTGGTGCGGCTACCGACAGCGACGAGGCGGGAAATCTCGGCCAGCTTTCCCTGCCGGTGGCCCGCGACCTCCTCCATCAGGCGGAAGTCGTCGTCCGTACCGTTCACGGTGGCACCCAGCAGACTGATCCCGGCGAGGGTGTATCGCCCTGCCGCAATGTCGACGCGGGCTGAGTCCAGGAGCCGCCTCACGGCATCGGTGTCTCCCAGCCATCTCCCTGCCATGTCGGCGCAGAAATCCGTGATGTTCTGGGTGCGGAAATTACAGTGCCCGCGCGCCCCACGCAGCTTGTCAAGGTACTTGTGCGCCTGGCCTGCGTTGCCGATTTGTGCGTAGGCGAACGCCGTGGCGGCATAGGCCGCCTGGAGCATGTTCACGACCGGACGGAGTTCCAGCTGGGCCACGGCGGACAGCAGCGAATCCAGGGCGACGGCGCCGCGGCCCGAGTAGACGTACGCGATGCCGGTAACCAGCTCCATGGCGGACGTCCGGTGAGCCAGGCGTCGTTCCTCATGCCCTTTCGGCGGCCCGACGAGGTCCAGGCACCTCCGCCACTGGCCAGCCTGCAGCAGCACGTTGACCGCCGTCATGGCGAACCGCTCCCGCAGACCGGTCATGTGGCCCGAATCCGAGAGCTGGCCGCCTACCCTCCTCATCAGCTGAAGCGCGTCCATTTCCCTGCCGACAGCCGAAAGAACAGGCATCAGGATCAGGGCAGCCTGGATGCGGAACCCGGTGTCTTTGTTGAGCGCCGGATCGGCCGCTTCCTCCAGAGCCGCAACCATAGGTGCATAGTCGCCGATGAAGGAGCGGTACTCGAATTCCGCCAGCGTGATGACGTTCGCGGCAGCGCCCAGGGCATCAGGCCAAGTGCTCGCGGCGCCCGGAGCGATACCCAGACGCTGGCGCGCCTTGGCAATCTCATCCGGGACTTTGTCGCACTGCTCAGGCAGCCACACCATGACCCTGCACTTGGCGGCTACAATCCTGGCGAAGTCCTCTGCACCGAGCTGGTCCAGCTGCGCCTGGGAAATGTCGTCCAGGGCGTCCATGGCCTGCACGGGCAGATCCAGCAGCAGGTAGGCCGTCCCCTTGTGCTGCTGTCCCACCACCCACTCCGCGTCAGTCCTCTTAAGCCCGTCGACACAGCTGAGCGCAAAGCGGGGATCGAACATCTGTATGGCCGCTTCGGCGGCGGCCACAGCCATGGCAGGGCTAAGCTCGGCCTGGCACTCACGAGTCCAAGCGGCAAACTCAATGCGCTCTTCCAGACTTAGCTTCGAAAGCTCGGGTTCCGCTTCGCCCAGCAGTTGGCTCCGGAGCTCCCGCCTCCGCGCGATGCTCAACCAGGACCGGACAACGTCCCCAAGGTATTGCTCCCGCAGGGACACCCAGCGGGCCTCGGTGTCACCCACCTTGAGCAGTCCGGCATCCTCCATATCGGCCACGATTTCAGTGCCGTAGATGTCGGTCAACCGCGAGAGGGACACTCTGCGCGCGCAGGCCAGCATCTCCATGACCTCGCGGCTTTCCGGAGATTCCCGGGACCAGCGCGAGCGGACAATATCGTCCAGTCCCGTTGCACCGTCGAGGACGACCTTGTCCCGCAATGTCCATACAGAGTCAGACAGCACGAGGTTTCCGGACTGCTGCTGCTCCGTAACAAGTGCTTTGAGCAGCAGCGGATTGCCGCCCACGATGCTGTGGTATGTGCTCACCAGTGAGGCCGATACGCGGTGGCCCAGCAGGGTCAGCAGCACCTGCCGGGTCTGCAGTTCGTTCAGGTTTTCCAGCCGCACCTCAGTGAGACGGCGGTCTGTGAGCAGCCAATGGAAGTCTGCCGGCAGGTCGCTTGTACCGGGGGCGATCGCGATAACGCGTGCGGTGCGGGTCAGCATGATGTTCAGGAGGACACCGGCACTCATGTCGTCGATCATGCCCGTGGTGTCCAGGGTGATGATGCAGTCCCTGCCGGCGGCGTCGCTTCGGATGAGGGACGTGATGCCCTGGAGGATGGCGGTTGGCGATCCCATCGCCGATTGGGGAAGCCGCGCCAAGAGGAACGCCAGACACCCGTAGGAGGTCTGCGAGCCGGTCAGGGGACTGCGAAGCTGGAGCGCCCAGACATCAGGTCCGAGTTCTGCCACCGCGGTCCGGGCCAGCGACGATTTGCCCACGCCGCGGGAGCCGGTAATAACTACGCCCAGGGAATCAGGATCCGTCAGACCATTGCGGATGGCTTCAAGGTCTGCGCTGCGCGCCGGAACGGACCATCGTTGAAGGTCCGTTCCGCCAGTGGCAGCCGCGGGCCCGGCCAGCACGCCCGCTGTAGACCCACGTCCCCAGCTCAGTGGCTCATTTGACATGAACTTTTCCTTACATCCCGCTTTGCAGGATCAAGGCCCCATCGCCTCCCCCGCTTAGGTGAAAGACTACCCCGTCACCCCGGCCCTGAAACAGGGCAAACCATTCACATTTCGTCGAGATCCTTAATTGGCTGGCGGATTATCAAATTGTTTGGATTAATTCCCGACACGCGCGGCGGAAAGAGGCGTGAAAGCGCGTCTGCAGCAGTATGCTCGGCACCCGCCGTCAGGCGTTGGCCGAGTGGAAGCGCTGCTGGGCAGCGGTCAGTCCCTCCCGGACCAGCAGCTCCACTGCATCCGCAGCATCGTCGAGCAGGAAGGGCAGTTCCTTCTTTTCCGCCGGGGTGAAGTCGCGGAGCACGTAGTCCGCGGTGTCCATCCGTCCGGGCGGCCGGCCGACCCCAACCCGGACCCGAAGGTAGTCTTTGGTGGCGAGCGCCTTGGAGATGTCCCGGAGTCCGTTGTGGCCGCCTTCGCCACCCCCGATCTTGAGCTTCACAGTATTAAAGGGAATGTCGATTTCGTCGTGGACCGCCACAACCCGGGACAGGTCAACGTCGTAAAACCTGGCCAGGGCAGACACCGGTCCGCCGGAAACGTTCATGTAGGTGGCAGGTTTGGCCAGCACGAGGCGCGGTCCACCGATTCCCAACCGCCCCTCGAGGACCTGGGCGCGGGATTTGGAGGCCTTGAAGTTTCCGCCGATGCGCGCGGCGAGTTCATCGAGGACCATCTGGCCCACGTTGTGCCGGTTGCGGCTGTACTCGGGCCCGGGGTTTCCAAGGCCTGCGATGAGCCAGGTATCAGTCATGGATCAATCCTAGTGAGCGGGAACACCAGTGGCCGGGCCCAAACGGGGCCCGGCCACTGGTGCGATGCGGTAAACGCGGTACGCGAATAAGGAACCGTAATTACTCGGCTGCGGCCACGGAAGCCTGGGCGGTGGCTTCCTCGGAGGCCTCTTCCGAGGTAACTTCAGTGGCCTCGGAGATGTGGACGACGAGAGCGTCAGCGTCCGCAAGCAGAACCGAGCCCTTGGGCAGCACGAGGTCGGACGCGTGGATGTGCTGACCGGCGGAACGGCCTTCGATGTCGACCTCGATGCCGGTGGGCAGGTGGGTTGCCTCGGCCTCGAGGGAGATGACGGTCATCTCCTGGTTGTAAGCGTTGCCCGGAGCCAGTTCGCCGACGAGGTGAACGGGAACGTCAACGGTAACCTTCTCGCCCTGGCGGACGGTCAGGAGGTCGATGTGCTCGATGATCTGCCTGATCGGGTCGCGCTGGATGTCCTTGACGAGGGCGAGGTGGCCTTCACCGTTGATGTCCAGGGACAGCAGGGCGTTGGCGGTGCGCACGGCCAGCGTGGTGGCCTTGGCCGGAAGCGTGATGTGGATGGGCTCGGCGCCGTGGCCGTAGATGACGGCGGGAATCAGGCCGGCCATGCGGGCGCGGCGGGCAAAACCCTTGCCGAATTCGGTACGTACTTCTGCTGCGAGCTTCTGCTCAGACATGTGCATCTCCTGGAGGCTTTTCGGTGTTCAGCAAGGGCGGAGGTCTGAAGCGACCTTCAACGCCGGGCGCCTGTCGGCGGCCCTTCCAGAAGGGAGGTACAGACCCAGTCGATAACGGAGACCAGCAGTCCGGATGTCCGGAGGTGCTCTCCCTCGCCAAGGTATCGGTTTAATCCTACCAGCGTTGGGCCCGATTCCTGAAAACGGGCCCAACGCCGGCCCCACCAGCGCCCTAAGGCGGGAAGTCAGGCGTTGCCGTCGAACAGGCTGGTGACGGAACCGTCGTCGAACACTTCACGGATGGCGCGGGCAATCAAGGGTGCGATGGACAGTACGGTGAGCTCAGGGAAGCGCTTGTCGGCCGGGATGGGCAGCGTGTCGGTGACTACCACTTCGCGGGCGCCCGACTCGGACAGGCGGCGGGCCGCGGGATCGGAGAACACAGCGTGGGTCGCCGCGATGATCACGTCCTTGGCCCCCGCGTTCTTCAGCACCTGGACAGCGCCGGAGATGGTTCCGCCGGTGTCGATCATGTCGTCGATCAGGACGCACGTGCGTCCTTCGATCTGCCCCACCACTGTCTTGGACACAGCCTGGTTCGGAACAGTGAGGTCACGGCTCTTGTGCACGAACGCGAGCGGCGCACCGCCGAGGCGCTCAGCCCACTGTTCGGCCACGCGGACGCGGCCGGTGTCCGGCGAGACAACTGTGATGTTGTCCGCGGCGACCCGCGTACGGATGTAGTCCGCAAGGAGCGGGATGGCCATGAGGTGGTCCACCGGTCCGTCGAAGAAGCCCTGGATCTGCGAGGTGTGCAGGTCCACACTCATGATGCGGTCAGCGCCGGCCGTCTTGTACAGGTCCGCCACCAGACGGGCCGAGATCGGTTCCCGGCCGCGACCCTTCTTGTCCTGGCGGGAGTACGGGTAAAACGGCGAAACCACTGTGATCCGTTTGGCGGACGCCCGCTTCAGCGAATCGATCATGATCAGCTGTTCCATGAGGTGGTTGTTCAGGGGTGCCGGGTGTGCCTGGATGACGAAGGCGTCGGTTCCGCGGACGCTTTCACCGGCGCGGACGTAGATCTCACCGTTGGCGAAATCGTAGGCGTCCACGGGCAGCAGCTCCGTGCCCAGCTCCTTGGCGATTTCCCGGGCAAGCTCCGGGTGCGCACGCCCTGCGGCGAGCACCAGCTTCTTTTCGCCGCGAGCCGTAATTTCGGTCATGGTTGCTTGCCCTCTTCTGTAGATGCCGGGGAAATTGAGGAGTCGTTACTGGCTTTGCCGGCTGCCGCCGCCAGGTCCGCGGAGAGCGAGCCAGGACGGTTGGCGGTAACCCAACCCTCGGCATTGCGCTGCGCGGCCATGGACAGCGCCAGGGCGCCTGCGGGAACGTCCTTGCGAATCACGGCACCGGCGCCGCTGTAGGCGCCGTCCCCCACCGTGACAGGAGCGACGAATACTGTATTGGAACCGGTGCGGACGCCCGAGCCGATCACCGTGCGGTGCTTCTTCTCGCCGTCGTAGTTGGCAGTGATGTTGCCGCAGCCGATGTTGGTGTCCTCGCCGATTTCGGCGTCACCGGCGTAGCCCAGGTGGGACAGCTTGGAGCCGCGGCCAATGGTGACGTTCTTCGTCTCGTAGAAGGCGCCGATCTTGCCGGTCTCCCCCAGGACAGTGCCGGGGCGCAGGTAAGTGAACGGACCCACAGTGGCCGCCGCGCCGATGACCGCACCGGAACCGTGCGTGCGGGTCACTTTGGCTCCCTCGCCGATGCGGACATCGGTCAGCGTGGAGTCTGGGCCGACGACGGCGTCCCTCGCCACGGTGGTGCTGCCGTGCAGCTGCGTGTTGGGCAGGATCCGGACGTCCTCAGCCAGGGTGACGGTGGAATCGATCCAGGTTGTGGCGGGATCCACCACCGTGACGCCGGAGCGCATCCATGCTTCCACGATGCGGCGGTTGTGCTCTGCGCCGAGGGCCGCAAGCTGCACACGGTCATTGGCGCCTTCGACCTGCCAGCGATCGGCGGTGACCACCGCGGCAACCCTGCCGCCGGCCTTGCGGGCCAGCCCGAGGACGTCGGTCAGGTACTTCTCGCCCTGCGAGTTGTCGGTAGTGACGTGCCGGAGGGCGTCCCGCAGCACTGCTGCGTCGAAGGCGTAGATTCCGGAGTTAATTTCACGGATTTCGCGCTCGGAGTCGGAGGCATCCTTGTGCTCGCGGATGCCGGTCACCGTTCCGTCGGCTCCGCGCAGGATGCGGCCGTAGCCCGTGGCATCATCGAGCAGCGCGGTCAGGACCGTGATGGCGTTGCCTTCGGACTCGTGGGTTGAAACAAGTTCGGCGAGCATCTCGCCGGTAAGCAGCGGCACGTCGCCGTAGGTCACCACAACGGTTCCCGCGACAGGGGCGGCAGCATCCAGGGCCTCCAGCGCGACTTCGACGGCCCGTCCGGTGCCGGGAACCTCGTCCTGGTCGACGATCAGGGCGCTCGGGTCCAGCTCTGCGAGGTGGGCGGCCACACGGTCCCGCTCGTGACGGACCACGAGGGCCAGCCGCTGCGGGCTGATGCTGCGCGCGGCCAGCAGTGCGTGTCCCACCATCGAACGGCCGCCGATTTCGTGGAGAATCTTGGGGGTACGGGACTTCATCCGGGTACCGGCACCTGCAGCTAAGACGATTACGGCGGCTGGGCCGGACTTCTCGGGGCTCACGTACAGGCTCTCCTTGGTCGATTGCGCGGTACTACATGCGCGGCGTCGTCCGAGCCTGTGCCCGGAGCCGGTAACAGGCTTATCCTACTGGACACCTCTGATGCAGCAGTTCCGCCCATAGGATTCGAACCTATACTCCACGGCTCCAAAGGCCGGGGTGCTGCCATTACACCAGGGCGGATCATGCCAGGCACGAAGCCAAGGCACGAGAACCAATTCTGCCACGAACGCCGAGGCTCGTGCGACCTCGGCCAACGCGTGCCGCCAGCCCCGTCAAAGAGGCGGCCTGCACAGCGGGCAGCACCCGCCCAGGACCACCAGCGTCCGTGTTGGCGTAAGGCATGATTGGACGGTGAGCAACAGCACAGGGACAGCCGAGGGCGCGGGGAACCCGATGGCGAAGGCGGATGCCGCTCCGGCGCGCATCCCGCGGTCCCGGATGACCGGACCCCAACGGCGTTCCCAGCTGGTCGACGTGGGGCGCGGACTGTTCGCGCTGCGTGGCCTCGACGGCACCACGATCGAGGAAATCGCCGCTGCCGCAGGTGTCTCCAAGCCGGTGATCTATGAGCACTTCGGCTCGAAGGAAGGTCTGTACACCCAGGTGGTGGAGTTTGAGTTCAGGATCCTGCTGGCCTCCATCAACGACGCCCTCGCCGACGAAGCCAAGCCCCGGGTCCTGGTGGAACGTGCTGCCTTGGCGTTGCTGACGTACATCGAGGACCGCACCGACGGCTTCCGCATCCTCATGCGCGACGCTCCCCCGTCGCAGCCGGAAGGCGCCTTTTCCACCCTGCTGTCCCACATTACGGAGCGCGTGGAGCACATCCTGTCCGACGAATTCGCCCGCCGCGGATTCAGCGCCGCCGACGGCGCCATGTACGCCCAGATGCTGGTGGGCATGGTCGCCATGACCGGCCAATGGTGGCAGGACGGCCGGCAGCCCGACAAACACGCTGTGGCTGCGCACCTCGTGAACCTCGCTTGGAACGGCCTGACCGGCCTCAAGAAGGAACCCGAGCTGCGCAGCGAGCCGTGAGCCTTCGCCGTGGTCACCTCCGCGCTGCAGCGGCCCTTCGCCGTCGCTTAGACACGAGCCATAGGGGCCCAACGGTCGCTGAGCGACCTTGAGGGCCCGATGGCTCGCGATGCGCTCCTACGCGAAGGTCCCCCGCACCACTATTGCCGATCGTTCCGTTCGGGGACGTCCGGTGAGTTGGACGCTTAACGGCCGAACGGCGGTTCTTCCGAAAGGAGCGCATCGCAGGGCATCGGGACGTGGAGGTCGCCCAGCGACCGAAGCGTCCCTTTTGCCCTGTGTCTAAGCGACGCGGAAGGGCCGCCGTCCGGCGCCCAAGCTGCACCCCGCCCGGAGCTACTCCCCCAGGACTTCGAGCGCCTCGAGCCATTCGAGCTCCAGGGCTTCGCGGTCTGCGGAGAGGTCTTTGAGCTTCTTGTTCAGTTCCGCGAGCTGACCGACGGCGGAGGGGTCCGCGGAAGCCGTCGTCATCTGGGCGTGGATTTTTTCTTCCTGCTGGGTGATCTTGCCCAGCTGCCGTTCGATGCGGTTCTTGGCCTTGCGGGCGTCGCGCTTTTCGGCTTCCGAAGCTCCCGAGACGGCCTGGGCCGGGGCGGAGCTGGCCGACGTGACAGGGTTTCCGCCGCCGGTGACCGTGGAACCGGCGAGGGCGGACTCGCGGAGTTCGAGGTACTGGTCCACTCCGCGCGGCAGGGCACGGATCTTGCCGTCGCCCAGCAGGGCCATCTGGTGGTCCGTGACTCGCTCCAGCAGGTAGCGGTCGTGGCTGACAACGACGAGCGTGCCGGGCCAGCCGTCGAGCACGTCTTCGACGGCGGCGAGGGTGTCGGTGTCGAGGTCGTTGGTCGGTTCGTCCAGCATCAGCACGTTCGGCTCCCCCACCAGCAGCCGCAGGAGCTGGAGGCGCCGGCGTTCGCCACCGGAGAGGTCCTTGACCGGGGTCCATTGCTTCTCGTTGGTGAAACCGAGCTGCTCCACAAGCTGGCCGGCGGTGAATTCCTTGCCGCCGACGTTGAAGGAGCGTTTTTCGCGCTCGATCACTTCGATCACGCGCAGGTCCGAGACGTCGTCGAGCTCCTTGACTTCCTGGGTGAGGACCGCGGTGACGACCGTCTTGCCGCGTTTGACCTTCCCGGAGCTGGGCTGGATCTCGCCGTTGAGCAGTTTCAGCAGGGTGGTCTTGCCGGCCCCGTTGACGCCCACGAGCCCCAGCCGCTCACCCGGCGCGAGGCGGAGGGTGATGTTGTCGAACAGCTTCTGGCCGGCGTCGCCGCCCAGAAAATCCAGTGACACGTGTTCAAGGTCCAGGACGTCCTTGCCAAGGCGCGCCGTGGCCATCTTACTCAGCGCCGTCGAATCACGCGGTTCGGGCACGTCCGCAATCAGGGCGTTGGCGGCCTCGATCCGGAACTTGGGCTTGGCCGTGCGGGCCGGGGCGCCCCTGCGGAGCCAGGCCAGTTCCTTCTTGACGAGCTGCTGGCGTTTGCTTTCCACCACCGATGCGGAGCGGTCGCGCTCGGCGCGGGCCAGCACGTAGGCGGCGTAACCGCCGTCGAACGGGTCCATGATGCCGTCGTGGATTTCCCACGTCTTGGTGCAGACTTCGTCGAGGAACCAGCGGTCGTGGGTGACCACGAGGAACGCGCCCTGGTTCGCCCGCCACCGGGTCTTCAGGTGCCGGGACAGCCATGCGACGCCTTCGACGTCGAGGTGGTTCGTGGGCTCGTCAAGCATGATGACGTCGTGGTCCTCGATGAGGAGCTTCGCCAGCGCCACGCGCCGTTTCTGGCCGCCGGAGAGCGCGTGGACGTTGGCGTGCCAGTCGACGTCCGACACGAGCCCGCCCATGACCTCGCGGATCTGCGGGTTGCGGGCCCATTCGTAGTCCGCCTGGTCGCCGACGATGGCGGCACCGACCGTGAGGTCGCCGTCGAGCACGTCGCTTTGATCCAGGTAGCCGATGTTGACGTCCCCGCGCTTGGTGACCCGGCCGGAATCAGGCGTGGACCGCAGCGCAAGCAGGCGCATGAGCGTGGACTTGCCATCGCCGTTCCGGCCCACCATGCCGATCCGGTCGCCCTCCTCGAGTCCGAGAGTTACGCCATCGAGAACGGTGCGGGTTGCGTACGAGACCATGAGGTTCTCGCCGCCGAGCAGGTGTGCCACTGGGAACTGCTTTCTTCTGCAAACAGGGGGGCAGAAAGTTGGAAGGGTATTAAAGGAGGGTATCGGAGATGATGCGGGCACCGGGAACGGGGCCATGGACGGCCAACGCCGTGAGGCCCTTGTGCTGCAGCTCCTCGGCGAGTCCCTCGGCAGCCTCCGGGTTGTGCGCCAGGAGGGCGATGGTGGGGCCGGAGCCCGAAACGATCCCTGCGATGGCTCCGCAGGACTCCCCCAGGCCGAGGGTGTCGCGGAGGCTGGGCGCGAGTTCGATGGAGGCCCGCTGGAGGTCGTTGACAAGCACCCGGCTCAGGGCATCGGGGTCACCGCTGCGCAGGGCCTGCAGGATCTTCGGATCCACCGCCGTGGGTTCATCGATCTCCACCCCTTCGGCGTCCCGCAACCGGTCCAGTGTCCGGAACACCTCCGGCGTCGAAAGCCCGAACTCTGCAGTGACCAGGACCCAGTCCATCTGCGCCCTGGCCAGGGCCGGGGAGAGGTCGTCTCCCACGCCAAGTCCCACGGCCGTGCCTCCGAGCAGCGCAAAGGGGACGTCCGCCCCCAGCTCCGCGGCCAGATGGGCAAGCTCATCCCGGGACAGTCCGCTGTTCCACAGCGCGTCGCAGGCCAGCAGCGTGGCCGCGGCGTCGGCGGATCCGCCGCCCATGCCGCCGGCAACCGGCACGCGCTTGGTGATTTCCAGGTGCACTCCGGTGGAGTGCTCGGACACTTCGGCCATGATGGCGGCAGCCTTGTAGGCCAGATTGTGTTCGTCGAGCGGGATGTCCACGCCGTCGAGGTCAAGTGTGCTGGCGGGGCTGATGCTCACGGTGATGCCGTCATTGGCGGTGCTGGTGGCGGCCACTTCCTCATACAGCGAGACGGCCAGGTACACGCTGGCCACGGAATGATACCCGTCCGCCCGTAAGGGCCCCACGTCCAGCGAGACGTTCACTTTGCCCGGAGCTTTGACCCGGACGGTCCTTGCCGCAAAGCGCCCTCTCACTGCGTTCATGACTCCAAGCTAGGGCATGGCGACGCCCGGCTCCAAGAAGGACGCGGCCTCCTGGCGTCACCCAGGGACGCTGTCGCCGGCCGCTTGCCCCGGCCGGTCAAGCGTCCGCGGCCTGGCGGGCCTCGGCGATCCGGGCGAAAGCGGCAATGTCGATGACCTCACCGCGGGCCGTGGGGTCCACCCCGGCCGCGACGAGGCAGCGCTCCGCCTCGGCCGCACTGCCGGCCCACCCGGCCAGGGCCGCGCGAAGGGTTTTCCTGCGCTGGGCAAAGGCCGCATCGATCACGGCAAAGACGCGCTCCCGGCTGGCGGTGGTGGCCGGTGGCTCCCGGCGGGTAAAGGCCACGAGCCCCGACTGGATCTTGGGGGCCGGCCAGAACACGTTCATGCCGATCACTCCGGCCTTGCGCATGGTGCTGTACCACGCGGCCTTGACGGACGGCACACCGTAAATTTTGGAACCGGGACCGGCGGCAAGACGGTCCGCCACCTCGTCCTGAACCATTACCAGACCATGACGGATCGATGGGAAATGCTGCAGGAGGTGAAGGACTACGGGAACAGCGACGTTGTACGGAAGGTTCGCCACGAGCGACGTGGGCTCCACCGGGAGCTCGGTGACCTTCATGGCGTCGGCGCGCACGAGGTGGAATTCGCTGGCAGCCTCCGGCCTCCACTGCCTGACAGTTTCAGGCAGCTTGGCCGCCAGCACAGGATCAATTTCGACGGCGACAACGGACTTCGCGGCATCCAGCAGCCCCAGCGTCAGCGAACCGAGACCAGGCCCGATTTCGAGGACCGTTTCGTCCGGCCCGACGCCCGCTGCCGCCACAATCCTGCGGATCGTGTTGCCGTCGATGACAAAGTTCTGGCCCAGCGTCTTCGTGGGACGGACGCCGATTTCCTCGGCCAGCCTGCGGATATCTGACGCACCAAACAGAGGAGCAGGCGCGGTACCGGGGGCGGAAGGAGTCGGGTCAGTCACCTAGGTATCCTATCCCGCGGCGGGTGCCGCCGCGGTTCGGCAGCTGGCAGGGCGGCGAAGGCCGGGCCCGGAGACTCCGGACCCGGCCTTTCGTGGCCTCAGCGGCCGTGGTCAGCTGCCGGCTGCCCAGCCGCAGCCCCACGGCGAGAGGCCGCGCTCTGCATAGACGCGGTTGGCGACGTCGATCTGCTGCGCCTTCGAGGCCTGGCTGGCGTTCGGGGCGTAGGCTCCGCCGCCGGCGCCGATCCAGGTCTGGATGTCGAACTGCAGGCCGCCGTAGTAACCGTTGCCGTTGTTGATCGACCAGTTGCCGGTCGATTCGCACTGCGCGATCTTGTCCCACATGGCTTCATTCATCATGGCGGGGGCCGCCGCACCAGAGTTGGCGGCTTCCGTCTTCGCGGCGGCTGCGGGCTTGGGCTTCTCCTTGGTGCCCACGGTGATCTTTTCCGTTACCGGCTCAAGAGTTGCCGTCGTGGAGACAAGCGTGCGGGAGGCTTCGCGGCCATCGACCAGCACGAGCTTGAACTTCTTCGTCACGGTCCCGGGAACGCCCTCCTGCGTGACTTCCTCTTCGCCCTTGAGAACGTCGGCGCTTTCCACGGTCAGCGTCTTGAAGGCAACTTCTTCGGTGACGGTGGCGGTCTTGCTGGTGTCCACTCTGGAAACCTTAATCACCATGTTGTTGACCACGTGCGCGTTGGCCGGCTGGGAGGTGCGGTCTGCGGCTGCCAGCCTCACGCCGGCGTCCTTGAGCACCTCTCCAACGTTAGTGGCCGTGGTGGTGGTCTTGGCGGCCTTGCCGTCGGCAAGGATACTCACCGTCTTCGGCGTGGAGATGGCGACAAAGGAGCCGTCAACGGACAGGTGGGCGCTCTTCGGAACCGAAAGTTCGGAAGCACTGGCCACCCCGAGCTGGGTTACGAGTCCGGCAACGTCCGGGGCAGTGGTGCTGACAGTCTTTTCAGCGCCGTCCAGGCTCACTTTCACTGCCTTGGCAAGGTTGACGTTGATCACCGAGCCGTTCTCAACGTGCGCCTCCGGCGACGGTGACACGCGGTCGGCGGCGTGCAGCTCCACCTGGGCGCCCCTGACCACCTGGGCCACGGTGCCGCCAAACGTCTGAACGGAACTCACTTTGCCGTCAACGTTCAGGGTGACTGTTTTGTTGTTGCCCACAAAGGCAACCAGCCCCAGCACGAGCGCCGAGAGCACCACCATTTGGGCGGCTACCTTGACGAAACTGAACTTGCCGTCCGACGTGAAGAACTTGATCACGATTGCCCGTATCTTTTGAACCATCCGGGCACGGGGAAAAACGCACAGAGCTCACCGCGGCAGTCACCCCAAGGGTGGATCCGGACAGGCCGGAGGTCTGCAGCAGGCATGTGCGCCGCCACACTCACAGGGCAGGGCACCAGAGGCGCCCTGCCTGAAAAGTGAGTGACATCATCCGGAGGCCTTCCCCGACCCCGGCTAATAGTTCTTCACTGTAATCGATCCGTTATAAAGCGGCCAAATTATCACATACCGCGTATGCAGAAGGGGGCTTCTTCAGGCCGAGCGATCAGTCCCAGGATCCGTATGCCCTCAGGGTATTGGCGCTGATTTGACTGCACAGGCCGGCGAGGTCCGAATCTGTCAATTCGGCCATGGCCCGCACTGTGTAGGGGACCATGTAGCTCGCGTTGGGCCGTCCCCGGTGCGGGTGCGGGGTGAGGAAGGGCGAGTCGGTTTCGACCAGGACGAGTTCGGGATCCGCAGCAGCCAGTGAAGCCCTGAGGTTTCCCGCATTCTTAAAGGTGAGCGTTCCGGCGAAGGACATGAACCACCCTTCCGTGTTGCAGATCCTGGCCAGGTCTTCGTCGCCGGAGTAACAGTGGAACACCACCCGGTCCGGGGTGCCCTCTTCCCGCAGGACCTGCACGACGTCCTCGTGGGCGTCCCTGTCATGGATCTGCAGGGTCAGGTCCAGCCGTTTGGCAATGTCGATATGCCGCCGGAACGAATAGCGCTGGTGGACCAGCCCCTCTCCCTCGGTGCGGAAGAAGTCCAGACCGGTTTCCCCAATCGCCCGGATCCGGGGATGGGAGGCGAGATCCTCGATCTCCCGCAGCGCAGCCTCCAACTCACCCCGCCGGGCATACTCGGGGGCATCGTTAGGGTGGATCGCCACGGCACCGAGCAACCGGGCATCCATGTCAACGGCACGAACCGTGAACCTGGAGGATTCCAGGTCGGTGCCAACCTGCACGGCACCGCGGACCCCTACCGCCTCGGCGGCGTCCAGGGCAGCGCCGACCTCTACCTGGATGTCGGCGCCTGGGAAGTCGAGATGCGTGTGGTTGTCCATCACGGGAACGGGCAGGGGCGCGGGCGCAGGCGGGTAGCCCTGCTTGCCGGAACCGTCGCTGCCGGGCTCGCGATAGGGGCGGGGAGTCAGGGAGTTACACATCCCTCCAGCCTAGCTGCGGCGGACGTAAGCCCGCGGAAGAGCCGAGGCGGCCCCGGGCCGTCCAGGCAGCGGGTGCAGATTTACCCGGAACTCTCTGTCAGGTACGGCAGTTGTGTTAGTACGCTGGTACGGACAGATGTTAACGCCCAAGACGGGCAACGGCAGACTTCCGCCGCTCCGTTCCGCGCGCCACCCAGAGATGAAAGGTTGCCGATGGAACCGCACCGACGCACCACGATGGATGAAGTACTCCCGGGCGGGCAAGGCTTCGCAGGAACTGCTGCGCAGGGCGGAAACCAGCTTAACGGCCACAAACAGTCAGCCCTGGACGCCGCGGCCTTCCGCGCCGCGACCGAACGCATCCTGGACGCCATTAATACGGTGATCGACGGCAAAGCCGAGGCAGCGAAGCTCGCACTCACGGTCCTGCTCGCCCAGGGCCACCTGCTCCTGGAGGACGTGCCCGGCGTGGGCAAGACGCTCCTCGCCAAGACGCTGGCGCGCACGATCGACTGCTCAGTCAGCCGGATCCAGTTCACTCCGGACCTTCTTCCCTCCGACGTTACCGGCGTGTCCATCTATAACCAGTCGTCGCGCCAGTTTGAGTTCCGTCCCGGCGCGGTCTTCGCGAATATCGTCATCGGTGACGAAATCAACCGCGCCTCGGCAAAGACGCAGTCCGCCCTGCTCGAATGCATGGAGGAGCACCAGGTGACGGTGGACGGAAAGTCATACAAACTCGCTGAACCATTCATGGTGGTGGCCACCCAGAATCCGATCGAGATGGAAGGGACCTATCCCCTTCCGGAAGCCCAGCGGGACCGCTTCATGGCCAGGATCTCCATGGGTTACCCGGACAAGGACTCCGAAATCGAAATGCTGGAAACGCACCAGGCCACGTCCCCGCTGGCCCGTGTGTCTTCCGTGGTTACGTCCGCGGACGTCGCCGCGATGATTGCCACGGTCCAGCGGGTGTACGTTTCGCAGTCCGTCAAGGAGTACACCGTTGCAGTGGGGCGGGCAACCCGGGACAGCGCCATGCTGCGCCTTGGGGCCAGCCCGCGTTCCATGCTTCAGCTGCTTCGCGCGGCCAAGGCCACGTCGGCGCTGGACGGCAGGGACTTCGTGCTGCCGGACGACGTCGTCGCCGTTGCAGAATCGGTGCTGGCGCACCGGATCATCCTCGACCGCAAAGCAGCCAGCACCGGCGAGACGCCGCAGAGCGTGATCCGCGGAGTACTCGCCAAGCTTCCCGTCAGTCAGGAGATGACCGAGTCCGCCCACGCCTCCCGGCAAGCCAGGGCGGCCGGATCCCCGGGCGCGCCTACCGCGCGGCCGTCCCCCGAACTGCGGCCCAGCCGCTAGTCAGGATTCGCCGTGGCACTGCTCGACAGCCTCCCCCGCCACCTTTTCAGCTCCCGCGGCTGGGGACTCCTCGCCGCCGGTGTCATTTCCCTGCTCTGCGCCCAACTCATGGGCCGCCGGGATCTCCTCGCCCTGGGCGTGCTGCTGGTGGTGCTGCCCCTTATTTCCCTCGCCGGCATCAGGCTGGTCAAGCCCCGGTTCCGCGTGTACCGCGAGTTCAGCCCGTCCACTGTCGAAACAGCCTCCATCACCACCGTGCGGCTGGCCGTTGCCAGGACAGGCCCGGGAGTTGGCAGGGTGATCATGGAGGAACGACTTCCGACGAGATTTGGGGAATCGCCGGCGTTCCGGTTTCCCGCCAGGTCCGCCAGCGGCGGAACGAGCCGCTACGAGTACCGGCTCCGCTCCGGGAAGCGGGGGCAGTTCCTGATCGGCCCGGTGACGGCCGAGTTCACAGATCCGTTCGGGCTGTCGCTGCACAGGCACACCATTGACGACGGCGACACACTTACCGTGACGCCGGCCGCCGTCGAACTTCCTGCGACGGGACTGGCCGGGGCCCGGGGAAACGACGGCATCACGGCAACCCGGATCCGGGCCAATCCCAGTGACGACGACGTCATGACCAGGGAGTACCGGCACGGTGATCCGATGCGGCGGGTCCATTGGCCCGCGACCGCACGCCACGGCGTTCTGATGGTCAGGCAGGAGGAATCGGTCACCACGCCGGAGGCGACGATCATCCTGGACCAGCGGTTCATCGCGTACTCCACCGGCTTCGGGTCGGTATTCAGCGGTGCCGGCGGTGATGACGGCCACGACCTCGTCACAAGTGACACCTTCGAGTGGGCTGTCACGGCCACCATGTCCGTCAGCGCGCACCTCGCCGAGCGCAATTACGCCCTCCGGTTCCTGGACGCCGCGGGGGAACCTGCCTTTCACCGCTCACCCTCCGCACCCGAACCCGACAATGAGGAATACAGCGGAGCAGGCGGACTCCAGTCCATCGCCGAAAGCCTGGCCGCCATCCAGCTGTCCGGCCCGCACCACATGCGCCGGGACCATGACACGGCCCGCAGGGAGCATGCCGGGAGCACCGAATACGGGCAGGCTGTCTTCGACGACCGGCTCATTGACAAGCTCGCAGCCCACCGAATGCGCGGTCCGGTTCTGGCGGTCCTCGGCAAAATTACGCTGGCCGAGGCCCGGTCGTTGGCGCCCGCCGCGGGCTACGCCGCAAACGCTTTCGCCATCGTGATCAGCGACAGGCCCGCGGAGTCCCACGATGCACTTGAGGCCCTGCGCCTCGGCGGCTGGCGAGCCGTCGCAGTGGATGCCTCCACATCACTGCCCGCCGCGTGGACCTTCTTCGATGAAGGCGGAGGGGCCCTTTCAGCCGCGGCTGCCGACGTACGCCGGGGTGCGGGGGTGGCGCGGTGACGCTTGCCCCCCAGCGCCAGACGGACGCCAGTTCCCGGCCGTCCCCAGTCTCGCCCGGCCGGAGCCCGCGGCGGCCCGGTGCCGGCGCCTACCCGTGGGCCATGTCAGGAGCCGTGGCGTTCGCCGTGGCCGGGGCGGCACTGTCCCTCAACGGCGTGCTCAGGGGCTGGGGTTGGTACCTGCCCGTGCTCACGACCATCGTGGTGGTTTCCCTGGCCGTGGCCGGACTCCGCGCCCTGAGGTCCCAGCCGTTGCTGGTCACCCTGGGGGCCTTCGTTTCGCTGGTGTTCATCCTGACCTTCACGTTTTTCCGGCGGGACAGCATTGTGGGCTTCATCCCGTCCGACGCCACCATGGCCGCGCTGGGCAGGTATCTCCGCCGGGCCAGCGAGACGGTGCTGTCCGAGAGCTCGCCGGTGGCTCCGAACGCCGGCATCGTTCTCGTCACCTGCGCCGCCCTGGGGCTGGTGGTCATTCTCGTGGACGCGCTTGCCCTGCCACTGGGCATGCCGGCCACAAGCGGCCTGGGCCTGCTGGCCGTACTCGTGGTGCCGGCCATGATCAAGCCGCAAAGCGTCGGTCTGGCGGGATTCCTCGCAACGGGTGCCGGGTTCCTGCTCATTCTCGCCTGCAGCCAGTGGTTCGCTCCGGATTCACGCATCCAGGCTGACACCGCCCGGAATCCCGGCCAGGTCAAGCGCGCCGCAATGACCGGCGCCGTTGCGCTGGTGGCCACACTGCTGCTGCAGCTGGTCATCCCGGGCTTCGACGAGGGCACCTTCCCCCAGGGTTCACGGCTGAATCCGTGGGCCTCATCCAATGGCCTTAACCCCATGATCAGCCTGGGGAACAGCCTGCGCCAGCCGACAGGCGACGGCCGGATCACGTATGCCACCAATGCGACCACCCCGCTCTATCTGCGCTCCGTGACCGTGGACCGGTTCGACGGCGATGCCTGGTCACCCGATGACCGCGATTCGACCCGACGGGCGGGCGCCGGCCGCATGGAGGTGGGCCATGAGATCCTGGCGCCGGAACAGGTCCGCGAGGTCACGGCTGTCAATACCGGGGATTTCACCAGCCCTTACCTTCCGGTGCCCTACGCCCCTGAGGCGGTTAACGGCCTGACCGGCAGGTGGAGCTGGGATCCTGCCACACTGAGCATCAAGGGCACGGACACCAACTCGAGAAACCAGCAGTACTTGGTCCGGTCCTCGGCCCCGAAACTGACGACGGAGCTTCTGGACCAGTCTTCGGCCCCCGTGCGGGGGATCCCCGACGAGTTCATCAGACCACCCGCCAACGTGCCGGACATCGTCAGGACAACCGCCGACTCCATAACGCAAAACGGCAGAACCGCGTATGAAAAGGCGATGGCAATCCAGAGGTACCTGCGTGCCGGAGACTTCACCTATTCCCTGGAATCGCCGGTCCAGGGCGGCTATGACGGCAACGGCTTGTCCGTGCTTGCGGACTTCCTGACACAAAAGAGCGGCTACTGCATCCACTTCGCGTCTGCCATGGCCGTGATGGCCAGGGTCGAGGGGATCCCCAGCCGGATCGCGGTGGGCTATGCCCCGGGCAGACTGACCGGGGCCACGGTGTCCGTCGCGGGCCAGGGAGCACTTCCCGAGTTCGAGGTGGACGCCCGCGACGCACATGCCTGGCCGGAACTGTATTTCCAGGGACTCGGCTGGGTTCCGTTCGAGCCCACTCCGTCGCGCGGTGTGGTGCCGCCGTATGCCCAGGACTCTTCGTCCTCCGGGGGGGCCAGCACGAATGATGGGAACAACGACGGCCTGCTGCCCACCAGTGGTGCCACTGCCGCTCCCGCGCCCGGACCGGCACCCCTCCCCCTTCCAGGGACGGGGGGAACCACTTCCGGGAGCCAACTGGTTCCGGCGCTCTACGGTACGGCAGCCGCGCTCCTGCTGGTCCTGGTTGCCGCTACCCCGCGGCTCTTCCGAACCAGCCTGCGGCGGCGGCGCCTGAGGGGACCGGCCCGGAACGGGCAGGCTGCGAGGAACGGGCAGGCAGCGCAGAAGGGGCAGGCAATGGCACCGCTCGCGTGGGCTGAGCTTCAGGACCTCGCCACGGACTATGGCGTACGGCCAGTACCCAGTGAAACGCCCCGCACCTTTTCTGCCCGCTTCCGGGGTTCACCGGCACTGATCCGGTCCGACAAAGCGGGGCCCGAAGCCTCGGAGGATTTGGTGCATCGCACGGCTGAGGCAGCGGTGACGGACCTCACTGGCGCCTTCGAACGCCATCAGTACGGACGGCCGGGCAGCCCGGTTGAGACGGCCGGTCCCGCTGAGACCGTCCGGCTGCCGGACCCCTCCGCGGCAGACAAGATCCGTGCGGTGCGAAAGGCGTTGCGCCGCAACGCCGGCCTTCCCGGCCGGCTTCGCGCGGACTGGCTGCCGCCGTCGGTCATGTCCCGCTTCGGCAGAATCGCGGGTGCGCCCTTCCGGGCCGCAGGCCGCGTCGCGGCAAAAGCCGGACGCGCCGCCGCGGGCTCCTGGAACAGGGCCCGCGACGGCCTGCGGCGGTTGCGCGAAGGCTAGCCGGCGTAGGGGTCGGCGATTCCGATGTACTGGGTGTAGAGGTATTCCTCGATGCCCTCGAGGCCGCCCTCGCGTCCCAAGCCGGACTGCTTGACGCCGCCAAACGGTGCCGCTGCGTTGGATACGACGCCGGCGTTCAGGCCGAGCATGCCGGTCTCAAGGCGTTCGCCCATCCGGATACCGCGGTTCAGGTCCTTGGTGAAAACGTAGGCAACGAGTCCGTACTCGGTGTTGTTGGCCAGTCGGATGGCCTCGTCTTCGGTGCCGAAGGTGATGATGGGGGCCACTGGTCCGAAGATTTCCTCGGACAGGATCCGGGTGCCTTCGGTGACGCCCTTGAGGAGGGTGGGCTGGTAGAAGTAGCCGGGCCCGTCGACGGGAGCTCCGCCGACGACGGCAGTGGCTCCGGAGGCGAGGGCATCGGTGACGAGTTCGTGGACCTTGTCCCGGCTCTTGGCGTCGATCAGCGGGCCCACCTTGG
This sequence comes from Arthrobacter sp. Bi83, assembly GCF_918698095.1. Classification (GTDB taxonomy): domain Bacteria; phylum Actinomycetota; class Actinomycetes; order Actinomycetales; family Micrococcaceae; genus Arthrobacter. Next base: position 36,442 of record NZ_CAKKLY010000039.1, read on the forward strand.
AGTCCGCCTCGGTGCCGCGGGCGGTGGTCATGTCCGCCATCTTCGCGGCGAATTTCTCGGCGAACTCGTCCGCGACGGATTCGTGCACGATGAAGCGGTTCGCTGCCGTGCAGGCCTCACCCATGTTGCGTAGCTTCGCCAGCATGGCCCCGGCGACGGCGGCATCCACGTCGGCGTCCTCGAACACCACGAACGGGGCGTTGCCGCCGAGCTCCATCGAGGTCCGCAGCACCGTCTCGGAGGCGTCCGAGAGCAGGCGGCGGCCAACTTCGGTGGAGCCCGTGAAGGACAGCTTGCGCAGCCGGGCATCCTTGACCAGCGGGCCCGTGGTGGCACCGGCCGTGGACGTGGGGATCACGTTCAGGACACCGGCGGGCAGGCCGGCCTCCTGCATGACGGCGGCGAACAGCTGGGACGTCAGCGGGGTGAGGTTCGCGGACTTCAGGACCATGGTGCAGCCGGCGGCAACGGCCGGGGCGATCTTGCGCGTGGCCATGGCGAGCGGGAAGTTCCACGGGGTGATCAGCAGGCACGGGCCCACAGGCTTCTTGGTGACCAGCAGACGGGACTTCCCGTCCGGGGACACCGAGTATCGGCCGAACGCACGGACGGCTTCCTCGGAGAACCAGCGCAGGAATTCGGCGCCGTAGGTGACCTCGCCACGGGCCTCGGCCAGCGGCTTGCCCATTTCCAAGGTCATCAGCAGCGCGAAGTCCTCGGCCCGCTCGGTAACTAGCTCAAACGCCCGGCGCAGGATCTCGCCGCGTTCACGGGCAGGGACCTTCGCCCAGGAATCCTGCGCGGCGGCGGCCGCGTCAAGGGCGGCCATGCCGTCCTCGGGGCCCGCGTCAGCGATGCTCAGCAGGACCTTGCCCGTGGAAGGATCCTCGACGTCGAAGGTCTTGCCCGACGCCGCGGGACGCCACTCGCCGTTGATGAGCAGGCCAGTGGGAACAGATGCGAGCAGTTCGCTTTCGCGCTCTGCGGTAACAGTGGACTGTGCAATAACAGACACGGTGACTCCCTCGTCAGCAATTGGGGTTGCGGGTTGTTCAGCTCCTGCAGCGGACGTGGTGCCCGCTGCCTTCGGCTTTCTTGGCTGGTTTAATGCCACGGTACTGCCCGCGTCTCTCCAATGTCTACGCATGCGCGCACTACAGGTGAGCCCATCCGCTGTGCACCTGCACAGCCCAAGCCGCCTTGGAATTAGCGCGCTGCGAGCACCGCTGCGTAAAGCTCCCGCTTGCTGACTCGAGCCTCCTCGGCCACGGCGGCCACGGCGTCCTTGAGCCGGAGGCCCTGCGAAACCAGCTCGTTGACGGCGGCCACATTATCCTCCGGTGTTCCCGGAGCCTGCTCCGGCGCGCCACCCACAACCACGGCGATTTCACCGCGGACCTCGTTGGTCTCCGCCCACTGGAGCAGTTCACGCAAGGATCCGCGAATGACTTCCTCATACGTCTTCGTCAGCTCGCGGCACACGGCTGCTTTACGGTCCGGCCCGAACCGTTCATGCAGCGCCCGGAGCATGGGTTCCAGCCGGTGGGGTGCTTCGAAGAAGACCATGGTGCGGCGTTCGGCGTCGAGATCCGCCAGCCGCGATGCCCGCTCCCCTGCCTTGCGCGGGAGGAACCCCTCAAAGCAGAAGCGGTCGGTGGGGAGGCCGGAGAGTGCCAGCGCGGTGAGCACCGCGGAGGGGCCGGGAACGGCGGTGACCGTGAGCCCCGCCGCCACTGCGCCCTCAACCAGGCGGAACCCGGGATCGGAAACCGCCGGCATGCCGGCGTCCGTCACCATGACAATCGTCTTGCCCGAACGGACCTGGTCCAGTAGCTCTGCTGTCTTGGTGGCCTCGTTGTGCTCGTGGTAGCTGACGACCCGTCCGCTCACGGTGACGTCAAGGCTCTGCACCAGCCGGTGCAGGCGCCGGGTGTCCTCGGCGGCAACGATGTCGGCGGAGCCCAGCAGTTCGATGAGCCTGGCCGAAGCGTCGCCCACGTTGCCGATGGGCGTGGCCGCCAGGATGATGCGCCCGTGACGGTCGCTGGAAATGTCCGGCCCCGAGTCCGCGGCCGGTTCGGAGGTGCTGGTCTGCGGCTTGCTCGGTTCGTGGTCCACATGTCCAGCCTACTGCCGGCCAGCGGCCCCGCGGCACAAGTCCCCGCGGAAGGAAGACCCTGCAGAACGACTTGGCAAAATGACCCCTGCAGAAGACGCACGGCGGCAGAAGGCAGCAAAAGGTAGCATGGGCACGTGACGCAGACCTCCGTGCGGCCTGACGCGGCCGGTTCAGCCAGTACACCGGCTTCCGCCGCACCCGAGGGCCGCGGCCTCGAGGGTCACGGCTGGATCAGCCGGCCCTCGGAGGCGTTTAACGTCGAAGCCCTGAGCCAACGGCTTATCGGCGGCATCCGCAGCTGGCGCGATTACCCGCCGTCCCTCAGGCTCTGGTTCTGGCTGGTCCCGGCACTGACCGCCGCGGTGGGCGGAGTCCTGCGGTTCGACCGCCTGGACATGCCGCGGAGCCTGGTCTTCGATGAGACGTACTACGTCAAGGACGCCTACTCGCTCCTGGTCAGCGGCTACGAGCGGAGCTGGCCGGACAAAGCCAACGACTCATTCGTCGCGGGCAACCCGGGGGTGCTCCTGACTACCCCGGAATACGTGGTCCACCCGCCTGTGGGCAAGTGGATGATCGCCGCGGGCATGTGGCTGTTCGGCCCGGACAACCCTTTGGGCTGGCGCTTTTCAGCGGCGCTGACGGGCACGCTGTCCGTTGCGCTGCTCGCGCTGATCGCCCAAAAACTCTTCCGGTCCGTGGTGCTGGGGGCAGCAGCGGGGCTGCTGCTCGCCGTCGACGGCCACCACCTGGTCATGTCACGCACATCGCTGCTGGACATCTTCCTCATGTTCTGGATCCTGGCTGCCTTCGGGGCGCTGCTGATGGACCGCGACGACGGCCGCCGCCGGCTGGCGGTCCGCCTGGCCCGGCAGGCGGCCGCCTCTCCCTTCGGGAGACCGTCCCGGCTGCAGCTCCTGAGCGGGCCCTGGCTTGGTATCCGGTGGTGGCGTGTCCTCGCGGGTGTCTGCCTCGGCCTCGCCGTCGGCACCAAGTGGTCGGCGCTCTTCTTCATCGCCGGCTTCGGCCTCCTGACCGTCTTCTGGGACCTGAGTGCGCGCCGGACCGCGGGCATCCGGAGCTGGATCAGCGCGGGAATCATCAAGGACGGCCTCTTTGCGTTCCTCAGCATCGTCCCGGTGGCCGCGGTGACCTACGCCGCCACCTGGACGGGATGGTTCCGGTCTACAGATGCATACTACCGGCAATGGGCCAGAACGAATCCCAGCGCTGAATGGGGCTGGCTCCCGGACTCCGTGCGGTCCCTCGCGCACTACCACCTGGAGGCCTACAAGTTCCATCAGGGGCTCAGCTCGGAGCATCCCTACGAGGCGAGCGCGTGGAGCTGGCTGGTGATGGGCAGGCCAACGTCGTTCTACTATGAATCCCCCAAGCAAGGCTCCCCCGGCTGCGATATTGCCCACTGCACATCGGCCATCCTTTCGGTGGGAAACCCGCTGATCTGGTGGGCTGCCACCGTTTCCCTGGCGGTACTGCTCTTCTGGTGGGCAGGCCGCAGGGACTGGCGGGCCGGCGCCGTGCTGGCGGCGGTGGGGTCCGGCTACCTCCCGTGGTTCCTGTATCCGGAACGCACCATGTTCTTCTTCTACGCCGTGTCCTTCGAGCCGTTCCTGATCCTCGCCCTCGTGTACTGCCTCGGCCTGGTCCTGGGCCGAAGGACTGACCCGCTGTGGCGCAGGCGGTCAGGACTCTACGGGGTGGTCCTGTTTGTCGTCGGGGCGGTGCTGCTCTCGGCCTTCTTCTATCCCGTGTGGACTGCCGAGATCATCTCGTACCAGGACTGGCGGATCAGGATGTGGATGCCTTCCTGGATCTGAGGCACGATTGCTTCGAGCAGCTGTACGGCTGACTGGCCTCGCTGCTGAAAGCCTTAGAGTCGAACTGGCCGGTCTTCACCTGATGGCGTTTCGGCGTCTGTTTCCGGGTCCGCGGCATCGTTTTTCCGGGACTTTTTGACGGCCTTCGGCAGGCCGCGGCGGCGCCGCGTGGGCCACGTCAGGATCAGCGTAACCACCGCAGCGACCAGGACAAGCCCCGCGATGACGATGCCGGCGTCGACCCAGAACTGTCCGGGGAACAGCCGGATAAGCGTGTCCTCCAAGGCAAACGTCCAGGTACCGTTGGCGAAGAAAATCCGGTGGAATTCGGTGAAGAACTGTTCCCACCCCAGCACGGCCAGCACGCCGAGGCCGATGATGATCGCCAGCGTGACGATGGAACCGGCGAACAGGCCGCGCCGAACCCCGCCCGTGCTGCGGCGGCGAAGGTAAATGATGGCTGCGATGCTGACCAGCGCCAGGAGCGCTCCGGCGCCGAACGCCGATAGGATGACGAGCTTGACGTCGGCCATGTGGCTGACTTCGCCGTCCTTGAAGAGCTTCTCCCCGCTGCGGTTCACCAGCTCGCCCAGGTACCGGGGCCCCGACCAGTTACTCAGGTAATCCACGGCGTAGGATCCGTAGGTCATGCGGTCGTCGGAATTGAAGCCATAGCCGTCGCCCGGAAAGCCCGGGCGGTGGTACTCCGCCCAGAGAAAGAGAGGACTTGTCACTGCGCGCACGGCAAGGACCAGGAGGATCACGGGGTAGAAAACAGCCAGCAGGACCTGCATGACGCGCGGCAGCACCGGCTTGGCGTTCGCCGCCTGCTCGCGCTCCGCGTTGCGCCGCTCCACGTCTTCGCGCGGAGGGCGGATCTGGAGGGCCGAGGTTGGCAGCGGTTCGCTGAAGTGGGCGCCTGAGGCGGGCCCGGATGCTGGTGGGGCGGTGTCCGGCGCCTCAGCCGTGGCATTGTCCGCAGCGGCAGCCTCGGCTGCTTTGCGGTCGGCCCTGCTGCCTGGCTGGGCTGGTTCGTCCCGCGCCTGGTCTTCACGGCGGCTGCTGCCTTCGGTGGCTGCGTCGTCCATGGCTGCGTTCGCGGGGACTGCGTCGTTGCGGGTTTCATTCCCGCGGTCCGAGAGGCCGCGCCCGTCGGCCGGCCGGGACGACGGGGCAGCCGTCATCCATTCGAACGCCGGCTCGTCTGAATCGTTGGCAGGATCAATCGCAGGATCGTCGGCTCCCGGCTGCGGATCCAGCTGCGGATCGAGCCGTCCGGACGGGGTCGGAGTATTGTCGTTCACTGCAGCTTCACTTCCGTAGGCGTCCGCGCTCCGGGTCGAGACCAGGCAACGCTGTGTATCTCCTGAAGAGCCTACCGTCAGGCACTCCGGCACGGCGAGGTGACACCCGCGCAGCCGGAATCATGCCGCTATTTCGTTATAACCCGCGAGGCTGCCTGGCGGCGGATGCCGTCGGCTAGCGCTTGGAGTACTGCGCCCAGGGAATGTTCCAGTCCCCGTAACCCTCGAGCGGTTCAACGGGTGCCGCGCCGGTGTTGAGTACCTGGACCACGTCCCCTGTCTTCATGTTGTTGAAGAACCACACGGCGTCTGCGGGCAGCAGGCCCACGCAGCCGTGCGACACGTTGGACACTCCCACGTAACCCCACGCAGATTCGAGGGCCTGGTGGACGTACACCCCGGAGGATGTGAGCCTGTTGGCGTACTCCACGGTGAGGGGCGGGTAGTAGCCTTTGTCGCCGGGTTTGAGGCCGATGCTCCCGGCGTTGAACTTGGAGCGGCGTTCCTGCTCCATGATCACCGCGAAGCCGGAAGGTGACAGCCAGTCGGAACCGCCCAGGGTGACGGGAGCTGTCTTCACGAGCTTCCCGTCGAAGTACACCTTCATGGTTTTCGTGTTGTCGTCCACCACGGCCAGCCTCTGGGGTCCCACCTTGAACTGCACTTTGGCATTGAAGTTGCCAATCATGTGGTTGCCGAAATCAACGCCGAAGAGCTTCATGTCCAGGGCGACCCGGCTGTTGGACGCCCAGAACTTTTCGGGGCGGATGCGCACGCGCTGGTCCGAGTACCAGTGCCAGGCCACGGGCTGCTTGGACGAAACAGTGATCTTGACGGCCTTCTCCACGGCCGCCTTGTTGGCAACTGGCTCGCTGAAGACGATGTCGATGGGCTGCCCCGATCCGACGGTGGTGCCGTTCTCCGGGTACACGGCGGCATCCGCCTCGTTGGCGCTTTCGACGGTGGTGAACGTCTGCGCCTTCCTGGTCTCCCGGCCCGCCTGGTCAACGATCGTGAAGCTGTAGCTGTACGCCGTGTTGAACTGGAGGGGATCCAGGGTGGTCCAGGTGGTGCCATCGGCGCTCACGCTTCCTTTGACCGGCGCGCCTCCCGCCGTCGCGGCCAGGACAACGTCCTTGACCTTGCCGTTTACGGCTTTGACTGAGGGTGCCACGGCGGGATTGACGCTCTTCGCGCCGTCGGTGGGGGTCACACCAAGTTCCACGGCCTTGACCACAGGGGCAGCGAGGCCCGGCTCGTTGCGGACCGGGGTGGAGGCCTCGGATTCCGGCGCGGGGTTGGCCCACCCTGGCGCGGTGGCGACGCCGATTCCGCCGGCCGCGACAGCAGCGCAAATCGCAGCGACCGCGAGGATCTTGCCGATCTTACGGGTGCTCTTTTCCGTCATGACTGGTTCTCCATGTCCCCCGCCGGGCCGCCAATCGGCGTCCATCCCTGTGCCCAGCAGAAACGCTGACCAGTCAATTTTATCGCACAGGAGGGCCGCGCCCGTCCGGGCGGCGCGGCAGGCCTTCGTGCCGGGAGGCCCGCTCAGGGCTCCCGGCACGAAGGTCCAGCAATCAGAACGACCGGGCAATCAGAACCGGTTCGAGTCTCAGTACCGGTAGTGCTCCGGCTTGAACGGGCCGGCCACGTCCACGTCGAGGTAGTCCGCCTGGTCCTTGGACAGTTCCGTCAGTTCGACGCCCAGGGCATAGAGGTGCAGTCGTGCCACCTTCTCGTCAAGGATCTTCGGCAGGACGTAAACCTTGTTTGCGTACTCCCGCTCCCCCTCAGGCTGGTCCTTCTTGGTGAACAGCTCAATCTGGGCGATCGTCTGGTTGGCGAACGAGTTGCTCATGACAAACGACGGGTGGCCTGTGGCATTGCCCAGGTTCAGGAGCCGGCCTTCTGAAAGGACGATGATGGACCTGGCATCGGAACCTGCCGGGGCGTCGCCTTCGAACACCCACTCGTGGACCTGCGGCTTGATCTCAACTTTTTTGATTCCGGGCACCCGGCCGAGGCCGGCCATGTCGATCTCGTTGTCGAAGTGGCCGATGTTGCCAACAATGGCCTTGTTCTTCATTCCGATCATGTGTTCGGCCATGATGACGTCTTTGTTGCCCGTGGTGGTGATGAAAATGTCTCCCTGAGCCAGGACGGACTCGAGCTTGGCCACCTGGTAGCCGTCCATGGCGGCCTGCAAAGCGCAGATGGGGTCGATCTCGGTGACGATCACCCGGGCTCCCTGGCCGCGGAGCGCCTCGGCGGCGCCCTTGCCGACGTCGCCATAACCGCAGACGACGGCGACCTTGCCACCGATGAGGACGTCGGTGGCCCTATTGAGGCCGTCCGGCAGGGAGTGGCGGATGCCGTACTTGTTGTCGAACTTGCTCTTGGTCACGGAGTCGTTGACGTTGATGGCCGGGAAGAGCAGCTTGCCCTGTTCCGCCAGCTGGTAGAGACGGTGCACGCCAGTGGTGGTCTCCTCGCTGACGCCGTGGATGCCGGCGGCGAGCCGGGTCCACTTCTTCGGGTCCTCGGCAAGGGTCCTGCGCAGGACATCCAGGACGATGGCGTATTCCTCGGGGTCGTTCGCTGCGGCGGCCGGAACGGCGCCGGCTGCCTCGAACTCGACGCCGCGGTGCACCAGCAGCGTGGCGTCGCCGCCGTCGTCGAGAATCATGTTCGGACCCAGCTCGGGGTTCGTGTGGGCGCCCGGCCAGGTGAGGATCTGCTCGGCCGTCCACCAGTATTCCTCAAGGGTTTCGCCCTTCCAGGCAAAGACCGGAACACCCTGGGGGGCTTCGACGGTCCCCGTGCCCACGACTACGGCGGCGGCGGCCTCGTCCTGGGTGGAGAAGATGTTGCAGGATGCCCAGCGGACCTCTGCCCCGAGTGCGGTGAGGGTCTCGATGAGGACGGCGGTCTGAACGGTCATGTGGAGCGAGCCGGCGATCCGCGCACCCTTCAGCGGCTGGCTCGGCCCGAATTCCCTGCGGAGCGACATGAGCCCCGGCATTTCGTGCTCGGCGAGGCGGATCTGGTGGCGGCCGGCCTCTGCCAGGGAGATGTCGGCAACCTTGTAATCGAGAGTCATGGGAGTCCTTTGCTGTATCCGGCGTCTTGCCTTCTGCGGTGCGGGCTGGAGTTTCAGGCTGGGGGCGCGGCCGGAGTCTTGAGGCCGGCAGTTTCGGGG
>NZ_CAKKLY010000040.1 GCF_918698095.1 Arthrobacter sp. Bi83
CGCATGTTCGGCGCCCCCTACACCGGCTACCTCTCCCTCCTCTTCCTCCTCGGCGTCCTCATCATGGTCTTCATCGACTCCCCCCTCACCCTCCTGGTCACCCTCGTCGCCTGCGCCCTCATGGTCGCCGGCTGGTACGCCTGCCGCAAACAAATCCACGAAATCGCCGAAGCCCGCGACGGCTTCACCGGCATGTCCCCCGTCATCGCCAACCGCCCAGCTCCGGGAGCCACTGACCGCATCTAGCTCCCCCACTTAGCGCAGTCTTCCTGAATCACGACGGCGGCGCCCAGGTTCTGTTCTGACGGAACCTGGGTGCCGCCGTCGGCGTTTGTTTTTGCTTATTGACCGCCGAATGGGGCGGGCGTAACTTACGACTAGCCGGGCAGCCTAATGATGTGCTGACACCGGCATCCCGCCCGCCGGCAGCCCGACGGGCAACCGTTTACAATCACGCCGGGGCAGCCGAGCGCCAGGGCAGGCGCGGCGCTCCGGTGCATCCGGTCTCCGCCGCTGCAGACATGCACCATCTGCGGATCTCTCCGCGGACCCATCCGCGTACTGCACCGGCTGCACACTAGTCGTCAGGCACGGCCGCCGAGTGCCGCGCCCAGACCTGATCATGCAAGCATGATCAGGGCGCATTGGAGTTCACCATGGACAACAGCTCGTTCCAGGCCCTGCAGGACAAAGTGCGGGGCCAAGTCATCACTTCTGACCACGCAGATTATGACGCCGCCCGGGCCGTGTACAACGGCATGATCGACAAACGTCCGGCAGCCATACTGCGTGTTTCGCAGGTGGCGGATGTCATGGCGGCAGTGAATTTTGCCCGAGACGAGGGCCTCGACCTCGCACTCCGCGGCGGTGGTCACAGCGCTCCCGGCTTCGGCACCTGCGACGGCGGCCTGGTGGTCGATTTCGCGGACTGCCGTGGCGTGCGGGTGGATCCGGCCGGCGCCACGGCCCGGGCCGAAGCCGGTACCACGTGGGCCGACTTCAACCACGCCACCGGCGCGTTCGGGCTCGCCACCACCGGTGGCATCATCGGTTCGACGGGCGTCGCCGGGCTGACCCTTGGCGGCGGCGTCGGTTACCTCGCAAGAAAGTACGGGCTGTCCTGCGACAACCTGAAGTCCGCTGACGTGGTCACGGCGGACGGGAAGTTCCTGGTCGCGAGCGCCACCGAGAACGACGACCTTTTCTGGGCCCTGCGCGGAGGCACCGGCAACTTCGGCGCAGTGACCTCCCTGGAGTTCAACCTGCATCCTGTTGATGTGGTCTACGGCGGCGTGGTCATTTACCTGCTGGAGCACGCCGAAGCCGTCGCCCAGCTGTACCGGGACTACATCGCCACTGCCCCCGAGGAAATGGGCCTGTTCCTCGGGTTCCACCAGGGCCCGCCGGTCCCGTTCCTGCCCGAGGAGTACCACGGGAAGCCAGTGGTGGTGCTGGTGGGCGGCTGGACTGGCCCTCACAGCGAGGGCGAGCGGCAGTGGCAGCAGTTCCTGGATGTGGCACCCGTGGCCGGCTCCTTCGTGGGGCCCATCCCCTATCCGGTGCTGAACACGCTCTTCGACCCCATGCTGCCGAAAGGCCTCCAGGCCTACTGGAAGGCCGAGTTCCTGGCCCGGCTGAGTGATGACGCCATCAGGGTCGCGCAGAAATTTGGCGAAGGCATCCCAAGCCTTCAGACCGCAAACCACTACTACCCCATTAACGGCGCCGTCCACCGCGTCGGGCAGGACGAGACCGCGTTTCCATACAGGGACGTCAACTTCGCCGTGGCCATCGCCGGGATGTGGGAGGATCCCGCCGACAACGTGGCGAACACCAAGTGGGTGCGCGACTACTATGCCGAGCTCCACCCCCTCGGTTCCGGCGCGGGCTACGTGAACTTCCTTGACGCCGACGACCAGCCACATATCGAAGAAAATTACGCGGGCAACTATGCCCGGCTCGCCCAAGTCAAGGCCAAGTACGATCCTGGCAACCTGTTCCACGTCAACCAGAACATCAAGCCGGCCGCCTGATTCCTGCCCCTGGCTCACGTGTCCGCCGAACCTGCGGGGTTTAAAAGCCTTCTGCGGCCGATCGGCCTACGATTGAGGCATCCGGGGCACGGCGGGCGACCGGCCGGCGCCGCCCGGGAATGTCGAAGGACCGGCTCATGGACGTTGTCGTCATCGAGACCCCGCAGCTCGGGGACCGCAGCTACCTGATCCATGACGGCAGCGTGGCCCTGGTGATCGACGCCCAGCGCGACACCGACCGCATCGAGGACGCCGCTCGAAGGGCCGGCGTGCGCATCACCCACGTGGCCGAAACCCACGTGCACAACGACTACCTCACCGGCGGCCTGATTCTTGCCCGCACCCACGGCGCAAAATACCTGGTCAATGCAGAGGATTCGGTGGCGTTCGAACGGGATCCGATTGCTGATGGCCAGACCGTGCAGATCGGCGGGCTCTCACTCCGTGCCGTGGCCACCCCCGGGCACACTCACACCCACCTGTCCTACATCGTCACGACCCCTGAGGGGGAACAGGCTGTGTTCTCGGGGGGAAGCCTGCTCTACGGTTCGGTGGGACGGACCGATCTGCTGGGCCCCGCAGACACCGTCGGGCTGACGCGCGACCAGTATGCCTCGGTCCGCCGACTGGCTGATGAAGCGGGTCCCCGGGCCGGGCTGTTCCCGACGCACGGCTTCGGATCGTTCTGCTCGGCAGGACCCTCCACCGGCGCGGGCTCCTCGACCATCGGCGAACAGCTCGCCACCAACCATGCGCTGACCGACCCTGATCCGGAGCACTTTCTCGCTGAACTCATGGCCAGCCTCTCGGCCTTCCCGTCCTACTACGCGCACATGGCACCAATCAACCTGACGGGCCCCGGGCCTGCGGACCTGAGCCTGCCGGAACCTATGGATGCCGGTGAGCTGGCCGCACGGCTGTCGAACGGCGAATGGGTAGTGGACCTCCGCCGCCGCATGGCCTTCGCCAGCAGCCACCTGCGGGGTAGCGTCAGCTTCGAATACGGGTCCGGGTCGAGCTTCAGTTCGTATCTTGGCTGGGTCCTGCCCTGGGGTGAGAAGCTGACGCTCGTCGGCAGCCGGGACGATCTGAAAAACGCCGTCCGCGACCTCTCGCGGATCGGCATCGACGGCCCGGACGCCGCCGTCGGCACCGAGCCGGACGCGCTTGCTCCCGGCGCCCCCGTGGCCTCCTACCCGCGGGCCGGCTGGGCCGCCGTCGTGCATGAAAAGCCCGCCAATGAACCGGTGCTGGACGTGCGGCGCACGGACGAGTTCGCCGCGTCGCACCTCGCTGGGGCGGTGAACGTGCCGCTGCATGAGCTGCTGGCACGGCTCGGCGAGCTTCCGGCCGGGAAAATCTGGGTGCACTGCGCCACGGGATACCGCGCCGGCGTAGCGGCCAGCCTGCTGCAGAGGGCCGGGCGGGACGTGGTGCAGATCGACGCCCGGTTCCGCGATGCCGGGCCGGCGGGTGTAGCGCTGCACAAGCCCTCGCCGCACTGACGCGCACAGTCAAGGATCCACTTTTCAAAGGAGAACAATGATGGATACAGAAGGCCAAGTAGTCGTCGGCGTCGACGGCTCGGACTCCTCGATAGAGGCGCTGCGCCTCGCAGCCCGGCTTGCCCCTGCACTGGACGCCCGGGTGCACGCAGTAGCGTGCTGGGATTTCCCGCAAATGTACGCCGGCTATGTGCCGCCGGACTTCGCCGCGTTCGAGGCGGCTGCCGCCAAGACCCTGCAGGAAGCTCTCGACAAGGCCTTCGGGGCGAACGCCCCTGACGGCCTGAGCCAGGACCTGATTCGCGGCCCGGCGGCGGAAAAACTGGTGGAGGCAGGCACAGGCGCGCGCATGATGGTGGTTGGACGGCGCGGCCATGGCGGTTTCATGGGCATGCACCTGGGATCAGTCAGTTCAGCCTGTGTTTCGCACGCTGACTGCCCGGTCCTGGTGGTGCATTCCGAGCGCGGCCACCGCACCCACCATCTCTGGAAGGGTTCCAAGGGAAAGGGCGAGACAAAGGCCTAGTCCTACGGCCTGCTCAGCCGCGTCGCCGTAACGCAACGCCGCCGCAACCTCCTGCGGGGCCGGTTCGCATATGCTCAGCAGACAAGCTCAACCTGGCTCAGCGACGAACCACACGGGAGACACCTCATGACCAACTGGCGGATCAGGGATTTCCATTCAGCGGACCTGGACGGCATCCTGCATCTCTGGGAATCGCTCAAGGCCACCAACGTCGAACCCGTCTACGCGCTCTCCGAGGTGCTTGCGTCCTGCGAAAAAGACCACGCCGTCGTGGCAGTGCAGGGCGACCAGGTGGTGGGCGCCGCAGTCGGACGCGCCGCGCACGACCAGGGCTGGATCGTCTTCCTGGCCACGCTGCCCGAGTACCGCGGCCGCGGGATCGGCACCTCGCTGCTGGCCGCCGTCGAAAACCGCATGGCGCCGCACGGGCTGAACAAGCTGTCCGCCCTCATGCCCGAATCCGAAACGCGGGTGGAGGCGTTCCTGAGCCGGGGGTTCGTGCTTAAGAAGAACCTGCGCTACTTCGAACGGACCATTCCCGTCCAGCGCCAGGAGCTCGAGCCGCTCAGCCTGCTCGGCGGACGCGTCCTGGCCCGGGACCTGTGGGAGAACGTGGCCGGCATGCGGCGCGAGAAGGAACTGCTGGAGCGGCGTCTGGTCCTCCCCCTGGCCGAGGCCGACCTCGCCGATGAATACGGCGTGGTCCCGCCGCGCGCCGTCGTGCTTTTCGGCCCGCCGGGCACCGGCAAAACGACCTTTGCGAAGGCGATCGCCTCCCGGTTGGAGTGGCCGTTCGTGGAAGTGTTCCCCTCCCGGCTGGCGTCCGATCCCAAAGGCCTCGCCGGCGCGCTGCGCGAGACGTTCCTGGAGATCGCCGAGCTGGAGCACGCCGTGGTGTTCATCGACGAGGTGGAGGAGATCGCCTCCCAGCGTTCGGGTGAGCCGCCGTCGCCGCTGCAGGGTGTCACCAACGAGCTTCTCAAGATCATCCCGGCCTTCCGCGAACAGCCCGGCCGCCTGCTGGTCTGCGCCACCAACTTCATCCGCGCCCTGGACACCGCGTTCCTGCGCCACGGCCGGTTCGACTACGTGATCCCGATCGGCCTGCCGGACCGCCAGGCCCGCGAAGCCATGTGGCAGCGCTTCATTCCCGCCGCTGTGGTGGACGACGTGGACGTGGAACTCCTCGTGGACCGCACCGAAGGCTTCTCCCCCGCGGACATCGAGTACGCGGCCCGCAGCGCCTCCCAGCGTGCCCTGGAAAAAGCAGTGTACGACGACGGCGGGCTGGCGTCCGGGGGCACCGTTTCCGTCCGCGAGGCCGTCCGGAAGGGGCCGGCTACGGAGGACTACCTGGACGCGATTGGCGAGACGCGCACCACGGTGAGCCAGGAGGTCCACGAGCTGTTCCTTGAGGACATAGACGCCCTGGGCCGGGTGTAGGGGGCGAAGTGATCCTGTTCCTGACGATCCTGAGCGGGCTGGCCTGGACCGTGGTCTACGTTGACGCCATCCGGATCGGGTTCAGGGACCGGAGCTATGCCATTCCGGCAGCGGCGCTGGGGCTGAACTTCGCCTGGGAAGTCATCCATGCGTCGCATTCCGTGGCCACAGGAATCACCGCGCAAGGCGTCTTCAACATCGTCTGGGGCCTGGCCGACGTCCTGATCCTGTACACCTTCTTCAAGTTTGGCAGGTCCGAACTGCCGCCCTGGGTTTCGCAAAAGCTCTTTGTCGGATGGACCGTACTGCTCGGCATCGCGTCATTCGCCGTGCAGTGGCTCTTCGTTGTCGAATTCGGCTGGGAGGACGCCGCCCGCTACGCCGCCTTCCTCCAGAACCTCCTGATGTCCGGGCTGTTCATCGCCATGTTCGTTTCCCGGGGCGGGCCAAGGGCCCAGTCCCTGCTGATCGCCGTGGCCAAGTGGATCGGGACGCTGGCGCCCACCATCGTCTTCGGCTGGTTTGGGAATTCACCCCTGGTCCTCGGTGTCGGGGCCCTCTGCAGCGTCTTCGACCTCGTCTACATCGGCCTGCTCTGGCGCGCCGGAGTCCGGTTCGGGCCCGCTGCCGCCCTTCAGCCCTCCTGATTGTCCGGCGCGGCCGGGCTTTTCTGGAGCGGCTGGCGTCCCTGGCGTGCTCTTTGAGCCATGTCCCTAACCGCCTGCGGCATGCGGTGGCCCGGATGGGCGGCCGCGACCCCCACGAGCTGCACAGGACCGGGACGCCCCTGGAGCTGTTCTTCGACCTGACGTTTGTCATTGCCTTCGGCGTGGCCGGCACCCAGTTCGCCCACGAGATCAGCTCCGCCATCGCCGTCGCAGCGGGCGTCGTGGTGGTGTTCGCCGGCACCGTGGCCCTTGCCGCCGCCGGGGTTTCCGTGCCCGTTGCCTGCTCGTGATTGTCCTGGCGCTGGGCGCCTCGATTGTGATTGATGAGCGCCGCGGCACCGAACGGCTCCAGGAGGCAATGGACACGCTGGAGCAGCAGGCCAAGGCACCGCACCCGTCCTCCTGAGCCTTGCTTCAGTCCCTGCGGGTCTCCACGGGCTCGACCGGCAGCGTCCCGGACGGCTCAGCCAGCGGTGCGAGCGGTTCCACTGGCTCGATTGGCTCCACTGGTTCCACTGCCTCGATTGGCTCCACTGCCGGGACAGTCTCGTAGGACAGCGTCTCGTAGTCGGTGTCGTCCGCCTCGTCCAGCATGTCGTCAAGCTCCGGCAGCAGGAACGGGTTGATGCGTTCGAGGATCTTGCGGATCTCCGGCTCGGCAACGGCCGCGTACAGCACCGGCCGGGCATCGGCGTACCGGGTGACGGGCGGTTTGTCCGGCCATTTTTCCGCCAGTGCCTGCACGCGTTCCGGCAGGGAGTTGTGCGCATTGTCCGCGATTTTCACCAGCGTGGCGTCATGGTCCTCGGCGATGAAGCGGATGCCGGCTTGGTAGTCGTCCGGGTTGTCGTGCAGCCGCTTGGTCACGCGCTCAATGATGCCCACGGCCCGGTCAGAGACGCCCATGTCCAGCAGCGCTTGCCGGGTCATGGGAGTGTCCTCGGCGATGTCGTGCAGGTACCCGGCGATCCGGATGTCGTCGTCGAAATCGGCGAGCGCATCGCCCACGGCAAGCACGTGCTCCCGGTACGGACGCTTGAGCTTGTCCTTCTGGCGGTTGTGCGCCACTTCGGCTAGGACCTTGGCGGTCTCTACGGTGAATCGTGCTTCGAGTGGTCCTTGTTCTGGCATAACCCCAGCGTACCCACTGAAGCCAACTACATGCCCGGCCAGATCCACGGCTGACGCGGCAGGGCGGCCGGGTCGAACTCCGACAGCGCGGAGTCAAGGGAGGCGCCCGGCAGACCCAGGGAATCCAGGATCGTCCGGCGGACAGCATCCGCGGGAACGCCAGCCGATGCAAGGTCGGCCAGCGTGACGGCGCCGTCGCGCTTCGCCAGCCGTGCGCCGTCGGCATTCACCACCAGCGGCACATGGGCATATTCCGGCACGGGCATATTCAGGAGGAACGCAAGATATGCCTGCCGGGGCGTCGATGGCAGGAGGTCGTCACCGCGGACCACCTGATCTATGCCCTGCTCGGCATCATCCACGACCACCGCCAGATTGTAGGCGGTCACGCCGTCGTTGCGGCGCAGCACGAAGTCGTCCACAACACCGGTAAAGACGCCGTGCAGGGTGTCCTCCACCGCCCATTCGGTCACGGCCGAACGCAGGCGGACGGCGGCGGGGCGCTCCGACCGCCTGGACTCGAGTTCCGCCGTCGGGAGGTTCCGGCAGGTTCCCGGATAGGCACCCTGGGGGGCATGCGGTGCGGAGGGTGCCTCCTGGATCTCCCGGCGCGTGCAGAAACACTCATAGGTGAGCCCGGCCGCCGCGAGCCGGCTGATGGCTTCCGTGTACAGCGGCCCGCGGTCGGTTTGACGCACGACGGCGCCGTCCCAGCTCACGCCGATGGCCTCCAGATCGCTGAGCTGCTTCGCCTCCGCCCCGGCGCGGGCCCGGTCCAGGTCCTCGACGCGGAGCAGGAACCGCCGTCCGGTGGACCGGGCGAACAGCCAGGCCAACATGGCCGTCCGAAGGTTGCCCACATGCAGTTCGCCGGACGGACTGGGGGCGAAACGGCCGGCGCTACTCATGTCCTCCAGCCTATGCCGGAACACCACAAGAGCCCCTCAGCTACCGCGCACTCCCGGTGAAAGGGGGGGGCTCGGTGGCTCAGGGGCTCTTGCCGTGCCGGCTCCGGGCGTCGGAACTCAGTTCCACGAAACCTTGGCACTGCTTGCGGAAAGACGATGCGTGAACAAGTGTCAATCAGCGGCGGCCTCTTTGCGGGAAGCGTCCTCCAGGGGACCGGGTGGTGTGCCGGGGGACCTGTAGCCTGCGGGTTCCGGCGGTAGCCGTCGCCTTGTTGCCACAATTTGAGCAGAAGCCATACAGTAGGCGCAACAGCCTCTCCGCGTAGTGGTCAATCTGACCAAGTTGGGAACAATCCACAGACAGGGAGTGATCAGATTGCAGCAGCTTGACGCCACGGACCGACGGATCCTCGCCGCTCTCGACGACGATCCCAGACTGCCCATCATGGTGCTGGCCCAGCGCCTTGGGCTGGCCCGCGGAACCGTGCAGTCGCGCCTGGAGCGGATGACGGCGTCGGGGGCCCTCCGGCCCAACAGCAGCCGGGTGCTCCCCGCGGCGCTTGGCCGGGGAGTTGCGGCGGCGGTCAGTGCCGAACTCGACCAGAGCCACCTCAATGAAGCCATTGCTGCCCTGCGGAAAATTCCGGAGGTGTTGGAGTGCCATGCGCCGGCCGGCGACACGGACCTGCTGATCCGGGTGGTGGCCACGAGCCCGGACGATCTGTACCGGGTTTCCGAAGAGATCCGGCTCTGCCCCGGGATAGTCCGGACCTCCACCAGCATGTTCCTGCGCGAGGTCATTCCTTACCGGACCACCGGGTTGCTGAGCGGCTGACGGCGCGCCCCCACGCGCCACGCCGATCCTGCGCAAACCATTGGACAAAACTGCGGATAATCTGCCGGTCGTGCTGCGGCGCCGACTGTAGCCTGATTCAGCATTCGCTGTAGCGGTCACAACCGGCAGCCGTTGCACCTCCATCCCAAGGTCTCCGCCAGGGTTCGGTCTCAATAAGGAACTCCATGCGCTCATTTACCCGCTCAATCGCCTCAGTGACGGGCCTCCTGGTCCTGGCTGGGCTCGTGTCGCTTCCGGCCGGCCCCTCGCTCGCCGCAACTGACCCCGCCACCGACGGACCTGCCGCACAGGAAGTGGCCGGAACCCCGCACGGGGACCACATGTACGAGTCGGCACCGGGAGTACCGATGGCCGGCATGCCCACCGGGACTGCCCTCCAGACGGAAGCCGGAGGAACGGCGGCCGCTCCCATGACGGTCAAACTTGTGACGGCCAAGCTGGCCGACAACAAGAACGCCGTATCCATGGCCGCGGCGGACCAGGCGATTGTGGCCACCAGTAACTACTGGAAGGCGATGTCCGGCGGCCGCATCTCCATGACCGTGACGAGCAGGCTGGCGGGGCACCAGTCCGCCGCCACTTCGTCCCAGTCCTACTACGACATCATCAACAAGATCACCGCCGAGCTGAAGTGGACGTACGGCGCCAACACCGCGCTGGTGGTCTTCATCCCGACCGGCACGCTCTCCTACGGCGCACTGGGCGCCGGCTACAGCAGCAACGGCAACAGCGGCCGCGTCCTGATGCCGCAGATCAGCAACTTCACCAACAGCGTGCTCACCCACGAATTCGGCCACGTGCTCGGCTCCATGCATGCGGACGCGCTGCAGTGCGGCAGCGGCATCAACGACGTCAGCACCACCAGCACCGGCCAGTTTGCCGATTCCTCCTGCTACATCCGGGAGTACGGCGACACCACCGACCTCATGGGCGCCTCCCGGTACAGCATGCCGGTGATCAGCTCACCCTTCTGGGATGCCAGGGGACTGGGCCGCGGCGACGAGGTCCGCGACCTTGGCGTGGCATCCGGGGTCAAGAGCTACACCCTGCGGCCCTGGGGCGGGACGCTCGCGAACCGGGCTGTGAAGTTCACCGATCCGGTAAGCCGCGAGGTGTACTACCTTGAGCTTCGGCAGCCCGTGGGCTACGACAGTTACCTGGCTTCCGATTACGCCGGGAATCGGGGCGTGAAAATCGTCCAGCGCGGCGGAGCAACTCCGTCGTCATCGCTGACGCTCATGCCTTCGACTATTCCGTTCAGCGGCTACTACAGCCCGAACCACGCCTGGCAGGCCGGCCGCACCTTCAGAACCCACGCCGGAACGCTGGTGACCGTCAACGCGGTGACGGCCGACTCGGCCACTGTGACCATCAACGCTGACCTAGCACTGAGGACGAAGATCCAGTTTTCCCCCGGCGACTTCAACGGCGACGGCCGGGCGGACGTGGTCTCACGGGAAGCCGACGGCTCACTGTTCCTCCTCGCGGGACAGGCCGGGAACAAAGTGGGAACTCCGGTTAAGATCGGCGTCGGCTGGAACATCTTCAACATGGTCTTGGGCAACGGCGACTTCAACGGCGACGGCAAGACGGACCTCATTGCACGCTCGTCCGACGGCGTGCTGTGGCTGTACCCCGGCACCGGAACGGGCGGCTTCCAGGCCCGAAAGCAGATCGCGAGTGGCTGGGGCAGCCTCAAGCGCATCGTTGCGGCCGGCGACTTCGACGGCGACAAGCGCCCCGACCTGCTGGCCATGCGGACCGACGGATCGTTGTGGCTGTACCCGGGCAATGGAACCGGCGGCTTCCTGCCGGCCAAGCAGGTCGGGGCAGGATGGCAGGGCTTCACGGCCCTCGCAGCGGCCGGCGGACTCCAAGGCACAGCGGGCGTGCTGGCACGCAGCGCTGACGGCACTGTATACCTCTACCCGGGCAACGGAACCGGCGGCTTCCTGCCGCGCAAGACCCTGGCCACCGGATGGGGCAGCGCTTCGGACCTGATCGGCGGCCAGGACTTCACCTCCGATGGGCGCACCGACGTCCTCACCGCGAGCAGCGCCGGCGCCCTGGCGGCGTACCCCGGAAACGGAGCCGGCGCCCTCGCACCCAAGCTGGCCATCGGAACAGCCTGGAACCGGTACACCCAGGTCTGGGAGGCAGGTGACTTCGACGGCGACGGCAAGCCCGATGTCCTGACCCGCACCTCGGACGGCGCGTTGATGCTGCAGCCCGGCAACGGCTCCGGCGGCTTCCGGCCTGCCCGGCAGGTGGGCGTCGGCTGGCAGAGTTTCACCCAGGTGGTGTCCGCAGGAAACTTCAACGGCGCCGGCGGTCCGGATCTGGTGACGCGGAGGTCGGACGGCTCGCTGTGGCTCTACCCGAGCGACGGAAGGGGATATTTCCAGGCCGCGAAGAAGATCGGAACCGGTTGGAACGTGTTCACCCGGATTCTGGCACCCGGCGACTTCTCCGGTGACGGCCGGAGCGACATCATCGGCCAGTCGGCCGACGGAAAGCTCTGGCTCTACCCCGGCAACGGCACGGGCGGATTCCTGACCAAGAAGCAGATCGGCGTGGGGTGGGGCGGCTTCAACCAGGTGATTGCAGCGAATGACTTCACCGGTGACGGAAAGTCCGACCTGATGGCCCGCACCGCGGACGGCACCCTCTGGCTCTACCCCGGCAGCGGCGCCTCAAGTTTCCTGACCCGGAAGCAGATCGGCACGGGCTGGAACGCGTACCAGTCGCTGGCCAGCGTGGGACGTTTCGCCGGAACGGGCAAGCCGAACGTCATCACCACTTCGGCCGACGGCACCCTCTGGCTTCACACAGGCACTGGAACCGGGGGGTTCCAGAATGTCGTCCTGAACCCGCGCTGACAGATCCTCCTGAGACAGGACTGACAGTAGAGCTGAGGGTTCAACGATGACAGCCGGGCCGGCCGCGGAGGATTCCTTCCGCGGCCGGCCGCTTTTAACCCGGAATGGCGGCCCGTCGTCAGGCCCGGCCATCTATACGGGCGGGCCGGCGTTGGACTTCAGGTTCTTCATCACCAGCGTCGAGGTCAGCCGTTCCACTCCGGGAAGGACAGTCAGCTCGCTATCGTAGAAGCGCTGGTACGACGGAAGGTCCGCGGCGATCACCTTGAGCAGGTAGTCCGGGGACCCAAACAGCCGCTGTGCCTCCACGATGTTCGGGTTCTCAGCAACGCGGTTCTCGAAGATCTCCATCGTTGACTGGTCCACGGTGCGGAGCGTCACGAACACAATCGCCTCAAAACCGAGGCCGACGGCGGCCGGGTCAATGTCCGCCTTGTAGCCGCGGATCACCCCTGATGCCTCCAGATCGCGGAGCCGTCGGTGGCATGGCGCCACCGTCAGTCCCACCTTCGCCGCGAGGGCCGTGGCCGTCATGCGCCCGTCCTCTTTCAGGTGGCGCAAGATATTTCTGTCGATGTGGTCAATCACGCAAGAATCTTACGCCGGGAGCCGGGTTTTGCGCGAAATCAGGGAGCACTTATGGCGGGGATTTGCCTAGGCTTTTCCTGTAACCGCCACTCAGGAGCGCCCCATGAATCTTCAGCTATTTCTGGCCTTCGTGGCCGTCGCCACCGCCCTCGCCTGCACTCCGGGCGTGGACTGGGCCTACTCCATCACGGCGGGGCTGGGGCGCCGGAGCTTTGTGCCCGCCGTAGCCGGCCTGTGCAGCGGTTATCTACTCCACACAGTGCTCATGGTCGCCGGGCTGGCGGCTGTTCTGGCGGGTATGCCGGGAGTGCTCGGCTGGCTCACCATAGCGGGAGCGGCTTACTTGCTGTGGCTCGGAACTGCGACCATCAGGTCCTGGCGCGGTGCAAGCTTCACCGCAGGGGCCGCCGTCGGCAATCCCGGGCAGAACCAGCTCCGGACGTTCCTCCAGGGGATGGGGACCAGCGGCATCAATCCCAAGGGACTGCTGTTCTACCTGGCCCTCGTGCCGCAGTTTGTCAGCGCTGAGGCGCCTCTTCCCGTACCTGTTCAGTCGGGCCTCCTCGGCCTGACGTTCGTGCTGTTGGCCGCGATCGTCTACACCTGCGTTGCACTCCTGTCCCGGAAGCTGCTTCAGTCCCGGCCTGGTGCCGCCCGCACCGTGACCCTCGCCAGCGGCATCATCATGGTGGGCCTTGGCGCAGCACTGCTCTCCGAACAGCTGCTTCCCCTCCTTGCCAGGCTCGCCTAGTTTCCGGCCGGGCAACCACGGGACCTCAGGTCTTACGCTCCATGAACCACTCGGTGAAGGCCGTCGCCCGACCGTCGGGGCCAAGCCGTATCACCCAGAGGTTCTCATAGCTGGTCCTGTCATCGAGATAGGTGGTGCGTCCTTGCACGAAGGCGAGGTCGCCGTCGGCTCCGAGCACGGACCACTCGAACCTCCAGTCCTCGGGCTCGTCCGCAGAGGCAAGCCACCGCTCCACGATCTGCTCACTGCCCCGCCATGCGTCCGGGTCATAGGGTCTGGTCGCGTAAACGGCGTCCTCAGTGAACAGCGCCCGGATGTCGTCGGGAGCATTGCTGGTCCAAGCCGTGATGTACTTTTCCATCCACAGCGTGATTGCGTCGGTCATTTGTCCGTTGTACCGCCGCCGGCCCACGCCCACAAGAGCCAGCCCGCAACCGGCAACGCCGAGGGCCAGCCCGGCGGGCCATCGCATCAGTCCCCGCCGAACTGCTTCCATTCCTGTTCCCACAGCCTGCGCTCCTCGACGTCCTTGCGGATGACCTCGAAGGTTTCGAGCTCGGCACGCCGGCGCCGCCAGTCGCGCGGATTCAGGGACTTGCGGCCGTTGTCCAGCACCAGCAATGCGCGGTCGGTCAGCGCGTCGTTGCGCAGCGCCATGCTGGTCTTGCGCCGCCGCAGGACCTCCTTCAGTGCCTGCTGCGCATGCTCGTGGGCGCCAAGCCGGCGCAGCGAGCGCGCGCGGACCAGCAGCAGGGCGGCGGACAGGTCGTCGGCGTTGAGCAGCCCCTCGGTCCAGACCACCACCTCGTGGTCCCGCCCGAGCGTGTGGGCCAGCGCGCACCTCGCCAGGGCGGTAGGCAGCGACGGCGGCAGCATGCCCAGCGCTTCCAGCGCGGCTTCCGTCTGCCCCGTCTCCCGCAGGGAATGGGACAACGCGAGGAACACCGATTCCTCGCTGAACAGCACGGGGACCTCGATGCGCTCGGCGACTTCCACCCGGGTGACCACGCGCGTCAGGTAGCTGGCCGCGAACTGGTTCGCGTCGTCGTCGTTCTTGGTGGTGAGGCCGCGCTGCAGCAGCTCCACAGCACGGAGGTAGCCGCCCTGCTTGTGGGCGAGCAGGCCAGCCATCACGTAGCAAAGTCCCGACCAGCCAGGGTACTCACGGCCAACCGCAATCAACCGGTTGGGGTCGGTGCTGGCGAAGATGGCGTCGTAGACGGACTTGGCCGCCTTGCCGGCGAGGCGCTTGAGCCTGGGCACGGTGCCGTCCACACTGATCAGGGCCCCGCCCCGGCCGCCCAACACCCCGTGGATCAGGCCGCCGACGCCCTCGGCTATTTCCCGTGCGGGCGTCCGGACCTGGCCGGCGCCGAAGGGGGTGAGGTCGCGGGTGTCGCGGTAGATCGGTCCTGGAATCTGCCCGGCGGTCATTCCTCCATGCTAGTGGCCACGCGAATCTAGCCCGAAGCCACGCCCACCCACACGCCGATCACCCAGGTGCTCGCGGCCAGGCAGGCCAGGCCAAACTCCACGAGGATGCCCAGGCCTGTGGCTTTGAGGGCGGCCCAGCTGGTGGTCAGGGCGGTGCGGAAGTTGCGGGTGCGCTGCATCTCGCTGAGCAACAGTCCGGCGGCGAACCCCACGAACAGGCCCACGACGGGGATGATGAACATGCCCGCAATACCCAGCACGATCCCGGCCGCCACGCTCCGGTTGGGGATTCTGTGTTCCTTGAGCTTGCGTCCCGCCAGCACCGCACTGGCCGCCATGCCCGCCAGCACGAACACCATGCCGATGCTGAAAACCACCCAGCCGGTGGCGCCCTCGCCGCCCCAGATGGCCCAGGCGAGAAGGCTCAGCCCGATCACGAGGCTGCCCGGCAGCACGGGGATGACGGTGCCGGCCACGCCCACCAGGATGGCCAAGCCACACAGGACGGTCACTACGGTCTGGGCGTTCATTCCCCCAGTCTAGGGTTCCGGCTCGTCAGGGCGCTCCCTGACGAACGACGACGGCGGTGCCTCCCCAGCACGGGAGGCACCGCCGTCGGGCTTTCAGTCAGCCGTTGTCAGCTGCCGCCCTGGCAGCCGGTCAGACGGCGTCTTCCGCTGCCGCGGCAGCCACTGCAGCGGTGACGGCCGGTGCCACCCGCGGGTCCAGCGGGCTGGGCACGATGTAGTCGGCGGACAGTCCTTCCTCGGCCAGCTCGGCGATGGCGCGGGCTGCAGCAAGCTTCATGGCGGGGGTGATGCGGCGGGCGCCCGCGTCGAGGGCGCCGCGGAAGATGCCGGGGAAGGCCAGCACGTTGTTGATCTGGTTGGGGAAGTCGCTGCGGCCGGTGGCCACAACGGCGGCGTACTTGGCGGCAACCTCGGGCAGCACTTCGGGGTCCGGGTTGGACAGCGCGAAGACGATGGAGCTGTGGTTCATCAGCTTGAGGTGCTCCTCGTCCAGCTTGGAGGAGGAGACGCCGATGAAGACGTCGGCGCCGAGCAGGGCCTCACCGGGACCGCCCGCAATGCCGCGGGGGTTGCTGCGCTGCGCCATCTGGGACTTCTTGCTGGCGGGGTCCGCGGCGATATCGGCGCGCTCGGCGTTGATGACGCCGCGCGAGTCCAGCAGGACCACGTCCTTGACGCCGGCCGTGAGCAGGATTTCAGCGACGGCGATGCCAGCGGCTCCGGCGCCGGAAACCACGACGCGCAAGCCTTCGAGCTCGCGGCCGGTGACCTTCGCGGCGCCGGTCAGGGCTGCGAGGACCACGACGGCGGTGCCGTGCTGGTCATCGTGCATAACCGGGCAGTCCAGGGCCTCGATGAGCTTTTCTTCGAGTTCGAAACAGCGGGGGGCCGAGACGTCTTCGAGGTTGACGGCACCGAAGCTGGGGCGCAGGCGGACAAGCGTTTCCACGATCTCGTTCACGTCCGTGGTGTTGAGGACCAGCGGAATGGAGTCCAGCTCGCCGAACGCCTTGAACAGGGCGGACTTGCCCTCCATGACGGGAAGGGATGCGCGGGCGCCGATGTTGCCGAGGCCAAGCACGGCGGTTCCGTCGCTGACCACCACCACCAGGCGCTGGGCCCAGGTGTGGGTCTTGGCGAGATCCGGGTTGGCGTGGATGGCGCGGCTGACCTGGGCGACACCCGGTGTGTAGGCGATGGAAAGATCGCGCTTGTTGGCGAGGGGGACGGTGCTGGCGATGGAGAGCTTGCCGCTCTCGTGGGCCGCGAAGATTTCCTGCTCCGTCAGCGCTTCGGCCGCGGTGTTGTCAATGGTGGCGATCGTTTCAGTGGACACGTCGTTGTCTCCTGGGCTAGCCGTGGGCGCACGGCACAGTATGGCTCAAGCATTGGAGCTCAAGATGGTCAGGTGCGTGCTTCGCTGACGGCCCAAAGGGTGGGGGTCCGTCCGGAAGCCCGCGGGTACGGGTTGCTAGCCACTCCGGTCCTGCAATGGTAAACATTGCGCGGCCGCCTGTTTGCCAGCGGAGGGACCACTTGACGTGGTTTGCGGGGTTCTTGTGGCCTAATTCACCGAAATGGTAGCAAAAAGGGGCTACTGGTCTAGACCAGTTACGCCGTGTGGCGCATGGACCGCGGCCGCGGAACCAGCAGCGAGCACGCTTTCTTGAGGTCTTCTTCCGCCTCGAACAGCGACAACCGGCGGCAGCGCACCGACTGGACTAGACCAGTGACGGTCAGCAGCAGCACCCGCGAGACGGCGGCGTCGCCACTGGCACCGGTGACAGCCCGCTCCGACAGGGCATCGATCTCACGCAGCAGCGCCGTGGTGTCCCGGTCGTTGACGTACACACCCTTGGTCAGGCACTGCTCCACGGCAGGCTGCATCACGCGCATATGAAAAATTTCCATCACCACACCGGACAGGGCATGGATCCGCACCGTTCCGGCACCCGGCCAGCTGCCCACCTTGAGTTCGCTCAGCTGGTGCCGGTACAGCGCCAGCATGAGGTGCGTGGCGGACGGGAAGTAGCGGTACAGCGTGCCAAGGGGAACGTTTGCCTTCGCAGCCACTTCGGACAGGGTCACAGATTTGAGGCCCTTGCGGGCGAAGCCGGCCGCGACGTCCAGGATCCGGGCATAGCGGGCCTGCTGCCGGGGCAGGGACGGAGGGGCGGCCATGGGCGGAAGATCTGGATTTAATTCAAGCATCATCAGTCCGGAGGGTTGAGATTCCTGCGGCAGCCAGGAGAGTCCCCATCCCAGTCCTGCCCGCAATTCGGACTCAACTATACGGCACTGGGGTTTGGGGCTCGCCTGCAGGCCACGGGCGTCAGGTCAGTCGACGCCCTTGATCTTGACCACGAAGACGGCGCCCAGCAGGCCGATCACGGCGGCGGCGACGTAGAGCGACACGTAGCCGCCCCAGAGCGTGACGAACGGCCAGGCGAGGGCCGGGGCGATGACCTGCGGCAGGGAGTTCGCGATGTTGATGACGCCCAGGTCCCTGCCCCGGTCCCCCGCACTGGGCAGGACCTGGGTGATGAGCGCGAAGTCCACCGCGAGGTAGGCGCCGAACCCGATCCCCAGGACGCTGGCGCCCACGATGCCGCCGGTCCACGTCGGAGCAAAGGCGAGGATCAGGGATGCCAGCGCAATGATGACCGAGGACGCGATAACCAGCGGCTTACGCTTGCCCGTGCGGTCGCTGAGCCGCCCGCCGATCACGCTCGTGATGATGACGAACACCGCGTAGAGGCCGGTCAGCACCAGCACGCCGAAGGCAGGCTCAAGCCCCGCTGTCTCCTTCAGGTGTACGGCGTCCGACAGGAAGAACAGCAGGTACAGCGTGACCATATGGTTGCCAATGTTGACCAGCAGCCGGGTGATCCATGCCCACGCGAAGTCGGGGTGGCGCAGCGGGCGGATGAAGCCGAGCAGGAAGTCTGCCCAGTTCAGCTGCGGCCTGGTTCCGGCGGGGAGCGGCGCGTCCTCATTCCTGAAGAGGTACATCACCACGCCGGCCACCAGGGCAGCTGCGCAGACCACGTAGCCGAGTGCGAAGTTTCCGCTGACGACGGCGCCAATCACCGCGCCGATGAGGATGCCCACCGTCTGGCCCATTGCGGCCAGCCCTCCCACCGTGGCGCGCTGCGGCACGGGGACGCGGTCGGGAATGGCGGCGGTGATGGCGGCGTAGGCACCGTTGCAGCCAGCCTGCACCAGGCACCAAAGAATGGTCATGATGGCAACGTTGGGCGCTCCGGCCAGGCCGATCAGCGCGCTTGCCCCGAGGACAGCACCCACCAGCACCCACGGCACCCGGCGGCCGAACCGGGAGGTTGTCTTGTCACTGAAGGCACCGAAGAGCGGGTTCGCCACCAGTGACACCGCCGCCCCTGCACCGGTCACGAGGGCCAGGATGGCTTCCTTCTGGCCGGCGTCGAAATGCTCGGCCTGCTGCGCGAGGAGAACCTGGATCGGTCCGAAGAACGCGGCGTTGATGCCCAGGTTGACCAGCACCACGCCGGTCGTCCACAGCGGCCTGACCCGGGCAGTCGGCTCGGGGAGCGCCGTGGCCGCCCTTTGCCCCGCCAATCCAGGCTCGGGAACTGCACCGGGAATGTCGGACAGACTCATGGCAGGCTCCCCTTGTAACGGTTTTGATCGTGTGAAATCAGACTATCGTGGGCATCACAGACCCGCTGCTATGGCCGCGCACGCCGCTATCGAGGAGAACCACAATGACCGCTTCCCCCGCCAGCAATCCCACGGTTAGCCAGGGCCCAGCCGAACCCGCCGCCGTCAACACGGCCGACCTCTACGACGAACGCGGCGAGGAGCTGGCCTCCATCGCCCTGCAATTCCAGTCGCTCGGCGGCCGCACCCATTTCAGCGGTCCCGTCCGGACTGTCCGGTGCTTCGAGGACAACGCGCTGGTCAAATCCACCCTGGCCTCACCGGGCAACGGCGCTGTGCTGGTGGTGGACGGCAGGGGTTCGCTGCGGACGGCGCTGATGGGGGACATGATCGCGGCGAGCGCCGTGGCAAACGGCTGGGCCGGCGTCGTCATCAACGGCGCCATCCGGGACCGCGAGGCGATCGCGGAACTGCCTCTCGGCGTCAAGGCGCTGGGCAGCAACCCGCGCAAGAGCGCGAAGGCCGGCGCCGGCGAGACGGACGTGGACCTGCTGATCGACGGCGTGACCATCCGCACGGGTACCACTATCTGGTGCGACCCGGACGGCATCCTGATCGAGCGGTGATGCGTGAGATCCCGGCACTTACGAGGCGTCTGAGTGCCGGGATCTAACCTCTCGGTGAAGGGTGCGGCAAGAAAATTCAGCCAGCGGGAACAACGCGGGAAGTAATATAGTTACTGAAAGCAACTATCAATCGCGATCCCCCGTTTCTGACCCTGGAGCAGCCATGTCCAAAACCACCGCAGGACCCGCGCCCGGAGAGGCCCTGACCAAGCGCCAGACCATCACCGTCATGGTGGGGCTCATGCTCGGAATGTTCCTGTCTTCGCTGGACCAGACCATCGTGTCCACGTCCATCTACACCATCGCCAACGACCTCGACGGCCTCTCACTGCAGGCCTGGGCCACCACGGCGTACCTCATCACCTCCACGGTGAGCACGCCGCTGTACGGCAAGCTCAGCGACATCTTCGGCCGACGCCCGCTGTACCTGGCCGCGATCGTAATCTTCCTGGCCGGCTCGCTGTATGCAGGCTCGGTGCATTCCATGACCGAACTGGCCGTCGCCCGCGGCATCCAGGGCATGGGCGCCGGCGGCCTGCTGGCACTCGCGCTGACCATCATCGGCGACATCGTTGCGCTCAAGGACCGGGCCAAGTTCCAGGGCTACTTCATGTCCGTCTTCGGCATCTCCTCGGTGCTCGGCCCCGTGGTGGGCGGCGCGTTCGCCGGCTCTGCAAACATCCTCGGCTTCGACGGCTGGCGCTGGGTCTTCTTTATCAACCTCCCGATCGGCCTGGCCGCCCTGGCAGTGGTCTTCCTGTACCTGCACCTGCCGGCGAAGCACATGAAGCAGAAGATCGACTACTGGGGCGCCGCCGCCATCACCCTGGCCATCGTTCCCCTGCTGCTCGTGGCCGAACAGGGCCGCAGCTGGGGCTGGACCTCGACAAGCTCCTTCGTCTGCTACGGCCTGGGCGTCGTCGGCGTCGTCGCGTTCCTGCTGGCCGAGAAGCGCGCCGGCGACTACGCCCTCATCCCGCTCCGCCTGTTCAAGAACATCACGTTCGGACTGTCCTCGCTGCTGAACTTCATCATCGGCATCGGCATGTTCGGCGCCATCGCCATGCTCCCCATGTACCTGCAGCTGGTGAAGGGCCTCACCCCCACCGAGGCGGGCCTCATGATGATCACGTTCACGGTGGGCATCCTGTTCGGCTCCATCACTGCCGGCCGCACCATCTCGTCGTCGGGCACCTACCGGATCTTCCCCATCCTGGGCACCGCCATCCTGACGGCGGCCGCCGTCGTCATGGGCTTCTCGCTCGGCGTGGACACCGGGCTCTGGGTTCCCGGCCTGATCGCGGTGTTCTTCGGCCTGGGCCTGGGTTTCTGCATGCAGCCGCTCACCCTGGCCATGCAGGTCTCCGTCCCGCCTAAGGACATGGGCGTGGGCACCTCGTCGGCTGCGTTCTTCCGCTCCATGGGCGGCGCCGTGGGAACCGCCGTCTTCATTTCCATGCTGTTCAGCCTCGCGGCGGACAAGATCGCCACCGGCATGAAGGACGCCGTGCAGAACGCCGACTACCTCAAGGTCCTCAAGGATCCCGCCGTGGCCGCCGATCCCGCAAACGCCAAGCTTTACGAGTTCTTCAAGAACGGCGCCAGCAATGATTCCCTCAACGACACCAGCTGGCTGCACACGGCCAACCCGGTGCTCACCCGGCCCATCACCGAGGGCTTCGCCCAGTCGATCGACGCCGTCATGCTCACCGCCGCCGTGCTTACCGGGATCGCCTTCCTGATCAGCTTCGCACTGCCGAACAAGAAGCTGACGGACCCGAAGGCGGTCGCTCAGAGAGCAGGATCTGAGTCCGTGCCGGCGCACTAGCCATCTTCGGCGGGCACGCCCCGTAAACACATCGCGGGAGGCTGTCTTTTAGGCTGCCTCCCGTTGTGTTTTCCCGTCAGCACCCCGGTGAAGACGACGACGGCGGGCCGCCCCGCCGCCGTCGTCTTCTGTCCCCAAGTGGAACGGCAAGCGGTGACGTGGCACACTGTTAGGCGCGTGTGCGCCGGCCGTCTGGGCCGGTACCGCAGCCGACGACGTCCGCACCGCATTCACCCATCCCCAAACCCCCGAGGGAGAACCATGCCCACCGCCAAGGAGCAACCAACCGCCAGGATCCCGCAGCGGGTCATTTGGCTCGCGCTCGCCGGCGCCGTGGGCGGCTTCCTGTTCGGTTTCGACTCGTCCGTGGTCAACGGTGCAGTCGACGCCATGAAGGAAGAATTCGCCCTGAGCGAGGGTGTCACCGGCTTCGCCGTGGCCGTGGCCCTGCTGGGCTGCGCGGCCGGTGCGTACATGGCCGGCAAGGTGGCCGACCGCTACGGCCGGATCCCCGCCATGAAACTGGGCTCGCTCCTGTTCCTGATCAGCGCCATCGGCACCGGCTTCTGCTTCGGCGTCTGGGACCTGATCTTCTGGCGGCTCGTGGGCGGCCTGGGCATCGGCCTGGCCTCGGTGATCGCGCCGGCCTACATCTCCGAGATCTCACCGCGGCACGTTCGCGGGCGCCTCGCATCGCTCCAGCAACTGGCCATCACCACCGGCATCTTCGCCGCACTGCTGTCCGATGCACTGTTCGCCACCTCCGCCGGCGGCGCCGACCAGCCGCTCTGGCTGGGCATCGAGGCCTGGCGCTGGATGTTCCTCGCCGCCGCCGTCCCCGCAGTTGTCTACGGCGCCGTCTCCTACACGCTGCCCGAATCCCCGCGCTTCCTGGTCTTCCAGGGCAAGGAGGATCAGGCGCGCAAGGTCTTCGAATCCATCGCCCCGGATGAGGACACCGAGCGCCACCTCCGTGAAATCCGCGAAGCGATCGAGGAAGACCAGCTCGCAGGCAAGAAGGGTTCACTGCGCGGCAAGGTGTTCGGGCTGCAGGCCGTGGTCTGGATCGGCATCACGCTCTCCGTGCTGCAGCAGTTCGTGGGCATCAACGTGATCTTCTACTACTCCACCACGCTGTGGAAGGCCGTGGGCTTCCAGGAGAAGGACTCGCTGACCATCTCAGTGGCCACCTCCATCACCAACATCCTGGTGACCCTGGTGGCCATCGCCCTCGTGGACCGGATCGGCCGCCGGCCCATCCTGCTCGCCGGCTCCATCGGCATGGCGGTATCGCTGGGCGCCATGGCCCTGGCCTTCGCCTCGGCCAAGGGCACCGGTTCTGACATTTCGCTCCCCGGCGCCTGGGGCCCCGTTGCCCTCGTCGCGGCCAACGTCTTCGTGGTCAGCTTCGGCGCCTCCTGGGGCCCGCTCGTCTGGGTGCTGCTGGGCGAGATCTTCCCGTCCCGGATCCGCGCCCGCGCCCTGGGGCTGGCCGCCGCCGCCCAGTGGATCGCCAACTTCGCCATCACCCTGAGCTTCCCCATGATGGCCGCAGGCTCGCTGCCGCTGACGTACGCCATGTACGCACTGTTTGCCGCAGCATCGTTCTTCTTCGTCATGTACAAGGTGCCGGAGACGAACGGCATGTCGCTGGAACAGGCTGAGACCCTGTTTGTTCCCAAGGGGTCCGTTAAGGTCTGACCGGCTCTTGGCTCCCCCGGCATGAAACGGAAGACGCCCACGTTCCTCAGGAACGTGGGCGTCTTTTCCTATATCAGCGCGTCCCATGCCAGCGCAGACGCCTGGCTGCGGACGTCCCGCTCAGACCACGTGGGGCTCGTGGGCCGCCAGGTACCGGCGCCCGCCCAACACAACGGCGATGGCCACCACCATGGCTGCCGCTCCCGCAAAGAACGGCACCTGGGGACCGAAGTGTTCGCCCAGCTGTGCCGCGGCGAACGGGGCCAGCGCGCCGCCCATCCAGCGGACGAAGTTGTAGCCTGCCGAGGCAACCGGCCGCGGCGAGTCCGATACGCCCATCGCGAGTTCGGTGTAGATCGTGTTGTTGATTCCCAGCAGCGCACCCGAGACCACCACCAGCACCACAACCACCGGCACCGAGTGCCCGGCGGCGAGGCCCAGCCCGATCAGGTCAAGCATCAGCACGGCGAGCGTATCGGTGAGCACCCTGGTTGCGCCGAAGCGGTTCTGGAGCACCGGCGCCACGAAAACGGAGAATACCGCGACGGCGACGCCCCAGCCAAAGAACACTCCGCCGATGCCGTACGCGTCCATGCCCAGGATGAAGGGCGTGAAGGCGAGAACCGTGAAGAAGCCGTAGTTGTAGAACAGGCCGCTGGCCGCGGTCGTCCGCAGTCCCTTGTGGCCCAGGGCGAGCAGCGGGTCACGGAGCCGTACTTTGCGTTCGGGGAGAGGCGTCTTGGGCAGCAGGGCGATGAGGGCAATGAAAGCGGCCGCCATGAGTACGGCGGTGCCGAAGAACGGTGCCCGCCACTGCCAGCCACCAAGGAACGCGCCGAGGAGCGGGCCCAGGGAGATGCCCAGCCCCAGGGCGGCCTCGTACAGGATGATCGCGGTGCCTGCACCGCCGCTGGCCACTCCCACGATGACGGCCAGCGCCGTGGCCACGAAGAGCGCGTTACCCAGACCCCAGCCGGCGCGGAACCCGATCAGCTCACCCACACTGCCCGACGTTCCGGACAGGGAGGAAAACACCACGATGACGGCCAGGCCGGCCAGCAGGGTCCGCTTGCCGCCGATCCGCGAGGAAACGAAGCCGGTGATCAGCATGGCGACGGCGGTGACCAGGAAGTAGCTGGTGAACAGCAGCGAGACCTGGCTGGGGCTGGCATCCAGGTTCTTGGCGATGGCCGGCAGGATGGGGTCCACGAGGCCTATGCCCATGAACGCGAACACCGCCGCGAGGGCAGTGGCCCACACCGCCTTGGGCTGTTTGAGGATCGAGGCCTTTTCCGCCTCGAGCGTTTCCTGCACTGCGTTTTCCTGCACTGCCGGCAGAGTCTCTGCGCGCTGGCCGTCCATGGATGGCACTCCTAAGTGTTGGCTGTTTCAGTTCTGAAGTGAGCTGTTGATTTTGTCGATAACGGGCAGCGCGGCGGCGAGGGCCTTCCGGTCGTCCTCCGTGAGCGCCGCCAGGATCCCGGCCATGACGGCGTTGCGGCGCTCATTGGCGGAGTCGACGGCGGCACGGCCTTCCGTGGTCAGCACCACCCGGACGGCACGTGAGTCGTCCGGGTCCGCTTCGCGGCGGGCGAGGCCGGCACGTTCGAGCTTGATGACCTGTTCGGTGGCGCTGGGAACTTTCACGCCGAGGTTGCGGGCGATCTCCCCCACGCGGACGCCGTCGTCGAGCAGCATTTTGAGCGTGCTGAGCTGGGCGGCGCTGAGATCGCCGTCGGCGTCGAGGCGGCGCACGAGGTACACGCTGTGGCGCAGCGCCTCACGGAAGTCCTGGGCGAGGGTCTGCAGCTCGGTTTGTTCGCGTGTGCTCATAGTTAGGTAGCCTAATAGTTAGGCGCCCTAACAGTCAAGTGCAGTTAGCCCGAACGAACACTTGGGGCCCCTGGAAGTCGCCGTCTGCCCCCTCGCGAAGACAGGGCGTACAGCCCCCGCCGCTCCGGCGGGCCGGGGATGGGGCAGCTGAGACGGGTGATACGTCGTCCTGCGCGACCAGGATGTAGGTTGGAGACGCTGATTTTGTAACCGCCACCACCCTCGCGGCGGACTTTCCAAAGGATTTTGCACATGTCTGAGCAGACAACCACTGGGCAGAGAACTGCCTCCAGCCGGGACAGCGAGCCCCACCTTTCACGCTCGCTGAGCAACCGGCACATCCAGCTGCTGGCCATCGGCGGCGCCATCGGCACCGGGCTGTTCATGGGCTCCGGCAAGACCATCTCGGTGGCAGGGCCGTCCGTGATCTTCGTATACATGATCATCGGCTTCATGCTGTTCTTCGTGATGCGGGCCATGGGCCAGCTGCTGCTGTCCAACCTCAACTACAAGTCGTTCAGCGACTTCGCCGGGGACCTCCTGGGCCCCTGGGCAGGCTTCTTCACCGGCTGGACCTACTGGTTCTGCTGGGTGGTGACCGGCGTGGCCGACGTGATCGCGATTGCCGGCTACGCCAACGAGTTGTGGCCAGGCATCCAGCTGTGGAACCCCGGCTTGGCCACCATCGTGATCCTGCTGCTGCTGAACCTGCCCACGGTTAAGACCTTCGGCGAGACCGAGTTCTGGTTCGCGCTGATCAAGATCGTGGCCATCGTGGCGCTGATCGCCGTGGGCCTGGTGATGATCTTCACCGGTTTCCAGTCCGACGCCGGCACGGCCACTTTCACGAACCTTTGGAACCACGGCGGTTTCTTCCCGCGCGAGTTCATGGGCTTCGTGGCTGGCTTCCAGATCGCGGTCTTCGCATTCGTGGGCATCGAGCTGGTGGGAACAGCCGCGGCCGAAACCAAGAACCCGGAACACAACCTGCCCCGCGCCATCAACGCTATCCCGCTGCGCGTCATGCTGTTCTATGTCGGCGCACTCGTCATCCTGATGTCCGTCACGCCGTGGACCGAGTTCCAGGCGGGCCACAGCCCGTTCATCGGCATGTTCTCGCTGGCCGGGCTGGGGATCGCGGCAACCGTAGTGAACCTCGTGGTGCTGACATCCGCCATGTCCTCGGCCAACTCCGGGATCTACTCCACCTCGCGCATGGTCTACGGGCTTGCCAACGACGGCGACGCCCCCAAGGTCTTCGGCCGTCTCTCCAGCCGCAAGGTCCCGCAGAACGCCCTGTTCCTCTCCTGCGTGCTGCTGCTCGCCGGCGTGGCACTGCTGTATGCAGGCAAGGACGTGGGAGTGGCGTTTGACATGGTGACCACCGTGTCCGCCGTCTGCTTCATGTTCGTCTGGTCCATCATCCTTGCCAGCTACCTCGTGTTCCGGAAACGCCGCCCCGAACTCCACCGGGCCTCAACCTTCAAGATGCCCGGCGGCATTCCCGTGGTGTGGGTGGTCTTCGCGTTCTTCGCGTTCCTGGTCTGGGCACTGACGACGCAGCCGGACACGCTCACGGCGCTGCTGGTCACGCCGATCTGGTTCGCCGTCCTTGGCGCGGCCTACGCTGTGGTCCGCCGCTCGCCGCTGCACCAGGCACGCGTGGCGGAATGGAAGGCAATGGCGGCCGCCGAGACGGCGTCAGCCAGCTAGCTCGAATTTCCGAAGGCAGGGACCGGGATCTTCGCCCCGGTCCCTGCCTTTTTTGTCGTCGTTCCAGGGCTCGAGGTTACTGGTGCCCGTACCACTCGAGTACACGCAGCGCCCTGAGCGTGTTCCACCGGCTCGGCCGTCCGTCGCCGACCTCCAGGGCGAAATGCACCCGCCCGGGATGGGTGTTCTCCAGCAGCCAGGTCCCGTCGGACCGCCGCTTCGAGCGCAGCACCCCGACCGCCTCGGCCATGCGTTCATCCGGCGGTCCCCCGACAGCCCGGAAGTACTCAAGTCCGCGGAGCACGTCGTAGAACCAGCGTGTGGGGTACGAGAACTGCAGCCAGTCCCGGTCGATCAGCTCCCCTGTGCTCTTGCGCCGGAGAAGGGCGCGCTCCAGCAGATACTCCTCGCCACGCCGCCGGGCCGCGACCGACGCCGGCGTCCCCCCGGTGGCCCGTTCATGTTCCAGAAGCCCTTCGAGTACGTTGATCGTCGTCGCGAATGACGACCGCGTGGAGCCTCGTTCCGCCTCGCAGTTCCAGCCGCCGTCGGTAAGCTGCTCACCGAGCAGGCGCGCAACCACACCGTCGACGTTCTCCCCGAAGTAGGCGCCGAGGGCGACGGCCTTGCCGTTGATGCACGGCTCCACCTCGCCTTCGAAGAACGGCTGGCCACCCTCTTCCCAGCGGCTGTTCTCCCGGACGAGCTCGACGGCGCGGCGGGACGCATCGCTGCGGGGATCCAGGCCGAGGTCGCGCAGGAGCAGCACCCTATAGGTCGTGGCGGTCCAGGGCTGGCCATTCTCGGAGCCATCGTAGGATGACGGGAAGAACGTGCCCCCGTCCCATTGGCCGTCCTCGCCTTGCAGCTCGAGCATGCGGGCACCCCAGCCTTCTGAAGAAATGCGGGCCCGCTCGGCGAGTACATCCTCCTCCGGCGCGTCGGTGAGGTCACGCAAGACCTGCCAGCGGACCGAGGGGTCAGAGTCGAGCAGCCAGTCGAGGACCTCCATCCCCTCAACCTATGGCGTCGGACCATCCCTGGTCCAGCTTCGCCCTCTTCGAGGTCCAGTCCTGGTGATGAAGTCGCTCAAAGCCGTCAAGGAGCAGATCGAGGGCGAACTCAAACTCAAACTGGTCGTCACAGCCCTGCCCAACCACTTGGCCGTCATCGTGTGTGGCCGCCATGGCGACCTGCAATATGCTCGGATAGCGTGCAGCCATCTCCCGGTACATTGCGGCCTGCACCTCCGGGTGCATCTCGGCCTGGCCACCCGCCGCCTGGCCTGCCGGATCGTCGAACAGCTCCTGGGTAAAGCCCCACATGCGGCTGCCGAGGGCATGCATGACGTGGTGGGTGAGATCGACAGAGAAACCGCCGGCCAGGAACATCGCGATAAACGAGTCCATGTACCCAAGCACGGCCGGCGTCCTGTTGGTACGGGATTCCAGCACCGGGCGGCCCCAGGGATGCCTGAGGAGCGCCCGCCTCGCCGAGAGCACCCTCAGCTTGACCGCAGTTTTCCAGCCTGCATCGCCGACTGGAGGATCGATCTCGCCGACCAGCGTGCCCACCATCCCGTCGAGAAGTTCCTCTTTATTCGCCACGTGCTTGTACAGCGCCATGGGCACCACGCCGAGCTCCTGCGCCAGCCTGCGCATGCTGACCAGCTCGATGCCCACCTCATCGGCAAGCCGGACGGCGGCCTCCAGCACGCGGTCCCGACTCAGGGGGACCCGGCGCGCAGTCTCCATCTGCTGAGTCATGTGCGCACCTTCCCTTTGCCGTTTTCCATTGACAAGTGTACACCGTACACCTATGGTCAGGCATGAGGTGTACACCGTACACCGGGAAGCGGAGGATTCGACATGCCAACTGAAATCATCGGTGCCCCGACGCTCGTCAGGCTCCCCCGGGCCCAGTGGCCCGTGCCTGCCGGGCTGATCCTCCTCAGCCTGATCCCGGTGATTTTCGGGGCCCTGCGCCTGACCGAGTTGACGGCCGGGGCTACCATCACGCCGCAGAACGCGCGGTTTTTCGCGTCACCAGTCCCGGTGGTGACGCACATTGCGAGCGTCACCGTGTACTCCCTGCTCGGAGCGTTCCAGTTCGTTCCCTCACTGCGACGCCGGCATGGCTGGCACCGCATCGCCGGCCGCATCCTGATACCAGCCGGCCTGCTCGCCGCCCTCTCCGGCCTGTGGATGTCTGTCTTCTACGCCCTCCCGGACGGCCACACCGACGTCCCGCTCCGGCTGTTCTTCGGGACGGCAATGCTGGTGAGCATCGTCCTGGGCCTCGTCGCGATCTGGCGCCGTGACTTCGTACGGCACAGCGCCTGGATGACGCGCGCCTATGCGATCGCCGTCGGCGCGGGAACCCAAGCCCTGGTCAGCATCCCCTGGCTACTGCTGGTGGGCCCAACCGACGTTCCGACCCGCGCGGTGCTCCTGGGGGCGGGCTGGGTGATCAACGTCGCGGCGGCGGAGTACGTCATCCGTCGGCGCTCTCAGCTGTCCGCGCGGGCGTCCCGGCAGGCTGCTTAGCTTCGAACGGCTTTAGAGGCCGGCCCAGAATCCGCGGAACCCGGCCGAGGGTTGACGATCCCGTCCGCGTGCTCGGCAATCCAGGCGACCAGGGGCAGCATCAGCGAGGCAAGGTCATGGCCGCTGGCGCTGAGGCTGTAGTCGACCCGGGGAGGAATGATCGGCTGGGCGTCGCGGCGCACGAACCCGTCGCCTTCGAGGGTCTTCAGGGTTTGTGCCAGCATCTTCTCGCTGATGCCTTCGGCGCGCCGGCGCAGGTCACTCCAGCGCTGCGGCCCCTCGGACAGGGCGACCAGAATCAGGACGCCCCACTTGCTCGTGACATGGTCGAGAACAGTCCTGCTGGGACAGCCCGCGGGGAAAATACCGTCAGCAAAGGGAAATACAGGCTCGCTGACCTGGGCACTAACCTTCATGCAGGTACCTTACCTTAAAGTGCGTACTCTCTTCTGGGAAGCATCCAACCGGGCGGACGGTTTGCATCAGTGACACTCACTCCACTGGTGAAAGGCAATAAACCATGACCATCGTCGTTACCGGCGCCACCGGCCAGCTCGGCCGCCTCGTCGTCGAAGCACTTCTCAACCGCAACGTTCCCGCGGAACAGATCGTGGCCGCCGGCCGGAATCTTGCCAAGATCGCCGACTTCGCCGAGCAAGGCGTCCAGGTCCTCCCCATCGATTACAACGACGCCGATTCCCTGCATCAGGCGTTCAAGGACGCCGAGAAGGTGCTGCTGGTCTCCGGCAGCGAGGTCGGCCAGCGTATTGAGCAGCACCGGAAGGCCATCGACGCCGCCCGTGAGGCGGGCGTCGGACTGATCGCCTACACCAGCATCGCCAACGCTGACAGGACCGGCATGCAACTGGCCGCCGAACATCAGGCCACGGAACAGGCCCTCCGTGATTCGGGCCTGCCCTTCACTTTGCTCCGCAACAGCTGGTACCTGGAGAACTATACCGACCAGCTTGCCGTGCAGCTCCAGTACGGCTCCGTGCTCGGCAGCGCCGGGGATGGCAAGGTCAGCGCCGCCACCCGGGCCGACTACGCCCAGGCCGCTGCAGAGGTGCTGCTCAGGGACGACCAGGCCGGCAAGGTCTACGAGCTCGGGGGTGACGAGCCGTTTACCCTCAGCGATCTCGCCGGAGAGGTCAGCGCCGCCACGGGCACGCCGGTGAAGTACCAGGACCTGCCGGCGGAACAGTACGCGCAGGTGCTCGTCGATGCCGGGCTGCCTGAGGCCTACGCCGCCATCCTTGCGGACAGCGACCTCGGCATCGCCCGGGGCGATCTGCTCGTGACCAGCGGTGATCTGAGCTCGCTGATCGGCCGGCCCGCGACTCCCATGCGCGAGGCCGTGCAGGCAGCGGCCGGCACCGTGTCCGCCGGCTAGCGCACGACGCAAACGCACGGCGCAAACGCACGACGCCGGAACTCACCTGAGCTCCGGCGTCGTGCCTTGTGCCGGTGGCTGGGTACGCCTATGCCGGCGCCGTGACGCCCTCTGCTTTGCGCTCCTCTACGAGCCCGCAGACGGCGGCGAACAGCGGGTGGTCGGCCGTCAGCCCGGTGATCTGCTCGGTCGCGTCGGCCGGCTCGGTGGAGGCCAGAATCTGACCGAGTTCCACCGCTTCGGTGTCGGCGGGGTCGTTGAAGCGCAGGGCCGCCGCGATGGCCCCAAGGAGCGCCTCCGGGACAATTCCGCGCTCCGCGAGTTCCGCGGCCGGACCAATGAACCGCTCGTTCCGGCTGAGCTTTCGCAGCGGCGCCCGCCCCACGCGGTTCACGGTGTCCGGCAGGTGCGGGTTGGAGAACCGGCCCAGGATCTTCTGGACGTAGGCTTCCTGCTCCTCGTGGTTGAACCCGTGCTTGGAAACGAGCAGCTGCTTGGTTTCGTCGAGCACTGCCCGGACATCGGCCGCCACGTCCTGGTCCGCCATGGCGTCGGAAATCTTCTCCAGTCCGGCCTCGAACCCGAAGTACGCCGCAGAGGCGTGTCCCGTGTTGACCGTGAACAGCTTGCGCTCGATGTAAGGCCCGAGTTCGTCCACAAACGTCGCCCCGGGGATGACCGGCGCGGAGCCGCCGAAGGGCGTGCGGTCGATGACCCACTCGTAGAACGTCTCCACCGTCACGTCCAGCCCCTGGCCCGCCTCCTGGTTGGGCACGATCCGGTCCACGGCGGTGTTGGCGAACACGGCCACGTCCTCCAGCGGCCCGGCGGCGTCGTCCCATGACGAGACGATCGCCTCACGCAGGATGTCCGTGGCGTTGATGGCGTTCTCGCAAGCCATCACCTGCAGCGGCGCCAGGTCGGCGGCACGGGCCGCAATCCCCTTCGCGATTGCCGGGGCCACGAACTTCAGGATGTGCGGCCCAACAGCGGTGGTGACGATATCCGCCGTCGCGATCTCCGAGATCAGCTGCTGCTCCTGCGTGCCCGAGTTGACCGCCCGGAAGTTGTCCACGGTGCGCACCGTGGGGTTCTCCCCCACCTCGTGCACGTCGTAGCTGTCCGCGGCCGCTAACTGGGAGATGAGGGCTTCCGCCACGTCCGCGAAGACCACCTCGTACCCGGCCTGGTGCAGCAGCAGCCCCACGAACCCGCGGCCGATGTTCCCGGCTCCGAAATGTACAGCCTTCACTATGCGTTGACCTTTCCGAACAGATCCAGCACTTCCTCCACTGACGTTGCGGCCTCAAGCTGCGCCACCTGCGCCTTGTTCGTGAAAACCTTCGCGATGGAGGAAAGGATGTGGAGGTGTTCGTTGTTGATGCCGGCAACGCCCACCACGAACTTGACCTGCTTGCCGTTCCAGTCGATGCCGTCCGGGTAGCGGATCACGGAAACTGCGGACTTCTTGATGTGGTCCTTGGCGGCGTTGGTGCCGTGCGGGATCGCCAGGAAGCTGCCCATGTATGTGGAAACGGATTCCTCGCGCTCGTGCATGGCGAGGATGTAGTCGTTGTCCACGGCGCCGCGCGCCAGCAGCAGCTGGCCCGCCTCGTCGATCGCGGCGTCTCGGGTTGCGGCGGAGCCGTTGAGGACCACGCTGTCAGCCACAAGGATGTCCGACGGCGGGGCGCCGGCTTCCGCGGGCATCTCGCCAGCGGCGGCGCCAGCCGCAGCAGCGGGGGCGGCGGGTGCCGCAGCATCCCCGCCGGCAGATTCCGGTGCGTTGCTGCTCTTGACCAGTTCCACGATCTCGTCGTAGCGCGGGCTGTTCATGAAGTTGTCCACGGAGTAGTGGACGGCGCTGGACGTGACGGGCTTGGCCCGCTCGGTGAGGTCCTGGTGCGTGACCACCACGTCGTAGGTGTCGTTGAGGCTGGCGATGGACGCGTTGGTGACCTTGACGCCCGGGAAGCCCGCCGCCTTGATCTTGTTCCGCAGCACGGAGGCGCCCATGGCACTGGAGCCCATGCCGGCGTCGCACGCGAACACGATGTTCTCGACGGGACGCGTCAGGACCGCGGTTCCGCCGGCGCCCGCACCCGTGAGGACGGAGGAGACGGAGCTCTTCTTGCCCTTCATGCCCTCCATGCGGCTGGTAGCGGCGCTGAGGTCGCCCTCGTCACTGTGGCGAGTGGTCTTCAGAATCACCGAGGCGACCAGGAATGACACGGTGGCGGCAAGCAGAACCGAGAGGATTACGCCCACATAGCTGTCCCTGGAGGTTTGGGCGATCACGGCGATGATGGAGCCCGGGGCCGCCGGAGCGACGAGGCCGGAGCCGGTGACTGCCAGGGTGGCGATACCCGTCATGCCACCTGCGATCGCTGCCAGGATCAGCAGCGGGCGCATCAGGACGTACGGGAAGTAGATTTCGTGGATGCCACCAAAGAAGTGGATGAGGGCGGCGCCGGGGGCTGAGGCCTTCGCCGCGCCACGGCCGAAGAACATGTAGGCAAGGAGGATGCCCAAGCCCGGACCCGGGTTGGCCTCGAGCAGGAACAGGATGGATTTGCCCTGCGCAAGCGACTGTTGGATGCCCAACGGGGTCAGCACGCCGTGGTTGATGGCGTTGTTGAGGAAGAGGACCTTGGCAGGTTCGATGAAGATGCTGGTCAGCGGCAGGAGGCCATTGTTGACCAGGAACTGGACCACATTGCCGGCGGCCGTGCTGAAGGCCTGAACCAACGGGGAAATGCCGTAGAAGCCGAGCATGGCCAGTAATGCGCCCCAAATGCCAGCGGAAAAGTTGTTCACGAGCATCTCGAAGCCGGGCCTGATCTTGCCGTCCCAGAGGGCATCGAGCTTCTTGATGGTCCAGCCGCCGAGGGGACCCATGATCATGGCGCCAATGAACATGGGGATACCGGCGCCGACGATCACGCCCATGGTGCCGATGGCGCCAACCACGCCACCGCGGACGTCGTAGACCATCTTGCCGCCGGTGTAGGCGATCAGGAGCGGCAGCAGGTAGGTGATCATGGGGCCGACAAGGCCGACGTTAGGCGCGCCCGCTGCGTTGGTGCCAAAGCCGCCAAGTTGAGGGACGGGTATCCAGCCCTTTTCAATGAAGAGCGCCGTGATGATGCCCCAGGCTATGAACGCCCCGATGTTCGGCATGATCATGCCGGACAGGAACGTCCCGAACTTCTGGACGTGAACGCGCGCACTGGTACGGGGTTTTGCAACTGTCTCTGTTGCCATGTGATTTCCTAACCGTGATCCCTGCTGCACCGCAGGATGGTCCGATATTTTCGACGACTAGCTGGTGGAACTGGTGGAGATCCTGTGGAGCCATTCGAGAAAGAGCTTGAGTTCCGAGCTGGAGAGCTGGTCTGAGTGGGATGCCTGCAGCGCCGCGTTCAGCGCTATGGCAGCCACCACCACTGAGGACTTTCCGGAATCCTCCGGGCCGGCTTCCCGGCCCTGGTCGGCGGCCACCGCGAAGATCATGGCGTCCCGGGTCATGGTGGACAGTTCGAGGTTGCGCTCCGCCACCGGTTCCGCGATCAGCATGAGCGTCACGCCTACGTTGGCGGCCAGGATGCTTCTTGCCGCTTCCCGCGGCTGGACGTTCAGCTGCCCGGCCGCGGCGGCCTTGTTCAGCATTTCCTCCATGAGGGCCTCGGCATCGGCAACGATGGACGGGCGACTCTCGGGGCGGATGTTACCGAACATGACCAGATACAGTTCCGGCTGGTTGAGCCCGAACTGCACGTGGTTGTCCCACATCCGCCGGATGTCTTCC
Source organism: Arthrobacter sp. Bi83 (assembly GCF_918698095.1). GTDB lineage: Bacteria > Actinomycetota > Actinomycetes > Actinomycetales > Micrococcaceae > Arthrobacter. Next base: position 34,340 of record NZ_CAKKLY010000040.1, read on the forward strand.
AGCGGATGTCCGGACGGGGCGAAATCGCGTTCGCCCGCCACATATTCTTCGAATCCCGCGGCAACTACCGCGTCAAACAGGCCCTCCTTGTCACCAAAGTGGTGGTACAGGGTGGGCGCTGTAACCCCTGCCAGCTGTGTGATCTGGCGGGTTGATACGGCTGCTCCCGAGGACTTGGCCAGCAATTCGGCCGCCGCACGCAACAACCTCATCTTTGGCGGAAGCTGGCCATCGAAACTCATAACCGCTACCCTATCACCTATAGCAACGCTATATGAACTGCATCACATACAATTTTTTCAGGCACCGCACACAACATCGGACGCAGCCGTTCCGAACCGCCCGGACCAGTCCGGGCAGGGACCGGCGGGCCTGGCTACCGGCAGAGAACGAGGACCTTCAGTGCAGAACTTCCCAGGAGTTGGCGTCAGCCCAGGCCGCATCATCGGCACCGTCCGGCAGATGCCCAAGCCCATCAGCGAACCCCCGGCCAGCGAACAGCTGCCGGCCGGCACGTCCCCGGAGGACGCGACGGCGGCGCTGAAGGCAGCAGCGAATGCCGTGCACGATGAGCTCAAGGCCCGCGCAGACCACGCCACCGGAGACGGCAAAGCCGTCCTTGAAGCGACGGCCCTGATGGCCAAGGACACCATGCTGATCAAGGGCGCGGCGAAGCTGATCGCCCGTGGCATGTCCGGGCAGCGCGCAATCTGGGAATCGGGCTCATCGGTCGCGGAAATGCTCCACAATCTCGGCGGCTACATGGCGGAACGGGCAACCGACATCCTCGACGTCCGCGCCCGCATCGTGGCCCAGCTCCGCGGCGTAGCTGCCCCGGGCATTCCCACCTCAGAGTCTCCGTTCATCCTCGTGGCCGAAGATCTTGCGCCCGCCGATACCGCAACCCTGGACCCGAACAAGGTGCTCGCGCTGGTGACGGCCGGCGGCGGCCCGCAGTCACACACCGCCATCATTGCGCGTTCGCTCGGGCTGCCGGCCGTGGTGGCCGCGGTGGGCGTGGACGAACTGCCGGACGGCACCGAGGTCTATGTGGACGGCGCGGCAGGCTCCATCACCGCCAACCCTGACGATTCGCTGCGCGCTGCAGCCGAGACCTGGGCGGCCACCGCCTCCCTTCTCGCCGAGTTCAGCGGCACGGGCGCGACGGCGGACGGGCACCTGGTCCCGCTGCTCGCCAATGTGGGAGGTGCCAAGGACGCCGAGGCCGCAGCCAAGCTCGGAGCGCAGGGCGTGGGTCTGTTCCGGACCGAATTTTGTTTCCTGGAGCGCGACACCGAGCCCTCGGTTGAGGAGCAGGCTGCCGCCTACAAGGGTGTTTTTGATGCCTTCCCCGGCAAGAAGGTGGTCCTCCGGACCCTCGACGCCGGCGCTGACAAGCCGCTCCCGTTCCTGACAGACTCCACCGAGCCCAACCCGGCTCTGGGCGTCCGCGGCTACCGGACGGACTTCACCACTCCGGGCGTCCTGGAGCGCCAGCTGGAGGCGATCGCCCTCGCCGAGAAGCAGTCAGCGGCCGATGTCTGGGTCATGGCCCCGATGATTTCCACGGCCGAGGAGGCTGCCCGGTTCGCCACGATGTGCGCCGAAGCCGGAATCGAGACCCCAGGCGTGATGGTGGAGGTTCCGTCCGCCGCCCTCACCGCCGACACCATCCTGCGAGAAGTGGGCTTCGCCAGCCTGGGCACCAATGACCTCACGCAATACGCGATGGCCGCCGACCGCCAGCTCGGTCCGCTGGCCGGCCTGAACACGCCCTGGCAGCCGGCAGTACTGCGACTGGTGGGGCTGACAGTGGAAGGGGCGGCAATCGAGGGCCACAACAAGCCCGTGGGCGTCTGCGGTGAGGCAGCGGCCGACCCCGCCCTCGCCGTCGTCCTGACCGGCCTCGGCGTGACCACCCTGTCCATGACGGCCCGTTCACTGGCTGCCGTGGCCGCGGTCCTCAAGACCGTCACACTGGCCGAGGCGCAGGAGCTTGCCAAACTGGCGCTGTCCGCGCCCAGTGCCACCGAAGCGCGAGCCTGGGTACGGGAGAAGCTCCCGGTCCTCGAAGAGCTCGGCCTGTAGCCGAGGTGACTGTTCTGCCTAGGCTGTGATGCCGTCGGCGGCTGTGCTGGCCCAGTGGACAATGGCCTGGGCCACGGCCGCCGGCGCGCTGTCCTGAACCACGTGCCCGAAGCCGGGCACTTCCACAAATGTCCCCTGCGGCGCCTGGCGTGCGAGGAATTCGCACCAGGGACGGCGGGCAATGGGGTCCCTGCCGCCGCGGAGCACCAGCACGGGCTGGGTTATGCCGCACACCCTCGTGTCCAACGGGTACTCCATCATCACGGGCAGCTGCGTCAGGTACCAGCGGAGCCCGGTCTTGAAATAGTCGGTGAAGACCACAACGTTGGTGGACGGGCTTTCGCTGAACAGTGAGTCACGGGTCAGGGCAAGCGAGTGCCAGACGGCGCTCTTCCGCGCTCGATCCACCACCGGGCCCATGAGCACCACGCGGCTTACGAGGCCCGGTTCCTGGAGGGCGAGCTCCGCGGCGAACTGCGTCCCCATGGAATGGCCCACCACCACACAGGACTGGACGCCGGCGTCGGCGAGGACCGCCGCGACGAAGGCTGCATATTCGCCCACCGTCACCTGGCGGCCCGGCCGCGGCGTTTCGCTGAAACCGGGCAGGTCGAAGGAGTAGACGACGGCGCCGCGCGCCTGCCGGCCGCCCGCCAACCCGCTGCCCCCAGCCAATTCCAGGTGAAGTTTGGCCAGGTAGCGGTGCGAGACCCCGATGCCGTGGAGCAGCACGAAGACCTGAGGCCCTGCGGTCGAAGGCTCGCCCGCGCGCCCCATACCGGACGCCTGTTCCCCCATACCGGCCGCCTGTTCTGGGCCGGTTTGCCCCATGCCGGTTGCCTGTCCCGGGCCGGCCGGGGACACGTAAAGGCGGCCGGTCAGGCCGTTCGCCGTAACATCCACTCCGTCGTCCAGTTTCATCCGCTGAGCATACCCGCCGCTGGCACAGCCCGGGGCCATCGCCATGGCAGCGGTTAGGCTTCTGCCATGGCATTGATAGCTCCCAGGGTGGCGGCCGCACTTCCCGCCGAGGATGCACAGAAACTCCATCATGCGCTTGACGGCGGCACCGACATCACCGTGTTCGTGGACGGCACTGTCCACCGCCTGCCACCCGCGGCGAGGGACGCCGTCGTCGACCTCCTGGCGCGGTTCAGCCGCGGCGAGGCTGTGACGGTGAGCAGCGTGGAAGAAGTGCTCACCACGTCCCAGGCCGCGGAACTCGCCGGAATTTCCCACACGTACCTGCGGAACATGACGGACCGGGGTGAGATAGCCGTGGAATACCGCGGAACGCACCGCCGGATCCGTCTGGCGGCGATCATGGCTTGGCTGGAAGGGCAGAAGAAGCAACAGGCCGCCGCGGAACGCGCCGACGGCTCCTGACAATGTTTGCGGGACGCAAAATGACGTGCCTCCACTCCCCGGTGACGGCGTGATAAGGATCAAGCAACGATCCCGCCAAACCAGGGAATCGAGCCACTGGGCGGGGTTACTCTTTACTCGTGTTGAGATTCCGGGGGTTGCACATCGTGGCGGGCATTGCCGCCATGAGTGTGGCAGCCGTACTCGGAATGATCGTGGAACTGAACAACACGGCCATCTTCACGTCCAGCTGCGTAGCCTATGTGGCCGTCTCAATGTGGGCGGAAAGCAGGATTTCCCGGCGCCGCGGCCAGCTGCAGGGCCTGCTGCCGCAGATCCCGGACGCCACGGCGCTGGAGCACCCGCCTGAGCAGCTTGTGAAGGAACACTTCCCGGGCGAGCAGCCCGGCGGGGAGCAGCGCCCGGTGGAACAGCGGCCGCTGCTGGACGGAAATGCCGCCTGACGGCTGGATCCGACGGCTGGACGCAGGAACGGACCCGCGGCCTAGATCCGCGGCCGCGCCGCCCACCGCCGCGCTTTGAGTGCGGCGTGCAGCTCCAGCCGGACCATGCCCTTCAGCGGATCCACCCCCAGCAGCTGCCGGATCCGGCCCAGCCGGTTGTAAATGCTGCTGCGGTGCAGATGGAGCTTCTCCGCGACATCCTGCACGGAACCGTCGTTGTCGTAGAGCAGCTCAAGAACGGGCAGCAGTTCCCCGTTGCGGTCGTGGTCCTCCAGCGCCCGGAAGTTCACGGACCCCGCATCGCCCCAGACGCCGGCGCCTCCGCCGGCTGAGGCAAGGAGTTGGTAGACGCCCGTCGCCCGGCAATCCACGAGTTCCCCCAGCTGGGCGTCCACCGCCGCGGCCTGGGCGGCCACCCGCGACTGCCGGTAGGCCTCGGCGAAGTCCTTGGTCCGGGTGAAGCCCTCGCTGATTCCGAGGATGATGCGGTGCACGTGTCGGCCCGAACGTTTAGCGAGCTCCAGCTGGTAGTGGACCAGCACCTGGGCGTGGTTGGCGCGGCCCGTGGATTCCCGGAACAGCACCACGGCATGGGTTTCGGCGCCGGCACTGAACAGGGCCGCGTCCACGCCGATGGTTGCCTGCAGCGCCGCGGACCTGTGAATGAGCGTGGAGGCGATCGGATCAGGCGCCGCCCAGCCGTCGGCGTCGAGGACCGTCACCAGCTGCCAGGGGCCGCGGTCCTGCACTTCCTTCCAGCCTGCCACCGCGGCCACAGCGTTGGCCTCCCCGGCACAAGCGGCCAGGAACTCGCGTTCGCGGCTGCGCCGGAACTCGGATTCAGCCGTGTTGGAGTCCAGGAGCAGCCCGGAAAGCAGCTCAAGCTCGTTCCGGACGTCGGGCAGCTGGGTGAGAATCGCCGTCGCGCTTTCCTCCTCAAGGTCCTGCTGCACCCAGAGGTAACCGACGCGGAAACCGCGGACCATCAGCGGGACGCAGACGCGTCCCAGCATTCCCAGCTCCTGGTTGGCAGGAACCACGACGGGGCGCACCGCCGTGGCGATCCCGTGCGAGAGCTGCCACGCCTTGACGTCGACCGGCACGCGCTTGCTGAGCAGGAAGTTCACCCGGACCCGGTCGGCGTGCGACTGGTTGGAACTGTAGGCGAGCAAGAGCCCGTCCAGGTCCTCAAGCGACAGGCCGCGGCCCAGCTTCTGCGCCACGCGCTCCACGAGCTCCTCCACGTCCTGCTGCATGCAGCAAGACTACGTCCCGGAAGGCATTCCGGGCGAACGGACAGCAGGCGACACTTGACGCCCCCATGCTCGACAAACGTCTAGGCGCGGACTCCAAAAATCGCGGAAAGTCGCGGTTCTCGCTGCGGTCAGCCTCGGCTCAACCTGTCGTGTACCTCACAGCCGGATCTATTCTGGAAGCACAACTCCCCCGCAACTTCCGGCCCACAAAGCCATAGAACATGGAGCCCAGAAAATGATCATCGGTGTCCCCAAAGAGATCAAGAACAACGAATTCCGAGTCGCCATCACCGCTGCCGGCGTTCACGAGTTCCGCACCCACGGCCACACGGTCCTTCTTGAGCGCGGCGCAGGCTTGGGCTCGGGCATCACGGACGAGGAATACGCCATCGCCGGCGCCGAAATCGTCACCGACGCCGACGAGGTCTGGGCCCGCGCGGACATGGTCATGAAGGTCAAGGAACCCATCGCCGCGGAATACCACCGCTTCCGCAAGGACCTGATTCTCTTCACCTACCTCCACCTCGCCGCCGAACCTGAACTCACCGCCGAGCTCATCAACTCCGGCGTCACCGCCATCGCCTACGAAACCGTCCAGGAAGGCCGCACCCTTCCGCTGCTCGCCCCGATGTCCGAGGTCGCAGGCCGGCTCTCAGTCCAGGTCGGGGCCACCTCCCTCATGGCCCCCGCCGGCGGCAAGGGCGTGCTCCTGGGCGGCGTCCCGGGCGTCCGCCCGGCCAAGGTCGTCGTCCTCGGCGCCGGTGTGGCCGGCACCAACGCCGCCGCCATGGCCCTGGGCCTGGGCGCGGACGTCACCATCCTGGACATCAACATCAACCGCCTGCGGGAACTCGATGCCCAGTACCAGGGCCGCCTGAAGACCGTCGCATCCAACAAGTACGAGATCGAAAAGTCCGTCGTCGACGCCGACCTGGTCATCGGCTCCGTCCTGATCCCCGGCGCCAAGGCCCCCAAGCTCGTCACCAACGAACTCGTCGCCCGCATGAAGCCCGGCTCCGTGCTCGTCGACATCGCCGTGGACCAGGGCGGCTGCTTCGAAGACACCCACCCCACCACGCATCAGGAACCCACGTACAAGGTCCACAACACGATCTTTTACTGCGTGGCCAACATGCCCGGCGCCGTCCCGAACACCTCCACCTACGCCCTGACCAACGTCACGCTCCGCTACGGCGTCGCCCTGGCCAATCTCGGCGTCCGTGCAGCGTTCGACCGCGATCCCGCCCTGGCCGCAGGCCTGAACATCGCCGCAGGACACGTGGCACACCACTCGGTCTCCGAGGCCCACGACCTGCCCCTGGTATCCGACTGGCACGAGCTGGTCTCCGCGTAGCCCGCCGGAGTTAGCATCGGCTGCTCCATAGCCGCCCTTTTGGACCCCCAGAACGGCAGTTACGGAGCAGCCGATCGCTGTTTAAGCCCGCCTTAAGCCAAGGCCCGGGCTTGCTCAATCAGTTTCAGCACGTCGACCGGGCCGGCCGGATCGACCGGAACCGGCAGCGGCGAGGATGCGCCGCCGTCGGAAATCTTGTCCGCAAGGATCCGGTAGAACTCCGGGTAGGCGCCGCGCTCTGTGGACAGCCGGTCGAGGTGCCCGTCGCGGCCCAGCTTCCCGGCCCACTCGGGCGCTTCGACACCGTACTCTTCGTCCAGCGGTCCCCCGCCGGCAACAATGTAGGGCTCCTGCGGGTCCACGCCGTGCTTGGTGAAGGCCCCCTCGGATCCGAGCACCCGGTAGCGGGGACCCTGCTGGGCGCACAGCATGTTCATCCAGAGGTGGCTCAGCACGCCGGACTCGTGCCGCACCGCCAGGAAGCAGTCGTCGTCCACCCTCTCGCCGGGGCGCCGCGCCAGGAGCTCCGCGTGCACCACCTCGCCCGGCCCGAAGAGCACGAGTGCCTGGTCCAGCAGGTGCGTGCCAAGGTCGAACAGGACGCCACCGCCGTCGGCCGCCGTGGCCTCCGCCTTCCAGGCCTTGGACACCTCCGGGGACCACCGCTCGAACCGGGATTCGAACCGCGTTACCTTCCCCAGCGAACCTTCAGCCAACAGCTCCTTGACGGTGAGGTAATCGCCGTCCCAGCGGCGGTTCTGGAACACTGTCAGCACCCTGCCCAGACGGGCTGCCAGTTCGATCAGTTCCTGACCCTGCCCGCTGGTCACCGCGAAGGGCTTGTCCACCACGACGTCGAGCCCCGCCTCCAGGGCGGCCTTCGCCAAGGGGTAGTGGGTGGCCGGAGGCGTCCCCAGGACCACGAGGTCAAGGTCGGCCGCCAGCGCGAGGACGGCCTCTCCGTCGGCCACTGTTTTCACACCCGGATAACGTCCCAGCGCGGCCGTCTGGCGTCCGGCATCGGACGTTGCGATAACGTCCAGCGAGTACCGGGAATTGGCCGCGATCAGCGGCGCGTGGAAGACGCTTCCGGACAGGCCGTAACCCATCACGGCGGTGCGAATGGGCTGGCCGGCGTCAGCCGGCTCGGGCCGGGAGGCCGCGGACAGGGGCGAGGAGGAGGAGTCGGTGCTCATGGTGCAACGCTACTCCGCAGGCCCCACCACACGCGTGACAAGCTGGCGCCATGACTCCTCGAGGCGCCCCGGGGAAACCCCGTGCACCCGTACCGCATGGAGCAGCCGCTCCGGATCCAGGGTAGCGCTGAGGGACACCGCCATAAGCCACGGGTCCGCGTCGAAGCCGGCGGCGCGCAGCAGATGCTCAATGTGCCGGTGCCACAGGACAGCGGCCGGCACCTCAAACCGGTTGTACGGCGAGTGGTCCGCGGCCCGGGCCAGGTCGCCGTACTCCAGGACGTAGCCGATGCGCCCGGCACCAAAGGCGATGAGCCGCTCAAGGGGCGGAGCCCCCGGGCCCAGCGGCGGCGGCCCGAACATGAAACGGCTCTGGAACTCGGCCTCGGCGGCACTGAGCAGGGTCATCATGAGCCCGGCCCTGCTGCCGAAGCGGCGGAAAACGGTCCCCTTACCCACGCCGGCGCGTTCGGCCAGCTTGTCCATCGTGAGGCCGTCCACGCCGCATTCGTCGATCAGTTCCCGGGCGGCGCAGAGGAGCAGTTCCCGGTTCCGGGCGGCATCGCTGCGTTCCTGGCCGGACCCGAAGGGGGTTCCGGAGCGGATTGGGATGAGGCTCACACAAAACATTCTAGACCGGGGAATAATATCCGGACCGTAGTCCGTTTAGTATCGGTGAAGGCCTAAGACGCCTCCAACAACCAACCAGCCGGCGGAGCGTTCCGCGGCCTGATATCAAGGAGTTCACATGTCCAAGAGCACCGTACTCGCCCTGGTCGGCAGCCTCCGCGCCGAATCCACCAACCGCAAGCTCGCCGAGGCCATCCAGCTGAACGCCCCGGAGAACCTTGAAATCGTGATCCACGAAACCCTGGGCAACCTCCCCTTCTACAACGAGGACGTCGACGTCGAAGGCCAGGTGCCCGAAGCTGCCGCTGCCCTGCGCGCCGCAGCCAATGAGGCCGACGCCCTGCTTCTGGTCACCCCGGAGCACAACGGCACCATGCCCGCCTCGCTGAAGAACGCCATTGACTGGCTGTCCCGCCCGTTCGGCGCCGGCGCCCTCGCAGGCAAGCCCACCGCCGTCGTCGGTACCGCCTTCGGCCAGTTCGGTGGCGTCTGGGCCCAGGACGAGGCCCGCAAGGCCGCCGGCATCGCCGGTGCCCGCATCCTTGAGGACGTCAAGCTGGCCGTACCCGGTTCCATGGTCCGCTTCGCGGAGACCCACCCGAAGGACGACGCCGAGGTTGTTGAGCAGATCAAGGGCATCTTCGGCGCCCTCGCCGCTGCCGAGAAGGCCGAGGCAGCAGCCTAGTCCAGGCTCTTTCAGCAAACGCCCCCGGCACGTCACCGTTGCCGGGGGCGTTTGCCTTTCCGCTTCTCGCCCGGCATGGCAGCCCGGTTGGCGGTCCACCGGCGCAACCATTCCGTGACTGAGCTGCGGCCGAACTGTCACCGCCACTCCGTTCCCCGCCGACTTCCGCCGCCGTAACGTTGAGTTACCGGACGTACCGGAGCAGGAAGTGCGGTGCAGTCATGACGAGCAGCCAGGGCGGAAGGGCGCGTACGACGGCGTCTGCCGCCTTTTGCCTGTTGCTTCCGTTGTGGCTGGGGTCCTGCGCGGCTCCGCCGGCATTTTCCGAAAATGCCGGCGCCGGACACACCCC
>NZ_CAKKLY010000041.1 GCF_918698095.1 Arthrobacter sp. Bi83
GGGCGGGTGCGGCGGTGGCCGGCGGAGGAGGAGCGGTGGTGGGAGCCGGTGAGCCGGACTCCGCGTGCACGGCCCCGGCAATTCCCACCGCCGCGGTCAGTGCCAGCACAGTGGCAGCGAGTCCGGGGACCAGCACGGTCCGCAGGCTATTGGGTGGGATCATGGGATTACCTTTGCAGCAGCGAGCAGGACTCTCCCGCACCGAGTTGTGTCCCGGGTATCTTCCTATAGGGTTCCGTGGATCGCCAAATTTCTTACTTCCGGTCTTCCGGCGGCAGCGCGATCTGAAGTTTGCGCACCTTGCCCCTGCCCACGATGTAGCCCCGGCCCGGAATGAAGTCGGAACCGACCCGTCCGAGCGGGGTGTTGAGCAGGCTGTCGCCGTCCATATCACCAGGGTTGATCAGCAGTCCCCGCCTCCCGGATTTGAACGGCTGGGCCAGGGACCATGCCGAGGACCAGGTGGAGGTCTCGGATTCGCCCACCACCCACTGGTCCGCCTTGACCGAGGACGTGACCAGCCGCTCAAGGCCGGATTCGGCAAGGGTGTCCGTGAATTCCGTGAGCCCCTCGATGAAGATGGCGAGCTTTCCCGGGTTGGCTGAGGAATGGTCCGTGAGCTCATCGACCGCCTCCTCCACGTCGTCCGCGCCGACGAGGGAGCGGCTCCAGACGGGCAGTGACGCGACCGCGGATCTCCGCGAGGCGATGTAGACCAGCTCGGTGTCCGGGTTCGAACGGCGCAGCGCGTAAGCCAGCGTCACCAGCGCCACGGTCCGCCCGGCACCCGGAGGGCCGGCCAGCAGCAGCGGACCCTTGGCCATCAGCGCGGCGGGCTGCAGCGTTTCGTCGTCGACGCCGATCACCGGCTGGTCAGTCTGTCCGGCCGGCAGGACATCCAGATCCACCTGCTCCGGCAGGCGTTCGATCCGCGGTGCCCTTTCGACGCCCTGGCGCAGCATGGCCTCACTCAGCTTGTGGACTTCGCGCGCCTGCAGCGCCAAGTTGGAGTTGCCGCCCAGGACAGCAAGCTGCACTTCGTGGCTTCCGAGGAGTCCGCGCCCTGGAGGTGACGCCTGGCCCAGGACGTCCTTGGGGACGTCCAGCGACATGTAGTCGTCCTCCGAGGACAGCCGCAGCACCAGCCGCCGCTGGATGGAGGCAAGCAACGACGGCGGGACGGAGTTGGGGCGGTCACCGGTAACGATGAGGTGGATGCCCAAGGGACGGCCGTCAGTGGCCAGCTGCAGGAAAATATCCCACAGCCCGGACAGCCGGGTGTATTCGTAGGCCTCGCGGAAAGCGGACATGCCGTCCACGAGGACGAAAATGCGTTTCTCGTCCGGCAGTCCGGCCAGCTTCCGGTATTCCACGATGGTGGACGCCCGGACTTCGGCAAAGCGGGAGGCCCGGTCCTCGGCAAGGTCGTGCAGCCAGCGCAGGAGCCGGCCCACGCGTTCGGCGTCGTCGCCGTCGATGATTTCGCCCACGTGCGGCAGCTCATCGAGCATCTTCAGTCCGGCGGAGCCGCTGTCAATGCCGTAGACCTGAACCGGGCCGCCGCGCGGAGTGACGGCTGCGGCAATGGCAATGCCCCGCAGCGCCGCCGACTTGCCGGAACCGCCCGTGCCGTAGATGGCCATGTTGCCGTCTTTGTCCGGTTCGTAGAAAACGGTGGGCTGGTCCTGGCGCGCAGGGTCGTCGGCAACTCCCAGCAGGAGCCGTTCGTCGGTGCGGGGGTTTGGCAGCAGGGAGAAATCGTAGGTCATGGCCAGTTCGTTCAGCCACGGCTTTCGGGGCGGCGCAATGGCCAGCATGTCGGCCGCCCGGATGACGTTGGCCGTCATCCGGGCGATGTCGTTGGGCCCGGCCGGCTCTTCCTTGGCCGCAGTTTCAGGCACGGGTGCGGCCCATGCGGGCCCGGAGCCGAAGGCCATTTCCACAATGTCGATCTGCGGACGCTGAGGCCGCTCGGTGGTCCAGCCGCCGGCATAGCCGGTCTGGAACCCCTGGATGCGGCCGGGGCCGGTTTTTACTGCGCCGCGCCCGGGAATGGACGGGTCGAAATACGCGGCGTCCGGGACGCCGAGAATGTCCGTGGCGTCGTCCTCATCGGCCATGCGCAGCGCCACCCGGAGGTTGGTATTGGCGCGCAGGCTCTCCTTGATGACGCCGGCGGGGCGCTGGGTGGCGAGGATCAGGTGCAGCCCGAGGGACCGGCCGCGGGCGGCGACGTCCACCACGCCGTCCACGAATTCCGGCACCTCGGTGGCGAGCGCCGCGAACTCGTCCACCACGATCACCAGGTACGGCGGCGCTTCAGGATCGGCCTCGCGCTGCAGGGCCAGCAGGTCCTTGGCTTTCTTCCTGTTCAGCAGGCGTTCCCGGTAGTGAAGTTCGGCGCGGAGGGATGTCAGGGCGCGGCGCACCAGGTGCGGGGAAAGGTCCGTGACCAGGCCCACCGTATGCGGCAGGTGGAGGCAGTCCGCGAACGCGGCGCCGCCCTTGTAGTCCACGAAGAGGAAACTGACCCTGTCCGGGCTGTAGGCGGTGGCCATGCCCATCACCCAGGACTGCAGGAACTCCGACTTGCCGGCGCCGGTGGTGCCGCCCACCAGGGCGTGCGGCCCCTCATTCTTGAGGTCCAGGTAAAGCGGCTCGATGCCTTTGGAGCCCACCAGTGCACGCAGCGACCCGTTGTCCTTGCGGTTTGCGACGGCGATGGAGCGGACGGAGTTGTTCTCCTGCCACCGTTCGGCCACGACGTCCGGGTTGTCCAGGAAGTCCTTGCCGATCAGCGCCGCGTAAGACACTGCCCGCGGCAGGTTCGAGTCGTCCTCCAAGGGTTTTCCGGCGTCCACCACGGGCGAGAGCATGCGGGCCAGCTGGCCGGCGAGTTCGGCGTCGAGGCTCTCGCAGCTCACGGGATAGGTGTGGCGTCCCAACCTGACCTGTCCGGTGGTGGTGCCGTGTTCGCCGTCGACCTCCATGAAGTCGCGGCACGCGGCCGGAAGGGCCTCAACGCCGGTGGCCACCCACAGAACGTGCACACCGGCATCGGGCCCCCGTTCCACCAAACGGGTGAGCCGTCCGCGGTCCACTGGTGCGTCGTCTTCAATGATGACCAGGACCGATGGCAGCACAGGAGCCGGGACGTCCCCGTTTTCCTCGTGGGTGCCGGGCCGGTGGGCAGGACCGGTCGACTGGATGGCGGTTTCGCGTGATTCCACCAGGTCCTCGAGCCGCGCCAGCAGGCCTGCGCCGCTGGCAGAACCGGCCGCCAGGTGGTCACCAGGGAGCGGGCTGTGGCTCGAGCCGACATGCGGCAGCCACTGCAGCCAGTTCCAGCGTTCCCGGGAACGGGCGGAGGTGATGGCTGCCACCACGGCTTCGGCCGGCGAATGGAGGCCCACAAGCTGCAGAACCATTCCCCGGGCAACGTCATCCACCAGCCCGCGCGGCCCGGCCAGGCCGAACGACCCCGCGGAGCGCAGCTGGGAAAGGATGGGCACGCCCTCGATGTCCCGGAACTGGTCCAGGCAGTCCTGGATTTCACGCCGGTACTCCGCTTCCGTTTCCGAAGAGTTGGGCTCCTCAAACGGAACCCGTGACGGCGCCGTCCCGAGCCCGAACCGGAGGCCCAGGAAGCCGGGGTGCTCGGGCCGGTGAGTCCAAAGCAGGGGGCCGAGCTTGTAGATGGAGTCGACGGTGTCGCTGACGGACGGGGCCTCCTGCAGCCGCACGGCTCGTTCCACCTGCTGAAGCGCAACGATGTCCTGACGGAACGCCGCCATGGACTCCCGGTACTCCTTGAGCTGTTCCTTTCGTTCCCGCTTGGTCTGCAGTTTCTGGTCCACGTAGTGCCCCACTATGAACAACGGCATCATCAGCACGAACAGCATCGACAGCAGGCTCTGGGTCACAGCGAAAAGGACGGCCCCCATCATCAGCGGGGCGATCAGCATGATGTAGGGGAACGGGTGATGGTCCTGGCGTTTTGGTCCCGCGGGCGGCACGCGTTTGGACGGATTGAACCGGGGAACCACGCGCGGTGACCGGTTGAAATCAACGAGGGGCGACGTCGGTGCTGCCGCGCCGCTGCGTGCCAGCGGCACCACCGTGATCTCCGTGTCCCCCAACGTCACGGTGTCCGAGGAGCTGAGCGTGGCACGGGTGGCAGGCAGCCCACCCAGCAGGAGCCCGTTGGCGGAGTTCGTATCGACGATCTCGACGCTCTCCCCCACGGTGATGCGCGCGTGCCGCTTCGATGTCAGGGGGTCCGTGAGCCGGATGTCCGCGTCCCGGTCCCGGCCTATGTAACTGGTGCCGGACGGCAGCGAAAACTCGCGCCCGACGTCGGGCCCGGACAAAATACGGAGCGTCGCGGCGGCAGGGCCGCGGCCGGCAGCGGACCCGCCGGCCTCCGCGGTGCCGAACTGGTCGCTGACCTGGGTCAGGGAAACGACGGATCCGGGTCTCAGGCCGGACTCCAGCAGGATGTCGCCCCGGTTGAGGACGATTCCCCGCATTCCGCCGGCCACAAACGCCTCGTCAATCCTGAGTGAGAGGTTGGACGGGGCGGGTTCGCGCCGCCGACCCGGGTCCGCAGTCCAGAGTTCCGTGGCGATGTCGGCCACCGTGGCCAGTCCGTCCACCGTGACGGCGAGGTCTTTGGCGTTGGCGGGCTCGCGCCGGAGCGTCAGTCGGATTCTCATCCTTCGTCAATCCCCCTCATCTTGTCGAGCAGGTGCAGGTCGTCAGGAGTCACCAGGTGCGAGGTGACAGCATGCTCCACGAGCCGGGCGCGCCGGTTGGTGGCCAGTTTGCCGCCACCTCCCCTGAGCCCGGCCACGCCAACCCGGTCCAGCTTGTCGCACACGTTGTCCAGCTTCCGATTGAACCGGGTGATTGCCCAGCCGAGGTTCTTGGCGGCAGCCGCGGACGACGGTATGGCACTGAATCCGGTGCCTTCCCGGCGCAGCATGGGTTCGGCGAGCGCGACGATCAGCGCCTTTTGGGAGTCGGTGAAGACCACCGGGCCGATGGTGGTGTCGCCGGCGGTGTCCTCGCTTCGGGTTTCCTGCCGGAACGAGGGCGTCTTCAGGTGGACGGCGAATTCGTAGGTCGTGGGGCCCGCCGTGAAGATGATGTTGGTGTGGCTGAAGACCAATGGCAGGCGGGCGCCCGGGGAAAGCCAGGCCTGCATGCCGCCGGAGGCGTCGGCCACGGTGGCGGAGAGCATGCTGCCCACGTTGCTGAGCCACCAGATGCCGTCGTACCGGACGATCTGCAGGAAGTGCCGGTGCAGGTACGGGTTGTCATCCACTTCCAGATCACCTTCGCGGCCGATGCTGAAGACGTCGTCATCCGACGGCTCGTACCACTCGCCGCAGAAATCTACCGCCAGATCTCCCATTTTTCCGTGTCTCCTTGTTGGGCTGTTCATGCTCTGCTGAGCCATCATGCTGTCCGCGGCTGCGGGGCCTTTGGTGCCGGGCCTTCGGTGCGGGGCGTCAGGCGCACGCGATGGAATCCTCCCCTGCCGGCGACGCCGAGCCGTCGCTGCGCACGATGATCACCTGCACGCACGTGGCTTCATCGGGATTGGGGCTCACGTCCACGCGCGTCGCGGACGTTGACAGGTAGTTCCCGCCGCCCTTGACGGTCTTGATCCTCCACTTGTACGTGTCTCCCGGTTTCGGCTGCGGGTTGGTCCACGTGAACCGGACCTTGCCGGCAGCAGCGCTGCCCGCAAGCCTGGCGACGTCCGGCACGGACCCGTCGTCCAGGGCGTCCGCCGGCGGCTTGCTGGGCTGTTCGCTGGGCAGGACCTTTGGCTGCGGCGCAGCTGACGCCACCACGATCCCCACGATGATCGCGAGCACCAGGAGCGTCCCGCCGGAGATGGCCAGCCAGAGGTTCCGCTTGCCGTGATCCGGCGCGGGCTCTTCGCTTTTCGGCTCGCCCTCGCTCCCGGCCGGGTTGCTCCGGAGGACCGTGGCTTGGGCCCAGTCATCGCCGCCGGCGGTCTCTGTGGCTGGCACGGCTGGCACGGCCGGGCGAACTGGTGCGGCGGAGGGAGCTGGTGCGGCGGACGGAGCTGGTGCCGGTACTTCGCTTTTCAGGGGCCTGGTCCGGGCCGGGAAGGTGGGCGCGCTTCCTGTTTTCTCCGGGTCGACCGAGGCAACGTTGCGGACCCGGGTTTCCTCGACGCCGTCGTCGGGGTGGACGTCCTCCTGCTGCCGCTCCTCCAGGACCTCGAACGGGGTCACGGACAGGTTCAGCTCCGCCTGGATGCGCTGCATTGCCAGGGCAAAGGCGTGGGCGGACGAATAGCGGGAGGCCGGCGACTTTGCCATCGCCGTTGCCAAGGCGAGCTCCAGCGACTCGGGCACGTCGGCCCGGCCCAGCCCCGGGACGGGCATGCCGGTGATCCGCGAGATCAGCTCGCGCTGGGAGTTGTCCGCCCCGGGAAGGACGAACGGTGAGCGTCCCGCGAGCAGCGTGTACAGCGTGGCGCCCAGCGCCCACACGTCCACCATGACGCCGTCGACAGTTCCCTCCCGGAACTGTTCCGGAGGCGACCACGGAATGGACATACCGGCGTCTTCTTCCGCGTCGCTGCCCAGCGTTCCGGAGATGCCGAAGTCTGTCAGCGCCGGCCGGTTGTAGTCGGTGACCAGGATGTTGGCCGGTTTGATGTCACGGTGCGCGATGCCGGCCCGGTGTGCCGTTTCGACGGCGGACGCCACCTGGATGCCGATGGCCAGGACTTCGTCCACGCTGAAGCGCTGCCCGCGGTACCGGACGTCAAGGCTGGGCCGCGAGCAGTACTCCATGGCGAGGTAGGAATGCCCGTCGGCCGTAACCTCGGCCTCGAAAATGGTGACGATGAACGGGTGCGAGGATAGCTGCGCCATCAGGTTGGCCTCGGACTCGAACCTCCGCCGCGCATCCTCCGTTTTCAGCCCCGACAGGAGTACCTTCACCGCCACCTTGCGGCGCGGCCGGTCCTGCTCATACAGATAGACGTCCGAGAACCCGCCCGATCCGAGCAGGCTGACGTAAGTGAAACCGGGCAGGCGGGGCGGCGGGGCCGCGGGCCGCTTGGAACTCAAAGGATCTCCTCAAAACGCAACGAAACGTCGTCGCCAAGCTCGGCGATGTCGCCGTCGAGGACGATCGCCATTTCATTCTGGGCAAGGCGCCGCGGCGGCTGCCCTTCGCGGATCAGCACCGTGCCGTTGGTGGCTTTGAGGTCGCACAGCATCACGTGCCAGCCCTCAAGCCGCACCTCCACGTGGGACCGTGAAATGTTGCCGCCGGGGCTGGCCACCTGGATGAGCCGGGGCATGGAGCCGCCCTGAACCCGGGACACGGACGGCTGCCGCCCGATCACCAGCGATTCCTCCAGCTCGATCACCTCCCCCGTGGAAAGCCGCACGAGTCCCAGCCGCGGACGGGGCGTCTGGACAGCAACGTCAGGAAGCGGCGAGCCGCAGCTGGAGCACTGGGCGCTGGTGGGCGGGTTCGCGTGACCCGAGCCGCACACGCGCGCCAGGACCAGCGGGCCGTCCCCGGGCGTTGCGCCGGACGCGGCCGGAGCCTGCGCGCGAGCGGCCCTGAGTTCACTTTTGAGTACGGTCTGTCCGTCGTGGTCGCCCTCGGCGGAGTAGGGCGGTGCCGGCGCCCCGGCCGACGCTCCGGCCGTGGCTGGAAGAGGCTGGCTTTGCGCAGGCTGGCTTTGCGCAGGCTGTGACGTCTCCGCCGCGGTGGCGCGGTGAACCGGCATGGCGATGAACGACGGCGGCGCGGACGGACGCGGGGCACTCTCACCGCCGGTGACCCATGGCACGGAATCAATCAACCCTCCGGGCGCCGGCGGGCTCACCTCTGGCGCCGCTGGCGGACTCACCGCTGGCGGCGCTGGCCGGCTCTCGGCTGGTGCGGCCGGAACGTCCTCCTCATGCGCAAACCCGGCGCCAGGAACCTCAGTTTCCACGCTTGCAGCGACTGCCTGAGGCCCGCCGTCGTCGTCCTCCCCGGTGCGGACGGCCGCATCCTCGATGCTCCGCATCACGGTTTTTTCCCACAGATGGTCGTACGAACTCGTGGCTTCCGTGGCGGGCGACGGCGCCTCCGCCGGATTTCCGTCGTCTTCCAGCGGCGCGTCTTGCAGCCCTGTCTCTTCCAGCCCCACCATGGTTTCCGCCGAAGCTTCCGTCAGGGCCCCGGTCACGGCAGCGGTTCCGGTGCCAGCGACGTCCACGCGCAGGGACTGGAGAAGGACCACGCCGTCGGCCACGGGCAACTCCAACGCACCGAACCCGCCGGACTGGGCCGCCTCGCCCGTTACCGAAAGGCTGAACCGCTCCGGGGAGTCCAGCCATCGCTCGGTCCAGGTGGTGACATTTCGGCCGTCCAGCTTCAGCGGTCCGGCCGGGAGGGTGACGCTGAGGTCGAGGTCGCCGCGGAGGAAGACCCGCAGTGATTCACGGAAGCCGATGATCCCAAACGGCGGGCAGCTGGACAGCGGAATGCCGAGCCCGCCCGTCACGGCGTGGAGCACCTCGTGCACTTCGGGCCCGTTCTGGAGCAGCTCCCATACAGTCCGGATGAGTGTCGGCGGGGATCCCGGGCCCAGGATGACCGCCGTACCGGAACGAACCAGCCCAAACCAGCCGCCCGGGACGTAGCTAGCTTCGGCCATGCGCATTTTCCTCAGTTCCGGCGGCTTCGGTGCTGTCGGCAGAGCCATCCCTTCCCCCAGGACGTGGCAGCGTGTCCTCATCTTCCGCCGCGGAGGCCGTCCTCGGCGCCGTGGTGGAGACGCCATCTTCATTGAGGACGTTCCGGGCATCGACCACTATCACCGTAACGTTGTCCCGGCCGCCGCTCCGCAGCGCGGCCTGGATCAGCAGGTCAACGGCCTCCTGCGGGTCTGCTGCCGAGCTAAGGACGCCGAGCATCTGGTCGTCCGAGAGCTCGCCGTTAAGCCCGTCCGAGCAGACCATGACACGGTCACCCTCCTCGATCGGAAGCAGCCAGTAGTCGGCTTCCGTGTCATCGCCCGTGCCCAGAGCCCGGGTCACGACGTGGCGGCGGGGGTGGACCGTGGCCTGCTCGGCGGTGATCTCCCCGCTGTCCACAAGCTCCTGGACCTCGGAGTGGTCCACGCTGACCTGGGTGAGCGTGCCCTGGCTCAGCCGGTAGGTCCTGGAGTCCCCGACATTCATGACCAGCCAGTAGGGTATGCCCATTTGTTCCACCACCACCACGCCGGTCAGCGTGGTGCCCGCCCGCGATCCGGTCGCAGTGCGGATGGAATCGTCCGCCATGGCAAGGTACTGCTGCACCACCGATGCCGTGGCTGTCCGCGCTCCTGTGGCCAGCTGGGGCATCTTTGCCAGGGCCCGCACGCACATGCCGCTCGCAACTTCACCTGCCTCATGGCCGCCCATTCCGTCTGCCACGGCGAATACGGGGTCGGAGGCAATGAACGAGTCCTCATTAAGCTCGCGGCGCAGGCCACGGTCCGTTCCATAGCCGTAGCTCAGGCTAAGGCCTGGCGTGCTTCCGGCCGGTTCGGTGCGGGCTGCCTGCTGTGAGTTCATGCTTGTCCTACGGTAAAGGTGCGGTCCCCGAAGTGAACGGTGGTTCCGGGGCTGACAAATGAGGGGACGCCCGGCTGCAAGGCCGTGCGGACGCCGTCCGGTGTGGTGACGGCGCTGCCGTTGGTGGAATTCCGGTCCGTTACCCAGACGCCCGCACCATCGGTGAGCAGGTGCAGGTGGGTCTTCGAAATGGTCCGCCCGGGATCCGGCACGGCGAGCAGTTGCGCCTGTGACTCTCCGGAACCGGCAGCGGGATTGCGCCCGATCAGCGCGTTCCGCTCCAGCCGGAAGTCCCGGCCGTCGTCGAGCCGTATCCTGAGCACCGCAATGGGCGCATCCTGCCCGACACCGCGCAGCCGGGTGCGGTCGACGCCGTCGTCCGGATGGCTGACGGAGGGAACGGCGTCGTGCACATGGCCGCCGGTCCTGGTGGCCACAGCCACCGGTGACGCCACCTGCTGGACGGGAGGAAGGTCCAGCGGGGCGAAGCTATACGGTCCCTGGATGCCACCCGACGTTACGGGATTGCGTCCGGCGGTGACGTCAAAAACGAGGGTTTTCGCGGCACGGTCCTGCCAGCCCTGGAGCCCGTCGTTCCTGTCCCAGGAGCTGGACAGCACCACGAGGAAAGCCCACGCACATCCCAAAAGGGCAAGGGGAACCAGGATCCACAGGGCTGAGTCGAACCACTTGAAAAACACCACCACGGCGGCGGCGAGGACTGCCGGCAGCACCCCGGCCCCCGTGACGGTCCCCCGGAGGAAGGCGGCGCCCGTGCCGGGTGCGTACCCGTCCCTGTCTGTACTGCGGATGCCCATGAGCTGGTTGCCAACGGTGTTGCCGGAACGGCCCTCGAAGCCGGCAAGGACGAACATGTAGATGAGGGTCAGGCCCACCGCGATGCTTCCCAGCAGAACCAGCGTTCCGGTGTCATAGATGATGAAGCCGCCGCTGCGCGAACTCGTGACACTGGCGAACCCGAGGGAGAAGAGGACCACCAGGACAACCGCGGGTGCCAGCCAGTCAAGCACCGCCGCGCCAAGGCGCTTGCCCGGCGCGGCCGGGACCAGCTCCAGTTTGGCTCCCATTTCCGTTCCTTCCCCCTGCCCTACCGGGATGCTACCGGGAAATTTCGCCGGGTGCGTCGCCGCCCCGCAGGCGGCGCAGTAGCTTGCGCCGGCTCGGACCGGCTGCCCGCAGCGGCCGCAGCGCTTCCGCTGCTCCGTCGAGCCGTTAGTCATGATCGGTCCCGGCATGGTCTGTTTGCTTCCCGGCGTCCCCGGCTGCCGTGCGCCGCACTGTGGCCGACGCCCACAGCCGCCGGACACTGAAGGCGCCCCTCGCATTGAAGGCGCCCCTGACATTGGTGGCGCGACGGCGGTTGAGAGCGCTCCGGGCGTCGCCCAGCAGCGATCTCGGCGAGAAGCGCGCCTGCTGGCGCCGCCAGAAGCCCACCGTTCCAGTCATTTCCTTGAGCGACCCGTCAACGATGGTCCAATACTCGCGGACATCTTCCTCGCTGGGTTGGCCGGCGCCGAAAATCGAAGCGTCCGCCCGGTGCGCAAGCAGTGTGGTGGTGGCACTCGTGCTCGGAAAGGTCTCGGCGACCATGGCTGCCGACTCACGCCGCGTCGCGCGGCTGTCCACGGCCGCGCCCATGTCGGTGGCCAGACTCAGCACCTCGTTCCAGCCGCCGCCCACGCGTTGCGCAGGGTGTCCGTCCGTGAATCGGGCCCTTCGCCGCCGCGACTTCAGCAGGGCGATGAGCACCAGCGGGATGGCAAGGATTCCGAGCGGAATCATGGCAATGCCGATGGCGCTGAGGATCGGTCCCCAAAAGAGCCACGGGTTGTTCTTCTTTTCGTCGGCGTCCAGCGCGTCAGGTGAGGAGTCCGGTGGAAGATCGGCCGGTTCCGGCGGCGGGGGCGGTGGCTGCAGGACCTGAGGCTTGGGCTTTGACTTATTTTCGGGGTCCGGCGGGATGGGGATGTTGTCCTTGGGCGGCGTGGGGTCGAAGGTGACCCAGCCGACACGGTCGAAGGCCACCTCCACCCAGGCATGGACGTCCTTGCCCAGGATCTTGATTTCGCCGGCACCGTTTTCGGGGCCCTTCGGGTCCGGGTAAAAGCCCATGACCACGCGCGCGGGCATCCCCAGGTGGCGAAGCATGAGGGACATGGCGACGGCGTATTGTTCGTCGTCGCCGAGCATTTGCTTGGCAGTCAGCAGGTCGCGGATGCGGGCGGCGCTGTGTCCGGACACGCTCGGCAGCTGTCCGTCAGCGATGAGTCCGTTACTGAAGGCACCCGCCTTCTGGAAATGGGCTTCGATCTGCCGGACCCGGTCAATGGCCGTGGGGGCATCGGCCGAGAGATCGTTGGCCTGGGCACCAACCACCGGCGGGACCTCGGAGGCGTCCGGGAGCGTCACCTTGGCGAAGTCGTATTGGGTCAGCTGGCCGTGTTCGAGTTTTACCGGATCCGAGACCTGGACGGTGTAGGAATCACCCGTGGACAGGCCTTTCGTGGTCACTGCCGTGTCGGTTCCGGAATTGAAATACAGCCCTGACGCAGCGCTCGCGGAGCCCGGGGCGAAGCTGAGGCCGGTGGTCTTCCTGCCGCCGGGAACGAAGTAGCCCTGGTAGTCCGCCACCGTGATGTCCAGGGTGTACTCGTTCGTGGGGACAGTTCCCGTGGGATCCGCCAGTGTGTTGATCGACTTGGCGTCGCCCACCTTGCTGAAGTTGCCCGACCCGTTCGGGTCCATGGTGTAGTTGGTGCCGTTAAAGGCATCGAGCGCGCCCAGCCGGACCCGGGCATCCTTGGGGAGCCCCTTGACGACAAACAGTGCGTCGTCCTTCTTGTCCTTGACGAAGTTGCGGAAGCTCGCCAAAGGCGTGACGTAGTCCTTGGGATCAAACGGCGGCACAACAACGTTGCGCAAGACCCTGCGTTCGTCGCCTGCGGAGATCAGTGGCGATACAGCTGCCGTGACGCCCACCGTCGCCGCAATGACGGCGGCCCCCGCAGCGAGCCGCCGCGTCCGGACCCGTGCTGCGGTATCGGCGTCGTGCTGGGGACGGTTGACCGACACCTTGCGCGTGTCGGTGCTCCGCAGGCAGTCCCGGCGGAAGGACGCCCACGCAATGGCCACCACAGTCAGGGCAACGCCCCTTTCCACCGTCAGGAACCCCGCATTGGTGCTGAAGGCGATGCCGGTGACAAACAGGAGCAGCACGGGCAGCAGCGGCCAGTACGGGCTCCTGAGCCGCCAGGTCAGCACTCCTGCGGCAACCGCGGCGATGAGCGAGCTGAGGAAGGGGACGATCAGCACTCCCCCGGCCTTACCCACCGGAACCCCGACGGTGAGCATGTCCTTCCAGGCGAAAACGACTCCCAGAAGGAGCGTCCGAAGCGAGTCCGGGCTCGGGATGACTCCGGCGATGGCTGCGCCCGGCACGGCGAGGGCGGTGCCACAAACCAGATACGCGCCGAGTGCCAGGGCGGTGGTGATCAGAAGCCCCAGCCGGAAATGCGCGTTGCAGGCAGCAATGGCCAGGCCAAGAATGATGCCGCCGAATCCTGCCACGAGATAGTACGGGTCGCCGCCGAAGCTGAGGCTGAACCCGAGGACGCCAAGGCCCAGCAGGACGGTGAGCGCACCGGCGTCGAGCAGGAAATGCCACGGCGGCTGGCCGCCGGCGAAGGCGGACGACGGCGGCGAAGCCTGCCGCCGCCGTCGGAGTCCTGTTGCCTGGCTCATGCGGCTGCCTTTCGCAGGACGGCGGGAAGGTCTGACAGGTCGCCGAGGGTCAGCACCGTAAGGTCGGCGATATTCGCCCGCGCCGGTGCAGCATGCTCGTCCACCCGCACGGCAAGGCTGCGGACGCCCGGCGGCACCGAGGCGGCCGCAGAGCGGAGCTGGGTTGGCGTCACACGGCTGCCCACCACGAAGAACACGACGGACGCGTTGGGGACGGTGTCCGCCAGGGTCCGGGCGAGGTCGACGGCGGTCTTCCGCAGCGGGGTGCCCACGATCCGGGTCATGCCGTCGAGCATGGTGCGGCCCGTCTCGCAGCGGAGCGGCCCCGCCTGTGTCAGGACGTCCAGTTCGCGCTGTTCGCGGATGGCCTGCCGGCCGATCGAGGCTGCCGCGGAGATGGCCATTTCAAATTCGTGTTCGGAGGCGTACTCATCGGTGTTGATGGACAGTGAGACGGCCAGGTGGGCGCGGCGGGTTTCCTCGAACTGGCGCACCATGAGCTTGCCGGTCCGCGCGGTGGTCTTCCAGTGGATGTGGCGCCGGTCATCGCCCGGCACATAGTCGCGCAGCGCGTGGAACGATACGTCTGCGCTGGAAAGATCGGTGGTGGGCATGCCCTCAAGGTCGCGGATGAATCCGGCCGCGGAACCGGCCAGCGCCACCGTTTTCGGGTGGACGTAGAGGTCCTCGGGCTCCGTCCAGAGGACCTGGCGGCGCAGCAGGTGCAGCGGATCGGCCCGGACAGAACGCACGGGCCCCACCACGATGACCGAACGGCGTGCAGTGGGAATGGTGAACAGGTCCTCGTGCACCTGCTGCGGCTTCATGCGCGGCAGGTGGAAGACGGCCGTCGCCGAGCCAACCGGCAGTTCCAGATCTGCGGGCAGCAGAGGCCGCGCGGAGGTGTTGGACACCACAATGCTCCCCACTGCGCTGTCCCCCACCGCCACCCGGGTACGGGCCAGATCCAGCAGGACGCCGTACGAGGACCTGCCCAGGATAAAACCGACGGCGATGACGAACAGCACGAGCGCTGCGATGGCCGCGGCCTTGGCCTCCTGCCAGCCGTAAGCCTGTCCGGCAGTCCACAGGAGGACCGCTGCCCCGACAACAGACCAGCCGAGGACGCTCACGACCGCCAGCACGGGCTGGATACGGCGTGTCCACCACCGGCTGACCGCACGCCAGGCCGGAACCAGGGCCAGGCCGGCTATGCTGCTGGCCTCTGACCATACTGCCGACGGGTGAAGCCTGCCGGGCCCGCCTGCCTTCGTGACGGGCCGCCCTTCGCCGAAGGGGCGCCGTTCGCCGAACGGCCGGCGGATGCGGTCAGCAAGCCTGGTAAAGGGAGTGCCGGAGGACATGTGGAAACCTTTGTTAGCGATGCTTCGGTGGGTGTCGGTTCGGTAGCTGCCGTGCTTTAGGGGCCGCGTCCTAGACTGCCGCGCGCTGCTGCGGAGCGGCGACGTCGGCCAGTACCCGGGAGAGGACGGCCTCAGGGGTGGCCCCGGAGAACTCGGCCTCGGGGTCCATGACGAAGCGGTGGGTCCAGACCACCGCCGCGAGGTCCTTGATGTCGTCCGGCAGGACGAAATTGCGCCCCTGGCCCGCCGCCCAGACCTTGGCTGCCCGGACCATGGCCAGCGCGCCGCGGACGGAAACGCCGAGGCGGGTCTCCGGGGCATTGCGCGTCTCCTCGCAGACCCGGGAGATGTACTCGAGCACCGCGGTGTCCACGTGGGTGGTTGCGGCGAGGTCGGCCATGTCCGCCACTGCCTGGGTGGTGATGACCGGCTGCAGGCCCTTGGAGCGGTCCCTGAGGTTGGTGCCGCCCAGCAGCTGGACCGTGGAGGCGTGGTCCGGGTACCCGATGGAGGTCTTGATGAGGAAGCGGTCCAGCTGTGCCTCGGGCAGCCGGTAGGTGCCGGCCTGCTCGATCGGGTTCTGGGTGGCCATCACCATGAACGGGCGGCCGGCCTCGTAGGTGGTGCCGTCCACCGTAACGCGGGATTCCTCCATGACCTCAAGCAGCGCCGACTGGGTCTTGGGCGATGCGCGGTTGATCTCGTCGGCAAGGACGATGTTGCTGAAGACCGGGCCCTTGTGGAACTCGAACTTCTGCGTTTTCTGGTCGTAGATGGTCACGCCCGTCACGTCCGAGGGCAGCAGGTCCGGGGTGAACTGGATACGGTTGTTGGATCCCTTGACAGTCGCTGCCAGGGCGCGAGCCAGCGACGTCTTACCGGTCCCTGGGGCGTCCTCGAACAGGACATGCCCCTCGGCGAGCATGGCTGTGAAGGTCAGGCGGATGACGTGAGCCTTGCCCAGAACCGCCTGCCCCACGTTGGCCACGAGCTTCTCAAAGGTGGCTGCAAACCACTCGGCCTGCTCGGTTGTCATGGTCATGTGTCGGTCCTCTTCCATCCGGCCTGCACTTGCAAGCTAAATCCGTGATGCTTCATGTGTCCTGCGTGGCTCGAGGGATCAGCACTGGCCCACGCCGGGGCCTCTGACGTCCACCGTGATGCCTTTGACGTACCAGCCGGAGTGCGGGCCGCCGTTCATCTTGTACCACCGGCCGTTGTTGTTGTAGATGTCGGCCCAGCAGGGTGTGGCGATCCAGCCGTCCGAATAGGACACCCAGTTGGCGTCGCTCCCGCCGCAGCTGCGGGTTGCGGCGTTGTACCGGTCCGGGACGCCTGGCTTGCCGGGGCAGCTGTTGTTGTCGCTTCTCTTGACCCTGACCTCAGTCAGCGGAGGTGCGGGATCGGCCCCCGAAGTGGAGGCTGCGGTGTCGGCCGCGCCGCAGTCCTTGATCCCGTTGGTGCCGTTGCAGGCGCGGACCGCCAGTGTATGCCGCTGGCCCCAGCCGCCGCCGGAGTGGTTGTACTGCCGGGTCAGGCCGACGGACTTGAAGCCGGTGCCGTCATAGTTGACCTCATAGCGGTTGATGGGCCGCCCGTTGTTGTTGGGTGCGCTCCATGTCCAGTGCACCTGGGGGTCTCCCTTGGCAGACGTCTCGCCGGAAACCGCCGGCGTGGCGGGCGGGCCGTACGGCACTGCTGATCCAATCGCCTTGGCGTCCCCGGACACGTTGTTCTTAGTGGACGTGGCGATGATGTTGACTGTCACGTTCCTGCCGTTGGGCTGGTTCGTGATGGTTCCTCCGCCGGCGGCAATGGGCCCTGAGCCGTAGGCGGTGGACCAGCGGTAGCGGATTTCATCGGCTTGGGAGCCGTTGCGCTGGGCTTCGGTCAGCGGCGTGAACGTCACGTCCAGCTGTCCGCTGTTTCCCGGCGCGCGCACGCTGCCGCTGTTGGCCGTGCCCGGCTTTCCTGCAGCGCGTATGGCCGCCGACTGGGCGCTGGTCCCGGACGTTCCCGCTTTGTTGGTGGCCGACACAGTGAAGGTGTAGTCGGTTTCGGAGTTTGCCACCGAAACGTTCAGGGACGTTCCGGAAGCCACCTGCTGGCTCTTGACCGCGGTCCCTCCGCGCAGTGTTGTCAGCGTGTAGGCGGACACGGCGTCGCCGTTGTTGTTTGGCGCGGTCCAGTTCACCTGCAGCTGGCTCTGGTTGCCCACGGAGCCGGCGCCGGAAACTGTCGGCGCGGCCGGTGTCACGGGGACTCCGGCTGGGGTTTCCGCGGCGGAGTAGGGGCTCCATTCGGAAGGGTCCTTGGCGTCGTTCTTGGCCAGGACGCGCACTTTGTAGGCAACGCCGTTCTGGAGGCCCTTCCAGACGTAGGTCGCGGCCGTGAGGTTCTGGATCTGCGCATTCTGCCCGGCGGGCGCCGGCGAAATCTCGAGGTCGTAGGACTTGACCGGCGAGCCCTTGCTGGCCGGCGCCTTCCACGTGATGGTGAGCTGCTTGTCGCCAAACTTCATCGCGGGAGCAAGAGGGGTGTCGGGCTTGACGTCGGGGCGGACCTCAGCCGAGACCGGCGAACGATCGGAGTCGCCGAAGTCGTTCGTGGCCGTGACCTGGAAGTGGTATTTGGTGTTGTTCACCAGGTTGTTCAAAGTGCACGAGTTGGCCGGGCAATCCTGCCGGTAGCCGCCCTCGCCATAGACCGTGTACTTGGTGATGGGTGAGCCGCGGTCCGCGGGTGCGGTCCAGTTCAGCAGGGCGGTCTGGTCACCGACACTTTGCGCCTGCGGCGTGGTGGGCGCAAGCGGCTTGTCCTTGACAGTCAGCCGGATCCGGGCCGTGGCGTAGCGGGAGGCTTCGTCGGTCTTATCCGCCACGGTGTAGGACACAATGAGCGTTCCGGAAAAACCGGCCGACGGCGTGACCGTCACCGAGTCCCCCGAGGTGGCCGCCGAGCCCTGGCCGGTTTCGGTCGCCACGCCAATGATCTTGAGGGGCACGTCCGGGAAGGGGTTGGAGTCGTTCGCCAGCACCTTCACAGTCACGGGCTTGCCGGCCGCCGCATCGGCCTCGATGTCGTCGTTGGCCACCGCCTTGGCGCGGTTGGAGGCAGTGACAGAGAGGCGGAACGTTGCGACGGCTTCCAGCCCGCGCGGGTCCTTCGCCTTGACCTGCACAGAGCCGGCCTCGCCCGGACGCACCCCGTCCCTCGCCGAGACCTTCAGGGATGCGCCGTCAATGTCCGCGCTGAAGCCCTGCGGCACCGCGCCGAGGACTTCGTACTTCATGTTCGGCACGTCGTCCCGGTCCGGGTCGGAGGTCAGCCCGGCCAGGTCTGTGCGCGCTGAGTCGCCCTGCGGGACGTCGACGGCTCCGCCCAGCAGCGCAGGCGGGTTGTTTCGGTTCGGATCAGGCAGGACCTTGGTCCGGATGCTCAGGGTGGACTTCAGGCCGGCAGGATCATCAGGGCCAGAGCCGTCCGTGACTTCAAAGCTGATGGACCCCGGGCCCACGTAATCCTTGCCTGCGGTGTACTTGACTGCGGTGCCGTTGCCTGCCACGGGGTCGCTGCCGTCCGCCCCGATGAGCTTGATCCGGTCGGTCTGGGTCAGGCGGGGTGAACGGCCTTCCCGGACTTTCACCCACTCCGCCAGGTTTGCCGTGACGGACTGGCCGGCAATGACCTCCAGGACGTCGTCCTTGGCGAGGGTCGGGACCTGCTGCCCGATGCCCGGCACCCAGATAATCGCGGTGGACTTCTTGCCGTCAACGTCCTCGACGCTGTACGGCACCAACTGCGGCTGCTCGGTCAGTTCGACGATCATGTTGCCGTCCTTGCCCGGGCGGGCGGTTTCGCTCCCGCTGGTGACCTTTAGGTTCTCACCGACGCCATCCGGGTCTTCGTCGTTTTTCAGCACAGGGACGTCGACGGCGGTTTTGCCCAGGGTCTGGGCAGACGTCACCCGGTCATCCCTGGCGATGGGCGCCTGGAGCGGGACCTTGCTGTCCACTTGCATGGTGATGGCCGCCTGCGCAGAGGCGCCGCGCTCGTCGGCGACGGTGTAGCGGACGTTGACGGTGCCCTCAGCTGCGGGTGCCTGCAGGAGAATGCGGCCGCTTTGCTTGCTGACTTCGGCCTTGAGTGCGGCGTCCGCCTCGATGCCGTCGCCCAGGATGCGGATCAGGTCGCCGTCGGGGTCGGTGTCGTTGCCGGCGGCGTCAACGGCGATCTGCCGGCCGGGGCGGACTTTGACCTCATCGTCCACGGGCGTGGGCTTCTGGTTGGTATCGCCCCGCGGCGCGATGCCCACGGTCACGGTGCCCGTGTTCACTGCCCCCTGCCGGTCCACCACCTTGTAGCGGAAGGAATCTGTCCCGCCGCCGTCTCCGGCTGCGACAAAGTCGATGAAGTTGCTTCCGGCCGTCGCGGTGCCCATGCCGGGCGTGCTGTCGATGCCGGTGAGCTGGACGGAGTCGCCGTCGGGGTCTATGCCGTCCAGCGGCACCGGGATGCGCACGGTGCCTGCGGCGACTACGCGGGCTGTCAGGTTCCTGGGCTGCGGACGGGAGTTCTCGGCACCCTCCAGGGGCAGGATGTGGATGGTGACGGCTGCAGCGCTCTTCTGGCCCTGCGGGTCCACGGCGTTGTAGATGGCCCGCACGGTCTTGGGTTGGCTTCCGGCGATGAACCGGAGGGTATTTTCCGACACGAAGCTCTTGCCGTCCTCGGCGGCCACGGGCTGGGGCAGGAGCGGGTCCACGGTCAGTTTTTCGCCCTGCGGATGGGTGTCGTTGTCCAGCACGGGTATGGTGACCACGTCGTTGACGCGGACGTTGACTTCATCGGGTTTGGGCTGCGGCGCCTCCACCACCGCAGGAGCGGGAACCGGGACAACGGAGACGCTGCCTGTGGCGGACGTCCTGCCGTTTGACATGGTGTAGCGGAACAGGAACGGGTCCTTGGCGCCGGCGATGTCGGTGATCCGCAGGACGCTGTGATCGAGCACGCTGACCGACGCGGTGGTATTTTCCGGCAGTGAGACGGATTGCAGCACCAGGACGCCGCCGGACGGATCGGAATCGTTGGCGAGAGGGTCCAGGAGCACACTGCCGCCCACCGGCATGAGGGCGACGTCGTGCACTGCCACGGGCTTTCCCGTGTCCTTGCCTGATTCGACGTCCACCCGGATCAAGCCCTGGCTGCTCTGCGGACCGTTGCTGGCAATGTACGTCAGGTAGACGGGGCCGGGAGTCCGGCTGCGGAAGGTGAAGGTCCCGCCGTCCGTGACGGGGCCGAGTTCCGCGGGCCCGCTGGCCTCCACCTGAGCGAGGCGCAGGGCGCCGCCGTTGGGGTCGACGTCGTTCTTCAGGGGCGCGATGACAAGGTCCTGGCCGACGACGGCGGTCACATGGTCGGCGTTGACGACGGGCGCCAGGGCGCCAGGCGGCTGGACGCTCACCACCACTTTTCCGGTGGTGGTGGCCCGTCCGTCCCACACGGATACCGTGACGCTTTTCTTGCCGGCAGTTGCCCCGGAGTCCTGGAAGGTGAGCAGCCCGTCGCGACGGACCTTCACCTGGTCCTGCTCGTTATCGGCGGTCGCTGACATGAGGACGAGGTCGTCGCCGTCGGGATCCGCCCAGTCCGTGAGGATGTTCTGGCTCACGGTCTTGCCCTGCTCCACGAGCAGGGTGGTGGGATCGCCGCGCTTGAAGGCCGGCGGCCTGTTCTCGTCCGGGCCCACCACGTTCAGCGTGACCTTGCCGCCGGCAGACAGCCCGCGGCCGTCGGCCGCGCTGTAGTCGAAGGCCTCCGTCCCGGGTGCAGCGTCGGCGGGGACGGTGATCTGGAACGCTGATCCGCCGTAGATGCTTTCGAGGCTCCCCGATCTTGGGCTCTCGTTCCCCACGGAGGCGGTGAGGACGTCGCCGTCGGGGTCGGAGTCGTTGTCCAGCACGCTCAGGACGGTGGTGCGGCCGGGCCGTACGCCGACGGCGTCGGATTTGGTTACCGGGGGACGGTTCGGTTTGGTGCGGTCCGGCAGGATGTTGATGGTGTTGTTGTCCGCGGATTCCTCGTCCTGGTCATCGGATTGGTTCTTCGGCGGAACCACATCGTCCCAGTTGTTGACCAGCTGCATGTTCTGGTTGACCAGCCAGACGTTCCCGGAATTGACGTCGTTGAGCACCACGACGTCACGGTTGACGCGGAACACGTAGCTTGGCGACGCGCTGGCCTTGGGGACCGCCACGTTTTTGTCGTCCGAGTCGTTGGCGCAGTCGCGGACATACTTGTTTGCACCGGACCAGGCGGCGTGCACGCAGCCGCCAAGTTGCACGGGGGCAGCGGGAACGCCCTGCCCGCCAAAGGTGACGGTCTTCGCCGTCGAGCCGTCCAGCGGCTGCTTCAGCAGCGCCTTGGGAGTGGCCAAGGCCACGGACTCCGACGCCGGACCGGACTGCTGGAGCTTCGCGTCCCGCGCGTCCGGCAAAGCCACCTCGCGGCCGCCCGGAAGGAACAGCCGGCCGGCGGCGGCATCCAGGGCCACCGGCTGGTCCCCCACCACAGCAAGCTGGAGATCGCCCGCGCCCTTCAGTCCGTTCCACGTGCTGGACTGGGTATCAGTGGGTTCGCCGTTGGAGTTCACGGCGGTGACCGTCACCTGCCCGGTTTTGGGATCCGCGGAATAGACCCTGTCATCGGACCCGACGGCGGACACCAGCCCCTGCGAGCCCGCCACCGCCGGATCGCTGGACTCCTCATCGAAGGCATTGACGGTTGACGGCGACATCGCCCACATCTTGCCGGCGGCGGGGTCCGTGACGGAGATGACCTCTGTGCCGAAGCTGACCTGCGCAGAGCCCGGAAGCTTTTTGTCCCCGCCCAGCCGCATGTTGGCCGCAGAAACCTGGTTCAGGGTTGAGCCCGACGCGTCATCAACAAACACTTTGCCGGCGTTCTGCAGGACGTCGAACGTGGTGCTGGCCGGGGTCACGGCTCCGTCCAGGACGCGTGACGGGTAGTTCAGCCGGCCCACGGCGTTACGGGCCTTGCTGACCACCCATACGCCGCCGTCGTTCAGGTCCACCTCGGTGGTTTTGAAGCCAGGGTAGATGACGGCGCCGGCCACGAGGGCTGCTGCGGCCGCGGAAAAAACGGTACCGGTGATGAGCTTGTTGCGGCGGTTCCTGAGCCCCAGCCTGCCGAACAAAGTTGACACAGCGTTATTATTCCCCCGAAATCACAGCCGCCTGAGTGCAGCCTGCGGGCCCCTGGTGAACACCAGAGGCCGTGACATTCCGCCACTCCCCCATAGAGACGCCGGAACAATTCTGAGTTTCGACTATTACATGGGCGCTGGCGGCTTGTCCAAGGAAAGCCCGGTGCGGGGCTCGCCGTTACCCGGCAAGCCTACCCACGGGCGCTGCGATCCGCGATGGGGAGGGCTGCCCACTGGCCTCAGTCCAGGACCAGGCCCTTGCCCTGGCCCCGTGCCAGCATCACGGGCTGGATCTCGCCGAAGCCGCGGACGTTCTCCGCTTCCTTGGGGAGGAGGACAAAGCGCTCGTCCCGGTCGAGGGCGGCGGCGGTCATGGAGTCCACCAGCACAGTGCCCGGATCAGCCAGCGTCGTCAGGCGCGCGGCAAGGTTGACTGTGGGCCCGTAGATGTCGCCCAGACGGGACAGAATCCGTCCCCACACCATCGCAACCCGGGCCTCGGGAAGGATTTCGTCCCGGGTGAAGGCCTCAGCCAACGCCAGTGAGATCTCCGCGCCGGCCGCGGGGGTCTCGGCGATGTAGAGCACTTCGTCGCCCACGGTCTTCACAAGCCGGCCGCCGCCTACGGAGATGATCTCGGCGCATTTGTTTTCAAACCGCTGCACCAGCTTGGCCAGGGTTTTTTCGTTCATCCGGCGGGAAAGGCTTGTGTAGGACACCAGGTCGGCGAAGCCCACGGCCCGCGCCAGGGGCAGCGGAGCGTCGTCCTCGTCCCCTTCGCGGCCTTCCTCACTGGCTTGAAGCCCGGCCTCGGCCCGGACGGCCAGTCGCTGGACCGCCGCGTTAAGCTGGCGCCGCCACGAGTAGACGAGCATCTCCTCAAGCGGGTCCACAAGCGCGGGAAGCTCGTTCACGAGGCGCTTGCGGGCCATGGCGTCCGTGACGCCCTGCTCATGGACCATGTCCTCCACGAGTGCCTCGATCTGCCAGACCACCATCCGGTCGGTCATCTGGCCGATGGCGCGTGTGACGGAAATGGCTGCCTCTTCGGTGAGCTTGCCGGTGCGGACAAGGTCCACCACGGTATTCAGGGCGGCCTGGTCGCGTTCGGTGAAGGCAACGTCATCGTCACCGAGGTTGGGGAACCCGAGGGCGCGCCACAGCTTCCGCGCCGACAGCAGCGAGAGTCCGGCACCACCGGCCACTTCGCGGCGGCGCAGCTTGCGCTCACCGCCTAGCAGCCTGGTCTCCAGGGCCTTCATGGCTATCCGCTCGGCGGACATGGTTCCGGTGGGAGGAGACCCGACGGCGGCATCGGTCACCTCGCCGGCACCCTGTCCCTGGCTCATGCGCTGATCCTCATCGCTCATCTCTTCCACCTTCTCTCACATCCCGCGGAAACCCGGCGTCGGACTCGTCCGCCGCGTGACCCCATTCAAAAAACTCTTCCTTCGGAAGCTCGTCCAGCGCGTCCAGTACGAACCTGTGAAACGTGGCCACTTCCGGCACATCCCGGAGCACGGCGCTGAATTGGTGCCCGGCATCCAAGGATATAGTCCCCGAGCGCAACATCCGCTGGAGCACGGTCTGGGTGACCGTGACATTACGCACCGACGCCAGGAACACCTGCTGGTCGCGCCGGCGGAGCATGCCGTAGCGCGCCAGTATCCTCCGGTTCGTCAGGAAGTAGCGCGTGCCCTGCCACCGCAGCAGCCGCGGCAGGCAATAGCCGCACATGGCCCACAGCGCGGCGAGCACACATCCGGTCACCAGCCAGAAGGTCCAGTCGGCGGAAACCACCGGAAGCAAGCTCCGCAGCCCGCCCCGGATGATCCAGGCGCTGGCGAAGGCGGCGAGCGCCGGGACGAGAATGAACACCACCGCCGGCATGAACAGCATCCTGGGCTGCGGGCGGGTCACGACTATGACCTGCTCCCCCGGCAGAAGGTCTTTACGCATTGCCGCTTTCCGTGGACGCCCCCGGCGGGGACCAGGGACGCAGGTGGACCACGTCGCCGGCCGTCACCACATGCTCGTGGGCCGAGGCGTCCACCACCAGGAGGGAGCCGGAGTCGTCGAGCCGGGACGCATGCCCGGTGATTTCGTGGTCGCCGGGGAGGTGCGCGCGCACCTGCTGGCCCAGCGTCACCATGACGGCTTCAACCCGCTTGTGGAGTGAGGGACCGCCGGCGAGACCGGCTGTGGGGTCGCCGTCGGCGTTGCAGAAACTGCGGTAGAGCGTGCAGAAGCGGGACAGGTAGCTTTTCAGGAGTGCGGTGCGGTCCACTGTCCCGGCACGTTCAAGCTGAACCGAGGTGGCGGTGGGGACCGGCAGTTCCGGCTCGGTCAGGGTGACGTTCAGCCCGGTGCCCAGGATCACGGGGGGCACGGAGCCGTCCCCCATCGGACCGAGCTGGGCCAGGATGCCGGCGATCTTCTTGCCCCGGACCAGGACGTCGTTGGGCCATTTGAGTTCAGCCCGCAGCCCGGCAGTCTCCAGCAGTGCGTCCCGGAGCGCGAGGGCGGCCAGGAGCGAGAGCCAGGAGTAGGTCTGTGTGGGCAGCGGCCGGCCGTCCGCGTTGACGGGTCGAAGGACGATCGAGACCAGGACTGAGCTGCGCGCGGGCGCCTCCCAGATGCGGTCCAGCCTCCCGCGGGCGGCCGTCTGGTGCTCGGCGGTGAGGACGGCAAGGTCCTGCCACGCCTTAGGCTCGACGGTGACGGCGCGCAGGAGGTCGGCGTTGGTGGAGCCGGTGGTGTCCACCACCTGCAGCTGGGAGATGCCGTGTGCGGACAGGAATTCCACGCTGGACAGGGCATCCCGGTCCAGGGCCGGGCGCTCCGGCAGCCCCTTCGCTCCGGTCAGGTTTTCCTGCGCTTCAGGGCTTTCGTCAGGGCGTGCGGCATCCATAGTTGCATCCTATCGAGTTGCCGGGCCGGAGCGGCCGATCCGGGGCAGCGGCCAGGGAAATCAGAGGAAGATGTCAGGAACCAGCCGATCCTCGGCGGCGCCCAGGCTGTAGGGCCGGAAATCAGTCACGCCCGTGGCGGCAAGCACCTGTTCATCCGTGTAGAAGTTCCCCGTTGCCGCGGCGCCCTCCTTGACGTTGCTGCCGGTCAGCACGGCGTGGGCCGCGTCCGCCATGATTTGGGGGCCGCGGGCGGCTTGGACGATCGCCTCCCCTCCCGGCATGTTCCGGATGGCGGCGGTATCAATCAGGGTGCAGGGCCACAGTGAGTTGACGCGGACGCCGTCCGCTTTGAGCTCCTCCGCCAGGCCCAGGGTGGTCAGGCTCATGCCGTACTTGGCCATGGTGTAGGCGAGATGCATGCCTGCCCACTTGGGGTCAAGGTTCAGGGGCGGCGAGAGCGTGAGGATGTGGCCGCCGTCGGATTTTCGCAGCGCAGGCAGGGCCAGCTTGGACAGCAGGAAGGTGCCCCGGACGTTGATGTCCTGCATGAGGTCGTACCGCTTCATGTCCACTGCGTCCGTCCGGGACAGATCAATGGCTGACGCGTTGTTGATCACTATGTCGATCCCGCCAAAGTGTTCGACGGCGGCGGCGACTGCGCGCGCGACGTCGTCGTCATTGCGGACGTCCCCGACCAGGGGAAGAGCCTTTCCGCCGGCGGCTTCCACCTCCCCGGCGGCGCTGAAGACAGTGCCCTGGAGTTTCGCGTGGGGCTCGCCGGTCTTGGCCAGCAGCACCACGTTGGCACCGTCGCGCGCCGCGCGCAGCGCGATCGCCAGGCCTATGCCGCGGCTCCCGCCGGACATCAGAATGGTGCGGCCCTGAAGCGAACCGGCGGCTTGGTAGGGCGTTGCAGTGGGAGGAAAAGCATCATCGCTTGAAGTCATAGGGACACTCTAGCCGCATTATGTTACCGGCGAGTAACATGCATGTCCCCGCCGCCGCCCGGACGAAAATTGTAGGATCCCTACAGCGGCCTGCGCAATAAGCGTCACTAGACTAGCCATCAGGGCCTTTGATTTGTACGGAAGCTACTTAACGGAGTTTCTCACCATCGCAACAGGTGCCCGCGTTACGCTGCTACAGCACCGATCAGCTACAGAGCCGGAGACACTTCATGAGCCACGATCTGACCACGACGGCGGGAAAGATTGCCGATTTCCGCGACCGCCAGGCCAGCGCAGAGCAGCCCTCCGGCCCGGAAGCGATCGAGAAGCAGCATGCCCGCGGCAAGAACACCGCCCGCGAGCGCATCGACCTGCTCGTGGACGCCGGCTCCTTCGTCGAGTTCGATGCCCTGGCCGTGCACCGCTCCACAGCGTTCGGCATGGAAAAGAAGAAGCCGCTGGGCGACGGCGTCGTGTCCGGCTACGGCACCGTGGACGGACGCCTTGTGGCGCTCTACAGCCAGGACTTCAGCGTCTACGGCGGTTCGCTGAGCCAGGTTAACGGCGAAAAGATTGTCAAGGTCCAGGAGTTCGCGCTGCGCAACGGCTGCCCGGTGGTGGGCATCAACGACGGCGGCGGCGCCCGCATCCAGGAGGGTGTGGCCTCGCTGGCGATGTTCGCGGACATCTTCCGCAACAACGTGCACGCCTCCGGCGTCGTCCCGCAGATCTCCCTCATCATGGGCCCCTGCGCCGGCGGCGCCGCGTACTCCCCCGCCCTCACCGACTATGTGGTGATGGTGGACAAGACCTCCCACATGTTCATCACCGGCCCCGACGTCATCAAGACCGTCACCGGCGAGGATGTGGACATGGAGACGCTGGGCGGCGCCCGGCAGCACAATGCGACCACGGGCACCTCCACCTACCTGGCGTCGGATGAAGCCGATGCGATCCTGTTCGTCCGGGAACTGCTGGACTTCCTGCCCTCCAACAACCTTTCCGAGGCTCCCGTCCTGGAGCACCAGCAGGACCTGGAGCTCGACGACGACGACCTCGCCCTGGACACGCTGATCCCGGACTCGGCGAACCAGCCGTACGACATGCGCAAAGTCATCGAGCAGATCGTCGATGACGCCCACTTCCTGGAGATGCAGTCCCTGTACGCCCCGAACGTGATCATCGGCTACGGCCGGGTCGAAGGCCACACTGTCGGCATCGTGGCCAACCAGCCCATGCAGTTCGCAGGCACCCTGGACATCTCGGCCTCCGAGAAGGCAGCACGCTTTGTGCGGCACTGCGACGCCTTCAACATTCCCATCATCACCCTCGTGGACGTGCCGGGCTTCCTGCCGGGCAAGGACCAGGAGTTCCAGGGCATCATCCGCCGCGGCGCCAAACTCCTGTACGCCTACGCCGAGGCCACGGTGCCCAAGCTCACCGTGATCACGCGGAAGGCCTACGGCGGCGCCTACATCGTGATGGGCTCCAAGAAGCTCGGCGCCGACCTCAACCTCGCCTGGCCCACTGCCCAGATCGGCGTCATGGGCGCTCAGGGTGCCGTCAACATCCTCTACCGGCGCGAGCTCGCCGCCGTCGCCGAGGCGGGCGGGGACGTTGAGGCCAGGCGCGCCGACGTCATCCGGCAGTACGAGGAGGAGCTGCTCAACCCGTACCAAGCTGCGGAACTCGGTTATCTTGACGCGGTCATCGCCCCGTCGGACACCCGGCTGCAGATTATCAAGGGACTCCGGGCGCTCCGCGACAAGCGCGCCAGCCTCCCCACCAAGAAGCACGGAAACATCCCGCTGTGACCCCGGCAACCGATCCATCGGAAATTCCGGCCGCAAAGCGGCCGGTTGAGCCCGTCGAAACCGCGGCGCCCGAAACCCCGCTCTTCTCGGTCGTCAAGGGAGAACCGACGCCCGAGGAGCTGGCGGCGCTGACCGCCGTCGTCCTTTCCATCGGCTCAGCCGAGACGGCCGATTCCACGAAGCCAAGCGTTCGCCACTGGGTGCGCCGGGAGCAGCTGCGGCTGGCGCCGACACCCGGTCCGGGCGCCTGGAAGCGAAGCCGGGGCTAGCCCCCGCAAAGTTCAGTAAGTCTTTCATAACTGGGCTTCCGCGGTTAGTCTCTTGGGGTGACTAGTGAAACCTCAGCGCCCGTGCGCCCCAAAACCGCCATCGATGCCGTCGCAGACGCCTACACGGACACGCTCATCCGGCTCGATCCGAGCCTTGCCACCACCCTGGGCGTGCCTGGCCACGACACGGAGTTTCAGGACTTTTCGCCTGCCGGGATCGAAGAATTCGCTGCCGCAGCCCGCGAGACCCTCGATGCCCTCGCTGGGCTGGCTCCCGTGGACGACGTGGACGCCGTCACGCTGGATGCCCTGCGTGAACGCCTCGGGCTGCAGCTGGAGTTCCACGAATCGGGCTGGGATACCGCCGAACTGAACAACATTGAATCTCCGGCCCAGAACATCCGCTCCATCTTCGACCTCATGCCCACGGAGACTGAGGAGCACTGGGAACACATAGCCGGCAGGGCCGGCAACGTACCCGGCGCCATCCGCGGCTACATCGAGTCCCTCCGCTCAGCCAGGCAAGCCGGTCGGGTATCCGCTTCGCGCCAGGTGTCGATCGTCATCGAACAGGCCACCAAGTACGCAGCAGGGGACGGTTTTTTCGCGAAGCTCGCGGCCGGCGCCAAGACCGCCGACGGCCCCCTGCCGGCCGGGCTCCAGGAAAAACTCGACGCCGGCACTGCCGCCGCCCGCACCGCCTATGCCGGACTCGCAGCGTTCCTCAAGGATGAACTTCTGCCCGCCGCCCCCGAAAAGGACGCCGTCGGAAGGGAACGGTACGCCCTGGCCTCCCGCGGTTTCCTCGGGGCGGCGGTGGACCTGGAGGAAACGTATGCGTGGGGCATCGGGGAACTCGAGCGGATCATCGCCGCGCAGGAAGCCGTTGCCAGTGAGATCCGGCCCGGGGCTTCGATCGCGGAAGCCAAGGAAATCCTGAACGGCGATCCGTCCCGCCAGCTGAAGGGCACCGATGCCCTGAAGGCGTGGATGCAGGAGCTTTCGGACCGTGCCGTGGCCGACCTGGCCGACGTTCACTTTGAAATCCCGGATGTCATGAAGACTCTGGAGTGCCTCATCGCTCCGACAGACGAGGGCGGCATCTAC
Organism: Arthrobacter sp. Bi83; assembly: GCF_918698095.1. Taxonomy (GTDB): domain Bacteria; phylum Actinomycetota; class Actinomycetes; order Actinomycetales; family Micrococcaceae; genus Arthrobacter. The sequence goes on from NZ_CAKKLY010000041.1 coordinate 29,015, forward strand.
TACACCGGCCCGTCGGACGACTTTAGCCGTCCCGGACGCATGTGGTGGTCCGTGCCGGCCGGCGAGGACACGTTCACCACCTGGGCGGAAACCACCACCGTGTTCCACGAGGGCGTGCCCGGGCATCACCTCCAGATCGCCACTGCCGTCTACCGGCGCGAACTCCTGAACAGCTGGCGCCGCAACGTCTGCTGGACCTCCGGACACGGCGAAGGCTGGGCACTGTACGCGGAAAAGCTGATGGAGGAGCTTGGCTACCTCAAGGATCCCGGCGACCACATGGGCATGCTGGACATGCAGCGGATGCGGGCTGCCCGCGTGGTCTTCGACATCGGCGTCCACCTGGAGCTAGAGGTACCGGCGCGCTGGGGATCAGGTACGTGGACGCCGGAAAAGGGCTTCGACTTCCTCAAAGCCAACCTGGAGATCAGCGAGGGGCAGCTGCAGTTCGAATTCGCCCGCTACCTCGGCTGGCCGGGCCAGGCACCGTCCTACAAAGTGGGCCAACGGCTGTGGGAGCAGATCCGTTCGGAACTGGAATCCCGGCCCGGCTTTGATCTCAAGGCGTTCCACACCAAGGCACTGAACATCGGGTCCGTCGGGCTCGACACACTCAAGCGCGCGATGCTCGGGTAGGTCTCACGCTGATTGAGCCTGTCGAAATCCCGGGCCCAACCGCCCACCGCTGATTGAGCCTGTCGAAATCCCGGGCCCGGGGAGATGTCTGCCATATGCGCTGTGGGAACTGCTTCACAAAGCGTTGGATTGGTGCCGAATGTACGGCGATCACAGCGTGACGGGCAGAGAGCACTTAGGCCTCTCGGTCACCTAAGCCATTGGAGCGAACGCTGGACTGTGCCTGATCACCGTCCTGCTCGTGGCACTGCTGCTGCGTAAACCGGCGAAGTCATGATCCTTGCTCCCTAGCGATTCGCCTTCGAATGGCTAGGGGGCAAAATTGTCCTCGTAGGTTCCTCGAACCGAATAGCGGAGCCGATGATCAGCTGGCCCAGCGGGCCGATGTCGGGGCAGTGAACGTCGCTATTTAATAATCCTCTGCGACCACTTGCTCGCTTGCTGCCACTCGGACGCACTCCAGCACGGGTGTCCGGAGTACGTCTTCGATGCACTCTGCAGATCCCCCTACGTACACGCTGCGCGCATAGATGTCATTGCCGACTGCCCAGGAACCGTCCTCGGGGATCCACCAGAGAGGCATATCCGCCTCTCTAGCCGCCGCAGATGGGCCCACATCTGCAAGCGAACCGTGCAGCACATGCATCTGCCTGCCATAAGAGCCAAGGACAGTCTCCGAACCACGGTAGGCATCATTTAGGCCGGCGTAACCCTCCCACGCAAGAAAATAGACAGGGTCTGGAGTCTGGGTGTGTTCACCCAAAACGGACGCCAACGCAGCCGCTACCTCCATGTCGATGCCGCCCATTATCGGGTCCAAGCGGGGCAGTCCAGAGGCACCGGGCTGGATGGCGACATCCCGCCATTGCGTGCGACCGGTAATAGTGGCGGCCTTTCCAGCCACTTCTGTCCAGCTCCTGGAGACTCCGGTAGCGCGAGCAGGGTTGAAGACCCGGCAAAATGCTGGAAGGTCCATGGGAAAGAACTCAGACACAGTGAGTTCCGTTTTTGCATTTCCACCGCGCATTTCAGAAAGCCAGGAAGGGAGAGCTGATCGCGCCGGCGTCTTCATTCCGACATGGTAGTCCTACTGTCCTAAATCGAATCGCAGGAGTTGTGGGGCATCCAGAACGCCAAGATCAGAAGCGCAGAGACAACCGGGGCAATGGCCCGGAAAATATTTCCGACGACTTACCCAGCCGGCAGCAACCAGATCGCCACGAGTGACAATCCGAACGAAATGGCAAATACAAGAACGGTCAGTACTGCTTCTGCGGGTCGCATCGTGGCTGGTCTTGACCAGATTCGGCCCACTCGTGGGCGAATTGGGGGGCCGCGATTGAATTGAAGGCCGGATTGGCTTAGGAGGAAACCCTGTCGGCGACCCGCCGCCGGAGGCGGTCGGCGAGGATGCCATCCCGTGCTAGCATCGCCACAATCCACACGCGACCGCATGCAAGTCGCATTGACTCAGGAGGTTCGCGGTGCCAGACACCACCTGCCACATGTCAATCTCGCTGGACGGCTTCGTCGCCGGGCCGGACCAGAGCCGCGAGGACCCTCTGGGCAAGCGGGGGCTGGAGCTGCACGGCTGGCACATCGGCGACCCGCGAGCGAACCATGCCGACAAGGTCGCGAACGAGTGGCTCATGCGCCCGCGGGGCGCGTATGTAATGGGTCGGAACATGTTCGGCCCGATCCGCGGGGACTGGGATGAGGAATGGACCGGGTGGTGGGGAGCCGAACCGCCGTACCACGCGCCGGTGTTCGTGTTGACCCATCACGGCCATGACCCCATCCAGATGGACGGCGGGACGACCTTCCACTTCGTCACCGAGGGCTTCGACGCGGCCTACTCCGCAGCGTGCCAGGCCGCCGGGGACAACGGCGTGGACATCGCCGGTGGGGCCTCGACCGTCCGACAGGCACTCATCGCCGGCGTGATCGACGAGCTCACCCTCGACATCGCACCGGTCCTGCTCGGTTCGGGCGAGCGCATCTTCGACGGGGTTGAATCCTTCGGCTTCGAACCCGCCGAGGTGCTTCACTCACCGCTGACCACCCACATCCGCTATCGCCGGCGTCAGCTAACTCCGTAGGCGCTGCCGGCCTCCCGCACGGCTGTCAACGTGGCCGGGCAGGCCCTCGTACCCGCCCCTGTGGCCAAGCGCCGGGGCATCCTGGACGAGGCGCTCTGCACCGCCCCCTCCAGTGATCCCTTCTCGGATGACTCCCCCGCGGATGACCGGGCAGCCGCCGATGGTTCCGCCGCGGCTGCGCAGGGCCGGGAGCTGGCCGACCCCAGGCATAGCTTAAGCCGAATCGCCGCCGGGGCACCTGCCGTGCGCGGGCGTTGGGGTAGGGTACCGTCCATGGACGTCATCCTGGTTCCCGGATTCTGGCTGGACGCTTCTTCGTGGTCGGAGGTGACGCCCCCGCTCGTCGCGGCGGGGCACCGCGTCCACCCCATGACGCTGCCCGGCCTGGAGGCAGCAGACGCACCGCGTGCCGGCATAGGCTTGCGCGACCACATCGACGCCGTCGTGGCGGCGGTAGACGCGCTCGACGGCCCGGTGGTGCTTGTGGGCCACTCGGGCGGTGGCGCGATCATCCATGGCGCCATCGACAGGCGTCCGGACCGCGTGGTTCATGCCATCTACGTGGACAGCGGTCCGCTGGGAGAGGGCGGCGTCATCAACGACCAACTACCGGCCGAAGGGGACGACGTGCCGCTTCCGCCGTGGGACGGCTTCGACGACGAGGACCTCGTCGATCTGGACGACGGGCTGCGGACCATGTTCCGGGCACGCGCCATCCCGGAGCCCAAAGGCGTGGCTTATGACCGGCAGCATCTTCATGACGAGCGGCGTTACGAAGTCCCGGCCACCGTGATCGCCTGCGAGTTCCCGACGACCCTGCTCACCGAGTGGATGGACGCGGGCCACCCGTACGTGGAGGAATTGGCACGCATACGCGACGTCGAGCTGGTGGACCTGCCAACGGGGCACTGGCCGCAGTTCACCAAGCCGGCCGAACTGGGCGCGGCTATCCTGGCCGCGGTCAACCGCGCCTCATAGCCCGCGCCGGACAGGGCACGCAGCATTCGGAAGCGGCGCAGCATTCGGAAGGCTAGTGGCCGCCGCCGATCACGCCGTTTTCGACCGCCTTAGTCACCGCGTCCGCCTCAGCCTGCGTCAGCGTGCCGTCAGTAACCGCGTGGTCGAGGCGCGACTTCAAAGCTGCCGCCCGGCTCTTCTGCGCCTCAGTGCGCAGTTCTTCCAGTGCGGTCTTGACCTTGGCCTCGTCTATTCCGAGGGACTTTGCCAGCGATGCGGCCAATGCCGACTCCATCGCAGCCTGGTCCGGCTTTTGCCCGTCGGCGCGGGGCGCAGAAGGCCGGTTTGCATCACGGAATGTCCTTAGCGCGTCGGCGACCTTGGCCTGATCGACGCCCAGTTTGGACGCGAGCGCCGCGGCCCTGTCGCCGTGTTCCCCGTGTCCGTGCCCATGCCTGCCCCCGCCGTCGAACCGCTGCGCGTCGGGAGCATTGCCGGAAGGGCTACTGGAGCTGGGCGTTGGAGTCGGAGTGGCCGTCGAGGCGGCAGCCATTCCCGTCACGCCAAACCCGGCACCAAGCGCCACGGCCGCCATGCCAAGGCTGAGTGCCATTTTCTTCGTACGCTTCATGATCTCTCTCCTGGATCTGCCTTACGGAGACGACGGCTCCATCCTCGCCGGCCGTACCGGCCATGAGACCAGCTTGCACCACCCACATAAGTGGCGGCTATGAAGGGCCTGTGAAGTACATATGAATCCCGTGCGGAACCTATGACGGCTGAGGCTGACGTTGAGGGCTTTTCTTGCGCAGAGTGCAAAGATGCACGTAGTGTAACTGCGTGTTCACTTCCATTTCTCCGCCGGCCGCCCAGCCGCCGGCACCACCTTCGCGGCGCGAACTCAACAAAGCCGCGACCCGCCAGGCCATCTCGGATTCAACCCTCGGGCTTCTGCGCAGCGCAGGCCCCGGCAATTTCACCGTGGAGGACATTGCCGAGTCGGCAGGCATCTCCCGCCGCACTTTCTTCAACTACTTCAGCAGCACCGAGGCGGCCATCGCTTCGGTGACGCACGGCTTCCTCGACACTGCGCTGGAGCAGTTCCGGCTCCGACCGGCGGACGAGCCCATCCTTGAGTCAGCCCGCGCAGCCCTCGTTGAGCTCGCCGACCCCATGACGGTCGCACCGATGGCCGAGCTCTTCAGCCTGACTCAGGCCAGTCCCCTGCTGGCCCGGTCCGAGCTTGAGGCGTGGGACCACTGCACCGAGCAGATCATCGCTGCCGCCCGAGAGCGCGCCGCCCGGAACCCGGCCGTGGACATGGACGGGGACATGGACGAGCTCTACCTGCGATCCCTCGCCGGTTCCGTCATCTCCTGCGGGAAGGCCGCGATGGAGGTGTGGTTCAGCCGCTGCGGAACAGACCTCTCGGCGGAATCACTGGCCATCCTCCGGCAACTGCTGATCGATTCGATGGCACTGCTGGGTTCCGGCTTCGCCGCCTCGGCTCCGCAGCACCCGGATTCTCCGGCATCCCAGCCCCTACAAAGCGACTCCCCTGCCCCGCACTCCTCAGAACGGTCCTGACATGGCACTTCTGCTTTACCGACTCGGCAAGTTTTCCTACGGGCACCGGTGGATCGTCATCTCGCTCTGGCTGGCGGTCCTCGTGGCTGTCGGCGGCTCAGCAGCCGCGTTCCACGGAACCATGTCCAACAATTTCCAGATCCCGGGTACTGAAACCCAGCGCATGCTGGACAAGCTGAAGCAGGATCTTCCCCAGTCTTCGGGAGGTTCCGCGGGAATTGTCTTCGAAGCCAATGACGCCCGGTTCAGCCAGGCCGGAAAGGACGCCGTCTCCGCCGCCCTCGCCAAGCTGGAGACTCTCCCCGATGTCCAGGGGACCGTGGATCCGTTCGCCACCCAGGCGCAGGTGGACAAGGCCGCCGAGGCCATCACCGCCGGTGAGCAGAAGGCGGCGGCGGGACAGACCGAGCTGGATAGGGCACGCGCTCAGCTCGTGGCGGGCAAGGCCCAGCTCGACGCCGCCGCGCAGCAAATGTCTGCCGCCGGGCTTCCGGCGGCAGCGGTTGAAGGGCAGCTGGCGCAGCAGAAAGCAGCCCTCGCTGCGGGTCGGGAAAAGCTCGACGCCGGCATCAAGGAACTGGAGACCGGCGCGGCAAATCTGGCACTCGCCAAGCGCCAGCTCGCCGCTTCCCAGGGGATGCGTTTTGTCTCCGCTGACGGCAAGGCCGCCATCGCCCAGGTCCAGTTCAAGACCTCGATCAATGCCCTGGCGCCCTCGGTCAGGGAGCAGGTCCAGGACATCGCCAGTGGGGTGGACTCCGCTGGGGTCACCGCCTTGGCCAGCAAGGAAATCACCGAGGATGTCTCGGAACTGTTCGGCATCTCCGAGATCGTAGGCATTGCCATCGCCGCCCTGGTCCTCATCGTCATGTTGGGCACTCTGATTGCGGCCGGGCTCCCGCTGCTCATGGCCCTCGTGGGCGTGGCGGCCGGGGTGGGCGGAACCTTTGCCCTGACGGGGGTAATTAGCATGAGCTCCATCTCGCCCATGCTCGCGCTGATGTTGGGCCTCGCTGTCGGCATCGATTACTCACTGTTCATAGTCAACCGCCACCGGAGCCAGCCGCTGGCCGGCATGGAGGGCGAAGAATCGGTTGCGCTGGCGACGGGCACCTCCGGCAACGCCGTACTTTTCGCCGGGCTGACCGTGATCATTGCCCTGGCCGCACTGGTGGTCCCCGGACTGCCGTTCCTCGCTGTCATGGGTGTGTCGGCCGCCGCGACCGTGGCCGTCGCCGTCGTCGTGGCCCTGACCCTGACTCCGGCAGTCCTCTCGCTAGTGGGCAGGAAGCTCATCTCCAAGAGGGCCTGGGCGAAAGCCGAGGCGCACAACGCCGCGCCCGGCCACGACGCAGAGGACCGGGCCAAGGAAGAGCACCGGAGCAGCCACGGCTGGGGTGGGCTGGTCACGCGGCACCCAGTTCTGGCGCTGCTCGCCGGCGTGGTCCTGCTCGGTCTGGTGGCGCTGCCGGCCAGCCAGCTCCGGCTGGCGCTCCCCGACGGCGGTTCCGAACCGGTGGATTCCCAGGCCTTCAAAGCCTATGACGTCACCGGCCGAAGCTTCGGCGAAGGCGTCACCGGCCCCATCGTGGTGGTGGGCGATTTCCCCGCCGGACTTAGCGAGTCCGAAGCGCAGACCAAGCAGTTCGACGTCGCCGACATCCTCCGAGGCGTGGACGGCGTCACCGCCGCGGTCCCCGTGGCGCTGAGCGAGGACCGCCGCACCGCGGTGTTCCAGGTGATCCCCAAAGAAGGCCCGGCAAGCGCCAGCACCGTCAGGGTGGTTTCCGAGCTCCGCGGCCGGAACGCGGAAATCAGGGACGCCACGGGAGTCAGTATCGGGCTCACCGGCCAGACCGCCGGCAACGTGGACGTCTCCACGAAGCTCGGTGACGCCCTGCCGCCCTATCTGGCCATCGTCGTCGGGCTTTCCCTGATCCTGCTGCTGCTGGCGTTCCGCTCCGTCGTGGTGCCGCTGCTCGCCACCGGCGGTTTTCTGCTCTCACTCGCCGCCGCGTTCGGCGCGGTGGTTGCCGTCTACCAGTGGGGCTGGCTGGGGACCGTGTTCGACGTCGCAAACCCGGGTGCGGTGCTGAGCTTCCTGCCCATCATCCTGATAGGCGTGCTGTTCGGGCTGGCCATGGACTACCAGGTGTTCATCACTTCCGGAATGCGCGAATCGTACACGCATGGGCAACCGGCCAGGCACGCCGTTCGCAGCGGGTTCAGCCACGCCGCAGCCGTGGTCACCGCCGCTGCGATCATCATGGTCAGCGTCTTTGCCGGCTTCATCTTCTCGCACCTGACCATGGTCCGGCCGCTTGGCTTCGCGATGGCCTTCGGCGTGCTGGTGGACGCGTTCGTGGTGCGCATGACGATCGTCCCGGCCGCAATGTACCTGCTCGGCGATAAGGCTTGGTGGCTGCCTCGCTGGCTGGACCGCATCCTGCCCGACGTGGATGTGGAAGGCGCGCGCCTCCGCAAACCAAGCACGACGGCGGCCGCTGCCTCTGTGCCCGAACCCGCCGAAGCTCCGGCCGGCTGATCTCGTCTGGCGCTGCTGGCAGCTTTCGCACCGCTCCTGCGACGTGGAGGTGCATTCTCATCCTGTCGCCCCACCTGATGTTCAAGCAGCTGATCGCAAGTGGGACGCCTACGCTGCCTCGCATCCCTAGGCCGTCGCCGCGTCGCCCGACTGCACGCTCGAACACTTCGGTGATGCGAAACGACTCGCCAACGAACTCCTCGGCGTTGTCCTGAGCGGAAGAAAACGCGCGACATCGGTCTGGCCACCCGAGCACGCGGACGGGCACGCGCCGCAACAGTGAAGGTGCACGGCTGCATGACACGGCGGACCACTCGCTGCCAGCTCAGGCCGCGCGAGGAGCTTCCGCCGCGAGCACACCCCTTGCCCGCCTACGAACCTTCGCGGAGCGCCGGAGTTCACGTCTGCGCCGGCAGGCTTCCGCGTTCGAAGCGTCAAGCTGAGTTCCGGGCAAAGGTGGCGCAGTGGAGCGGTAACTGTGGTCCGTCGGGGTCCGGATTTCGAGAGTGTGCCTGAACCGGCCGGCGTCGCGGGAACCAAGGGGCTTCACTGTCCAACCAGGCGCTTCTTTAGTGTGGTTGCAGGCTTCGCAGAGCCCGGCACCGTTTCCGTGGGTGGTGGGTCCGCCGCGATGCCACGGAACGATGTGGTCATAGTGGCGGACCGGAGCATCACAGTACGGGGCGCGGCAGGTGTGGTCGCGGGCCTCGATGAAGCGGCGCAGCCCGGCGGGGAACAGTCTGGCCCGGGAATCCATCGCAACCAGCTCTCGGGCACCCGGAGCCGCGTAGAGCCGTCGCAGCCATGCCTCAACGTCGTTGGAAGCGGAGAACACGCCTTCCATTGCAGCGGCTTCCTTGACGGCATCCCTTGCCCAGCCCGCCGGGACCACACCGTAACCGGGCAGCCGGGCCGGTTCGGAGTCGCCCTGGAACAGCGTGCGGTCGGTCATGATGAGCTGGATCTCGATCCCCGTGATCCCGCCTGGTGTAACCGTGATCCTTTCAACCAGGGCGTCGGCCATGATCTGCCCCCGGGAACGTTCATCCCCGCCGGAGCGGAGGGAGTCCGCGTGGCGGCTGAGCGCTGCGTGCACGGCCACACCGGCCGAGACGGGCAACAGGGCGGTCAAGTAGCACATGGTGTCCGGAGCGGGACGGAGGCTGACGTGCCGTTCGGTGGCGGCGTGGGCGGCGCGCTGCGTGACGGAGCGCGGGTCGCGGCGATAGGCGGCGGTACGGGCGGCGGCCACCAGTGCCCGGTCTCCTACACCGGCCAGCGTTCCTGCGTCGGGCGCGAGTTCCTCGTCGACGCCACAGCGGTCCGCGGAGGACAGACACGCCGTTTCGCGCACCAGCAACGTGGCCCGCCACTCGTTCAGCTGCCCCGCCTCCAAGGCAGCGAGCGTGTGCGGCATCTCAATCACCAAGGCCTTGGCCAGGCCCAACAACCGGTTTCCCTTGGCCGGGGATTCGCGACGCGCGAGGGCAATCTGTGCTCCAATGCCTGCCCCGAGCTGGTCAGCGGGGATCCCGACGTCAGACTTCTGCCGGCGCTGCAGCTGGTCGAAGGCGACGGACAGGCGGGCCTGACGGGCAGCCAAGGCAGACTTTCTGTCTTCCAGTGTCCGGATCTCATCAATCAGGCGGGCACCGTCCTGCTCGGCCATGCCTGCGCACAGGGCTAAGGCTGCATCGTCCGTTGCCGGCGCCTGACAGCAGCTGCAGGCGCAACCGTACCCCACTGCGGCCGGAACCGCGTCGGACCCCCAATTACCGTTCATAGCTCAAGTGTCGCTGTGGGCTCTGACAATAAGGGCCATCACGTTACTGAGGGCCCGCCGAAGCCGATCATCCGCTTCGGCGGCCATCGGGGAGGCCCCCATCCCGGACGTAGCTGCCGGCACACGGCTGAGGACGACCGCGACTTCAAGACGCGTCCTAACGGTCCTCAGTGCAGAGCTCAGCTCGTCCAGCCGCCGGTAGTGTTCGATCAGCCCGGCAGTATCCTCGGGCAAAGTCATTTCCCGAAGCATGCGGTTCCCCATGGTGATCAAGCCACGGCTGTCGTAATCATCGCGTCCGGCCATTGTTGAGGCCCCTTCCGATCCCTGATTCCGTCGATGATGCAAGTGTTCCTGTGGGCTGTGACATTTAAGGGTGGGCTGTTGCAGCGGATCCGAAACGGCTTCCGGGATTAGGCTGGAGCGGTGACCCGCCTCATTCTTGCCTCCCAGTCCCCCGCCCGCACCAAGTTGCTCAGCAACGCAGGCATCGCTCACAAGGTCCTCGTCTCCGATGTGGACGAGGACGCCGTTCAGGCCCGCTACGGCGTGACCGACCCGCACGATACCGCCCTGCTGCTGGCCCGGGCAAAGGCCGAGGCCGTAGCCTCGCTTCCGGAGGCCGAGGGCGCCCTGGTGATCGGCTGCGATTCGGTCTTCGAGTTCGACGGCGAGGCCCACGGCAAGCCCTACACCCCGGAGGTCGCCAAGGAGCGGATGCTCCGGATGAGCGGCAGCATGGGCGTGCTGCACACCGGACACTGGCTCGTGGACTGCCGGGACACCGATTCAAATGACGACGGCGGCCCCGGCTCCGGGGCGACGCTCGGTTCCGTCTGCTCCGCCGAGGTGCACTTCATGGACATGAGCGAGGCCGAGATCGACAGCTACATCGCCACCGGCGAGCCGCTCCAGTGCGCGGGCTCCTTCACGATCGACGGCTACGGCGGAGCCTTCATCCGCAAGGTCGACGGCGACCCGCACACCGTCGTCGGACTCTCCATCTCGACCCTGCGCGGGTTGCTGGGGCAGGCGGCGGTGGACGTCACCGACCTTTGGACCGGCGGGGCCGTTGATCCCGCGGAGGTCCGCGCAGAGTGAGTTGATTCGCAGCTCTTTGTAGCTTCCCTACAAAGGTTCGGGGCATTACGCGCGGAATCCGCAAGCAATATCGGCGGAACCCTCAAAATCGCGCTAGGCTCCCTGAAGGAAAGAAGGAGACGCCTTGTCAGCAAATTCGGAGCAGTCCGCAAGTCCAGAGCAATCCGCGGCGAGCGGCGGCCCTAACGCCAGCGCCATCGCAGGTGCCGGCACCACCGTCCCAAGCTCCGCAGGCGCCGCCCTGACGAGCTCCAAGCGACTGACCAAGGTTCTGATCGCGAACCGCGGTGAGATCGCAGTCCGCATCATCCGCGCAGCACGTGACGAAGGCATAGCCTCCGTTGCCGTCTATGCCGATCCCGACCGCGATGCCCTCCATGTCCGGCTGGCAGACGAGGCCTATGCACTGGGCGGCAATACCGCCGCAGAATCCTACCTGGTGATGGAAAAGCTGATCGAGGCAGCCCACCAGTCCGGCGCCGATGCCATCCACCCCGGTTACGGCTTCCTCGCTGAAAATGCGCAGTTCGCGGCCATGGTCATCGGGGCAGGCATCACCTGGATCGGACCGTCCCCGGGAGCCATTTCCGCCCTCGGCGACAAGGTCCAGGCCCGCCACATCGCCGAAAAGGTTGGCGCCCCGCAGGTTCCCGGCACCGCCGATCCCGTTGAATCCGCTGAGGAAATCCTCGAATTCGTGGACAAGTTCGGCCTGCCGGTCGCCATCAAGGCGGCCTTTGGCGGCGGCGGACGCGGCATCAAGGTAGCCCGCACCCGCGAGGAAATCCCCGAGCTCTTCGAATCCGCCGTGCGTGAGGCCACCGCGGCGTTCGGCCGGGGCGAGTGCTTCATCGAGCGCTTCTTGGACGCCCCCCGCCATGTTGAGACCCAGTGCCTCGCCGACGCGCACGGCAACGTCGTCGTCGTCTCCACCCGTGACTGCTCGCTGCAGCGCCGCAACCAGAAGCTCGTCGAGGAGGCGCCTGCCCCCTTCCTCACCGAAGAACAGAACCAGCGCCTCTACCAGTCCTCCAAGGCCATCCTGAAGGAAGCCGGGTACCTCGGCGCCGGCACCTGCGAATTCCTTGTGGGCCAGGACGGCACCATCTCCTTCCTTGAGGTCAATACCCGCCTCCAGGTGGAGCACTGCGTCTCCGAGGAAGTCACCGGGATCGATCTCGTCCGCGAACAGTTCCGCCTCGCCCGCGGCGAGGAACTGGGCTACGGTGATCCCGAGGTCCGCGGGCACTCCATCGAATTCCGCATCACCGGCGAGGACCCGGGCCGCAACTTCATGCCCGCCCCGGGCACGATCACCGCGCTGAAGAACCCCACCGGCCCGGGCATCCGCATCGACTCGGGCGTGGAGCAGGGCGACGTCATCAGCGGCAATTTCGACTCCATGCTGTCCAAGCTGATCGTCACCGGCAGTACCCGCGCCCAGGCCCTGCAGCGTTCCCGCCGGGCTCTGGAGGAGATGGTGGTGGAAGGCATCCCCACCGTCATCCCCTTCGACCTGGCCGTCGTCAGCAACCCGGACTTCGCTCCCGCCGAGGGCCCCTTCAAGGTCCACACCCGGTGGATTGAAACGGCGTTCGTCAACGACCTCCCCGCCTGGACGCCCGCTGGAGCCGTCTCCGAAGCGGAGGAAGCCGGCGAACGCCGGACCGTCGTGGTGGAGGTTGGCGGCAAGCGCCTTGAAGTGGCACTGCCCGCGTCACTCGGATTCGGCGGCGCGCCCACCGGCGGCGGAAAGCCGGCCAAGTCCAAGAAGCGGAGCCGCTCAGGCGGCGCCGCAGTGGCGGCCGGCGGCAATGCGCTGACCTCGCCCATGCAGGGAACTATCGTGAAGGTGGCCGTGTCCGACGGTGACGTCGTCGCCGAAGGGGATCTCGTCGTCGTGCTTGAAGCCATGAAAATGGAGCAACCGCTGACAGCCCACCGTTCCGGCACAATCACCGGACTGGCCGCAACAGCGGGTCTGACGGTGGCCGCGGGCGCCGTCATCACCACCATCGAGGACTGATCCGCTCTAAGGCCGCCCCACCCCGAGGTGACGCGAAACAGCACATGAAAATGCCCGGTGTGAATTTCACACCGGGCATTTTCATCTGCCGAACCAGTGGGCCGGCAGGAACCGAGGCGTCAGGCCACGTTGTTTTCGTAGTCCAGGTCCCGGGTTTCCTTGCTCAGGAAGAGTGCAATCAGCGTCAGCACTGCCATGACGCTTAGGTACACGCCCACCAGGACCGGGCTACCCTTCGCCGTTTCCCACAGCCACACGGCGATGAACGGCGCCACGGCCGCACCGAGGATGCTGGAGACGTTGTAGCTCACGGCCGATCCCGTGTATCGGACGTTGGTCGGGAACAGCTCTGGCAGCAGGGCGCCCATGGGTCCGAAGGTGAGGCCCATCAGGGTGAAGCCGAGGATCAGCACAGCCATGGTGCCCACGAAGCCGCCGCTGAACAGCGGGACGAACAGCAGGCCGAAGACAAAGATGCCCGAGGTGACGGCGATTAGCATCTTGCGGCGCCCGTACTTTTCGGCCAGCGGGCCTGAGACCAGCGTGAAGATTCCGAAGAACACCACGCCCGCGATCAGCATCCACAGGAAGTCGTTGCGCGTGTAGCCCAGGCCCGGGACAAAGGCAGCGGCTGCGGCCTCGGTCATCGGCTTGCCGGTCTTTTCCGCTGCCGCTTTGGCCGCTTCCAGAGTGGCCGGGCGGGTGCCGTAGGTCAGCGTGAAGGTGGTCATGAGGTAGAACAGCACATACGTTGCCAGCATGATGAACGTGCCCAGGATGAGCGGACGCCAGCTGGACTTGAAGACCCGGCCGATGGGGAGCTTGGCCACTTCGTTGGATTCGAGGACCTTTGTGAAGGCCGGCGTTTCGATGAGCTTGAGCCGCACGTAGAGGCCGATGATCACCATGACGGCGCTGAGCAGGAACGGCACCCGCCAGCCCCAGGCTTCGAAGGCGGCCGGGGTGAGGGTGTAGTTGGCCACCAGGAAGATCACGTTGGCGATGATGAAGCCGATGGGCGCGCCCAGCTGCGGGAACGTGCCGTAGATGGCGCGTTTGTTGGCCGGGGCGTTCTCGGTTGCAAGGAGGGCCGCTCCGCTCCATTCGCCGCCGAGGGCCAGGCCCTGTGCAAAGCGCATGATCACCAGCAGCGCCGGAGCCCAGAACTGCCAGCCCGGGACCGTGGCCGTTGGCAGGCAGCCGATCAGGAACGTTGCAATACCCATGGTCAGCAGGGACGCCACGAGGGTGCCCTTGCGGCCGAACTTGTCCCCGAAGTGGCCAAAGACCACGGATCCAAGCGGGCGGGCGATGAACGCGACGCCGAAGACTGCGAAGGAGCTCAACAGCTGGGTGGTTTCGTTCTGGCCCGGAAAGAACAGCTTCGGGAAGACGAGCACCGCGGCGGTGGCGTACACGTAAAAGTCGTAGAACTCGACGGTGGTGCCGATGAGGCTCGCGACGATCACGCGGCCGCGCGAGTTCACCTGCTTGGCGGAGCCGGGCTGCGAGGTGGCAGTGGATGACATGTAGTGGCGCTTTCACTAGGACTGGACGGACGATGCTTCCGACCGCCGTCCAACTACGGGATAAAACAGAGTTCAATATTAGTTCCCGCAGTCCATTCAATGGACAAATCGTCCACCATGCGGACAAATCGGGTTGTCTCAAAATGGCGTCGCCCAGTTAGCCTAACGCTGCAGGCAGAAGGCTGATAGGCAAATGTCACAGCACGTTAACAAACCGCGACCGTCCGCGAAACGCGGCTTCCCTACCTTGGAAGAACAACATTCCCCAAGGAGGTACACCGTGACTGCTGACCGCCCCGCAGATACCGGCACCGGCAATTCCCTCGATCTTGCCGCCGAGCCGTGGCTCGGAAGCGCCTCAGGTTCCGCCAACGCGCAGCCCGCTTCAGCCCCCACCACAGACGCCCCCGCCCTTGAGGTCCACCCCGTCCGCTTGATCGCTAACTCGGA